>CAZYKP010000012.1:21768-120808 GCA_964648025.1 uncultured Pirellulales bacterium | reverse complement strand
CGCTAGTTCCCAAGCCGCTAGTTCCCAAGCCGCTAGTTCCCAAGCCGCTAGTTCCCAAGCCGCTAGTTCCGCTGGGCCAACCAGCAGGCTCTGCTGAGCTGACACGCCTCCCCGAGCCAGATGACCCCGTCGGTCTCGGTGTTGAGGAGGCAGGGCAACTCGGTTGGATCGTCCAACAGGATGGCTGGATGACCGTTCTACGCGTGGATCAACCAAATCAGGGGCCCCAACACGCTCAATTCAGGCAGAACGCTCAGCCAAAAGAGAACGCTCAGCCAACAGAAGTCGCTTCTTCCGAAAAAGCAAGGCGAATTGTGGCCCGTCGTTGGCTGTTTGCTTCGGAACACCCAGCCAGCCAAGAACACCCAGCCAGCCAAGAACACCCAGGCGAGCAGCCAGATGAGCCAAAGCCAGATGAGCCAAAGCCAGGACAGGGCGAGCAACCGCAGAATCCCGAGTCGGGCGTTGATCAGGTGACAGAGAGGCTTGAGCCGACTGTTTGGTCATTTTCACTCGATGGCCGTGAGTTCGCAGTTGGCTTCTCACAGGGCACGATTCGCTTGGGCAAGATCTCAGTGGTGACGGCCAATGTGCCATCCGAGGCGGTTCCCCCTGCGGCGCGGACCTTGCGGCCTGGGCAGGCGATGATCGTTGGCCAGCGGCTGCTGATTCGCGGCCCTCAGGGGGCTTGGCGGGAGCAATCGGTCCGCGTTGCGTTGGGCCCAAGTATTGATTTGGCAACTTCCGCGTTTGTGGCTCAAAAGAATCGGCAGAGACCGCTGGCATCCCACCGTTCGCCTGTTGCCGTGGTCCGGCTGGATTTCTCCTCGGGGCCGTTGGGAACCGGCCTGGTGGCCCTCACCGCCAATGGGAAGGCCTGGTTGCTGCCCTCGATCGAGGCGCCTTTTGTGCCGACCTCGCCCGGCAAGAGCCCTGGCTTGCTGACCGGTGTCAGTGGCCCTGGGTTCAGTGGCCCTGGGCTCAGTTCGGGGAGCATAGGTTCAAGTGGCTTGGTTGCTGGTTCCTTGGGGTCGAACCGGTCGGCCTCGGCGGTTCCGGTGGTGGTGCCTTTGCCCTTTTCGCCCAAGGCGGCACCGAAGATTGGTCGCCCTGGTCGCCCAAGTTATCCTTGGGTGTTTCTCACAGGGTCACTTGACCAAGTCTTCCTTCTTCAATCCGACGGCCTTTGTGAGCGGTTTGATGTGGCCGATATCAATGCCATCCGGGCGCTGGGTGTCATCGACTTGGTACCGGAACCGGCGACTTGGGTCAGCGCAGCAACCTTTCTTCCGGGCCGCCAAACCTTATTGATCGGGGATTCCCGGGGGGCGATCAGGGGGTGGTTCCGCGTTGCTCCCAATGGGGTCGTTGGCCGGGCTGGTTTGCAGTCGGTCGGTTCGGCCAACAACAGCTCGCCGGAGGTGGTCTCGCAGGGCTCGTCGTTGACTGTTGCTTATCGCTTGGCCGGCTTTGGCCAAGCTGTTCGGCGGTTAGCCGCCGCCCCTGGGGGCCGACTCTTTGCCGCCAGCTACCAAGATGGCTCGATGGCTGTCTTTCATGGCACCGCCCGGCGGGTCGTCGCTCGGCTTGGCTCCTCTGGTGTGACCGATCAGCCGAGAGGCCCTCTGGTCCGTCAATCGACCAGTCAATCGGTGGCCCTGGCAGGACACCAACCCCCTGAGCAAGACACAGCCAGTCAAGACACAGCCAGTCAAGACAACCAGGCAGAAATCGAGCGATCGGGGCTCTTGGCTATCGCTCCGGATCAATCCGCGGTCATCGGTGTCGCAGACCAGACCGTCTACCGCTGGGAACTCAATCCGGCATACCCGGGCATCACCTGGTCCACGTTGTTTGGGCGTGTGTGGTATGAGCAATACCCGCGCCCTGCTTATGTGTGGGAGGCACCCTCGTCACCGGATCAAGAGGCGAAGTTCAGCCTGGTTCCGTTGCTCTTTGGCACCATCAAGGCCACCTTGGCCGCCCTGCTAGTGGGGGCCCCGCTTGGCCTTTTTTCTGCAATTTACACCAGTGAATTTCTGGGACCCCGTGCTCGGGCGTGGATCAAACCGGTGGTGGAACTGTTGGCCAGCTTGCCCAGTGTGGTTTTGGCGATGCTGGTGGCGGCGGTGTTTGCTCCTTGGCTTGGTCAGGACTTGGCTGCTGTCTTGGGTGTGCTCTTGGTGGCTCCGATCTTGATGCTCGTCGCTGCGGCGGTCGGACGGGTGATTCTGCCTCGAGGTGGGTCAGTGGTCGGGCGCTTGGGGGCTTTAGCGGTGATTTTGCCGGCAGTGGTCATCCTTGCGGCTCTGGCTGGTTGCCGGGCGGAGGAGATGTTTTTCGCTGGTGACTTCCAAGGCTGGCTGGCTGGAGGACCAGGTTGGATTCCAGCTGCCTGGACGGCGATGGTGTTGCCAATTTGGGGTTTGTTGGTGTGGCTGTGGGCCCGACGTGGAGCCTGGCCTTTTCCACCAGGCAAGTCACGCAGGGTGGACCAGGTGGGATCTCAGAATCTCTTGGCCAGCCGAGGTTCGCCGGCAACTCGGAGGTTGATTCGAGGCAGTCGGGCGATCGCCCTGGGAGCCGGATTGCGGTTGGTGCTGGGGATCCTGCTGGCGGGAGGCCTCTCGGTTGCTGTGGGCCTTCTGCTGAGCGAAGCCGGCGTTGACCCCAGAGATTGGGTCCTCGGCCCCTACCAACCTCGCAACACGCTGCTTGTTGGCTTGGTGCTTGGGTTGGCTTTGGTGCCGCTGATCTATACCCTCGCTGAGGACGCTCTGCAGGCCGTCCCGGCACGGTTGCGACAGGCCTCATTGGCCGCTGGAGCCACCCCGTGGCAGACAGCGGTGTGTGTCGTCCTGCCCCAAGCCGCCAGCGGCCTGATCGCCGCGGTGATGATCGGCGTCGGACGAGCCGCCGGAGAAACGCTGATCGTCTTCACCGCAGCCGGCAACACCGGACTTATGGAGATCAGCCCGTTCTCCGGAGTCGCCACGGTCTCAGCGAAGTTACTCGAAGAGGTCCCTCGGGCAGTCAGCCAGACCCATTATCGGGTTCTCTTTTTGGCAGCGTTGCTCTTATTTTTGCTAACATTTCTCACCAATACCTGCGCAGAAGCCCTCCGCCTCCGACTGCGAAGGAGCAGCCATGCCAGATAATCCCCAACCGCAAGGGAGCCCTGCGGAGTCTGGTCTTTCCCCTGTCGCCGAGCCGGTTCCCTCTGCTGCTGGACCGGCTTCTGGACCGCCAGGGTCTCTCACTCAAGCTTCTTGGCCTGAGGGTTCTGGCAGCGAGGTGTCTGAGGCTGAAGGTTCAATCAAGCCACAAGGTCCCTATGGGCCGGCCCAACCGTTGGTTTGGCTTGCCGGGGGGGCTCTGATGTTCTCCGTTTTCGCCACAGTCGCACTCTTTGGATTGTTGCTTGTTCAGGGGGCTCGAACCTTTTGGCCCGGTCGGATTGAGAAAGTCGCAACAGTCGATGGCCAAGTTTTTTTAGGAGAGTTTTGGGCTTCGGAGCCGGGCCCCGAAGGACTGGACCGACGATATGTCTTTCATGTTGCCGGTTCCGCGGCGACGTTCATCTCGCCAGGCGGCAACTATGTCAAAGTCCCCCAGTCCCAGATTCTCAGCCGGGAGCAGCCCCACTGGGCGGTTGTGATTGAACGTCTCAACGGCCGCCCTTTGTTCGGGATTCCCGAGGGGCTCTTGATCAACCAACAGCAGAACTCTCAAGAGCAATCTCAGCAGAGCCCAAAAGCTGTTTGGCAGGAGATGCAAAGATTATTGCCTACCTTGATTCGCCTCCGAGAACAGTCCGCAGAGCTCACGCAGACAATTCCCCTAGCATCCGAGCCAGCCAAGGCCGCACCCGCGAGCTCAGCACCCGCGAGCTCAGCACAGGCGAGTTCAGCACAGGCTCGTTCGGGAGCGGAACTCTTGGGCCGTTACCTGGTTCAGGTTCGCGTTCCCGGGTATGGCCCTCCCCAACAAGAGGAGGTTGTGTTGGTCGATTTGGCTGAGGTTGTCCGAGCGTACCCTGCGAATCAGTTATCGTGGTGGGGGCAGTTGCAAGTTTACCTCTGGCGTTGGTTCGACTTTCTCACCACCGGGCCGCGCCAAGGGGGAACTCGAGGTGGATTGCTGCCAGCGATCTGGGGGACTGCCGTGCTGACGCTGCTGATGACCGTTGCGGTCATCCCAGCGGGGGTCCTGACGGCTTTGTACCTGAGAGAATACGCTCGAAGTCGCACCTTGGTGACTGTTGTGCGGATTGCGGTGACCAATCTCGCCGGGGTGCCGGGGATTGTCTTTGGGGTCTTCGGGTTGGGGTTCTTCTGTACCTTGATCGGTGGCAGTCTCGATGAGCTCTTTTACCCAGATCGCAGCACCGCTGTTTGGGCCGGTGGTGGGGTCCTCTGGGCTGCCTTGACCTTGGCTCTGCTGACCGTTCCCGTGGTGATCGTGGCGACCGAAGAGGGGCTGGCCAGCGTCCCGGCCGACATCCGAGCAGCTTCTCATGCCTGCGGTGCCAGCCGTTGGCAGACGATCCGCCGTGTCGTTTTGCCGCGGGCGTTGCCAGGAATCTTGACAGGTGGCATCCTAGCGGTCGCCCGAGGAGCTGGTGAAGTTGCCCCACTGCTGTTGCTGGGCGCAGCACAAACCGCTCGCGAATTACCCATCGATAGTTCCTTCCCCTATCTCCACCTCGACCGCACCTTTATGCACCTTGGATACCAAGTCTATGCCACCGGACTGCGTGACGGCGGCCCCCCCTCACCGTCAAGTCCAGATCTTGTGTATACCACGACCTGCTTTTTGGTGGCCTTAATCGCTGCGTTGAATTTGACCGCCGCTTGGCTGAGAGCCGGAATCCGTCGCCATCGTGTTTCCCTGGAAAGCTGACGACGGACTAGTTTCAACATATCCTCACAATCCCCAAAGGGCAGCGGAACCTGAAAGACAAGAGCACAACGGGACCGCAGAACGATGCACAACCAGCAGAGGATGAGCGACCGACTGGAGGCCATTGCCCGGGGTGAGGCGATTCCTGCGGAGGTCCACCAAGCGGTTCTTCAGCAGGACTCCGTTCTGGAGGTTCGACAATTCAGCCTTTGGTATGGCTCCAAAAGGGCGTTGTGGGACATCACCCTTTCCATACCCCGCGGTCAGACCACGGCCCTGATTGGCCCCAGTGGGTGTGGCAAAAGCACCTTGTTGCGGAGCGTCAACCGCCTCAACGACCTAGTGGACTCAGTCAAATTTTCTGGAGAGATCCTCTTCGGCGGCCAGGGCATTTACGATCCACGGGTGGATGTCATCGAGTTACGCAAACGCATGGGGATGGTCTTTCAGACACCCAATCCGTTTCCGATGACCATCTTCGAGAACGTCGTTTTTCCCCTCCGCGTTGACGGGGTCCGCAGTCGTGTTGAATTAGAAGATGTCTGCGAACGAAGCCTCAGGCGAGCAGCTCTCTGGCATGAAGTGCGAGACCGTTTGCACACGCCTGCGCTGCGACTCTCCGGCGGCCAACAACAACGCCTCTGCATTGCAAGGGCCATCGCCGCTGACCCAGAAGTGTTGCTGCTGGATGAGCCTTGCTCCAGCCTTGATCCGGTGGCGACAGCTCAAATCGAGGAGTTGTTTGAACAACTCGGGGGCGAATATACCGTGTTGATGGTCACCCACAACATGCACCAGGCCTCCCGCACCAGCCGCTTCACGGCCCTGATGTACCTAGGACGTGTCCTGGAATACGGACCGACCGGTGACATCTTCACCAAACCTCACCTCAAGGAGACAGAAGACTATGTAACCGGTCGCTTTGGTTAATCTTTGACAAAGTTTTGACGTTGCCGACCCATCTCAAGGCAACCTCGCCAAAAACCTGATAGTCTTAGCCTGGCAACTCAGGCTTTCGTTGGTGACCCGACGCTCGCGGTCCACACTGAGTGACGACCGTCACGCTGGTGTCAAGTCACGCTGGTGTCAAGTCACGCTGGTGTCAAGTCACGCTGGTGCGGATGCAAGCCCGTGTTGACCAATCCTAGTGTCATTTCCGCAGAGTGTTGTGGCACCTGGTGTGCTTGGGTTGCTTGTGGCATCAACTCGGGCACGTTCCCACGGGCCTGAGACTGAGCCTCTCCAACTGGTTGTCTCAGGATGTTTGTCTCAGGGTGTTTGTCTAAGGCTATTTATCGGTTGTATCCTGTGTTTTCCACGGTGCGTGTTATTTCGGCCATTGACCACGACAAGAACTGAAGGAGGCCGTGGCTGGGGTGGCGATCACCTGAGCTGCGGTGCAACAAATGCCTACCAAGAATATTCTGATTGTTGAGGATGAGCCTGCTCTGGTGGAGATCCTCACACACAACTTGAAAACAGCAGGCTATGAGGTGATGAGCGCCACCGATGGTGAGGAGGGTCTGGCCAAGGCTCAACTCCACCTGCCGGATTTGGTGCTCTTGGACCTGATGTTGCCTGGCTTGGATGGACTGGCGATCTGCCGAGAGCTGCGAAGCGATCCGCGGACCCGAGAGGTGCCAATCCTCATGCTCACCGCCAAAGGTGAAGAGGTCGACGAGGTCGTCGGCTTTCAAATGGGGGCCGACGACTACGTCCACAAGCCTTTTAAGATGAACGCCTTGCTACAACGTGTCAAAAGCTTGTTCCGCAGGACGCAGGGCTCGAACGAACTGAGCAAAGACGCCCTGAACGGACACGGCCTGGAAATGGACCGCATCCGACACCGCGCGACGATCGAGGGCCAGGAACTGCAGTTGACCCTCACCGAGTTCCGCCTGCTGTGGACCCTCGCTCGACAACCAGGCCGTGCTTTCACACGGCACGAATTGATGGATGCCTGCATGGGTGAGGACGCCGCTGTCCAAGACCGCACTATCGACGTTCACGTCAAGAGTATCCGGCAAAAGCTTGGAGAACGAGCTCATCTGGTCGAGACCGTCCGGGGAGTCGGCTACCGATTCCCCGAAGAGGTGAGCTTGGCCCAGGTCGTCGAGAGCTGAACAGTTCGAGAATCGCCCAAAAGAAAAACAAGGTCGAAACCGGGCTGCGGCTCGCGTTGCCACCGGCTCCCACCTTGTGAAGACAAACTGAAGACAACCAAAAGCGACAACACCGAGAAGCGACAACACCGAGAAGACAATCCAGGGACGAAAGAAGCAACAGCAAAGTTTCCGAGTCAGCGGCCGGGGCCATCGGGTTCGCCAACGGAACGGCCAGCACTGCATGCGAGTCCCGAGGCCCCGGCCTGAGCGGGGTTGATCCGCTATCGGACTAGTTCACACTGGGAGAGGTTTGTCCCTCATTGGTCATGAACAAGTCGCGGAAGTCCTCCAGCTTCTCGGCGGTCCCCTCCATGTCGTATTCGTCGCTGATCAAGCTGCCCAGGTAGGCCTGCAAACGACGGCTGCCGTTGGCAAGAGCATGATGAGTGGCCAGCTCGCTGGCGTAGTTGAGCAGGTCATAGACCCGTGCCTTGCTGGGCAGAACACGCTGACGTTTGACGCTCAATGCGTCTAAGTTGGCCAAGCCGTAGAAATCATGGAGATTCCCGGTCATCTCCTCGAAACGCTGAATGGTTTTTCCGTCGGTGCCGGTGATCTCCCCAGCGTTGCACAACTTGACCAGCAACTTCCGCAAGGTCTCGCACTCGTGCAGCGAGGCCCACGACGTTTGAGCACTACTGAACCTTTGTCGCAACGCGCTGTAGCCGTCGTCGTTGTCGTAGCTTTCCAACGCCCTTTCCAAGCAGAAGGCGACGTCGTCGCCCACGCTCAATTCGCTGCGAAAGGCTTTCGAGTAGCCGATCATGCCGTTGGTGCAGACCATCCGCAAAAACGAGAGGTGGATCTTCGGTTTGGTATACCCATCAATCGGGGTGTCCATCACAAAGCGGTGTTGAAACTCGTCATTTCCCAGGTGGAAAGGGTTGTCCCCACTACGCGGTACGTGGGTGGTGGTGATAATCCCGCGGTGGTACTGGATGTCGGTGGCCCCGTATCGTTCAGCCAGCTGGTTGACCTCGTCGAAGGAAACAACCGGACGGGCGGGGTTACTGACGCCTAGCAAGAGCCCGTTGCCATGAGCGTCCCGCTCGATGCAGTAGCGGAGGCTGTCGGACTTCGCCCTCTCGCTGATCCGCGTGAAAACCTCGGTGTGGTCGAAGTAACGAAAGATGTTCTCGGTAAAGCCAAACCGCACAAAGAACGACGTCCAGAATCGATCAGTGGGGGTCATCCGTTCGCCATCGATCTCCACAGCCGTGACAACCGGTTTGTCAGACCCCTCAGGTGTGTGGGTGTAGACGCTCAAATCGGAGGCCCGGGCCAAGCCATACTCGAAGGTGCGTTGGGGTTCTTCGGTGGTTGGGGCAGCTGTGGTCATGGTGATTGCTCCTTCTCTTGCGACGGGCAAGTGTTGAATTGTTGGGAAAAAGTTTGAGAAATTTGGAACGTTTTTGATCAAGAACTTGGATGAACGATTATGTGGTTGGATGTTTTTCTGTGAGAGACAACGGCTTGGTGAGCTCGTGAGATCTCACGAAATCTTGCCGATCTCTTTTGAGATTTTCTTAAACCTCAGAAGTTTCCAACTGAGTAGATTCCAACTGAGTAGGTTCCAACCGTGTGGAGTCTGAATCGGCTGAGTTTAGACGGTGTTGATAGAATGCCAAGCAGCTGCGGTGTTGTTGTGCTCCCTTCTCGGTGAGCCGGTAGACTTTTTCCCGCAAGTGTTGCATCCGCCCGGTCAGCTCGACCACTTGGCTGTGTCGGCTTCCCTCCAGCAGCCCAGCCTCTTCCATCCGTCGCAGGAGCATGTAGAAGGCCGGATGTTTCTCGCCTTGTCCGTAAGCTTTGAGCACATCACGGATCTGTCGGCTGAACGCCTGCCCTCGATCGACCGCATCCAGCACCAAAAACTGCAGGTGTGTGACCTCCGGCAGCTCCTCAGCAGCCTCGGTCAGTACTGGTGAGTGAGGGTCCTGCTTGGTCTGAGGGGCCGCCAGTTCCTCGGAATTCGGGAGTGGAATTGCGGCCTCTGTTGTCAACGAGGACGGAAAACTGTCTGTCAAAGATTCCATGGCTACTCCTCTGAGAAATCGCGTTCTGCTTGTGTTGTTTTATGAGGAAAGTGTCTGGTTTGTGAGGTCTTGGCAAAGAGAGTTATCGCCTTGATATTTCAACGATGATTGCTGTTGATCTCACTGATGAATCTCGAAAAATCTGAGAGGCAATGATTGGAGAAAGTGGTGCTCCCGAGTTAGGCGTTCTGCCACACATCCCAAGGAGGCTTCCAGCGAAACTCACCTTTGCCAAGGCATCGGACGTGAGCGATTCCGGGCCACCAGTTGGGGGAGCTCGACGTCCGCCGCAGCAATCAACCGCAGAGCTGCCTGGCTAATACTGTCCAAATGTTGATTCCGCTTGAGGGTCTTCCAGCCATCACCTTGCCATACGTACTGCTCTCGGGGGGTTGCAGTCTTCATCATCGGGTGAGGGGTTTTCTGGCACTGGATGACTTGCTTGTAGGGGAGGTCCTTGTGTTTGCGAAAAGCCCTTCCTGCCATCTGGATCGTGCAGCCTTTGGTGCTCGGGCGGCAGAAGACCGTCTTGAGGTCAGGGCAGTCAAATCCTTCCGTCAGAATCGCCATGTTTAACAGCACATTCACCCGTCCGCAGACAAAGTCATCCAGCTGCCGTTGGCGGTCGGTGCTGGCGGTGACGATTTCTGCCTTCACTCCAGCTTGAGCCAGCAATTGAAAACACTGTTGGCACTGGTCAAGGCGGTGAAAGAAAATCAATGTTTTCCCCCACCGGTCTGGCTCGGCCAGGTAACGCTCAGCCACTGTTTCGGGGGAGTAGGTTGGAATCGTGTAGTGGTGGTATTGGCTGAGGTAGCCGTCCTGAATCAAGCGACCAATGCCAGTATCTGCGATTACCTTGTCAAAGCAAAGCTTTACCTTGTCGCTTCGATAAGGCGTAGCCGATAACCCCAAGATTTTTCGGGGTTGGATGGCGCTATGCAGGTTTGCCATGCTTTGGGCAGCATCATGCTGGGCTTCATCCACAATAAGCAGGTCAACTTTCGGTGGAGACTTGTCAAACATTGAAATGAGCCGAAGATCAACGTTGAAACCCCAGCGTTCATTCTCGGCGGCTGCTTGACTCAGCAAGTTTCTCCTCATGGCAACCCAGCCAACTCTCAGGCCGTGGTATTGTTGGAGCCAACGTGCAATGGTCAGTCCCATCACCGTCTTTCCACTGCCTGTGGGGCTCTCGATCATCACAGAGCCCGCAGCTGGTTCGAGAGCTCCAGCACGGTTACGATGTTCACCACAGAACATTCGCACAGCCTTTGCAGCCATCCTTCGCTGGTAAGGTCGCGCTTCGACCCCTAGCCCAACCAACAGGGACCGCTCCAAGTCTTCATCCGAATGTGGGGGAGCCACACCACCTTGTTGTTTTGCCAACACCTCAGTCTTTGCGGTGGTTTTCATAGACTCCTCTTAATCAGGGTGAGTGTTTGATGCGATGAGTCATCCGACTCAAGCAGTAACGTCTCACGGCGTGACACGTTTGGTCACACAGGATCGAGGCTGCGGGATTTTTCTGCGAGACCGATTTTTCCATGCTTTGGTAAACTAAGAAACTTGGGAAGAATAAGCTCGATATGTCGTTTAAGTGTTTTGTGGTGCTTCGGAAGCTAGAGCGGTGTTAGTTGATTAGGGGGTCTTAGGTGGCTGGGAAGCCTTTGTTGATTTGATAGTTTGTTAGGTTTGGGGTGATTGTGAAGAGTTTCCTGACAAGGCGATCGGTCCCTGAGGTGTCTCCGAAGCGGCTCGCCAGGAGCACAAACCCCCGGAGCACAAACCCCCGGAGCACAAACCCCAAGAGCACAAACCCCAAGAGCACAAGCCCCAGAAACACCAGTTCCAGAAGCGTACACGCAGACGGCTTCTCAGATCCTTCCCGATTGGTGGATGATTCTCCCCTTGGTTAGGGAGATGTTTTTTACAAGTTGCCAAGAGTTGGAGCTCAGCTCTTGGCGAAGCGGTTGCCGGGAGGCTAGGCTCAATCAAGTTCGGGCAATGAGGGAGTGGCCCGGTTCTGGGGATCTTTTGACGGGGGTGTGCCGCTGCGATGGCCCGCAACGAACAACTCGTCCGCCAATTAAAGGTGCTGCAGCTTCTGGAGGTTTCGCGTTACGGGAAGAAGCTGGAGGAACTTCGGGACGAATTGGTGGAGGATCTGGGACTGACGAGTCTGTCCGACCGAACGGTCCGGCGAGACCTGGAGGCGTTGCAGTCGGCTGGCTTTGATGTCGACACCCACGACTCTCCCAGAGGTCCCGTGTGGAAGCTGGGACCAAGCCTGCGTGGGATCCCCAAACTGGAAGCCACCGCCACCGAGTTGTTGGCCCTCTCCTTGGTGCGTGACTTACTGGTCCCGCTAACGGGGACTGCCTACAGCCAGGGCCTCGAGACGCTCTGGAAGAAGATGCGTGACAGCCTTCCCGAACCAATTTGGAAACACTTCGATCGGCATCGCAAACACTTCCACGTTCTGGGAACCCCTGCGAAGAACTACGCTGAACAACAGGGGATCATCTCGACCCTCAATCGCGCCATCGAACAGCATCGGGTGGCCGAAATCCATTACCGCAGCCGCGATCAGCTTCAGGCGACCCCGCGAGAGGTGGAGCCTTTGGCTCTGGCCTACTACCGAGGGAACCTCTACTTGGTGGCCTTTGCCTGCGGCGACCCGCCAGGCAGTGAACCCCGACACTACAAGCTGGACCGCTTCGAAAAAGCTGTTGCCCTGGACCGCTACTTCCAGCCAGCCGAGGAGTTCGACCTCGAACAGCACTTTGAGCGAAGCATGGGCGTTTACAAAGCCAGCCGAGCAGCCGACTTCGAGATCCTCCTGGCCAGCGAAGTCGTCCCTTGGGTGGCCGAAA
Organism: uncultured Pirellulales bacterium; assembly: GCA_964648025.1. GTDB lineage: Bacteria > Planctomycetota > Planctomycetia > Pirellulales > Pb10988 > CAZYKP01. The sequence continues at coordinate 108,829 of CAZYKP010000012.1, read as the reverse complement.
CCCCTTGGCATCCCGGTCAGCAACTCACCCGTCACCCCGATGGGAGTGCCACGCTGCGGATCCCTCAGGCTTACCAAGAAGAAATCATTCCCAAGGTGCTCGGCCTGGGAACCAACGCTGAGGTCATCATGCCCCAAGCCTGCCGGGAGGAGGTCCAACGAATTATTCAGGAACTCAACCAACGCTACAGTCCCGCTCAGACTTGCAGTTCCACTGAGATCGAAGTCGCCATCTCCTCTGGAAACTTCCCCCCTCCCCCGTCGGCAGCTCTGCAGCCCTCATCAACGCCCCAAGCACACGGTTCCCAGGCACACGGTTCCCAGGCACACGGTTCCCAGCCTGCCGAATCGGACCCTGAGCAGAGCCCCGACCAGGCCAAGAAGGCACCTGCCAAGGACTGACCGGGTTGAGTCCCCAGAGCGTTGCTCTCGGCTTGGGCTCGTGGCCTGTGCGACCCCGGCGGGCCTACTTCGAGGCCGTTGCCCCCAACTCCGCCGTTAGTATCCCGGTTCTTGCTGGCGGACTCCCTTGCATCGGGGTGTGACGATCGTCTCCAGATGGATGTGTGCGAGCGACGGTCGCTTGGCGGATGAACGTTTTGAGCGTTTTTCAGATTTGGGTGCGGGTTCGTTTGCTGCTGAAAGTTGTCGAAGATCGGCACGCTGGGCGAGAAAAAGATTGAAAAAGCCACAACGTCACAGAGGAGAACGCATCCAGGTGAACGTTTTGGGCGAAATCGTCAGTGAGTTCCGATGATGAGTTCATATCGACCTCGGTGAACGTTTTGAGCGTTTTTGCTCTCACGCAACAACCGCTCGGTTTAACCAGGTGCGATTCTCATCGGTCGGAAATCCCGAGGACAAACTCAGGTAGATCCCTGTCCAGGCTTAGCAAGCCAACACCTGTTGCACCCGGCGGCCTTTCGATGTTCTTTCGAAGCCTCTGAAGAGGAGCCACTGATCTGATGATCGCTTCAACTAGCCACGCCCCAACGAAGTCAGCCTCTGGCAAGGGTTCTCCAGCTAAGGATTCTGCCTCTAACGGGAGCCAGCCAGGGCAAAGTCTCAGCAAAAAAACGTCCGCGGGAACTAAAGCGGCCAAACAACAAGGTCGGATCAAGAAAGACCCCGTGAAGACGGTCGCAACAAAGGCCAGCGATCATCTGTGCCAACTCAAACTAGAAGAACTGCTGGCCGAACCGATCGAATTTATCGCTCACGACTCCTTTGACGATCCCCAAGTCATCAAGGCGTTGCTGGCTGATGAGAATGATGCCCCTGAGCTTGATGAGGCCGAGGCGGAAGCTCGGGGCAAGCGGAAGGTTCCCCGAGGTTTGCCGGCTTACTTGGCCAGCCTCTACGACACAACCCTGTTGAGCAAAGAAGAAGAGGCCGAACTTTTTCGACGGATGAACTTTCTGAAGGCCCATGCCGCGAAGCTTCTCGCTCAAGTCGACCGCCAGGCACCAACGTTTGAAGATCTCGATCAAATCGAACGGCTTGCCAGCAGAGCTACCGAGATCCGAAATCACATCATCCGATGTAACCTGCGGTTGGTAGTTTCAATCGCTAAGAAATATGTTGACCCGACAACCAGCTTTGATGAGTTGGTCAGCGACGGAAATGAGTCTCTCATGCGGGCGGTGGAGAAGTTTGACTTTTCCCGCGGGTTTCGGTTCAGCACCTATGCTACCTGGGCTATTCGCCGCAACTTTTTCCGCCAGATCTCGGACAAGCGCCGCCGTCGTCATCGATTTGTCAATGTCGATGAGGAAGCCTTTGAGTCCGCTCGCGAGCCAGTTGAACCTCAGGCTGAGCTGACCGAGAATGAGTATGTCCGATTGCGAGCTTCAATGGCTCGAATTCTGGATCAGCTCAACGACCGAGAACGCAACATCATCAACTTACGCTTTGGTATTGAAGACGGGATCAAGCCTCACACCCTTCAGCAAATCGGCAACGAATTAGGAGTCAGCAAAGAACGGGTTCGACAAATTGAAGGCCGAGCCCTGGGTAAGCTCCGCGCGATGGCCGAAGAGGAGCGGATCGAGCCGCCGGCTGAGGTCTAAACGACTGCGAGTTCGTCTTCTCAAATCCTATCGATAGTTCTTTAAAGATCTTGGCGACCGCCAACGATCGTCGGGTCTCCTCAGAGAGGTCTGCCCCTCGGCGTTGCAGTCCTGGCGAACAGCTTGAGATCAAAGCCTGCAGATGGTGGACCAGCCTCAACCGATACCCTCAGAAGATCTCCGTTTCAGATCCGCCGCTGACGACCAGCGAATCAAGCGGGGTACCGGACTCTAGGCACTTACGCAACAACAAGGCGACTTCGGCTCTTGGAGGAGTCTGAGCATGACACAACCAACACCAGTCTATTGCGTGCTTGGATCCACCGGCGGGATCGGGCAAGCCCTCTGTCGCGAGTTACATAATCAGGGAGCCCGCTTGCTTCTGGCCAGCCGCAATGGGGAGAAGATCCAACAGCAACAACAAGAACTCAATGCTTATGCAGCCACCCTTGATTGCACCGAGGTTGATGCAGTCGAACAGTTTGTTCAGGGAGGCGTGAACGAGTTTGGGCGACTTGACGGCATGGTCAACCTCGTGGGCTCACTTCTGCTGAAGCCTCTCCATCTGACAAGCATCGATGAGTGGCATCATGCTCTGCGGCAGAATCTCGACAGCGCCTTTGCTGCGGTTCGCGCAGGGACCAAGTCGATGCTGAAGTCAGGCGGGTCGATCGTGCTGATGACCTCAGCGGCTGCCCAAATCGGTCTGAACAACCACGAGGCTATCGCTGCGGCCAAGGCAGGGATCATTGGTTTGGTCCAATCAGCTGCTGCCACGTATGCCAACCGAGGAATCCGCGTCAACGCTGTTGCGCCTGGCCTCACCTGTACTCCGCTGACAGAAAGAGTCCGCGCAAGTGATGTGGCGGTGAAGGCCTCAGAGGCACTTCACCCGTTGGGTCGTTTGGGCCAGCCGGAAGATGTCGCCTCGGCGATCAGCTGGTTCCTGAACCCTCGACAGAGTTGGGTGACCGGCCAGATCCTCGGGGTCGACGGCGGGTTGGCTCACATCAAGTCACCCAAGTAGTTCATGCTTCCACCTGGCGTGGCGTCTCAGATTCTCACTGATGCACAAATTGAGGCGGTTTTGACAGTGGCCCTTGATGCACCGAGTTTAGCCTCCACAGAGCCCTCCCAGGCTCCGGCATCTCCAAGAAGCTCTCCATCATGGATGACCTGGGTCCTCGCTGCGGCGGCGGTCTACAATCTGATCTGGGGAACCTTGGTGATTCTCTTCCCTCGGACGATGCTGTGGACCATTGGCTTTCATGAGGGAAACTTTTCCGGGATCACTCCCTATCTCGATCAGCTGGCCATTTTGTGGCAGTGTATCGGGATGATCGTCGGTGTTTACGGAGTTGGTTATGCTGTGGCAGCGACCAACCCACTGAGGCATTGGCCGATCGTCTTGGTGGGCTTTTTGGGGAAAGTCTTTGGACCGCTGGGATTCCTCTGGGGATATTTTGTGTTGGGACAACTGCCCGCACAAATGGCGTGGACAAACTTGACCAACGACCTCGTCTGGCTGGGACCGTTTGCAGCGATCCTCTTTGCTGCCGCCAAAGCGGCCCAGGCCACGCCGAAATCCGACCATTCCGTTGCTGAGGCATTGGAGCTCGCCCAGACCCAGACGGGCCAGTCGCTTGCCGACCTTTCTGCGGAAACACCGGTGCTCGTGATTTTCCTGCGGCACCTGGGTTGCACCTTTTGCCGGCAAGATCTCGCAGAGCTAAGAAAACAACGAGAGCAGATTGAGGGCTCTGGCACACGGATTGTTGCCGTCCACATGGGCAGTCACCAACAGGCCCAAACGTTGTTTGCTCATTACGGTCTGGATGATTTGTTGCAGGTCAGCGATCCATCGTGTCAGCTGTACCAGGCGTTTCAGTTAGGCCGAATGACCGCTGGTGTGATGTTTCACCCTACTGTGTGGTGGCGAGGCTTTCAGGCTGGCATGATTCAGGGGCACGGAGTTGGACACCTTGTCGGGGACGGATTTCAAATGCCAGGAGTCTTTCTCATTCAGGATCGGACCATCCTGCGTGAGTTTCGTCACCAGCTCGCCTGTGATCGACCTGACTATCGAGAATTGTCCGTTTGCCCCGTGGAAGCCGAAAGCGTTTCCAACAGCGATTCGACGTCGGTCATTTCATCGACTCTTTGAGACCATCTGACGCAAGAGCCGTTGGCCCATGTGCTTCCACCATTGTGGAAGACGCCGCTTTTCAGAGAGGCTGGTGCGATCCGTGCAAGAGCTGCGATGGATTATTCCGCGACCCACTCGCCGGTGAAGATCCAGATCACCGGTCGTAGAACGAGCGGGGGTTCTTTGAAGAGCACCAAAACGGCACCGGCAATTGTGCAAGCAAACTGCAAAATCGCTGCGATCCAAGCAATGCTGATGAAAAGGCGAGATTGCCATCCAGTTTGTCCAGATTCCAGTTGTCGGCGAATCAGTTTCTTCGCTCGGCCAACATAAGCGCAGCCAATAGCCAGGTGAACAACTGCGCACATCAGCACTGCGAAGACCAACAAACCTGAGGCTACGTTGTGATGAGCCTCCGTGCGTCCTTTGAGCTCTTGAAGAGCAATGGCAGCAAAGGCAAGCAAGGTGCCATTGTCAGAGCCTCGGAGCATCAGCTCGTTGCCGTAAAGCAGCAAGTCGTAACCCCAATCCTCCGGTCCGCTGCTTTCCGTCTCCGATGAGGTTTGTTGCACATGGGAATCGTTGATGGTTTCCTCAGTTTCAGTCGAGGAAACCACCCGTTGGCCTGGAGAAGCCGCTGAAGGACGATCCCTGGTGCGACGCTCGACGGTGGTCTGAATGGCAGTTTTCATAAAGAGATAATCTCAGCCCAGCTGCAGAGATCTGAGAAGATCGTCAACCGAAAGAGAACACGTGGACGACTCAACGTCCTGGGGCTTTGAGTTCGCTCGGTCGAAATCTCCCCAAAAATCAAGAAGATTGTCTTAGGAATCGTTTTCAGGCACTCGGGTGGTTCGACGTCGTCGTCTTCGGGCCAATGTCAAGGGCCTGAAGCGAGAGTGCGCGTGACGGCGATACAGCACGACTGCTAGGACGATGACCGTCAACCGTGCCACCGGGCCAATCCGAGTCCGTTGAGCTTCCTCTTGCTCGAGGCTGCCGCCCTGGCCACCATTCGCGGCCGCACCACTTGCTGCAGCTGTTGGAGAGGGCGGGCTCAGTGCAGCAAGTTCGACTTGAGCAGTCTCAGTATCCAAGATTTGCTTGGGAGAATCCATAGGCAGAGGCTCAGGCCAACTCGAGAGGATCGCCTCTTTCGGATCCAGCGAGCGAGTTGGGTTCAGCCCTTCCAACTCAAGGTTGGCCAGGGCAATCGCCTCAGCGGTTGTGGCGTCGTAGGGGGGAAGCAGGAAATCCCGGATCGCTGGGCGTTCTTTCTGAACAACTGGCAACCCGGCTGGCGAGGGGATCTGATCAAAGACCGGATCGGTGCGTCGCAGCGTGTCCAAGAGGAGCTCACCGCTTGAGGCGCTGGATGGCTCAACCGGGCCAACTGCGATGCCCAGGGGCGAGCCAACAGCCTCCTCCGAAGGGCCGAACAACAGATCGGGGATCGTCGGGAACAGTGGGGGCCCAAGAGAATCACCACCGGTTGGTAATTCGCTTTCCACAACAACAGGTGGCAGAATCTCAACGACTTCTGTTGTGAAGAGATCGTCGAGTGCCTCAATGATCTCGATCGCGACAGACTCAGTGATCGCACCGCCCTCGTGGTCGATCACGCGAATGTTGATTTGATAAGTTCCGTCATCGTCGTAGGTTGTCGATGCTGAGGGACTGGCCCCGGAGATCTCGAAGGCCCCGTTGTTATCGAAGTCGAACTCGTAGGTGAGCAGGGCATCCTCGGCGTCCGGATCAGTCGCCTCGACCGTCACGGTGACCTGGCGTCCCTCAATGGCGGGTTCTGTTCGGGTGATCTCACCGATCTGCGGAACTTGGTTGGTCACCAGCGGGAGTTGCCCGGTGCTGACTAAGCCCCCATCAATCCCCTGAGTGAAGTCGAACCGGTTGTTGTTGGGGTCATCGAAATCGAAGTCACCGAGTTGGAAGACCACTTGGCCGGTATCCACCAGCGATTGGTAAAAACTCTCCAAAAAAGCCGCGTTTGTGGAATAAAAGAAACCGGTATCAAGCCGGTCATCGCGAAATCCCCCCTGCGAATTCACTGAGAGCGTCGTCTGACCGCCCGGATCAGTCTCTTCGGTGATCACATTGCTGAAGTCGCTCAAGTCCACGCCGTTGGACGTCCCCAGGGAAATCCCGTTGAGCAGCAGCCGATTCTGGCCGTCGTCAAAGTCACCAGGACCAGTATCGCCGTCGAAGATGGTGAGCCGAACAGCCACCTCGGCAAGGCCACCTCCAAGTGCCGCGATGATCTCTTCGGTGAACCCTGGTTGGATGCCAATGGTGCCTGGATTGCCCTCGAACTCCTCGGGGGTTCCCTGATGAAAATACCCTTGAAATAAGTCGCCGGCCCGCAGCTGACTGACCACGCGTTTGCCGCTGACGCCGATCAGGTCTAAAACAACCCCACCCACTGGAGTCACATCGGGCAGCAATCCCAGTGAGGTCGGCGAGATCTCAGTGAAGGCGGTCAGCAAATGCCGGTCTTCCAGTTGCTCCAAGAAGATGGGCGCCAACTGACCTTTTCGATAATCAAGAGAGCGACTCCTGCGGCCCAAGCCCCACCAAGGTGGACTGGTACGACCCAAGCGGTTGAGTCGACCACAGCGAAAACTTGCTGTGATCAAGGTTGAAATCCAGGATAGCAACACGATTGGCCAATGGGCTATGTGGCTCACTTGACGGTTTTTTAGGGGTCACCAAGCGCCGGGTTCTTTCCCTCGGTTGGCTATGTCAACGAGCGTGTGGCAAAGATAGAGCAAGGGGGAGCTTGGAACTCATCAACGAAACAGCGTGTCTTGTGTTGGGTCAACCCTTTGGGCTCGGACCCTCCCGAGTCGGGCGGCTGGGTTGTTGGCACTCATCCGAAGGCCTCTGTCCCAGCCTATTATCGTCTGGCGATGTCGAAGGCAATCAGAGGTTATCGAGGCCGCCAGATTTGCCGACTGGGTCGATGGAGGTTGGAGTCCGCTCGAGCGTTTGCTCTTGGGCCGATCAGGCTGCCGTTGGACGGAAACTGTTTGAGGACTCCAAGGTTGGGCTCATAACCAAAACCCCGATTGGCCTGACGCACGACCAACCTCATTGCCAAAACTCAAGGTCAGACCATGCCGACTCCTTCGGGATGCTTCCCAATACTTGATAGTATCGCTGAGTCGCGAGGCTGTTGCATGCCCCCCTTGGGGTGATTTTCCCCTTCCTGAGTGGTTAACCTGCGGTGCGGGCTGCCTTCGGCAATCGAGGAGATGTCCTGTTAGCATTTGGCCACTTGGGGCAGGTCATGGCACTGTTGGCGGCTGTTGACAGTGCAGTCCGTAAAATCTGCTGCCAACCACTCTTTCCCCCAGAAATGATTCCCGGGAACGGTGGACTCACTCCCTTTGTGAGGATAATTACTTGTTCTTGATGGCTTTTCTAGTTCAAGGGTTACTGGTTGTGCTGGTTGTGGCAGTTACCGGTTGTAGCAGAAACGCACGCTGTGAGGACCGCAAAGAGCCATCGCAACAACGTCGAGATGGGCAGTGGCCACAACATCGGGGCCTGTCCAATCGGAGAAGCAGCCGAAGCTCAATCGACGTGCTAGCCGAAGGCATAGCGTTTGGCCTGTCTCCAATACCGACTGAATCGCTCCAGGGGGAACGGTTGATCCGAGTCAATCAGAGGCTCGTCGGCACAGACTGTGACGGTGAGTTGGTTTCCCAGATCGGCTTGCTGTTGCTTCCACAAAGGGTTGGGACTCGGGGTGGTGACAACCTGGCTTGTGCCGTGTTGCTGGGCGAAAGCCCTGATCTCGTCAACAGGGCGTCCGCGACGAATGATCACCGGAAGCTCTAGCAAACACTCGTACAGAAAGACGAGTCGCTTGAGGGTCCAGCGGTCTTTTTCCAACGCAGCATCGTCCCAAACGAAAATCGCCGGGGCATGAGAATGCTGCCGGAAGACCCTCGCGTCGGGATTCAGCCCGTCCGGGTGGACCCAGACCACCGGCGTCTGAGTCAGGGCGTCATCGGTCGGTAAGTCCGTTGTCTCGGGGCGGATGCGGCCCCCAGCGGTGCCATTTCCGGCAGTCTCTGAGCCAAAGAGCTGAAGATTGAGTTGTTCGTAGCTCCCCTCAAACGGGCATCGACGCCGCAGCGGACACTCTTGGCAGAATCTGCCACCGGTGTACTTTTCCAGGTTGGCCCTGTTGAAAATGTACGGCTTGTGGCTAAAGGTGCTTGCCACCCATTGCCAGGACAAATTGTTGCTGGCCGGGTCTCCATCCAAGAGATGTTGCAGAAACCAGGCTGCTCCAGCTTGCCAGCGAACCCGGAGAAAGTGAACCACATAGGCTGCTACCCACATCCGAGCGTGATTATGGAGGTAGCCGGTCTCGGCTAATTGACGGGCAAAGGCATCCATACAGGCCAGGCCCGTTTCGCCTCGTTGGAGATCCTCAGGCAGCTCTCGGGCGTAATCAGTAGCCCGATGGCCTGTCTTCCACGGCTCTCGGTCTTGCCAAACTCCCTCGCCAAGGGCGTCGTAAACCCGCTGCCAGTAATCTCTCCAAGCCAGTTCGTTGACGAATTTCTCAGCCTCACCTTGGTGAGTGACCAACCTGAGCGCGTGATCGCGAACTTCTGAGAGGGATAACACCCCATGGCGGATGTAGGGACTGAGCTGGCTGACTCGGCCATCGAGATGGTTCCGGGTCTTGGCATAACTCACTGGATCAATAGCCTGCAGTTTCTGCAAGGCAGCCGATCGTCCGCCTTGAGTGGGCGAAACGTGATCGTCCCTAGCGGCGGCCTCAGGAAACAACTCGGCAACATACCTCACCAGCGACTCTCGGTCGGGAAACTCAGTCTTCAGATTGATTGTCATTCGGTTTGGCCTTTGCTGACTGACGATGGATCAGTTCGGCGACCCGCCTTGGTCGTCGGAGGATCGTTGACCACTTGCCTGCCGGCGACACCGTTTGCTGCAGTAGCGAACTTGTTCCCAATCTCGCTGCCATTTTTTCCGCCAGGTAAATGGTCGGCCGCAACTGAGGCAGATCTTGGTCGGTCTTGGTTTGTGGGTGGGCATCAGGTTGATCGCCGAAAACAGGCCTCTTGAGACTTGAAAACGTGTTTCTTGAGACGACAAGCGATCCAGGCGACAGTCACAACCGACGGTCGATGTGTGGACTGAAAACCCGCCCATGGAGCTGCTGTTCTGTTCTGTCGCGTTTGCTTGAACACAACTTTTTCGAGCGGTGAGTCCTACTTTTCCCCTCGCCTGGAGGGGTTGGTGTTTGCCTGCAAGACCCGCAAAGTTTGACAGTGGGGCAGAGGGGGTTCTTGAGTTTTTCGCCGGAGGTGAATCCTCAGCATTGCAACCGTCGAAGAAGATGCCGAGAATCGTGCGTGAGCCAGAAAGGATGCTGCTTCTCAGAACTCATGAAATTGTATGTGGGTGTTCTGAAGTGGCGAGGTGACACAAAAATTGTGCTAGTTGAAGGTTGTTTCTAACCCTTCTCACTGATTCCCTGAAAAGTCTTCGACGAAGCGGGGCGTTTCGTTCGGCAACCCGGGCTTCCGGTCAGCCTCAGGGTGCCCCCTTGAGGTCATCACAAACAAGGGCAGACGGTCGCCCTGGGTCGAAAACCTCTTTGAAGGTCAGTAGCAAAGTTGCCCGGACGGCAAAGTTTGAGACGTCACGCACATCCTGCCAATCATCTTGGCACAGGGGTTCGGTCATTTACTGATAACCCCGCAGAACATCCGCGGCCATTTTCTTGAGATCCTGGTGAGTTTGAGTCTTTTAGGATTTGCTTGCTCCAAGCTGATTCCGGCAGTTCCCTCATCTAAAACCAGCAGCAGTTTGTCTCAAGGGCAGCAGGGGTCTTCTCGGCGATTGCCAGAAGGTTCATAACTTGCACGCCTGCAAGAGGCTTTGCTGTTTCAGGTGATTAGCCGAGTCGACTTGAACTGCGAGCCGATGACCTGCCTGACTCATACTGGATCCATTGCTTGAAAAGTCTTTGTTCGTTGATTGAGTTCATTGGCAGCGCGTGCTGGTCCACGCAACCCTCTGAGCTTCCGTCTTACGAGCTGAGAACCGCCCAAGTTCTAGCGGCGCTGACTCCCGGTCGCCAAGCGATCGCACGGGGCAACCAAACGCTTGACTCCTTTCGATTAGCGAGTTGACCCCTCTCAAAACCTTTCTAGAAAGCTCGCGCACGAAGTTCACAACGACAACACCCGGCAGGTCACGTTTTTGTCAACTCTTATCAAGTACATAGGCCTGCCCTCATCACTTTCACCTGTCACACGCACTACGCCTCCAAGCTTCAAGACTTCGAGTTTCTTGCGACGCTGTTGCCGACAAACTGCTGGAATTGTTGGTCTTGAAGAGGCGGTGAGCAGTTCGTGTTTTTTCGTGAGCGTTTGAATCTGTGTTCTCACCATTGAGGAGAGATGACATGCGACACTTGGCTTTGAGTTTGGCTCTGATCGGTTTGTTCGGCGTGGTGGCTCAACCAGCTGCTGCCGCTGCTCGTGCTGACAAAGCCCAGAAAAACATCGTTGAGATTGCTGTTGGTGCTGGGCAGTTCAGCACTTTGGTCACCGCTGTGAAGGCTGCCGGTTTGGTCGACACCCTGCAGGGCGAGGGACCATTCACCGTGTTTGCTCCTACCGACAAAGCTTTCCAAGCGCTGCCGGACGGTGCTCTGCAGAACCTGATTGCCAACAAAGATCAGCTGAAGAAGGTTCTGCTCTACCACGTCGTTCCAGGTCGGGTCACCAGCCAACAGGTCGTCAAGCTGGATTCCGCCAAGACTGCTGCTGGCCTGACTCTTCCCATCCGTGTTGAGGGTGGCAAGGTGATGATCGGTAACGCACAAGTGGTCAAGGCCGACATCGCCGCCAGCAACGGCGTGATCCACGTGATCAACAAGGTCTTGTTGCCACCCGCTGGTGAAAAGACTTCCTCCACCGCTCTTGAGCTGTTCATCGAGCGGATCGCCGCCGATGTCGCTGCTGAAACTGCCCAGCAAGTCGCTCTGGCTGAAAAGGATATCGTTGCAACCGCTGTTGCCGCTGGCAGCTTCAAGACTCTGGCCACTGCACTGCAGAAGGCTGGCTTGGTTGAGACCCTGCAAGGCGAAGGCCCCTTCACCGTGTTCGCTCCCACCGACGAAGCTTTCGGAAAGCTCCCCGCTGGCACCCTGGAAAAGGTCCTGGCCAACAAAGAGAAGCTCACCGCTATTTTGCTCTACCACGTGGTCAAGGGCGAAGTGACCAGCGATCAGGTGGTCAAGTTGGACAGTGCAACCACTGTCGGTGGTAAGAAGGTGGCCATCAAGGTCAAAGGTGGGGCTGTGATGATCAACAATGCTAAGGTCATCAAGGCTGACATCAAGACCAGCAACGGCGTCATCCACGTCATCGATACCGTCTTGCTTCCCTGAGTTATCGACGACATCGCGTGATCTGCTACCTCTGATCTTTCTCGAGAGAGGTGGCAGCACCAAAGAGTACCAGTTCCATCCAGCGTCGGCACAGTCACCACGGCAGCGGAAGCTCTTCTCAGACGCTTCCGCTGTTGTCTTTTTTGAGCCACCCTCAGCTCAGATGTTCTGGTGGCCAAGACACCCAGAGACCCGTACCATGAGAGGAACTTCGCCAAGTTACTCAGAAGTATCCTCCTTAAGGCTTTGCAGTGGAACTGTTCTGGAGAAAGATCGCCCTAACGATGCTTGGGGCAGCGGCCTGGTGCTGGTCGGTGCTCTCGGCGGCTTTGGCCTGGATCCTTATCGGGGCCGTCCGTGTCTACCAGTTGACCCTCAGTCCTCTGCTAGGGCCGATCTGCCGATTTGAACCAAGTTGCAGCCACTACTTCATTGCCGCAGTGAAGAAGTACGGTCCCTTCGTCGGAACCGCTCGCGGCCTTTGGCGTATCTGTCGCTGCAATCCCTTCTGCCGGGGAGGTTACGACCCCCCTTGAAAAGCAAAAAAACGACGAACCAGGACGGTTTGTGATTGCTGGCTGCTTGAAAAGAGGCCTTCCTGACCAAGAGCCTTCCGAACTGACTGGACCCTGCAGGAAGCCGGCGTGAAGTCGCAGCAGGTTCCTAGACGGAACGCCCTCCACGGCGTTCCGCTTCCCGGAACCTTGTGTTGATCGTTAGGTCCATGCGTCGTGGAGCCTGTGCGTCGTAGAGCCCGTTCGGCGAAGAGCCTGTGCGTCGTAAGGCAGACCTCGGTCGGGCGGACGATCGCTGATCTCCTCGAAAAAGCCAACAGCGACTCGCTCGCTCAAGGAGTTTCTTTCTTGGTTGCCAGGGGTTGGCTTCGGTAGCGTTGGATGAGGTTCAGCAGTCGAGTGCGATCGGGGTGTTCTGGCTCAAGGTCTAACACCATCCGCCACTGGATGATGGCTTGGTCAAACTTGCGGGCTTCCTCCAGACCGGAGGCCAGCTTGAGGTGCAGCGACGCTGTTTGCGGGCTCTGATCGACCGCGAGTTTCAAATAGTCGATGTACCGATCAAGTTGGCCGGCCTGATTGTAACGGTCGGCCACGCGGAGGTAGGCATCAACCAAGGCGGACTCATAAGCCTCGGGATCGAGCTGGATCGCCTCTTTGAGGTGGCTTAAGTAATCTTCATACTTCCGGATGCCAAAGGCTGCTTGGGCAAAGGAATAATGGTAAAGCGGTTGGTCTTGTTGGGGCACTTCACCTTCGAGTTTGCTGAACAACTCAAAAGCTTGCCGGTAGCGCCGGGCGTTTAAGTACGTGTTGGCCAACAGCAGCTTGAGGTCTGCTCGTTGGCCGAGTCCGTTCTTCATCGCATGAGCGATATGGAAGACGGCTGAGCGTTTGGGAGCGGCCCGAAACTGGTTCTTCTGCCGCGCGATCGGCTCGATCAGATACCAATCCTCGGTGACAGTCCCTGGTTGCCCAGCGGGGACATCGACCACTGCGACCTTTCCAAAGTAATTCCGGAGATTGAAGTAAGCGCTGGCGAGCTTGTAGTGCAGCACCGGGCTTTGCAAACCCAACCTCAGGGCAGACTCATAACTTTGCGCCGCCAGGGCAAACAGGTTCTCTGAGAGATAGATGTTTCCCAACTGATAATGATCATCGGGGCTATTGGGATTCAGCCGTATGGCCTGGCGGTAGTACTTGCGAGCCGCTTCAAATTTACCCAGCTCATAAGTGGCTTCGGCCAGCATATTATAGGTAGGGTAGTCGTTGCGATATTTCAGCAAGGGCTCGAGTAAGTTCTTGATTTCCTTCCATCGCTTTTCGGCCCGGTAGATCTCCGCCAGCAGTTGGCCTGCTTCTGCATGATCGGGGGAGCTTTTGAGGATGGCCACAAGGAGCTTCTCGGATTCTTCAGATTGGCCAGCGTAGTGATAGGCCCGGGCCAGGTGGAGCCGATACAGCGTTCCATCACCTTCGCTCTCTTTGGCGATTGCTTGTTTTAGCAATTTGATAGCCTGGTCGTAATGACCACGAAAGAGTTCTTGGCGGCCCTTTTCAAAAAGCTCTTCTGCGTTGGGTTTGTGCTGAGCGTTCTTGGCCGGTTGCTCAGAGGGCTTCGTCGTCTGGGGATGATCCTGAGCAAGACCGACTTGGGTCAAGCAGAGCCCAGAAATCATGAGGCAGATTCTGGAGTTCATTGTAGTTCCTGACAATCGATGTTGGTTGTTGATGATCTTCGCGATGTTTCCAAATTCCCCAGGGGGGTCTTATCTGTGCTCACTCAGGTGCGGTCAGTCCTCAAGAAGGACTTGGGGGTTGTTCAAAGTCGATAGGTCTTGATCCAGGCGATTTGATCACGGGCTTTCTGGACCAGCGGACCGCTGGGGAAATTGTTGATATAGTTGCTGTAGGCATCCATGGCCTGGACCCAGCTGCCCATCCGCTCGTAGTTTTCGGCGATGGCGGCTTGAGCGGCAGCGGCTCGTTGGCTGCGGCGGTAATTTCGCAAGAACGAACTGTAGGCCTCCACAGCCTTTTGGTACTGTTGGTGCTGCTGGTAGTATTCGGCGATTTTCCAACTGGCGTCCTCGGCAACGGCCGTCCCGCTGAACTGCTGGACGATCTCCAGCCGGACTTTCATCGCGGCATCGTCATCGTCCAGTCGTTTGTCATAAATCTCGGCCATCTGCAACAGGGCATCGTCGGCCTTATCTCCGGCGGTGACTTCCGCAGCCTGGCGATATTGTTTGACCGCCTTACGAAGGGCTGCATTGGTCTTATCCTGGCGATCGGCCAGTTGAGCCGCCGAGAGCACCTCGGCCTGTTGACCGGCCCACTGACCGACCACCATGGCATTGGAGAGATCGAAATTCAAATCCTGGGTTTTGTTGAAAGCCACCCGACCTTCGGCGAGGTCTTTCTTTCCTGCCTTGAGTAGCTTCTGCACCTCCAGGTTTCCGCGAGCTCGCTGCAAGCGACGGTTCTCCTGCGCGATGGCATAGGCCTGCTTTTGGGCAATGCCTTTGGCAATCACTTCCGAAGAACCGCGGGTGACTAATGCTAGCTTGTTTGCTTCCTTGACGTAACTGTTGCCAACAAGGAACAGGGCATCGTCGGCCAATGGGCTGGTGGGATACTTTTGGGCAACTGCCAGGAGGGCTTCCCGGGCTTTCTCGGTGTTGTCGCGCTGCAGGTGGATCTTGCCCACTTCAAAGAGTGCGTCGTCGGCCAAGTGGCTTTGGGGGTAGTTCTCGGCGACTTTGCGGTACTCGATGATCGCTTTGACGGGATTGTTTAGCTGGGTGGCCACAATCGAGCCGATCTGGAACTGAGCATCAAAGGCCTTCCTTTGGCCTTCTTCGTCGACCACCTCTTGATAGAGTTCCAGGTTTTTGAGGATCCCGATGCGTCGCCGGGCCTCGGCGAGGCGGCCGTCTTGGCCCTGCTGGGCCGAGCGGTTGTTCTGCTGTTGGAAGTCGACGAGAAAATCGCGATACAGCGTGATCGCTTCGTTCCACTGGCTCAGGTTGATCGTGGATTCGGCAATCGACCAACGTGCCTCCGAATGCAAATCGTCCTGCTCATCAAGCACCCGGCGATAGGCGGCGATGGCATCTTCCCAAACCTCGTTGATCTGGTGAATCTGTCCGACCAAGATCAAGGCCTGGCTAGCTTGGGGGTGTTGGGGAAAGCTATCGACAAACGTCTCCAGCACATGCAGCGACTCGACCCAGCGACTCTCATTCTTCAAGGTGGAGCCGATCTGAAAGATGGTCGTCTGTAAGTTGCGGTCTCCACCTCGAGCAAAATTCAGCTCAAGATACGTCTCCACAGCACGCAGCGGCTGCTGCAACTGGCTTTGATAAAGCTGCGCGATGGTCAACGCCGCTTGGTCGGCCAGTGGTCGGGTGGGCCAGGTGATGATCAACTGGTTCAGTACGGTGACCGCCTCGTCGTCGTAGCGACGTCGGATCAGCTCTTGGCCGATCTCCCAGACGATCCCTGCGACCGACTCAATCTGGGGATGGTCGTGATACTCTCGGTTGACCATCAGCAACTCCTCGGCGGCTCGCACAAACTGAGCTCGAGCAAGAGTCGGGCTAAAGGCGGCCACCACACGGGCCTGGGTCAGGTAACTGGTGGCGATATCCCACTGAGCCTTCTGCCGGATGCCCTCTTGATCGACAAAGGCCGCCACGATCCCCTCCAACTCTTCGCGAGCTTCGGCAAACCGTTTGAGCACCTCATCAAGCATCTGTTGCTTCGTCCGAGCCGGTTCGACGCCCTCCGACTTCAGGCCCTCAGCAGCCCAGGCCAGGTAATCCCGAGCGACCCGGTATCTCAACTGGGGCACCTGAGGATCTTCAGGATTGTCCGCCAGAAAGCGTTTGGTCATCCGA
Organism: uncultured Pirellulales bacterium; assembly: GCA_964648025.1. Lineage (GTDB taxonomy): Bacteria > Planctomycetota > Planctomycetia > Pirellulales > Pb10988 > CAZYKP01. Next base: position 92,739 of record CAZYKP010000012.1, on the reverse strand, counting down.
GCGGCATCTTGCCAGCGGCGAATCGTCCGCCAGTGATCGACCACCACCAGAATCTCCGCACGCGCCTGTCCGGCGGTGGTCGTTTGGGCATACTGCTTGCTGATGGCCTGCAAAGCCTCATAGGCAGCATCCAGCACCTTCCGGCGACGCTGGATTTCGGCCTCCGAAAGCACCTCCACAACGGCTGGCCCGGGCGCTGCTTGTTGCATGGGCATTTGGCTGAGAGCCTGCTGACCTCCCTGCTGTTCGGCTTGTCGGGATTGATCTGACGGGGGCTGGTTGAAAGCAGGTGGACCGGGACCTGGCTGGTTGGCTGGGCCGCCACCGCCCGGCTGCAACCCAGGTTCAAACGTCGGCTGCCTTCGACGAGTGAGAGTGTCCTCAAGCATGGCCACCCGTGCCGCTTGATTGATGTTTTGTGTGCGGATCGCCGCCAGCAATTGCTGGTCATGGTCCGAACGGAAGCGATCCAGCGAACCCTCCGGGTCAGGGCCTGGCTTTTGCCAATCTCCGAAGGGACCCCTGCCACCAATGTCGTTCGGGGGAGTTGTCACCTCTGGCAGGCCTTCCCCGGGCCTGTCTCGAGTCCCGCTGGGGTCGGCTGCGTTGTCCGTGGTCCCGGCGATCGAGCCGAAACCGCTGACCTCCCCCTCAGTCTCGGGAAACTCCGCTGTGTCTGTGCAAATCGAGGCCAGCGTAGTGAGCATCTGCAGGGCATGATCTGGCAGGACCTGCCCGACGAGGCACATGGCTTTGGCAAACTCGATTCGTTCCGGCTGCCTCAGCGGGAGCTCTTGCTGCAACAGATCCGCGAAAACACCTCCGGCAACTTCCCAAGCACCGATCCGGGCGTGAGTCAGGGCGATCTGGCCAATGGCCTCGAAAGCCGATTGCACCAACGAGGTGTTGGAGTACCGTTTGATGATCCCCTGATAGGCCGCCAAGGCAGCGGTGAACTCCTGACTTAAGGCAGCCGGCGGAGGGGCATCAGCAGGCTGCTCGCTGAGTTTCTTCTCCAACAGTCGCTGGGCATATGCTCGCAGTGTGTCGGCGGCTGCTTGGGCCGCCCGGCCTGCCACTGAGGCCTGGCTTGGCTCAATCGGTTGGAGTGTTTCCACGCCCTTGGCGAACTCTTCGATGTTGCGATAAACCTCCGCTGCGACCGTTTCGGCTTGTTGTTGCCCAAAGAGCCTTCCAATGCCAAAAAGTCGCTCGACCGCCTGGCTGACAAGTGGATCGGTCGGACGATCGGTGATGAATTTTCGATAGGCGGTCATAGCCTCCTTGAATTTGGGGGTGAGAGTCACTTGTTCGCGGCCGTTGTGCTGGCGAACCAGACGAGCGAGTTCGCGTCGCGCGAGGGTCTCTTTGAGTTGGGCCAGCTGGAAGGCAGCATACGCATCGGCTCCAGGGACAGCTGGCTCCTCTTTGACGGCCATCGCCGCTGCGGCTGTGTCGAAGTACTCCAGCACCTGATAGTGCTGGATCACTTGCCCCGACAGGGACCTCGCTCGGCCGACAAATTCGTCGTCGCGAGGCAAATCCCCTTGCAGCTGGTAACACAACTTGAGGGCCCGAATCAGCTGGGGATCAAGCTCACGGGCCACGGCAAAGCCCTGCAGCAGACGCCTTCGGTGCTCATCGAGAACTTGATCCACCCAAAGCTTGGCTAAAGACAGCCGGACTTCACGGCCAGTCGCCGGGGGCATCGCTTGAGCCAACTGTGTGTAAGCCGCCTCAACAAGGCTGTCTTGGTCGTGGGTCAACCAGAGAGTGAGCCAGCTTCGCACTTTCTGCAAAGCAACGGCCGCATCCGCCGGGCGACGTTTGAGGATCTCGGTGATCACTGCCAGGGCAGCTTGTTGGTCGTCGGTCAGCTGGTTTCGTCCTCCCGGACCGCCCTGTTTGAGTTTCTCCTGAAAAGTGGCCGTGGTGAGATGAGCAAGCAATTCGAATTGCCGGAAGGCAACCTGGGCCCAACCGGGGTGATCCTCTGGCAAGTGGTCTCTCAATCGCTGATGCACCTGGACAGCCAGCCGAGGAGCAGCCTGTTGATTTGGCAACCCTTGGATTTGGTTGGTGACAGTTTCAAAAATGGTGATCGCCCGGCTGCTGAGAATCTGCTCAGGCGAGTTGAGCACTGGCTGGGCCACGGCCATCGCCCAGAGATGCGTGGGCTTGGGGCTTGTTACCACCGCTGGCCAAGCAACTGAGTCCGAGGCAGCGAGGATCTGCTCAGCCAGCTCCACACGCGGGGCCTCGGTGGGTTCCTCCGCAAAGGCCCGTTTTAAAGTCGTCAGCGTTTCCAGGGCCTGAGCAAAGGCTGCCGGAAGAGCAGCTGCTTCTTGCGGCGTGTCAATCCGACCAGCTTCGACATCGAGGCGAAACTGGACCAGGGCCTGACCGGATTGGGCGTGGTACAACTGTCGCAACACCGCACGACGACAGCTCGGTGGCAGCGGTTGTGGCTTCTGGATAGCCAGCAGTGCTTGATCTCCAGAAATGACCGCCTGATAAGCACGTTTCCCGAGGTAAACGCGGTCCCAATGCGTGAGGAGTTGTTCAGTGAGTTTTAGCGCCTCATCCTCGGGAACACCAGCGACTAATGCTGCCAACACGTCGATGGCTGCTGTGTCCTTTTCGGACAATTCGATGTCAAGCATCGGGGTTGGTCGGGGCAGGGCTGGCCGGGCTGGTGCTTTGGCTTTTGTTGGAGCGGACCTCCTGGCCACAGGAGTCCACTTGGCCTGAGAAGGCCTGCTGAGCAGTAGCCTCAGCAGCCGTGCTCGGGCGGTGCGGGCACGCGGGTGCTGGGGATGTGCGGCCAGCCACTGCTGCAACGCTTCGGTCTGCTCGGACCCATGGGAGGCTCGGTACAGAATCAACTCCAATTCCGCGATCACAGCCTGGGGGCTTTTGGGGTGTTTGTTGATCAACCCTTCCAGGGTTGCCATCCCCGGCTCAGGATCGGTCTCCAAGAGTGCCAAACCCAGCAGCAAGCGTGTTTGTGGCGTCTGGGCGGCTTGGGGGTACCGGACTTCGATCTCTTGAAGAATCCGTCGGGCCTGCTCCAATTGCCCCATGGCGACTTGGATCTGGGCTTTCAACTGCAACAGTTGGACATGCTGGTTTTCTGGGAGGTTGGCCAGGGCGATCCGCTCCAGCTCGTTTCTGGCTTCAGAATACAACGTGCTTTGGACCAACTCGTTGGCCAGCCGCAGACTGGTGGCCACATCGGTCAACTGGCCCTGGAGTTTGGCCACCATCTGCTTGGCATAAGCCTGCTGGGGTGCCAACTTGAGAGTCTTCCTCCAGGCAGCCATCGCTTCGGGAACCTCTCCCAAGGCATAATGGGCTTTGCCAAGCAGCAAAAAGATATCGGGGTTTTGAGGGGCTGTCTGCGACGCAACCCGGAGCTGGTCCCGGGCAACATCGTACTCCCCAGCCTCATAGGCCCCGCGGGCCTTGTTCAGAGCGATTTCGGCATCACTTTGAGCCCAGCCGACCACAGGACAACACAGGAACACAAGCCACAACAGACCGACTTCCAGTCGAGCTGAACAAACAGCACGCATGGGCGACTCCTCGTAGTTTTCGGGAACTTGTTGATGCGGGTCGGAGGCAAAACCTCGCAGATTGCGAGGCCAGAATCCCCACGGTGTTCTTGAGACGCTCAGCGGTGCCGGGCTGTTCCCAACTTGCCTGAATCGCTGTTTTTTCAATCTCTCACTTGAAGGCTACTGTACAGGAAGCGAATGGTCTGCCGTGTAACATCTTCGTGACAACCCCTGCCAAAGCGTCACACAGCCAAAGCGTCACACAGCCAAAGCGTCACACAGCCAAGGCCCCCAAAGCTCGAGTCCCGCAACAACACCGGCCCGTCATCTCGGAGACATCCAAACCTCCAAGGAATTGCCTGTATCACGGCATGAGGCCGCGGCAGTCTGGGGCTTGAGAATGGGACGATCCTCGATCCTGGCAGGCTCAACGCGACACGGTGGAGTTAGCGGACGCGATAGATCGCACCACTGTCGGCGGTCCACTGCGGCTGTTCAGGGATCGGGGCCAATTCTTCCTCCGGAGGTGGCGGCAAAGCAGGCCAAAGGACACCATCCTCAACAAGCCTCAAGAAAAGCTCCTGAGTGATCAGGGGCGAGAACCCGTAACTGCCGGGCTTTTTGTAGCGTTCGATTTCGTCCCAATTGACATACACCCAACCAATCCGTCGTTTCTGAAACTCCTCACGAATGGCCTGAGGATCTCGCAGCCTGCCGGGGGACTTGGAGGCCGGGTCCTGAACGATGTCCACAAGCGGACACCCGTCAAAGACCGTGCTGTAGAGGACTGGTTGCCGAAAATCCAGGACAGCGGCTTCTCCGACACATAACACAAGAAGTCTGCCGGCTTGGCCTGAGGCTGGCTGTGCGAGGAGCAGATCCTTGTTAATTTTTTTATGAAAAGGATTGAGCCGCTGAGGATCATTCCAGAGTTCCTGGAAGCCTGCAAAGTAGCGATAATGTGGGTGAAGGCCCGCGATGGTCAGATCGGCGAGCAGGTTCCAGGAAAGCCCCACCAGTAGGAAGCCAGAGACGACCCAACGCCAGATGCGATGCTCACTTCGGTGAGCAGCGGCCGCAGCCACGATGGCAGCCAGAGGAAGCAGGGGAACCCAGAAACGGTCAATTCGGTGTGTCAGAGTCCACCAGAGTGCCAGCCCGGAGAACAGCCAGAGCACGGCCGCCCAGAGCCAACCCGGCCAGCGTCGGAAGAGCACGAACACCAGCGCCAGCAGTGGAAGAATCAGGGGGCTTAAAAAATTGCTGCCAATAGTGAGTGACCAGGTGCTGGCAGCCAACTCGGCCAGGGAGTAGCCCTGGTGGCTGTGGGCTGCATCCCAGCGAGCGATCTGGTGGCTTGTCCAATCGCCGACACCGAAGACGCTGCCGAGCAGCGGATAGACGGGGTTGCCGGTGAGCACCGCGTTTTTCACAAGCCAAAGGCCAGAGCTTCCGCCGCAGGCCAACAAAAACACCCCGAGCTTCTTCCAACAGAATCGACCGAAGCGACCCCATTGCGGCCAGGCGACGACCACCGCCGCAGGCGCCACCACAAACACCAGATTGGGATACTTGCAGGAGAAGGCCGCTCCAGCCAGAAAGCCAGCGAGGGCAGCCCAAGTGAGAGGTCCAGCAGGGAAGTCTTGTTGGCTGGTCTGGCTGGGAAGATTGCCAGAAGACATTCGGGAGAACTGACCGGCCAGAAAGGTTGTGCAGAGAAAGAAGGCCGAGGCGCCCTCGATGTATCCGGTACTTGAGACGTGGTAGAGCCAAGGGAGTGAGGCATAAAGCACAGCAGCCAGGATTCCCACCGACCAGTTGGCCAGCCGCTGGCCAGTTGCCAGCACCGCAAGCACTCCCAGTGGGCCAAATAGTGCAGTGATCGCCTTGCCGGCCAACACGCCGGTGGGCCAGTCGCCAACGAGAGAAATCGCCATCAGTGTGGGGATCTGTGCCCCCAGCGGCATGTTGGCGTAGACATTATGGGGCAGAAAACCGACGAATCCGTTTTGAAAGAATTCCTTGGGGGCTTGCAGGTGATACTCCCGAACGTCAAACGCCTCCGGGGGAATCATCCCAGAAAGCATCATGATCGTCAGAAAAGGGACCACCAGGATCAGCCAACCTGCTGAGAACAACACGGGCCATTCCGATTGCTGGACAGTCGGTTGCTTTCGAGAACTGCTGGGTTGATTGCTGTCATGGTCACCTTGTTTTTGTGGGTCTGGTCTCCCTTGGTTCTGGCGGTTGCGTTTCCGACTTCGTAGGTCGCTGGCAAGCAAGACCCCGGCCAGAGCTACTACCAGACAGATGGGGACCAGAAAAACAGCTGGCAACAGCCAACCTGCCCAACCGACTGCCAGGGTGTACAGAGAAACAGCCTGCAGTCCCAGGCCAGCGCTGAAGACGAACTGTTCCAAGCCGTTGAGTTGCACCGTCAGCTTGGCTGCTCTGAGGGCTAACCAACCACAGGCCAGTGCCGAGGCCAGGATGGCCGAAACCACAAGCAGCAACGGGCCGCGGTCTGCAAGTGCCTCGACAACGCTTGCCTCACCAAACCACTGAGCAGCGATCTGATCCGGCAAAACGAGAAAGAGCCATAACTCAGTTCGTCCCAGATTGCGAGTGCCCAGCGAGAGCGTGTGGGAAAAGAAGAACACCAGAAACAAGACCGCCAACAAGCCCCAAAGGCCCGCCAACAGGACATCCCACTTGTTGCCCTCCTGTGGCCTCGGCTGAGTTGCAGTTGGACGTCTTCGACGGGGCATCATCAACGCCTCACAAAAGTGTGTGCCAGAGAAGCATCTGCCAGAGAAGCATCTGCCAGAGAAGCATGTGCCAAAAGAGTGTGTGCCCCCCAAGGGAACCGCCACCCTCGCTGCGGTGTTGCTGGCCGGCTTGATCAAAACGATGCAATCGACTGCTCTCAGCCGAATCGATCCGACCGTGAGACAACCAGTCGGCCGACCGAGATGGGATTGGCCCGTTAGCGAGGTTCAGCCGGTGAGGTATGATTGAAGGGCCTTAGCTTTGCCGAACCGGCGCAGACTGTGAAGACCCACTGCCCCCAAGCGGCCTTGCCGGCAGACCAATTGGCTGATTCCCAAAAAAACGTTTCCCAACCGATCGAACCCGCCATGACAACTGGCCCTGCTGTGAACTCTGGTTCTTTGAATTCTGGTGCTGTGAATTCTGGTGCTGTGAATTCTGGTGCCAAACTCCGTGGCATCTTCACTCCGAATATGGTTCCTTTGGATCCTCAGGGTGAGATCCATGAGGGACGCTTGCGGGAGTATGTCGATTGGCTGATCGATCGTGGGGTGCACGGGCTCTATCCCAACGGCTCCACCGGGGAGTTCACTCGCTTCACCGTTCAGGAACGGCGGAGGATCGTGGAGATCATCGCCGACCAGGTGGCCGGCCGTGTCCCCATCTTGGCAGGGGCTGCCGAGGCAAATGTCCGTGAGACCCTCGCTGCCTGCGAGCACTACGCCTCCCTGGGCGTGCGAGCCGTGGCGATTGTCAGCCCGTTTTACTACAAGCTCAGCCCGGCGGCTGTGTATGCCTATTTCCGGGAGATCGGCCGCAATTCCCCGGTGGATGTGACCCTCTACAACATCCCCATGTTCGCCTCGCCGATTGATGTCCCCACCGTCCAGCGGCTGGCCGGCGAGTTCGAGCGAATTGTCGCCATCAAGGATTCCTCCGGCGATCTGCCGCACATGATGCGGATGATCCAGGCTGTTCGTCCCAATCGGCCGGATTTCTCGTTCCTCACCGGCTGGGAGGCCGCCTTGATGCCCATGCTGCTGATCGGTTGTGATGGAGGAACTAATGCCACCAGCGGGGTGGTCCCCGAGTTAACCCGCAAACTCTATGAAATGAGCCTCGCCGGCGAAATCGCGCAAGCCCGGGAACTGCAGTACCAACTGCTGACACTCTTCGATCTGATGCTCTACACAGGCGATTTTCCAGATGGCTTCCGCGCAGCCCTCAAACTGAGAGGATTCGATATGGGCCACGGTCGCCAACCCATGGCCGAGACCCAACGTCTGGAAATTGACACCGTCAGCCGGATGCTCGGGTGCCTCCTGGCCGAGCATGGATTTACCGACCAGCCAGTCGATGGGTGTCCTCCCCCGACCGGAGCCATCGATCCGGACCAAGTCTCTCGGATTGTCGCCAGCGTCCTTGATGAGTTAAAGCGACGCGGGTTGACTTGAAGGAACAAGCCGTCAAGGTTCTTGACATCCCCTGCCATTTCACTCGGACAACCACGATGAGCAGCCATCCCCTCCGCCAATACGACCTCATGCTCACCCGCCGCCAGCTCTTTGGGCGGACCGCTTTGGGACTGGGCACTGCCGCCATGGCTGATTTGCTCGGCAGCGAGCTGTTGGCCGCCCAGACAGACAGTCCTGAAACAGCCAGCTCAGAAACAGCCAGCTCAGAAAAAGCCAGCTCAGAAAAAGCTCCTCGGCTCGATGGCGGGCTGCATCATACGCCCAAGGCGAAACGGGTGATTTACCTGTTTATGAGCGGTGGGCCCAGTCACCACGACTTGTGGGACTACAAGCCCAAAATGCAGGAGATGTTCGGCCAGCCGCTGCCGGAACATATCCGTGATGGACAGCGGATCACGGGCATGACCTCCCGTCAGAAAACACTACCGGTTTGTCCGAGTCGGTACCAATTCACCAAATACGACAACAACAACCAAGGTGTCTGGGTCAGCGAGCTGTTGCCGCATACGGCCACGGTGGTCAAGGATCTGTGCGTTGTTCACAGCACCTACACCGAGGCGATCAACCACGACCCAGCGATCACCTACATCCAAACCGGCAGCCAGATCCCCGGTCGTCCCAGTTTGGGTGCCTGGCTCAGTTATGGGCTGGGCAGCATGAATGAAAATCTGCCACATTATGTGGTGATGCATGCCAAGACCAGCTACGCCGAGCAGAGTCTGTTCAATCGGCTCTGGGGCAGCGGCTTTTTGCCCTCAGAGCATCAAGGGGTGCTCTTGCGGAGTCAGGGTGACCCTGTCCTGTATTTGAGTAACCCCCAAGGCGTTTCCCGCCAAGATCGTCGGGCTCAGCTGGATGCCCTGGCGGCGATCAACCAACAGCAGCACGACCAGTTTGCCGATCCGGAGATCCTCGCGCGGATCAAGCAGCACGAAATGGCCTATCGGATGCAATCGTCTGTGCCGGAATTGATGGATCTTTCCGAGGAGACCGAGCAGACCTTCAAACTCTACGGCCAACAGGCTCGTCAACGCGGGACCTTCGCCTCTTGCTGCTTGGCCGCCCGGCGTCTGGCCGAGCGTGGAGTACGGAATATCCAGATCTTCCACCGCGGGTGGGACGCCCATGGTAACCTGCCCCGCGAGCATGAATCCCAGTGTCGAGATATCGACCAAGCCTGCGCCGGGCTGATTCAGGATCTCAAACAACGCGATATGCTCAAGGATACGCTAGTGATCTGGGGTGGTGAATTCGGTCGGACCGCTTACTGTCAGGGAAAACTCACCAAAGGCAACTACGGACGAGACCACCACCCAAGGTGTTTTACTGTCTGGATGGCCGGAGGCGGGGTGAAGGCAGGCATCACCTACGGGCGAACGGACGACTACGGGTACAACATCGCCGATGCCGACGGCAATCCCCTCAAGCCTCAGCCCAACAAAGCCGAGTGGACGCCGGGCACCATGCACATCCACGACCTCAATGCCACCATTCTTCACCTGCTGGGGATTGATCATCGTCGTCTCACTTATCGCTACCAAGGCCGAGACTTCCGTCTGACCGACGTCCACGGGCATGTGATCCAAGACATCCTCAGCTGAGGGCAGTCCTCAGGCGATCAACAGTCACTCCGTGTTCTGTGTGGAACCTCCGCCACAATCTCAAGCGGTTGAGTGAAGGCTGTGTTGACAGCTGAGAAGGTCGTTGCCCACTTGGTTTTGTTTTCCAGAGGGAGAAAGGCTGGAGCGTGAACACCAAAAAGGTCGCCATTGCCTGTCAGGGTGGTGGAACGCATGCTGCATTTACCTGGGGTGCCCTCAAGGAGATCCTTCAGACCAAGAAACGCTGGGACACAGAAGCCGGCGACGGCGCAAACTTTGAGATTTCCGCGTTGAGCGGGACCTCCGCCGGGGCCCTGTGTGCGTTGGCGACCTGGTACGGATTGGCTCAGAACCAAGCTGATCCCGATTGTGGGACGCTCGAGAAGGCGATGGAGCGGCTGGACTTCCTTTGGCAGACCTTTACGGCGACAACACCCGTGGAACAGGCTGCCAACACGCTGGTCGGTGCCACGCTGGAGCTGAAAAAACACGGCGTCCCGATCCCCGAGTCAGACCCCTACGATCTGGCGACCGAGATGGCTCTGCGGGGCCTGTCCTGGTGGGGTGCCCGGGAGGAATATCTCTCCTTTGGGCCGCTGTTGGATTCCCTCTGCCCGGACTTCTCATCCCTGGATTTGGCCTGGCTGGCTCGAACTCGGCTACGCCTGGTGGTTGGCGCCATCGAGATCCATAGTGGTAATTTCGAAACCTTTGATTCCCACAAGACGCTTGAGGAAATGGGATTGCGGCCCCAACCTCAGGGGAGGGATCAATATCAGGTCACCAAGTGGCGGATGAGAAGAGCCTTGTCTCTGGAGGGGGTCGCTGCCAGCGGAACGCTTCCCGAGGTCCTTCCTGCTCAACGAATTCCCGATATGGTCTTCCCGACCTGCAACTCGAGCAAAACCCTTTGCCGCGAAGGCCGATACTGGGACGGGCTCTACTCCCAGAATCCGCCGGTGCGATTGTTGTTAGATGAGCCATCCAAAGACGATAAGCCAGACGAGATTTGGGTGATTCGCATTAACCCCCAGGAGCACTACGGAGAGCTGACGGGGCTGCAGGATATCCACGATCGCGAGAACGACCTGGCCGGCAATCTCTCCCTGAATGCCGAGTTGGACCACATCCTCACCATGAACTCCTGGATCAGCCGATACGGGACTGAGCATCCGTTGCTGGCCAATCGAAAAATCGTTACCCTCCGCACCATCAAGATGAGGCAAGAAACAGCCTGGGGACTCCACGTCTCCACAAAGTTCGACCGAAGTCCACAACATCTGCACGCACTTTATGCAGAAGGTCGAGAAATCGCCGCAGAGTGGCTCACCAGCTGGCGGGCTCGCGGAGAGCAGTTTGACACCTATCCCAACGACGCTCGCTACAGCACTCCCCAAGAGACCTGTCGCTCTTTCTGATCCCCGCTTCCAGCAAGAGGCACTCCCGTGATTGATCTGGCTGTGGTGCTGCTTTCGCTGGGGCTGTTGATTTATCTGGCCTTTCGCGGAATCACGCTCATCCTGCTGGCACCTGGGGCGGCGCTTCTGGCGGTGGCACTGACCGGAAGCCTCCCGATTTTGGCTTCCTATACCCAGATCTTCATGGCCAAAACCGGCCAGTTTATCGTCGGGTTCTTCCCGCTGTTTCTTTTGGGAGCCGTTTTCGGCAAGCTGATGGATGACACATCCTCAGCACAGTCGATCGCTCGTTCGGTCAGTCGCTGGTTGGGGCCGCAAAGGGCGATCGCCTCGGTGGTGTTGTGTTGTGCCGTGTTGACCTACGGTGGCGTGTCGGCTTTTGTGGTCGCCTTCGCGATTGTCCCGGTGGCCGCAGCCCTCTTTCGCTCCGCTGACATTCCCAAACGACTCATCCCCGGAGCGATCGCCCTGGGCGGCTTCTCCTTCACGATGACCGCCCTGCCCGGCACACCGGCGATCCAAAACGCCATCCCCATGCCCTTCTTTGGGACCACCGCTTTTGCCGCGCCCGGCTTGGGGATCATAGCCAGTTTGATCATGTTCTTTTTGGGCCTTGCTTGGCTGAACCGTCGTGCTGACCGTGCCCAAGCCGCCGGAGAGGGCTATGGGGATCACGACGACCTTCCGCAGCGTCCCGATTTGGTCACGCGGGAACATGCTCAAAGCAGCGGGTTCGACCTAAACGAGTTGCCAGAGCCGAATGCACCTCCGGAGCCAGCAGCCAACTTGCCGCCATTCTGGTTGGCGTTGCTACCGATCCTGGTGGTGATCGTCTCCAACTTTTTGTTCATTGAGTTTGTCGTGCCACGTTTGGATACCGACTTCTTGGCAGAGCCACTTTTCGGGGAGACGACCGTGGAGAGTGTCCGCGGCGTTTGGGCGGTGCTTGTCGGGCTCTTCCTGGCGATCCTGATCCTCATTGGCGGAAACTGGAGCCGGTTGACCGACCTGCGAGCCAGCCTCGACCAAGGCGCCGATGCCTCGGTGCTGCCGATCTTCAACACCGCCAGCCTCGTCGGGTATGGTGCCGTGATTGCCGCCTTACCTGCGTTCGACATGGTCACCGAGGCCATTCTGGGAATCGGCGGCGGGAACCCCCTGGTCACCGCGGCGGGATCGGTCTCTCTGCTGTCGGGGATGACTGGTTCCGCCTCCGGTGGGATGACCATTGCCCTGGATGTCTTGGGAGGCAAATTCGTAGAACAAGCCAATACTGCAGGGGTTTCCCTGGAAGCCATGCATCGGGTCACTGCTGTAGGTTCGGGAACGCTGGATGCATTGCCGCACAACGGGGCTGTGATCACATTGCTGTTTGTCTGCAAGCTCAGCCATCGCGACGCATATTTCGATATCTTTATGGCCTCAATGGTGGTCCCACTGATCTCGTTGGCCGGCATCATCGCCATCGCGACGTTCTTCGGGTCGTTCTGACCAGCCCTGCTCAGAGAATGCAATGACCTGAGCTAAAACTTTTCTTTGATGCTAGCTATTAGCGAGAAATCCAGTCTGGGATTGCCCCATCGCCTGTCTTGCTGCCCTTCAGCAACCAACTGAGGTTGAAGCGGGCGACGGTCGACCCTCCGCGTCGTTCGAAGTGGAGGTAGATCCAGCCCTCGCTGTTGGTCTGAGGCCATCCGGCAGCCAGCGAGGAGTAGGCAAAGGAGCCGGGCACGACAAGACGCTTCAACGGCCAGGTCTTGCCTCCATCGAAGCTGGCCCAAACGGTGCCATGGTTTCGTCCGTTGGGGCTGTCACAGTTGCTGTAGATCAAAATGTCTCTGTCTCTGACCGGCAGACGGACCAGGCCGGCCATGCAGCCGTAGTTGGTGTTCTGCGGTCCATCTGGCAGCTGTTGACAATTCGAGAGTCCTTGCCAGCTCACCCCGCCATCCTTGCTCAGGGCAGTCCACCTTCTGCGTGGGTTTTGGCCCTGGGGTGCCCAGTGCCGGCGAGTGTTGTAGTAGACCGTCCCGTCGGCAAGCTCGGCTAAAGTGGCCTCGCCGGTGCCAAATGCTGGAAAGGGCTCGCTGGTCTGCCAGGTCAAGCCTTGATCGTCGCTGTAGATAGCGGTAGTGTAGTGCTGTGGCCATTTGCTGCGGTCGTTTTTGCCAGCATAATGACGTGCCGGCCGGATGAGTCGGCCAGCTTTGGCGCCGTGTCGCAGTGTGATGCCATGTTCGTTCATGTGCATCGAGGGAATGTGATCCTGGGAGTCCGGCTTGATGGTTGTTTCCAGGACAGACCAACTCGCGCCGTGGTCTTGACTGCGGTACACAGTCAGCGGTGCTGGAGGATGGTGTTTCTCAACAAAGGCCAGAATGTGGCCATTGGTCTGGTCAACGATGGCCCCTCCGCCCATAAAGCCTTTGCCGATCAGGATTTCGGGGCCCCAGCTTTCTCCTGCATCTTGGCTTCGCCGCAACTTGACTCCGTTCCACAACGCAAGAACGCTGCCATCCACCGCGACGATCACATTGGGGAAACGTCCTCCTTGGTGGACAGTCTGCATTTCCAATTTCGGCTCGCCCAAAAAGGCCTGAAGCGACCCCTCTGCTGGAAGGCCTGCGGCGGTTTGCTTCAGCTCGTCTGCCTGAGCGTCCGTGCTAGTGCCCAGGAGGAAAGCAGCAACCAGCCAAGCAAAAACGATCCAAGTGAGCCCGACAGCTTGCCGGGGGATTCTTCTTGGCGACAACGGGATCATCGAAGAGTCCTTCGTTGAGTTGGGCCGGATGTTTCTTGACTGACCTTCGGATCAGTTTTCGACCCAGGGCGAGCAACGGAAGCCCGGATTGCTGGGGGTGAGCAGTCGGGACGCTCGAGCACGTTTCAGGGGATCAATAGAACCACGTCACCGGAGCCGCCGCACTTCAGCCGGCGACCTCGGAATTGAGCTGTTGCAGGAGCTTAGCGCCTTTTTCCGGGTCGGTCATGTAGATGTAGGCCGCGTAACCGGCGAGTGTCGCTGGGGTCTCGCCTTCTTTGAGCGGTTTGCCCTGGTTGAGGTTGTGGATGGCTGCACGCAGTTGTCGCCGAATCTTGCGAGGAACCCGGGGCGGCCCATCGCCGTTGACAACCAAACCGGTAACTTGTTGGCGACGTCCCTTCCGGGCGATGCGGGTCTTCTCGGGGTGAATCGTGAATCCCTCATCGGTGACGATGTCTCGAACTGCAGCCATCATCCGGCCTACCAAAGAATCTCCTTGGTGATTTGAAGGGAGACTCAACGTTAAATCATCGGCATACCGGGTGTATCGCCAGCCGAGTTTATTGGCCAAGCCGGTCAGCCGTTGATCCAATCGCATGCAGAGCGTGTTGGTGATCGCTGGACTGGTGGGTGCTCCTTGTGGCAAACAGCGTTGTCCCAGGGCGACATAGTAGGTCTGCCCTTGGTGCTCGACGATTTCTCGGGGAGCTTCGGTACACAGCAGAGCCAGCAGGGTCGAGATATGCAACCGGTAGCCAGCTTTGCGAAAGACTCCGCGAACTCGGGAAAAGGTCACGGTGGGAAAGAACTCTTGGATGTCCATCTTCAGGACAAGCTGGCTGTCGGTATGGGCCTGAGCGTTGGTGAGAATACTCTGGCCGGGGAGAAACCCATGGGCAGCTCCGTGAACGGGGAGTTTTTCCAAGATCTCCCGCAGAATCCACCGTTGGGCGGTTTTGAGTTTCACCGATGGGGCCCAGATCGGACGCTCGCCTCCAGACCGTTTGGGGATCGTAAAACGCCGATAGTGCAGGAACTTGGCCGCTTCTCGGTGATAAGCCAAACAACGCAGCTCGGCAACGGTCATCCCCAGTGCCTCGGCGAGGTGCTTGGGGCTGTCCATCGCAGGCAGTTCATTCTCTGCGGCGCGTTCCTCAGCGTTTTCCAAATCCCATCGATCGGTGTCGATCAGATCGTTCCAGAAAATGCCCTCACCGATGTGGACGATGTGGTTGGCCTTGTAAGCCTTCCAAGCCTCCTTTTTTAGTTGACGACGCTGGGCTGCCTCCTCACGCAGTTGCTTCTTATAGGCGTCAAGCTCTCGGCGACTCATGGAGTCGGTCTCTCGTCGCTCGACGGCAAACCCCCGCTCCACGAGCTGCTGCCGGATATAGGCGTCGATCGAGCCGGCCTGCTCAATAGTTCGCCACAAAGTCAATGGGTCGGTTGTCTGTGCCATGATGCTGACAAAGCTACAGTGAGAGATTGAGAAAATTCGCTGCCGAGTGTGATCGATCAACCGTGAACGCCATGCTGCTGCCGGCTGGGATTGTTGGTTGGGCTGATGCCTTCGTAGGATGATCGGGGAAGATTACCCTGCCGTGGCATCGAGAAATCCCTTGGCGTCGAGCTGTGCAACGCGGGAGAAGTAGGCGGCACGGGCCTCGTCGGGGCTGTTGTATTGCAAGGTTTGCACACGCATGTGGCCACCGGCGGTTCCCCAGCGAATCCGCAACCTGCGGCGGTCGAGGGTGAGTTGATTGATATCCTCGCTGCCGTCGGCATGCCGCCTGCTGTAGGTGCGAGTCTCCACAAGGATGGTCTGGCGTCCTTTGCCAGCGGCTCGTCGGGCTTCTTCCTGAGCCCAGGCCAGCCGTAAGGAGATCAAGTGTGGGCAGGGTCCTTGTTTGAGTCCATGTTTGCGGAAGAAGGTGCAGGTGCATTCTGCTCGCAGCACCCGTCCGTCGTCGTCGAGGAGCATCTGCGGACGGTAATCGCGTTTGTCCTCGGAGACGGTCACCTGCCCGGTCAGCTCGATGCCGGTGCCAAAGATGCGGTTCTCCTTGGCGATTTGCACGGCCCCTTTGCGATTGATCAGATCGTAGCCCTGCCGTTCTCGGTTGTTGCGGTATTCCAGTTTGTCGAGGTTCAGGGGCGTTGGGGAGAGAGGTCGCAGACGAACGTTCCGCACGCCTAAGTCCATCATCAGCTGTCCCTGCTGACAGCCGAGTTGCAGCGTTTCGGTCAGTTTGGCGCCGGAGAGCTTGGTGGCTTTGCTGAGCTCTCCCACATCAGCTAGCCAGACTTTGGAGAGATGTTTGACGACTTTCTCCAACTCGCTGCTGGTCTTGGTCTGGCGAGGAAGAAGGAGGTCGAAATTCAGCGCTTGAGACCAGTTTGCCGAGGTAAAGCCGGTCAGCCCCAAAGTCAACGTGATCGGGCCGGCCTTGAGCACCCAAAAGCTCGGCAGACCACTGCCTAAGACATGCACATCGACCGACTCGAGATAGGGCAGCAGTCGGCGGATGAGCATCAGCCGGCGGCGACCCCACATCCGCACAATCCTCGCTTGACGCCCTGTGTATTTGCCGCCGCCGCTTCGCAGCACCCATTCCCAAGGCTCAAGCACCACAATCGGCTGCTCGCCGGGGACCAATTCCACCCGCAACGCCCTAGGCTGGCCCTTGCGATCGGCATGCAGCCGCAGTTGCCGCAGGATATTGTACAGATCGATCGGAGCAAGGCTGAAGGAGTCTTGCGGGAGTGTCGCGGCTGACTGGACCTGCAAGAACCCTCGCAGCCAACTGTCCGGGACATTGATGGTCTTCTCCAGCACCGCTTCCTGGTCCGGAGAGCCGCTCTGCAGAGAGACCGCTTCCTGACCGATGAGTAACCGCGCGTCGCGGTAGGAGCGGATTTGTTGGATGCCCTCAAAGAGCGTCTCGCTGAAGTCGATGTTGGTTGTGCCAAAGGTCGGAGCTTCCGCCAGGCGGAATTCCTCCAGGCTCACGCCCAACCGGCAATAGGTGCCCTCGTCTTTACTGAAGACTTCAAAAAAGAGTTGATCGGGATGAACGGAGATAATCGGATCCAGAATCACAAAGGCCAGCGGATCGTTGCGTGCCAGCCAATCAAAATACGCCTGCTGGGCTTGCCAGGCTCCGAGGCTGGCCGTTTCTCGCCGCATCCGCATAAAGGCCACATAGGCTGTGCGGTCTTTGGGTTTGTAGCGAAAATCACTGCCGACGATATTGTAGAGAACCGCGAGGGCCTCGCGAAATCGCAACGGATCGGCTGCCTGGCCGTCAAAACGGACCGGATCGCGGTGAATATTCCCAAAAAAAGCCAGCCGGGCTGTCCCGTCGGCTGTCTCCACCTGGCTCGTACCACGGTACCCTAAGCTGAAGCCCGTGGTCTCCTGTTGGGGTTGCTCAGGAGTGATATCAGTCATGGTGATTGGGTGATCGTGATTGGGTGATCGTGATTGGGTTCTCGGAGCGGCGGATTTCTCAGTTTCCTGACCAAGCAGTTTCTTGGCCAGGCGATTGCTTGATTAGGCGATTGCTTGATTAGGTGATTGCTTGATTAGGCGATTGCTTGACCGGGCAGTTCTTCACTGGGATAGTTTAGGCTCCAAGGGCCAACTTCTGTCGAGCGCGGATGCTCCGTCGGCGGCCTCGCCAAGCGGCCTTGCGGAGGTCTTCGTCCTCTTCGTCTTTGGCAAAGGCAACCAACTGGAGTTCTGCATCTTCCCGGCACAGACGCGCGATGGCCTCAATCGCCCCGAGGCGTGCTGCTTCAGGGAGATCCCCTTTGGTCATAATGGCCACCAAGCCATCGAGATCGCCTTCGCTGATTAAATGAGGTAGGACAACTCCCTGGTGGCTTGTGTTGGCTGCCGCCTGGCGGAGTGTTTCCTGCAATTTGACTCCTTCTGCGGCAGCGAGACGGCCGAGGCTGGTGCGGTCGGTCAGCAGTCGTTCGGCCAAGTCGGCGGCTCGTTTCGGGGCATGTTCTGCCAGGGCTGTCACCGCCAGAGTTCGAGCCGCTGCGTCATCGCCTGCGGCGGCTTGCTCCAGAGCCTCCAGCGCGTCCTTCTTGGGTTTCTCGCCAAGCAGCGCCTGAAGGGCTGGCAAGCGAATCTTTTGAAACTGGGTGTCTTCCGTCTGAGCGGTGGCGATCTCGACCAATTCCTTGTGCGCTGTCCCCAAACGCCCGCAGGCCCAGATGAGCGTCATCACACAACGATTCAACGCATCAGTTTCTTCCTCAACTTGAGGTGTGTAGTAATAGTTGTAGTAGTAAGAACTATGGTAATACGGAGATACACTTCTGATGACGTCGCTCTCCAGCCCTCGGCGTTGCCGATCTCGTCGCTGGTTCCACTTCTCCAGCCATGTCTTCAGGGCTTTGGTGAGGGGCTTACTCTGTTTCTGATCTGCTTCGGAGCGACCAATCAGGTGTGCGGCGACCTCCACGGTTTCCGGATGGAGATCCTCCAGAACGGCGACCGCCTCGGCCACCGGCGGGGGAGTTCGGTTCAGCAACGCGCGGCTGAGAGTGCGTCGGGTCTGGTCGTTGCATCTGGGAAGAGCCTGCAAGATTTGATCGGCCTGGCCTCGCTTCCGCATCCGATCGATCAATTGATCCTCTGCTTCCAGAAATTCGCTACGCAAAAGTGCATAATCTGGCTCCATGGACTCATCGCCGAAGAGAAAACGGGCGCTTTGGTAGGCGTCGTCACCTCGATCGGGGCTTTCGGCGATGAGCTTCAGAAGCAACTCGCGAGTGGCTGGGTCATCGTTGTACCGCAACAATTCCACAGCCACATCTTGGGAGAATGACTCCTCCTGGGCGGCCGTTTGGCGGATGATGTTCCAGGCCGGACGGGTATTGAGCCACCTCAGGCCACGAATGGCCTGGTCGGCCACACTGTCCATCCCCTTGGCGAGCCGGCTGAGCAGCTGGAAGATCTGCTCGGCCTTGTCGGTTTGCCCCAGGTGGCCGAGTGCCTCGGCGGCATCCTCCTGCAGTGCGTGTTCTTGGTCGTTGGCTAGTTTCAACAACATGTCCAGCGCTCGTTCGTCGGCCAAGACTCCGAGGGCGGCAACAGCTCTTTTGCGGAGGGAAAAATCCTCCATAAGGTCCACAGCGGCTAAGAGCACACTGATACCCTCGTTTCGTCCCGCCAGGGCCAAGCCTTCAGCGGCCCGGAATTTCGTGCCCGGATCGCGGCTCTCCAGACAGGTTAGCAGTGGCTGGGCAGCCATGTTCCGACGACGTACCCGCCAAGAGATGACCTCCACGATCCGATGACGGAGCGAATCGTCGGGATGACCGATCAAGTTGCTCAAGGGGCGATCGACCTCAGAACCCGGACAGAGCCTGACCGGTGTCAACAACGAGTTGAGCAAGTTCACGGCTGTGGAATCGATGGCCTTTTGCAGCAGACGAGCGAGCAAATCATCCCGATGAGGATGAGCCTCTTTGCGCTGCCAAAAATCGTCCGGAAGATCGACATCCCAGTTGTAGTTAGGCCTCTTGTCGTAAGGCAGAGACATGTCGATACGGTTGTCAAATGCCGCCCGGTCGTAACCGGTCACCATCAACGCCGCCTCAGAGGCTGCATGGTTGTACTGAGGGTGATCCACCAACTTCAGCAGGTGGTCCATGGATTCGGGTTGGCGAAACTGGCCGACGATCGAGAGCATCCGCTGTGCGTGCCACCGTTCGTCCAGACCTCGTTCCAGCCGGTCCAGGAGGGCCTCCGGCGTTCGTGGATCCCCCAACTGCTCCAGTGCCGTGGTCAGCGAGTAGAGATTGTCGGTTTGTTGCGGATCGTTGAGCAAGCGGACCAGCGATTCATAGGCGGCAGAGTCCTTCTGATAAGCCAGCTTTAGAGCAGCTTGATACCGGAGTTGGGAAAACCGGCTCTGCAGCGCCGATCGGAGGTGCTTTTGGGCATCTGGGTTGTCTTTGTAATCCTCGGCCAACAGATCCAGCGCCCAACGCTTGACCCCATCGTTCTTGGCTTCCACTCCTCGGCTGGCCACCGGGATCGGTCCGATTTGCTCCACGAGAAGTTTGCCGGCTTCCAAGGCAAGCTCATCACTCCGCGACAGCATGACCTGACGGAGGATCTCTTGTCCTTCTTCGGTCGAGGCTCCGTCGGTCAGCTCCTTGAGGCCCAAGACCCCAAGGTCCGTATGGCCAGCTTCTAAGGCCTCCGCTCCCAACTCGGTGCTGGGGACCCCCAGCGTCTGCAGGCTCTCAAAGGCCTGCATGCGAACTTCTTTGTTGGGATCGCCCATCGCTTGGACCAGCACCGGACGGGCGGGGATGACAAACTGCTCGTGAGCTTGGGCCATCTGCAGCACACGCCGCAAAGCGGTTTGGCGAATCCGCACAAGCTGTGAATGAGTCGTCCCCGAGCTGGATTGCTCACGCACAAGGCCAACATAGGCCCCAAAAGCCAACTCGCGTAGCTCCTCGGCAGTGGCCTCCGACGGCGGTCGTTTGCGTTTCTTGGCTGCTGCTTCGACTTGCTTGAGTTCTGCAGCAAACCGTTTTTCCAATAAGCCCCAGCCTTGGTTCCAGGCTGTCTGCTTTTCGGCCTCTAAGCACCGCAGCAAAGGCACAAGCCGAGCACGAACATGAGGCGGACCGTAGACGACCAATTCTGCATAGGCGTCGATGGTTTCTGGCTTGATCTTCCAGTGTTCTCGATCTTGGTGTTCATTGAATTGATCATCCAAGAATGTCCCCATGGCCTGGGTGTCAGGAAATAGCTCCAGAGCCTGGGCCGCGGTCAGGCGTGCCTGAGCGTCCCGAGAGGAAAGGGCCGCCAGGCAACGGTCTGGGGTGGGGCCAGGTGCTTTCCACTCCAGCAGCATCGTCAGCAGAAGCGCCAAGCCGCGTAGCGGCCGATTTTTCACATCCAGAAAAGAGGCCAGTGCGTCTTCGGCAGATCCTCCCAGGACAAACGCCGCGATCAGTCGCTCTTCATCCTCCAAGGCTCCAGCTGCATCCTTGGTGAAGAGTAACGCGGAGGCTTGACGGTCCTGACAGAATGCCAGACCAAGAGCGGCTTGGTATTTGACCGCCTGATCATCCGAGGAAAGTGTCTTGCGGAGCACCTCAACCGTCTCAGGACGCGCGATCCACACCAATGCTCCAGCAGCTGCTCTGCGGATAGAACTCTGTTTGCTTTGCAACAGTGGTTCTAATTGAGGGAGGGCCTCGGGGTCGCCCAGTTCACCAAGAGCAGCGACTGCCTTGCAGACCAGTGAACTCCAGGTCTCGACTTCTTCCTTTTTCTTCGGCTTTTCTTGAGTGGCCAGCTCAATCAACGGCTGAAGCGCCGCCTTGTCGCCGTGTCGGGCGCAGGCATGGCCAGCCTTGACGCGGACGTCCTGGTCGGGGTTGGCCAGTGCCTGTCGGAGTTGTTCCACGGCGTCGTTGTTGACCAACGCATCCAAGCCGGCCTGGCGGACTTGCGATTCTCGATCATTCAGCGCCTGCAGGAGGATCGTCTGGGCAGCGTGACTGTGTCGGCGTCGGAGGTGTTCCACAGCCTCCAGGCGGATGTCCTCGTGAGAGGACGCCAGGGCATCCTTCAAGTGATCGAGCTCATTGTGTTTGGCTTGCTTATGAACGAACTCAAAGGCTTCTTTGCGAAGCTCGGCGGCCGGATCATTGAATAACGCCCTGAGCATCGGTGGGGCCCAGGGACGCTTGACGTTGGCCATCAAGTCGGTGAGGACTTCCCGGCGGATGTCGGCGTGACTGCTGGTGAGGGCAAACTGTAAGGTCTCTGGTCCACCGCCGCCGATCTTGAGATTCAAAGTGGCCTTGAAAGCTTCGGAGCGGATGGTCTCAAAGCCGTCGTCCAGGGCTCGTGCCAGCAGCTTGACGGCTGGATCGTCCGTGGAGGTTGGTTTGGTCTTGCGGAGATGCTCGGTCAACGTCAGCAACCCGCGACGGCGGATGTCAAGATGGCTTGACTGCAGTCCGGTGTCCGCGCCGAGGATCGGATCGTTCTGGTAGATCGAGGTCAGGGCTGTATAAGCAGCATCGCGGACTTCCTCGGCATCATCGTTGAGCAACGTCCGCAAACGTTTGATGCTTCGCGCATCGTCCAGAGAGGCCAGCGCACGGCAGACCTGAACCCGAGCAGCCGGACGGCTTTCTCGGCTCAGCTGCAACAGCAAACCAAAGGCCCTTGGGTCTTCTAAGGTGGCCAAACAACCAGCCCCGAGCAAACACGTATCCAACGCCCGGCTGGCCATGGCCTGCAGAAGAGGATCGTAGTCGCTTGGACGCAGCGAGAGAGCTTCTGCCTTGGGCTGCGGGGGGATTTTGATGGTTTTGGGCTGTTCAACAACCAGGGCGTCTTTTTTGGGTTTCTTGCCCTGAGGTTGGTCCGCCTGAGTCTCCTCGGCCCTCTCGCGGTCTGTGCTGGTGGCGAGGTCCTCAGCCCCGATGTTGAAGCTGCCGGCTTCCAGTTCGGCGACCTGCCTGTGCAGTTGCTCGTCCCGAGCACGCAGAGGCGTGACCAACGCAGGACGAGTGTGCAAAGAGACCAAGAAGGCGGTCTGGCGGACGCCGGAATCGCGATCTTCGCCTCGCCAGCGGAGGGCCCCTTGGACAGCAGGCAATTCCAAGAGCTTTCGCTGGTAGAGGCGGACCAGGGCGAGTCGCCGCAAGTCGGCGTGAGAGGAGTTCAGGCCGGTGAGGTCGGCTTCTGGCGAGTCCTCTGGGTAGACGGACTCCAGCGACAGCAGAGCGGCCTGGCGAACGCCGAGGGCCTGGTGATCGAGGGCCTGGACCAGTCGTTGCAACGCTTGGTCGTCACGCTGGGAGAGTTCTTGCAACGCCTGGACACACTCGATGCCGATATCGGCATGGCGAGTTTCCAAGGCCAAATCCAATGGCCGCAAATCCTCTTGGCCAAACCGCCACCGCAGTCCAGCCAAGGCGGCTTTGCGGATAGCGCTTTCGTCTCGTTTGAGCAGCCCCTCCAGCAACTTGGGGACCTTGTCGTGGTCGGAGGCAGCCAGCAACTCCGCTGCTTTCTTGCGGACCGCGTAGTCGGAGTCTCGCAGGACCTGCTTGTGAAGGAGGTCGACGCTTTTGGAATCGTTCCACTCGGCAAGGGTCTTGAGGGCAGCCTCGCGACGTTTCGGCTCTGGGCTTTCGAATTCGTTCTCCGCCCAACTGTAGCCGTCGTGAATCCGCACAATCGGATCGCCAAAGCGGCCGCCTTCCTTGAGGGCAAACACCCGGAGTGTGTTGTCCGAGCAGACAACCACCAACCGAGGTTTCTGATGGACCTCGAGGATCACCAGATCCACCACTTTGGAGATGTCGTCTTTCTGGTTGCGTGGTTGGGCATTGCTGCCCCGAGGCCAGCTTTTGACCGTTCGGTCCAGTCCACCCGAATAGAACCGTTGGTCCGGCCCCAGAATCAACGTCGTGAGGCGATCGTCGTGGTTGAAACTTCGTCCGCGATCCTCCGGCTCCAGTTTTCCCCGGGCGTGGGTCAGCAGCAACTTCTGGTCAGCCCCGGCGGAATAGAACCGCAGTTCTTCGGGCTCAAACAGCAGAGCGGTGACTGCGCCGTTGTGGAGCTTGCCGAACTCGCTGGGCTGAAACTCCTCTTGTTCTTCCGCCTCGTAGACGGCCACAAGCCCGCTGTTGCTTCCGACGGCCAACCAGTGGCCGCTGGCATCGGCAGCCATGGCTGAACCTTCCCGTTGGGCTTCTTCCTCACCAGGGAGATCGAGTTGCTGAAGGACTTGCCCCGTCGTGCTACTGAGGATGATTAACCTGGGGCCAACCAGAGCGGCCAGGCGGTCCTTGGATAAGACGGCCAGCTTTTTGGCGGGACCCTCCAGGGCTGCTCCGAGAACTGCCGGGCCCTTGGCCCCCGTGGCGGCACAGCGGTAGAGGTGACCATCAGTGCCAGCAACGTACAGGGTGTTGCCGTCGGCAACGAGATCGACTGCCCCACAGGGAAGGTCCTCGGCGGTGAGGGTGAATTTCTCCGCGTTGATTCTGCAGACGGCTGTGGGGAGACCTTCAGTGTGTTCGGTGACAAAGGCCACCGTGTCATCAACGCCGACTGCAGCACGGATGGATCCCCGATAAGTCAGATAACGATGGTTGCTCATAGTGAGACTGCCGTTTCCCTTCCGTCGGACCGTTGATCGGCAACAGGAGGCCTTTTCAGTTTTGCAAGCTCTCCACCGCCACGTTCCCAAACAGCGTGTGGTGGTGTTGTGCGTGGATGCCGGTGAAGGGTCAGTTCCATGACGACCAGGACAAGACCAGTCAGCAAGAACCCGAGGCCTCGCCAAAATATTCTTTGGCAAAATGAGTTAGTAAATAAATTGAAAATCTCTCCCCCGGGTGCGGCTGAGTTGCCTAGGATTTGTTGGCGATTCTCGGAGGTGAGCCGTTGGACTGTGTGGGGTCGGGCTCGGTGAGAAACTTCAGGCGATGACCGGGGACAGCGAGGTCCGGAAAGGTGGAGTCGATTCGAGTCAGAGCAACCAGGCAGGCAGCCTGCTCGCTGTCGCCTCGGGAACTCATAAACTCCGAGAACAGAGGACGGACTACTTCTGCGAAGTCGCGGTCTTCGGTCGCTAAGTCACGCATCACCTCCACCAGAGAGAGCTTGGCCTTGCGGGCTGGCAACGGTTTGAGTTTCACTCCCACTTGAGCGGCCTGCTTGGCGGCCTTCTCCGGTCGGGCTGGAGGAATCTCAAAGAGGATTCTCCGCATAAACCCTCTGAGCATGGGGACCTCGGCCGGGAGTTGTGCAGGTCGCTGCGGCGCCCCGATACCCAGCTCTTGATGGCGTTTGAGCCGGGCGGCTTTTTGTTTCTCGCCCAAGCTCTCTGCAAACGGTGGCAGATAAGGTTTCCAACCGAGTGTGATTTCGCGGTTGCGATACAGGGACCAGAGTGTGCGGATGACAAACGCCCTGACATTGCGATCAGGGCTCTCGGTCAGACGAAAGAGCTCCTCAGGTTGCCGCAGATGCCGGTGGCGGTCGATCAACTGCATGCCCAGAGAACGGGTGGCCGATTGCCGCGACTCGCATAAGCGAAAAACGGTTGCTGGTTCCAGGGCGGTGGGATCCAGCCGCCAACGTGCGGTCTCGGGGGATTCCTCGGCCAGGAGCGTCTCGGCGAGGAATTTGCGGACCTCGACGTATTGGGCCTCACAGAGCTTGACCAAACTCGAGGCCGACGGCGACCAGCGGGCAAACTCCCAACGGCACACTTGCAAGGCGAAGTCCCGGAGGGTCCGCCGCGATTCCAGCAACAGAGGTTCAAATCGTTCCAAGGTGAGGAAGTCTTGCGGGATTTCCGCGCCGGGGTCGACCGGACGATCGGTTTCGGCCAGGGCGATATCAGGATGGTGGCGACGGAAGTAATGGCGGGAAAACTGTCGCAGCGGTGCATCGGCAGCCCCCTCGGCGGTGAGCATCTCCCACAATCGCTCACAGCCGGCCAGGGACGCATCGGCGGAGTGCTCGACTTGTTGCCCGGAGAGCATTTGCAGGAAGGCCGTCTCGGAGATGATCTTGATGGAGGCTCCTTCCTCGACCAGGCTCTCCGCCTTGACCTGTTTGCTGCCTTTCTTGCCAGCTCCATACAACGGCGAGCCTTCATCACCGATGACCAAGTAATCCAACTTCGCGTTGACGCTGCTGGCGACCTTTCCGTTGGCCCCTTTGACTTTGTCTTGCGCCTCGTTGCGAGTCATCGTCGCTAACTTGCCGGTAAACAGAAATGTCTGCTGTTGCAAATCGGCCTGCGACTGATCCTCCGTTGATGCTCCAACCGTTGCGTCGCCAGCACCCTCATCAGCCGGAGCAAAATCCGCGGGAACAAACGCACGAGTGAGCAAGTCCACGGCAAATTCGTTGTAGTCTTGCTCGCTGCGTTGGACGAGTTCCAGCAGCCAATCGAGGCCAACGTCGACAGGGCGGAACTTCCGCACATCCCCCAGCCATCCCAGCACATCCCTCCGGCGGCTGCTAGGATACTCCAAGGATTTGGCCCACCGTCGGCCGCTGCGCTGCAGGTCGGCGACCCACTGGCTGCGGCCCCAATCCACGTGGTAGGCCAGCATCTTGAAAAAGTCCACCGGCAAGGTCGACGTTTTGAACCGCCCTTTCTCAACCCACTTGAAGACTTCTCCTTCGGTGTCGTCGTTGACAAAGAGTCGTTTCAGAAACTCAGTATCAAGCGCGTTGACGTCGAACTCTTTGAGATAGTCCAACGCAAAGTCGCAGACTTCATCGGCCTCGCATTCTTCGTCGAAATCGGCCCTCTCGATGAGGTCGCAAAAGAAGGAAACGCCCAGCTTCTTGGCCGGATGAAAGTGAGGCAGATGCTTCACGGCAAAGCGACGAGCATAGTCATTGGGCGAAAGCAGCCGATCGGTAAACCAGTCGGGGGTGAGATCGGCAGCCCCAAATTGCTTTTTGAGCACCTCAGCGGCAACCTGATGGCCATGG
This sequence comes from uncultured Pirellulales bacterium, assembly GCA_964648025.1. Classification (GTDB taxonomy): domain Bacteria; phylum Planctomycetota; class Planctomycetia; order Pirellulales; family Pb10988; genus CAZYKP01. Next base: position 66,623 of record CAZYKP010000012.1, on the reverse strand, counting down.
TCGGTTTCCAACACTTCGCCCCAGGCTTGCAGACCCACATCGTTGCGAGGATGACGTGACTGCAGCAGATCCAAGGCCAGCTTGTAGACCTCCTCGGTGTCGTTGTTGCAAAGGCGAACAAGCTCCTGCAAGGGGAGGTCTCGGGCATAAGTACGGGCGTATTTGGCGGCGTACTTTCGGGCGTCGTTGTTCTTGGAATCAAACAGCCGGAGCACCGGCTCGTGCAGGTTCAGCTCTCGAAACGCGGCCTGCTCAAAAGCAGGAACGTTATCCAGAATCCAGATGACAAAGCCATCCACTGCTTCGCTGTTGACGCTGACCAGTCGGGCGACCCATCCGGGCTCGACATCACGCAGCTCAGCCCGAAAATCGCTTTGCAATGCGACCACAGCGAATTTTCGCACATGGTCGGTCTGGGCACGCTCCAACAGGGTAAACAGCGGCCGGGGACTGCGTTTCCAGGTCTCGGGATAAGCTCGGTGTCTCAGCCAGTCTTTGGGATTGTTGGAGTAGAATCGAAAGTCCGTGCCCCCGTAACGACGGGAGTTGTGATACAGGATGTGGTTAAGCACCCAAGTGCTTTGGAAGGAAGCGTCGTCTGTGTAGGCGGCCATGAACTGCACGGCTGTTTCGGGGTAGGCCACCGGGAGCTGTTGACCCAGACGCCTCAGATACCGCCAAGCCCTGCGTACCATGTAAGCAAGCGTTGCCTGGCTGAGGCCGTGACGACGGGAACTATGGGCTCTGTCCAGCCGGGCGGCGACTGTTCCCAACACCTCCGTATCGCCGCTGGCCTCCGCTTCCTTGAAGATCCGCTTGATCGCTCGCCAGGGTCCATATTTGAGCTCGCAACGTGCGATCGCCTTGAGCAGGCACCCACGGGCGAACAGCCCTCCATCTTCCCAGAGGGCCCACAGCACTCGGTGCAGTTTCAGGCGTTCCTGGAGGGGCACCTCCGCGTCCGGGGCTTCCAAAGCTTGCAACGTCTGCACACGCCACTGGTGCTGCTCTTGCAGTGGTTTCCGGCGAAAGGAGGGAATACGCTGTTCTTGCAAGAAGGTTTGAAAGGTCAGCGCTCCTTCCCGGGGAGGCGGGTCGGGTAAGCGGTCGTGGTCGGTTGACAGTTGGACGATGAGGTCAACGACCGCCGGGTCCTGGGCTTGCCACGCCCTTTCGATCTCTTCCAGTGTGATCTCAACGTCAGCCACGGTCTGCGATCCTCTTGCATTGACCTTGTGGGGAATGGGATCTGTGCCCCAACCTCATGGGTCCTTGGGTTGGTTGTGGGTTGGTTGTGGGTTGGTTGTGGGTTGGTTTTTCTTGACAGTCGATCGATCTTTGGGTCGGCGGACAATCCAGCGAGCAACGGCCGAACAAAAGCAATCAAACGACGATCAAGAGAAACAAAAGGAGTTGGAATGTCTACTTCTTGACCTATGACAGCAGAAGATTCACCGGACCGCCCGAGGGATCGCCGCCCGAGGGATCGCTCCCTACGGGCTTATCGGAACCTCGTTGGGCGAGGTTGGTTCAGACTCGATTGGTTCAGACTCGATGGGCCCGTAGGTACGATCCCTCGGTTCCAGCGGTTCTGAAACAGATTCCTCTGGGGTTGGAAATGAGCAGACGCCAGGGCGACGCAAACACCGCCCAGATGGCTAGACCTCCAGCTCCTGTTGAGTGTCTTCTGTGTTGAGTGTCTTTTGTGTTGAGTGTCTTTTGTGTTGAGTGTCTTTTGTGTTGGGTCCGAGTTTGTGGTCGCCGGCGAATCCATCAGAGGGTCCGGAGCCAAACTCTCAGCATAAGAGTTGTTGGAACTTGAGTCAAACTTGCTGCGGAAAATCTCCCGCAAAAAGCGTCCTTTGGTCACTTGTGGTGAGTCGTGGTGAGTCGTGGTGAGTCGGTACCGGGGCCTGTACCGGGGCCTTCCGATAGGATCCCTAATTGTTGTCGGAACTGGTCCTGTTAATAACTCATTGAACTGGCAACTGTGCTTTTGAGAAGAATGGCCCACTCATGACCTGGGACGCCGGAAGGCTCACCGAACCGCCCGGTACCCGGAGGTGGAATTCCCCGTGGAACGCCGGATGGTGGTGTTGAGCCAGGACCGCGGGGAATTCCACCTCCTGGTACCGGAGACAGCGGTTCTGAAACAGTCTTCCCCGTGGTGTTGCCAAGCAAAACGCCTAAGCGACGCAGCATCGCTCATTGGTCTGGGCCAAGCTTCTCAAAATCCTCGCCTTGTTGGTCGTTGTGGTTTCTTTGTGGTTGCTTGTCGACTTTGAACTCATTGCCTGTTCGATTCCGACGGTTTCCCTTTGTCCCGCCCATCGAATTTGCACCTGAAGACTCCGTATGGAAGTTGTTTTTGATGAAAGGTGCTGGAAAAGGCTGCCCACTTCCTGACCTGCGATAGCGGAAGGCTCACCGAACCGCCAACTCCGCAACTAGTTTGGCCAACGCGGAACGCCGGATGGTGGTGTTGAGCCAGAACCGCGTTGGCCAAACTAGTTGCGGAGTTGAATCAGCGGTTCTGAAATAGCCTTCCCTGTGTTGGCAATTCGGCAGACGCCTGGGCGACGCATCCATCGCCCTTGTGGCTGAGCAGCCCTTCCAGCAACATCGGGATGTCCTTTGAAGGGACGTCTTTCCAATGTGAGTTACTCAAGAATGCAAGATCCTACAGAACTCTCATCACAGTTTCAACATAGTCTCATCACAGTCTCAACAAGCGGGAATTATGGTGTTGATGTTAGTTGAGATGATATCAAATCACCCTTCCGAAAATATTTTGATAGAGATTATGTGATTAGATAGTAACGTGTGTACACTGAAGAGGCAACAGGATTTCTCAAAAATTCTCCGCTTGGGGCCAAACCGGTTCAACAACGGGCGCCCCAAGACAAGTGCGGATGATTCCACCCTCAGAGAGCCTGAAACCCAAACCGCTGCAAGAGAAAACCTCTGGCAGGCAAATCGCCTCGTTGCCGTGGCCTCAATCGGTGTTCCCAATTCGGTGACCACAGGATGCCTGCGGGCAACCGCCTGAAGTTGTGCGCCAGCGATTGGCATTCGCAAGTGGTCTGGGAAGGGAATGTCCCCTTCGACACGAGGTCCTGAGGGAAAGGTCTCGGCAAACAGCTTCCCGACAGAGAGAGACCACGTGGTGCGGACCACACTCCACGTTGGTCGGCGGTTGAGGATCACCTCCAAGGGCGACTCAACCAAGCTTCCCTTTGGCAGCCAGACCCACAGGCCCAGCTCTTAGTCGGTAGGGGGCGAAGCTACCACACGGTTTTAGGCTGAGCAAGAACCTGGGCGGCAGATCTGGTCCTCTCGTCTTAAAAGACTCCCACCTCAGAAAAACCGCCCTGCCACTTGCGAAATCGTAGGGCCAGCCCGCGTGGAGAGTCGACGCTCCATTCGAAGTGGAAGTAAAGGCTGGGATCACTTACTGAGGTTGAGGAAAAGCTTGGCTCGTCCGGCAGGGTAGAAAGGCTGGCAGATCACTGGTGATTCCGCCGGTTCCCGCGTTTTGGACGAGCAAGTATTGTCCTCAAAAGCAGGGTGTGGACTTCTCCTCGAGACCCAACTCTTGAATTGTTGGCTGGGTCTCCTCAAGGCTGATGGCCCCGTCCCCGTTTCGGTCAAGTTTCTGCAAGAGCCCCGGACGTTGTTGACCCCGTGACCACTTGGCAAATTCTGCCTCCGTCACTCGGCCGTCGCTGTCAACGTCCAATCGCTGAAAGACTGACCAAGCTCGGTTCGGTCCAGCTCGGTTCGGTCCAGCTCGGGCCGGTCCAGCTCGGTTGGCTCCTCCCTGAGCTCCAGCCGGCTTCAACTGTGAAACCTTCTGGGGATCTTGGAAAAACCGCATCACTAACTCGGTGACCCAATCGCCAAGACGCCCGATGTCCGCATTGATCGCGCCATGGTCTTTGTCGGCAGCATAAACGGCCTGGGCGGGAGAGCCTGCCTCATTGAGGGCGTTTGTCAACGCTTGAGAAAGGATGGCCCCGGAGAGTCGCCCCCCTGCATGAAAAACCAAAAAGGGAGGAATTCGCTTCCCACCAGCCACATGAGTTTGTGGAGATGCCTGCTTCCAGATTCGCCGATCCTCACCGAAGGCCCGTTGATACATCGCTTCCATTTGGGGGCCGGCGCCTAACTCGTCGACAAACCGAGGAAGGTCGTAAGCCGCAGTATCGAGCAAGACAACCCCATCCAAGATCGAGAGATCCTTATCAAGCTTCTTCAGATAGGAATCATCAGTAGCAACCAGAGCCGCAAGGTGTGCTCCGGCGGAATGTCCCATCAAATAAATGGGTCCACGCTCTCCACCATACTTCTCGATGTTGTCATCAATCCAGGCTAACGCCCGGGCAACATCCTGAACATGCACAGGGTGCTTGACCGCAGGACTCAGCCGATAGTTCACACTCACGAACACATAGCCTTGGGCCACAAAATGTCGGCTCTTGGCCTCGAACACAACACGGTTGGCTTTGTCTCCTCGCTGCCATCCGCCCCCATGAACCATCACAACCACTGGAGACTTCTTGGTCGCGTCTGCCGATGCGTAGATATCTAAACTCAACAAATGCTGCTGAACACCTTCGGCTGTGTGATAAGGAATATTGCGATGAGTCTTCATCGCCGGCATCGGTGGTAATGGCAACGCCTGAGCTCGCGAAGCTCTCCCTGAGCGGGCTCGTCGAATCGCCGCAAGGGCCTCCGCACGGGTGATCTTGGCATCGGCGTTGGTATCCAGCCGCTCAAACATTTGCGTAGCTGAAACTTCCTCCTTAACCAGCAAACCATCTTTGTTCTTGTCCAAGGCAGCAAACCACCCACCTCTGGCAGAATTCCTGGGCAGGCGATCGCTCCCTGAAGAGCCACCTTGTGGGGTGTTCGGGTTGGCATCTTCAGTCGAGGGTTGCTCGATTCCGGGAGACTGCGCCACGCTCGGTGGGGTCCCTTGGGCTGAAAACGTCGAGGCCAACAGCACCAAGAGTATGGCCAGTCCTGCAACCAGAGGGTATCGGCAATTCATCAGTATCCGCCTGTCAATGGAAGTGCCCAGAAGAAAACGACCTTTTCGAATGATGTCCAAGTTTAACGCGGCCTATCAAAACCGAGGGGTATGTTGAGCATTATAAAGTACTTGTAAAAGACAGGTAATTTATGCATTTTGCTTGAATTTGCGGGTTCGCATGGTGGGGGCCTCTTGGGTCCTCTTGAATAACACCAAACCCCTGCAGCGGGTTCCGGAAAGAGAGCAAGCAGATGCAGACGATAGGCCGGCATGGGAGGGAGGTTGCCCTTGGCCCGAGGGCCAATCCTGGACACGGCTCCCTCGGCCGGGCAGAATGCCCAAGTCACGCGAACAGGCTTTTGAGAGACCCGACTGCTGGGCGTTGGCCCAATCACCACATCGAAAACTCCACATCAACGGGCTTCCTATGACTGCTGCATTCCGTTTTCTCCCCCTGCTGGCTTTGCTCTTTGTTCTGATCGCTTTGCCGGCAACGCACGCTGAAGATCCCTGGGTGGTTTACGATGGCTTCGAAGGCCCCGGTCAGGGCAAGCATATCGTCCTGGTCAGTGGCGATGAGGAATATCGCTCCGAAGAATCCTTGCCCCTGTTGGGAAAGATTCTTGCCAAGCACCACGGGTTTCAGTGCACAGTGCTTTTTGCCATCAATCCAGAAACCGGTGAGATCGACCCCAACAATCGATCCAACATTCCCGGTTTGGAAGCCCTCAAGACCGCTGACTTGATGGTCATCTTCACTCGTTTCCGCGATCTGCCCGATCAGCAGATGCAACACATCGTCGACTACCTCAAAAGCGGTCGCCCGGTCATCGGGCTGCGAACGTCCACTCATGCCTTCAATATCAAAGGTGGCGCAAAATATTCCGATTATTCCTACCGCAGCAAAAACTGGGACGGCGGCTTCGGGCGGCAGGTTCTGGGGGAGACCTGGATCAACCACCACGGCGCCCACGGGCGCCAAAGCACTCGAGGGCTGATCAACCCAGACGCCAAAGACCACCCGATCCTCCGCGGTATTGAGGATGGAGATATCTGGGGGCCCACCGACGTCTACGGTGTCCGGCTTCCCTTGCCAGGCGACAGCAAACCGCTGGTGATGGGCCAAGTGCTCACTGGCATGAAATCCGACTCCGAACCCGTCACGGGGAAAAAGAACGACCCCATGATGCCAGTGGCCTGGATCAAGACCTACTCAGTGCCGGGCGAGGACTCCTCAGGCAAAACAGGGCGGGTTTTCACCACCACTATGGGAGCTTCGCAGGATCTGCTCAGCGAAGGAACCAGGCGGATGCTAGTCAACGCTTGCTACTGGGCCTGTGGTATGGAAGACGAGATTTCCGCCGAGAGCAAAGTGGACATTGTGGGAGCCTATGATCCCTTGCCGTTCCGATTTGGCGGCTTCAAAAAAGGTGTCAAGCCCTCTGACTGGAAATTGGAGCGATAAGGTCGTCACCGCAAACTTGGGACCAACATTCTTGAGGGACTCCTCTTGGGGTCATCAGCGAACTGCAACTGGAATACCAGAACCTTTGTTGCTTGCTGTGGGAGATTTCCTGTGAGCAGAATTCTCTGCTGTGACCGCCTGAAGATGGGGTTGTCCATAGGCTTGGCGGGTTGCCTGGTCGGGGTTGGGATGATCTTGCCCCTGACGAGCTTTTCCCAAGGGAACGCTGACAAACCGGCGTCCACCGAGGATCCGGCCTGGCGTCAATCGCAAATCGAGTACGTTCAGGCACAGCTGCGGCTGGCCGAAGCACGGTTGGAGACAGCTTTGAAAACCAACGCTGAGGTCGCCCGGGTCTATCCGCTGACGATCATCCAGCGACGCAGGGCTGCGGTCGAATTGGCCAAGCTGCGTCTCCAACGCCTCGGCCAAGGTGGCCAAGGGGCTGAGAGATTTGGTTTGGCAGTTGCCCAAGCCGAGCTGGCTGTGCAAGCCGCCGTGGCCAACTACCAAAGTGCCAAAAAGGTGACGCAGCAACAAGCTCGGCCAGGGGACCGTTTGCGGCTGGCTGAACTCCAAGCAGCGGTTGGCTTGGCCGAGGCCAGGCTGAAGGCCCTGAAGGCTCTCAAGGATCAGCCGCCGGTTGTCCGCCTTCAATGGGAGCTCGATCAACTGTGGGACCGCATCGACGCCTTGAGAGCCGACGTCGAGAAGCTCGGTGCTCGCCAATGACGCTTTGGCGAATCACCTCAACCCAACAGTCTCAATTCCCAAGAAGGCTTCTGTGCCTCAACGCTCGAATGGTTCTGAACGAGGCCCGCGATGACTCTCGCATCCTGCCGCGGTTTGTTGACCGCTCTGTTAGGCGGCCTCGCTGGAGCCATTTCGGTGCTCGCCCTGCTGAGCTTAAGCCCAGCTTGGCTGCCTCAGTCACCCCAGGCTCACGCTCAGCAGCAGGCCCCCCGAGAGCCAGTGCCCGACTGGCCCAAGGTTCATCTCAGGTATGCTGAGAGCCTCCAGAAACTGGCGGAGGCCAGACTGAAGAAGGTCCTGGAGACAAATCAGACCGTCCCCAGAACTTACCCAAAAGCCATCCTCCGACGCCGCAAGGTTGAAGTGCAGCTCGCTCGTCAAAGGGTGGAGCGTCTGCGTGGAGAGGGAGAGGACTCAGACCCCTATCAGTTGTGGGTGGATGAGGCGGAGTCCGCTCTTCGGGCGGCTGTGGCCGATTACCAATCAGCTCAGCGAGTCCAGAAGCAAGCTGGTCGGCCGGGCGACCTCTTGGAACTGGCCGAGCTGGAGGCGACTGTCGAAGTCGCTGAAGCGCGATTGGCTGCTCGTCAAGCAATTCTTCAGTTTCCCCCAGCAGTTCGCCTGCAATGGGAACTGGAGGAAGTACGTGATGCGATCTCTTCGCTTCAAATAGGAGTTGAACGTGCCAGGGCCCGGAACAGTCGAGTCTTGCTTCGGCCTGTTGATCCCTATCGGCATGATCTTGACGGACGCTATCTCCACGGACGTTACCGTGGTTCACGAAACCCCCATCGATGAGGCAACAGGCTGCTCAGCAGGGCAGTCTTCTGCGGTTCCTCTTCTGACCATCGTTTCCAGGCGGACGCGACAACTACCAGGTTCGAAAGCCCGATTTGTTCAAGGATACCTACGATGACCAGCGATCCATCCAACGGACCAGTGCACCCACGCAGTCAGGGCGTTTCACGGCGACAAGCCTTAGGTGGCCTGCTCGTTGGTTCTGCGGCGGCAGCGGTCGGCTACTCGGCTGCTGTTGATCTGCAGGCTGCCGACGCACAGTCCGGTCCTGCGGTGACCAACGGGCGAATCAAACAGTCGGTTGCGTTTTGGTGCTTTAACGCCGCTGGGGAGAAATGGGATCTGGAGACGACCTGTAAGGTGGCCAAGGAGCTTGGTTGCCTCTCGGTCGAACTTGCTGCTCCCGAGGGGTGGGACACCCTCAAGAAGTACGGCCTCGTCTGTGCCATGGCCCCCAACGGCATGCCTGGTGCGCCGTTCATCAAGGGCGTCAATAACACCAAGTATCACGAACAGGTCATCACAAACACCAAAAAGGCCATCGACGATTGCGCCGCGGCCAAATTTCCGAACGTGATTGCCTTCACCGGCTACAAATACCGCGATGCCACCGATCCCCAGAGCGGGGAACTCACGGAGGAGGAGACCAGAAAGAACTCCATCAAGGCCCTGAAAATGCTGGCCTCTTATGCCGAAAAGAAGGGCGTCAACGTTTGTGTGGAGCATCTCAATACCCGAGATGATACCCACCCGATGAAAGGACACCCCGGCTATCAGGGAGATGATCTGGATTGGGTGGCCGAGACGATCCGCCAGGTGGGTTCCCCACGGATTCGGCTGCTCTTTGACATCTACCATGTGCAGATTATGCATGGTGATGTGATCCGCCGGCTGGAAGAAACCAAAGATATCATCGGACACATCCACACAGCCGGGAATCCTGGCCGAGGTGAACTCGACCAAGAACAAGAGCTGCAATATCCCGCGATCATGCGTAAGCTCTTAGCGATCAAGTATGACGGCTACGTCGGTCAAGAGTTTATCCCCACCCGAAACCCGCGGGCCGGTCTGCACGAAGCAGTCAGCTTATGCGACGTGTGAGCCCTCTGGCTCATCTCCCCAAGGCCCCATCCTCACCAGGGAAACCCAGTCAGGTTAGGCCAGTTGTCCTGGAATCATCACCGTAAGCGAAAACCAGGATTGAGTGGATTGATCGCGTTGGCTGGGTTCTGTGCCGGCCAAGATCCGTAGTATCGAGGCCCCGAGAAGCCAGGATAAACCGGATAAACTCCTGGTGGGTAGGAAGGATAGCCTGGGTAGATTGGCTGAACGGGGTAAACTGGCACGACAGGGGCGATGGGGACACGGAAACGAGGGCCGAAGCGATACCCGTTGTTCTGGAAATCGCGGTATCGCTGAGCTCGAGCCTGTTCTTGCATGAGCCAACGCTGATAAACGCTCGGGTCGTTCTGAGCCTGAGCTGAGGCCTGTTGAGCAAGGACCCAACTGCCAGCGACTGCGATGAGGGCGACCAAGCCGGTCTTGGTGAACTGTTGTTGGTATGTCATGGTTTTTGCGTGGTGTTGAGGGAGTTGAGTGTTTGCGTTGACTAACTCAACGTTTTTCAGACGCAAAACCGTCACCAACGGCGTCGTGTTTTCTGAGATTCCGTTCCCAAGATTGTTGCCGCGACAGAAAACCCACCAGGGGGGCTTGCCTGGTGGGTTTTGGTTGCACTCGGCAGAACGCTCGGCGTCTGACCAACCCCAACGAGTTCGACCAGCTCAGTCGATTGGGAGCTCCGACGGAAGTCCTGATCGGCCAGTTCTGATCGGCCAGTTCTGGTCAGCCAGTTCTGGTCAGACGACTTCGGGCATGGGACGGCGAACGTCGACCAGATACTGCGGTCGGCCGTTGGGGTCGACCAGCGTGGTCCGATTGAGGTCGATTCCCAACTGGTGGTAGATCGTCGCGAAGACCTCTTGGAGGGGGACAGGGCGATCGTGAGGGACTTCGCCGAGTCGGTTTGTCGATCCAATCACTTGGCCGGTCCGCAGTCCACCACCGAAGAGCACGAAGAAGCCTGTTTTGGCCCAGTGGTCACGGCCGGCCCCACCATTGATCCGTGGTGTGCGACCAAATTCTCCACTGAGGCCGATGAGCACATCGTCGATCATCCCTCGCAGAACCAGGTCTTCGATCAAGGACGACAACCCGAGATCCAGTTGCGGCAACTGCGAGGCCAACGTCTGAAAATTCTTGCCGTGTGTGTCCCAGCCGCCCCAGTTGAGGCTGACACAGCGAACGCCAGCTTCGATCAGTCGACGGGCCAGCAACAGCCGCTGGTTATCGGTCCGGCGGTTGCCCGAGCCAGTCTCACCGTAACGTTCACGGGTCCGTGGGTCTTCTTGATTGAGATCCAGAGCCGAGGCGATCTCTCCGCTGGTGATGATCGTCAGGGCGCGTTCTGAGAAAGCGTCCATGGCGTTCATCTGGCCCCGGGCGTCGGCTTCCCGACGGAAGCGGTCGATGCCATCCAGTAGCTGTTTGCGGTTGGAGAGTCGGTTGGCGGTCATCTGGCCGCTGAGGGTCAAGTTCCCGCGACCGGCACCTGTGGGACTGTAGGCTTGGTAGACCGGGCCCAAGAACCCATGGAAGGTCCGGTTGCTCAGAGAGACAAACGTCGGTGCGGTGCCGTGAATGGTCCCATGGAGTTTGCCGACAACGGCGCCGACGCTGGGACGTCCACCAATCGACTTCAGCGACTGGCTATCCCAGCCGGTTTCGCTTTGGTTGGCCCGGTGCTCGTTTCGCAGTCCATCCAACGATCGGACGACAACGGCATGATCCATCAGTTTGGCCAGCCTCGGCATGTGCTGGCAGATCTGGTAGCCGGGGATCGCTGTTGGAATGCCTTGGAACTGGCCGCGGATCTCTTGAGGAGCATCGGGTTTGAGGTCAAAGGTATCCAGGTGGCTTGGGCCACCGCTTAAGTAAATGTTGATGAAGCAACGTTTCCGTTTGGGTCCTGTGCCGGTGGCCTCCGGCCCGCCGGGGGCAGCAGTGCCCTCCAGCCGCAGCAAGTCGGCCAGCGTCAAACCGCCCAAGCCCAAAGCCCCCACCTGAAGGAATCCCCGTCGGGAAACGCCGTCGCAATACTGCTGGGGGCCGCCAATGATCTTCAGCATGCCGGACACTCCTTTGGTTGGATCTCGGTTGGATCTCGGTTGGATCTCGGTTGGATCTTTGGTTGGATCTTTGGTTGGATTTGCAAGGGATGCTGGCTGGATTCCGTTGCATTTTGCTGAGTCAAGCTGAGCCTGGCATCACGTTCACTAGTGGTCGGTTTCCTTCTGATTTGGGAGTTGATTCTCGTGGAATCGGGGGATTCACGTCTAACCGACTGCAAAATCAACCGACTGCAAAATCAACCGACTGCCAAAATCATAGGAAACAAGGCACTCGTGTCTTTGTTGAATTGATGTTGCGTTGGCCCGCTGAGATTCATGAATCCCAGGTGTGTTGCCAGAGCACAAGCAAAGTGGTCCCCTCTGGACGAGGGGACCTCCTCTGCAAATATTGATTTGAGTTTATCTGAAGTTTCGGGGAGGGTGCCAGTTTTTTCTCAGCGAGGAGCTCGCTTTGGGGAGGGACACCGCAGCGGCTGGCTGCCCTGACAGTCTGTCCGAAAAGTCCCGGACCTCAAGCATCCTGGAGGGCGAACTGGTCCACCACATGCAACCAGTTGGGGTGCCAGACCCTTTCGGAGAGTCTCTGAGACAACCCCAAGGTGCTGACTGCAGTTCACCCAGCGGGGCTTTTCCGCATGATCCTGAGGCAGGCTTCTATTGGGCAGGCGAGGCCACCTGGATTTGCAATTGGGCAGGTTGCCCATGGAGCTTTTTCTCCACGGCTTCGGCCTCAGGGATGTTTCCAAGGAGGAGTTTGTCCGCGAGGGTTTCCCCGCAGATGAGCTCTTGAAAATCCAAGGCGGCTTGCCGGGTGAGGTCATCCTCGGTGTGCAGTCCGATGATGATGCGGTCGGTGTAATCGCAGTCGAGTTCTTTGCGTCGGTTTTGGACCTCGTGGATCAGGTCGCGAGCGATTCCTTCTTTCTTGAGCTGCTCGGTCAGTTCGGTGGAGAGAACGACAACCGCAGAGGGACCTTGAGAGGCGGCCCAACCAGGCTTGGCCTCCAGTTGCACGAGGACTTCGTCGCGTGCGATCTGCACTGGTTCGCCGTTGAGGTCGAAGGAGACCTGGCCGTTGGCCTCGAAATCGGCCAGCAGTTTGGCTGGGTCCGCTTTGGCAAGCTCCCCCTGAAATGCTCGAAGCTGCTTGCCCAGCTTGGGGCCCAGCTTCTTGAGGTCCGGTTTGACGGTGTAGCTGATGTACCGCTCGACCTCTTGAGCGAACTCGACAGCCTTGACGTTGAGCTCTTCGGCAATCAAGGCACAGTGATCCTCCAGCCAAGGCTGATCTTCGGGGGAACTGAGGATGACCTCGACTTTCGCCAACGGCTGCCTGACTTTGAGCTTGGCTTGGTTGCGAGCCGCCCGTCCGCTGGAGACGATCTCTAGCACAACGCCCATCCGTTTGAGCAGCTGCTGGTCCTGGGCCTCGACCTGGGCGGTGGGGTAATCGCACAGATGCACGCTCTGCCGAACCCGGCCGCCCAGGGGGGTCACCGCCAAGTTCTGCCAAAGGGTCTCGGCCAGGAAGGGCACAAATGGGGCGATCAGCTTGCTCAGGGTCACCAGGCATTCATAGAGAGTCCACTGAGCGTCGATTTTCGACTGCAATGCCTGGGCGTCCTCGGTTTGGGCTGGGGACCAGAACCGATCTCGGCTGCGGCGGACATACCAGTTGCTGAGCACGTCGACAAATCGATTGATCCGCTGGCAAGCGGTGTAGTTGTCGTAGGCATCCATCGACTGCACCACCTCGCAGGCTGTTTGACGCAGCTCGGCGAGGATGAAGCGGTCCAATTCCCCGCGGTCTTCGACTGGTCGGTAGCTGGAGGCTTGGGCCAACTTTTCAGCTGGCAGATCCTGCAAGTCGTGGGCTGTTGCCGCAGAGTCATCCGAAGAGGCTTGGGAGCTCTCTTGTTTGCTTGGGGCTGTTGGGGCCAACTCGGCCGATGGATCGAAACGGTCGATATTGGCGTAGATCACAAAGAGTCTGTAGACGTTGTACAGTCGCAGGAGGAACTCCGGAATGCTCTCGAGGATAGCTGTCTCGGAGTAACGGATTTCCGTCCAGGGGGCCTGGTTGGCAAAGAAGTACCAACGCAGGGCATCGGCTCCGTATTTGTCAAAGATCTCCTGAGGCGTGCGGTAGTTCCGCAAACTCTTGGACATCTTGCCGATGTTGTGAGTGTACCCTTTGGCCCCGACTGCCTGACGGGCTTCCTCTTCGGTCAAGAAGACCCGTTTATCGGCTTTATCTTTGGGGTCCCACCATTCGCTAAGCATGAGACCCAAGACAATGCATGTCTGAAATGGCAAGGGGAATTTTGCTGCAATATCTTGACCGGTGGGATCCTGTGATGTGTTGGCTGGAGATTGTTCACCAGCCTGTGTTGGCTCGCTGAAGAGCAAGGTGCTGATGGCGACCAGGCTGTAGAACCAGCCGCGAGTTTGGTCGATCGCCTCGCTGATGAAGTCGGCTGGAAACTGAGTTTGAAACTGATGGAGGTTTTGATAGGGGTATCCCCACTGGGCAAACGGCATCGCGCCGCTGTCGAACCAGCAATCGATGACCTCGCTGACTCGACGCATTTTCGCGCCCTCGGCAAAAGGCGAGTCGTAGGTGACCTCATCGATGTAAGGTTTGTGCACACGCAGATCCTCGGCCAGTTCCGGCTGGGATGCTTGAGCGTTTTGCCAAAACTCCGTCCCGCCGATTCCGGGCTTGGCCAACAGTTCGGCATAACTGCCGATGGCCTCCTGTTGCCCAGTCTTCTCGCATTGCCAGATCGGCAGCGGGGTGCCCCAAAATCGTTCCCGCGAGAGAGCCCAGTCGACATTGGATTCTAAAAAGTTCCCAAACCGACCGTCCTTGATGTGGTTGGGTAACCAATTGATCTGCTGGTTGTTTTCCAGCATCGCCTTTTTAAAGCGTGTTGTGCGGATGAACCAACTCTTGCGCGGGTATTGAATCAGCGGATCGTCTTCGGCTCGCCAACAGAACGGATAGGGGTGAACGTACTGTTCTTGGTGATACAGCTTGCCTTCTTCTCGGAGACGCCGGGCGATGTCTCGATCGGCCTCCTTGACCCAACGGCCCTGATAATCAGGAGCCTCGTGGGTGAACTTACCATCAGGCCCGACGGCGCAGATCAATTCCGGCCCCTGACCGGGGGCAAAGCGTTGCTGTTCTCGGATGAGCACCTCATAGTCCACCTCACCAAAGGCTGGAGCTTGGTGGACCACTCCGGTCCCGCTTTCGGCACTGACGAAGTCAGCCGGCACCACCCGCCAGGCGATGGGTTGCTGACCTCCTTCATTGAGATCGCCCTGTTTTTTGCCTAAATTTTGGTAGTAATACTGAAAGGGAGGGAGATATCGGCGACCGATTAAGTCGGTGCCAGGGAGGGTTCTCTCTACGGAGAGGTCGCGTTTGACCTTTCCGGCGATGACCTCGACCAAATCGGAGGCCAAGATGAGCTGGCCATCCACTTCGGGGTCTGTGACAACGCTGTAGTCCAGTTCGGGCGAGACGGCGGCGAACTGGTTGCTGGGCAGGGTCCAAGGGGTGGTTGTCCAGACCAGCAGGCTGGTGTTGGTGGGTTGGCCAGCTTCGTCAAGGAGCGGAAAGCGGACATACACGCTGGGGTCGGCCACGTCTTTGTAGCCTTGTCCGACCTCTCCGCTGGAGAGTGCCGTTCCCCCTTGAGCCCACCACCAGACGATTTTGTGACCTTGGTACAGAAGCCCTCGGTCAAAGAGTGTTTTGAGGGCCCACCAGACGCTTTCGACGTAGCTTTGGTGGTAGGTGACGTAGGCTTCCTGGAGGTTGACCCAGAAGCCGAGCCGCTCAGTCAGGCGTTCCCATTCTTGCATGTACCGCCAGACACTTTGCTGGCATTTGTGAATGAATGGTTCAACACCGTAGTCCTCAATTTGTTCCTTACTGTGGATTCCCAGCTCTTTGCAAACCTCGACTTCAACAGGCAAGCCATGGGTATCCCACCCGGCCTTGCGGCGGCAATGATACCCTCGCATCGTCCGGTAGCGAGGGAACAGATCTTTAATCGCTCGGGTCAGGCAGTGGCCTGGGTGGGGCAGGCCGTTGGCTGTTGGGGGACCCTCGTAAAAGACAAATTCCGGGGCACCCTCTCGTTGTTGGAGGGTTTTGGCGAAAACCTGATTCTGGTTCCAGAACCGAATGATCTCAGTTTCCTGCCCTGGAAAGTCGGCCCTTGAGGTGACCGGCTGGAAGACTCCCCGTTCTGGCGTCTCAGACTGCGAGTCCGAGACGCTCAGGGCAGGGGAACCCGGTTTGGAATCAGTGTCCGGGGCAGACATGTGTCAAAAACCTCGTCCAGAAAGCTCGATGGAAGTTCTGATCGTGGGCTATGCAACAGCGCAACTGAGGGCCCAAGAGACTTTCTTCTTCGCAGCCTCGAAAGAACAGGCCCCGCCTGAACACCCCCTGCCTGAACAACCTCTGAGTGAAAGCCTGTGGCGGAAACAGCATCCGCTGCGTCCGTCTGAGGTGAGGGCCACGGTGCGGGCGATCCACCGGCTCATCTCTGTTGGCTTATCCACAGCTCTGAAGGGAGTGTTTGGGGGGCCATGGCCGATTTTGCTTGCTCCGCCAGGGAAACTGTCGCAGCACTCGCAGGCGGTGCACCTTGAGAGTTGATGAAGTGACTGAGACTTTCACACAACCTAACAAGAAGACCCAAACGAATCAGCTGGGTTCACGACCTGGTTTGGTGGTTGGCTGCGGATGGTTTGGTGAGTTGTTTGGTTCTGCGTTGGCTGCTGGGAGGCAGAAATGAAGCACGCCGCCGAATCCGGGGGAGGATTTCGGCGGCGTGAGTGACCCCGACGGGATTCGAACCCGTGTTGCCGGCGTGAAAGGCCGGTGTCCTAGGCCGACTAGACGACGGGGCCGTCTAAGTTTGTTTAGCCAATTGCCCCAAGGAGCGTCAAGTGGAACCGAAATCAAATGAGGCGTTTCGTTGACCGGCCTTCCCCCGGTTTGTGGGGAAAGCGAAGGGGAAATCCTCGACGAACTAAGTCGAAGCCAGGGCAGCGGTTAGCGTCAAGCCGGAGAGTTTCTGCAGGTGAACCTCTTGAAAAGTTCGGGCAAGGCGACCAAATTACCCCGCATCGCTGCAATGCACGCAAACCGAATATTTCCGCAAAATCGCTCCAGCGTTCTGACCGACTCATCGTTTCCAAACTCACAGTTGCTCATCAACAACCAACAAGGCTCTCTGGTCGTCTAAATTGTTCGGGACCCCGTTGGGGGGTGATTGCTCCAGCATTGAGTTGGCCTCATCAGAGAAGCTCGACCGCAGGGAGAGTTGAAACCCAGCTGGGTCTGCACACCAACACTTTGGACACCAACACTGGGACGTGGCACACTGGACACCGGGCGATCTGAAAAGCCTTTCGCGGGACTCTGAGAACCCAACCCGTCCTGTCCGTCAGGTTCAAGGAAGCATCGAGCCAAACCCGTGCCAACAGGTCGGGCCAGTGCCAACGCAATCAGCAACCGACGGTGCGCCAAAGACATCCTGGGGTGCCAGAAGAGATCGGGGAGGAGGGTTAAGCCAATGATTCAGAGCACAGGCTGCAGCACCGGAAGACGCAAACGAAGTACGTCCCCAGAATTCCCTCAGATTCGTGTCCAACACACTGGTGATCCATACTTTGGTGACCGGCAAGATGGCGACCGGCAAGATGACGACCGGCAAGATGACGACCGGGGCGCTGACGAGGGTCACAAACTGACACAACCAGAGAGCACTGGCGTCAGGCAATCGGTGTCCGGAGACTGGCCCTTCACAAATCACAACCCCCTGGGGCACATGTTGCCACCTGCCCAGAGAGATTGTGATGATCGTGCAGTGGTGGATCAGAGAAGAAGGAGCCGACGTGGTCAGGTTCGTGCCCGAGCACACGACAGTGGCTTGTGGACGTCCACCAGAACACAATCGAAACCAGATTCGGAAGGCTGAGACAACAAGCAGAGAGGCAAGCGATTTTGGGAGACATCACTTGCTTGCAAAATGGTCGTCAGATTGCGCAGGTTGCTGTGGAGCCACACCTGAAGACTACAGATCGCCGATGTTCTCGGTGGCGTCGACAGTCCCCAGAGAAGATCTCGAACCTGATTTGGCCTCGCCAGTGGGATCTCCCCGTTGGATGGCCTCATAGACTTCCCGTCGGTGGACTGGAACTTCCTTGGGTGCTTCCACACCGAGGCGAACCTTATCCCCACGGATTTCAACAACGACAATGGTGATGTCGTTGTTGATGACGATACTTTCGTTTTTCTTCCGGGACAGTACCAGCATCTTGGATCCTTTAGCTGCTGCTTGCAACTGCTCGCCGGAAAATTGAATGACCCGTGGATGAACGACCCTGGATTCAAGCAGACGGTTGATCACGCAGTCTTCGAATCATGCGATCCTCCGACTACGCAGTCCTCCAATCAATTGATCTAGGGACAGGCCTCACCCGGTTCAGCCAATTCTCCGCAAATTCGGCATTCCTGACCGTTGGCTCGAACCTTATCACTGTCGTTGCTGACAACCCCGCCTCTAAACTGGTGCAACCCAACTGAAAGGGCAGCCCCACTGAGGGCAACCAAACTCAAATTCTCAGCACTCAATGACTTCAGTGTTGGAATTTTTGAGCGAGATGGTCGAAATCATCGGGAGGAGTTGCTGAGGTTGTGTTTTGACCACAGACAACTCGTCGATCCCCCAAAAGCTTTCTTGCGAGATCGAGTCACACGGGACCTCAGGTGTGTTGAAACTCCTGAGCAAGCAAAGCGACAGTTTGTCAAGTTCCCCTATAATGGTACTGTTGCTGACAGGCACGTCAAGCAAATGGCGCCCCTTATGGCAGGGAATTTGCTGAGCGTTGACTTCCGTAACTCCCGTAACCCGAATCTGGCAAGCTTGGGTCCCCCCGAGAGGGCAGCCCAAAAGCGCTAAATCCCAAAATCGCCGAACGCACAGTTGGTGGTTCAGGGGTTTTGATAAGTTTAATGCATGGAATTTATTGGCTGAGCAATGAAACAGTGGTGGATGAACCTTGTTGCGGGGGTGACTTCAGTGGTCACTGCCATGGGAACAACATTTCGTCTCTGGTGGAAAACTTACGATCCTGAGCGTCGAACGTTTACCGAGCACTACCAGTATCCCGACTTGCCTGTCCCTGTGGCCGACCGGTACCGCGGATTTCATCGTTTTGACCTCACCACCTGCATTGCGTGTGATCAATGTGCGAAAGTTTGCCCGGTCGACTGTATCTACATTGGGAAAGAGAAGATCCCCGGTGGTAAAGGATTTCGGGTCACTGGATTCACGATTGATTACACCAAATGCATGTTTTGTGCTCTATGTGTCGAACCGTGTCCGGTGGACTGCATCTTCATGGGCTCCACTCACGATCTGAGCTGCTACTCTCGAGATGGCTGTTTGGTGGACTACGCCAGGCTGCCGATCGACATTGCCTGGGGTCGGGCGACCTTAAACCCCACCGCGGTGGCCCAAAGCAAAGTGCTCTGTGAGCCGGTCCACAGTGGCCCGTTTCAACCTGTTGATTCTGCCGCAGACTGAATCCACCGCAGACTGAATCCACCGTAGACTGAATCCACCGTAGACTGAATCCACTGCAGACTGATCCTGCCCGAGGCAGCTTTGGCCAATGGCTTGACCTTTTGGGTGAGCGGCTGTCCTATCTTCCCAGAGTTTTTCTGGTGAGATTGATGGATTTCCTGGTGCTCTGTCTGGGACGCGGTTGACGAGCGGCTCTCGGCTGCGGAAGATCGATGGATGCGGATTGGGCCTTTGAGGGGCTGCCGACTTCCCTCTTTTTGTCAGCCCACCTTTGGCTGACGCCGCCAATTCCTCGCCGTGGGCTAGAGCGACCTTTGCAATGAACGAACCAACACCTGGCAAACAGTCGCAGCAGTCCGAAGAATCTGCTCGGGACGAGCAAGCTTCCCCTCAGAACCGGACGCCGCAAAAGTACTTTACTGTTGCCGAAGCCAATCAGATGTTGCCGCTGATCAAGCGAATTGTCTCGGACTTGAGGCAACGGACTCAGGCCCTCAAGCAACAAAAGGCGGAGCTCTCCGATCTTCGCCAAAAACAAGAAAGCGGATTGGAGTCCCTCAGCGCCGATGCGTTGGGTAAGGTGATCGGGCGTGCTAGCGAATTAATTGACGACGACGAGGAGCTGCTCGTCGAGTGTCGCCAAGAGTTGGATAGTCTGGGTTTGGAGTTGATGAGTGCCATCGACGGTGTCGTCGACTTCCCAGCCAAGCTCGGCGATCGCGACATTCGACTCTGCTGGAAACTTGGTGAGCCGGCGGTTCAATTTTGGCATGAGGTCGAAAGCGACCTGGCCAATTGCAAGCCAATCACCGATCTGCCTGAGGATGCCGTCGAGAGACCCTCTGAGTGAATCTCCGAAACATCGTCCTGTCCTAGCCTCAACTCGTCGGGGCACGCCCGTGCCCTGAACAGGGCCTTTGCCCGATCATGAGTTCCCCCAGGTTGTATCTGAAAACCCTTTTGCTTACACGAATGGTGGAGCCCCACCCTCGGCAGTTGGAGACGCGAGTGAACCAATGACGATTGACAAGAGTCTCAAAAGAAAAGCAGGAGCAGGGCGGGCTCGCAACGTCCTGAAGCGATCCGAGAGGATCGCCAAATTGCAAGAACTTGATAAATGGAGTGACGAGAGTACTTCCCTAGGCCTCCCAAAAGTCCGGGTTTACAAGCTCGTCCTCAAAAAGAAGAAGAAGCGTAAAGACGAAGAAGGCGAAGACGACAAGAAGGGCAAGAAGAAGAAGAAGTAAGCTGCTGTGGGATCTCCCCTGGCAGCGACTCTTGGGGTCACGTTTCTTTGAATGGCCTCTCTCTGCATGACAATGTCCTGCGGCTGATCACAACTTCGCCGTCTGAGAACGCTCGCCTCTCACCGGGCCATGAGGTGTCGTCGCCGAAAACACGGCGACGACACCTGGTGACCGACGACCGATCCCAACCCTCCCGCAGCTATGTGCCTGACACCCGCATTCTTTCAAAGTGCTTTTCTCTTCGATCGGGAGATAGGCAGGCCCGGATCTAAAGATCCGGGGTGCTGATCGTTCCTCCCGGAGCACGGCGGTTGTGCAGGCGTCTTATAAGCGCAAGGTCGTCGGTTCGAATCCGACCGGGAGGACTTGTTCCTCCCGAGGACAAACCCTTTTGGTTTGGCTCTCTGACCGGTCCCCTTCAACAGGCGAGCTGATGGCCTCGCCGGTTCGAACAGGGCTTCCTGCAAGCAGAGACGAACTGCTGGCTGGTTTGTGACCCTTGGGCACAGGGGAGATGCCCACAATCGCAGGGGTGTGGTGCTTGCCGAGAGGGCCGGCGCGAACCCCTCACGACTTGCTGGAAGAGAAACGCCTGGGCGATGGACACCGGACTGTCCGCCGGCTCTGCCCGATCGGTGAACCGCCAGGGTCTCCACAACTCAGGCGAGGGTGTTTCAAGAGTCGGCTTGTCAGTGAGCTGAAGGGGTCACCAACTTGGAGCAGGATCGGCCAAGCATCATCTGGCGGTTACCAGAGCATGCTGAAGACCACATCGGATTGTTGCCCTGAGGAGTCAGTCACAGTGGCGGTCACCGCTCCACTTAAGTCATTGGGAATCCTGACTGCCAAGGTGAACACCCCATTGGCGTTAGGGGCTTGGGTAAAAGGTGAGTCAAGGAGCTCCTCAAGAACGCCACCGAAACTCACAGTAGTCGAAGCCGGATCTTCATCGATCACCCGGCCGGTGAAGATCCAAATCGAAGGGGTATAGACGACCGCGGCAAAGTTCTCGATCCGCGGGGGCTCGTTGACGTCGGTCACGGTGATCGTGAAGGTTTGCTCAACGGCCGAGCCGTTGGCAGCGCTGCGGAGCACCCTGATCGAATAAAATGGCTGAGTTTCAAAATCCAGCCTCTTGTTGATGATGAGTTGATTGCCTGAGATCGTGAAAGTTTCTTGAGCACTGTCCAGAAGGGTATAGGTGTCACCTGGTTGCGGGTTGGTCCCGGACAGGGTTCCCACGACAGTTCCAACCTCTTGATCCTCGGCAACGGTCGCGTTGGACAAGGTCAGGGTCTCTGGGACATCCAAGATGGAAATGGTGAAGACTTGATCAAGAGACTGTCCGTATTGATCGGTTGATCGCACAGTGATCGAGTAGGACTGTTGAGTTTCAAAATCCAACGATCCGGTGGTCTTCAGCTGATCGCCTTCTACGAGGAACGTGCCTTCAGCGTCATCAGTCAGACTATAAGTGTGAGTGTCCCCCCCGTCAGGATCAATCGTTGTCAGAGACCCGACAACTGAAAGCGGCGCGTCACTCTCCGAGATGGTCGAGTTGGAGAGGTTGATCGCCGACGGTGGCTCAGGTGCATCCTGAATCGTCAGGGTGAAAATCTGTTCCAAACTCCCTTGGCTCTGATGGGAAGCTTGGACAGTGATTGAGTAGGAGCTTTGAGTTTCAAAGTCCAGTTCCTGATTGGTCTTCAGCTGATCGCCTTCAAGGAAGAACGTTCCATCGGCATCGTCAGTGAGGGTGTAAGTGCTGCCGACTTCAGGGTCGTTGGTCGTCAGCGTGCCCACCACACCGCCAGCTGGTGTGGTCTCGGAAAAGACGGTTCGTGAGAGATCGATGGGCAGGGGCTCATCAGCCCCCACGATGAAGATCGTCACCAGAGCTGTATCGGTGTTTCCCCACTTATCGCCGATTGAGTAGGTGAAGGTGTCTGTCCCGCTCTGGGCATTATTGAGATGGTCAAACTGATGATTGGGGTTGTATGTGAATGTCCCATCCGATTCGACCTGCACCAGAGCACCACTGCTGAGGGTAAACTCCAGCCCAACATTGGTCGTTTGCCCGTCCGCTTCGAACAGCCAGAGCGAACCGCCATCGTCGCTTGTGTCAGCAAAGCTCGGGTTAGGATCCAAGAGATTGCCATACAATATTTCGTCTTCATCAATGACGAAAGAATCGTCGTAGGCGGTGACCGGATCAGCAGACAACACCTCACGTCGTTCCAGAGGTTCCAGGGTCAGCTGAGCGGCAGCTCTTTGGGGGTATCTCGGCAAGCGACGCGGTCGTAACTTTCGGTGCCCGGCTTGAGGTACTGAGTCTTGGCAAGGATGTTGCAGGCCGCCATGTAAGTACAGGCGTACCCAATGTAAGAGTGAGGGCATGGTTGACTAACCCGGTAGGGACCTTCAGTGGGGGATGCATTCAGCTGTGGAGAGTCAATCGCCACTGCTGGAGATGCACAGGGAGCTCCACCAGGCAAGTCGCAGAAGAATCCCCGAGGCGGACAAGAAAACTTCTGCCTTCTTCCAGGACTGTTCTAACTCACTCGGCGGCCCTTGGGCCCATTTCTTGTCTTGTTTGCCGCCGGAGCTACTGACCTTCGGAGAAGTTTTCGACCCAGCGCTTTCCGTCTGCACTTGTTTGTGATGACCTCAAGGGGCAGCCTGAGGCACCAACGGAAGCCCGGATTGCGGGACGAAACGCCCCGCTTCGTCGAAGACTGTTCAGGGCATCAGTAATCGATGCCTCGACAGCGAGGGTCTCTGCGGCCAGATTTCTGCGGCCAGGTCTTTGCAGCGAGACTGCCAAGGAGGATCTTCAGTCCGACCGGCTCCATGAGGAGGCGATGAAGACCAAGCGAACCCCGTCTGATGCAGCACCCTGAAGAAGCCGACAGCCCTCAAACACCAAGTCTTCGCGCTGACGAGCCCATCAGTCGAATCCCGTGTGATAAGAGTCCTCTGGACAAAGCTCATGATGAGAAGACCGAGTTCCAGCAGGATCGTAGCAATGACTTGGAAAGTCCTAGATATGCCCCTTGCCCCGCGAGACTGCCCACCCCGAGGTTGTTGCCGTCGGTTCCGGTCCCAGCAGAGTGAGCCCCCGTCACACATTGGAACAGTCGAGTGACTCAGGTTGGGGAGAATCTTCGCTCCTCCGGGACCCTCGAGAGGCTGCCAAATCGGTGGTCCTTGCAGATCGCCCGCCATACTCTTCTCCAAACATGAAGAGAACATGTGCGAACCGCAACAAGAGAGGGATTGGGTCACCACCACAGCGTGGGCAGTCATCCCCAGCGACCCGGTGAGCGAGGACCCAGTCGAATAAGGGAAGAGTTGGAGTTTTTCTGGTGTAAGTCTAGTGCCTTGTTTCCTAGGATTTTGGCAGTCGGTTGATTTTGGCAGTCGGTTGGACGTGAATCCCCCGACTCCAAGAGAACCAACTGCCAAATCAGAAGGAAACCGACCACTACTGATTCCCTGAAAAGTCTTCGACGAAGCGGGGGGTTTCGTCGAGGACTTTTCAGGGAATCAGTTAAAGCCAGGATTCTCCCTGGATTACAAATTCTGACCGACAAAGACGACGACTTTCTTGTCTTGGGTTTCTTCGCCAAGCCGAGCCAAGACCCTTGAGATGCCCTTGCGGAGCGATTGTCGCAACAGGCGTTGCCGGGGTGACCTTCTTGCCCAGGAGGGTCGATACCACTCGTGTTCTCGAGGAATCTATGAAAACCAGCGTCAGTCCCCAATCTGCCAGTTCTCGTGATTGATTCCCTGAAAAGTTCTGGACGATTTTATTTGAGCAACGACCGACGATCCGGGCGTGCCGCTGGCTGCCCTCAAGGGCAGAGGGTCACCCTGAGTCGAAAGGTTTGCTCAGGCACAATAGGTCAAAGCCCAATCGCGAGGGGCTCAGGATTTGGGGAGAGTTTTGGGGAGGAAGTTGGGGATGAATTCGGATGGGTCCAACAGTCGTTGGTAGGTGGGCCGCAAGAGGACCCAATGCTGAGCAGGATGGGAGGGAACTGAGGGAAATTTGGTGATTGAGATCAGTGGTGGTTTGCGAATGTCTTTATGGAGGTGGACAACCAATTCCTGAGTAATCGGCGTGAAGCGAAGCGCGGTTGGTGGACTCAGCCCTCGATCGGCTGCGGCTTGAAGGGCCAGTTGGGCCCGATCCCAGTGGTGCTTGGGTGTCTGAGACACATGGCTATGGATCATCGCGGCGAGCAACTTGCATTGATCCCAGCAGGGACCCGGCAGGTCTTGGGCAAGCTCTTGAGCTTGATCGAAGTGCCACAAGGCGTCTTCAATGTGATCCTGAGCGAGATCTTGGAATGAGCTGACCTTCTCCTGAGGATCGCCCAAGCCGCCCGCACCGCTGAGGCGTCGGTGGACATCAGCAAGGTTCCAATGAAGGATCGCCTGCAAGTGGCTCGGAGCCCGGAGCCAGCGAGCTTCCCGTAAGGCGGCCTCGAGTCTTGGCTGAGTGGTCTGCGAGAGGAGTTGCTGTTGTTCTTGGGCTCGTTGCGGCTGGCCAGTGGAGGAAGGTTGGCAGTGGGCAAAGGCTGAGTTATTGGCCCAGATCAAGTGTTCAAAGCCGTTTTGGTGGACCAATTCCCTCAAGGGAGGCTGTGAGTAGTTTGTCGTGGCGGTCTGGCCGAGCAGACCGAAGGCATAGGCCAGAGCCAGACAGGCGCTCAACTCCTGCTGAGAATTGAGGTTCGCACGCTCAAGCAAGTGGTTGAAACCCCGCAGAGCCTGGGACCATTGCCTTTGCGCCTCCGGCTCAGTGCTGGCCTGGAACCCGCACCGCAAATTGGCACACTCACAAGCAAGCAGCAAGGTTGGGTCGGATGGGCTTTGGCTCAGAGCTGCCGCAAAGGATTGATACGCCTCTTGAGACCGGCCCTGACGGAAATACGCTAATCCTTGCTGGTACTGCCATTCTGGTTGAGATCTCCGCATTTGCAGCCAGCTGCTTCCGCCAGCGAGCAGGGCTACGCCTGTTGCTGCGGTGGAGATCAACGCACGGCGACGGGTCGTCCAGCGACGAAGTCGGCCCCAACGGGAGAGTGCCGCTTCCAATTGCTGAGCCAACTGATCAGCAGAGGTGGGCCGACCAGCAGGGGAGACGGCCAGACACTGCCGGACCAGCTTGCTGAGCTCTCGATCGACCAAACCTCGCTGGCGGGGGATCTCCGGCGGTCCAGACTGCTGGAGCTTGAGGAGGCTGGAGGCGACTTGTGCGAGGCTCTCGGATTTTTCAGGTGTCTGAAAGGGCAACTTTCCGGTGAGCAGTTCATAAAGGACCACACCAAAGCTATACAAATCTTGTTGAGGACTGCCCGTTGGTGGTGCTCCTTGGCTGTGACAGAAGTAAGCCAGCTGCTCAGGGGCCATATACGGCAACGTGCCGCCACAGCGTTCACTGGCATAGCGTGCCTCGACGGCCAAATTGAAGTCGAGGAGGACCGGCCGACCCTCGGTGTCAAGGAGGATGTTAGAAGGTTTCAGATCGCGGTGAAACACACCCTGACCATGGATATACTGCAAGCCCTGGGCACATTGGAAGGCGATCTCCAGAACCGCTTCGAAGTACCGCTGACGAAAGCCGGGTGGAACAAACCCTGTCTGAAGATCGGAATCAGGACCATCACCGCCTGGTGAATTCCTCCGCTGCAAATGCTGCCACAGCTTGGGGGCGGGAACGTCCAGGCGGTTCGGGGCAGCGGCCAAATCCAAAAGATCTTCTAAGGTTGTTCGGCCACGATAGAGCATGCACAGCACAACGAATTCATCGGTGGTGTGCAGGCTGAGGACTTGGACGACATTGGGGTGATCGAGTTTCCCTAGGGTGTAAGCCTCCACGTCCCCTGGCCGGGAGATCTTCAGCACCCTCTTGCGGCCGGCCAAGTCCAGATCTGCTGCCAAAAACACCCGAGCGAAGGTTCCGCGTCCCAAGTTCTCCAACAGGAGAAATTGATTGATTCGTTCTCCCACCTGTGGCCACCCGGCTCCAGCGCCGGCGGCCTGCCGCACGTCGGCTTCCTCCAGATACTGCAGCGTCTGGATGGCTTTGGCGACCGACTGCTGATAATTGGGGAAGCGAGTGGCAAAGGTCCCCGCATCAAGATTCTCGCCAGCTTCTTTGCGCAGACAGAATTCTTCGAAGGCCAGTTCCACGACCACAGACTTTCGGCCGCGCCAATGCGGATGGCGTTCCAGTTCAGCAACAGCATTGGGAGCGACGCCTTTGGTCCGCCATCGCGAGATCACAGCTGAGACTTCAGGGTCCTGAAGCTCCGGATCTCGAGGTTCAGCTTCTGAGAAGCCAGAGCCGAAGCTCTCAGATTCTTCAGTAAGAGTTTCTGGAGGCTGAGCAGATGGAGAGAGAGGTTCTGCAATTGGCCCAGCCGGTGCCTGAGAGAAGGGGGAATAGGAGAGCTCCCCAGAAGGGTGAAGCGCGGTAGGACCTTGAGCTGCGGGAGAGTTGTGAGCTTCTCCGTATGGCTGAGGTCTTTGGGACCACTTGGGTTTGCCAAGTGGATCGTGTTGGCCCACTCCAGACACAGTTGCCCTCCCCATCGGGGCCAGTGCGGGGGTTAGGCTTCCGGATAACGTGCCAGGCTCTGCAAAGCCCGGCGTACGGTCCGTTCGCTGACCCCCAGTTCCGCGGCGATTTCTTCGCAGGTCTTGCCGGCCAACCGCAGCCCCAAGATAGGCTGGTGCCGGTCTGGAAGCTTCTGAAGCATCAGTTGCTGCCGTTCTCGAGCCTGTGCCATTTGGCTCGGGGAGGGTTGTCGGTCGGTGAGCGTCACAGCCACCGCAGAGTCCTCCGCCGAGCGTTCGGCTCGCAAATTGTACTTCTGGCTCTGCAATCGGCGACGAAACTCCTGGACCACCTTGTTGCGAGCAAGCGTGGTCAAAAACGCCAACAACGCCTCAGGTGTCCTCAGCTCGTCTGCCCGGTCGGGCACGCGAAAGAACGATGCCCACACCGCTTGGGCAAAGTCCGTTGAGTCAAACTTCGACCGCATCTCGCGGGCCAACGATCGACGAACAGCTCGCACAATATGGTGGCCGTACTGCTCAACAAGCAAGCAAACCGCGTCTGGACACCCCTTCTGGACACGCTCCATCAAACTCTGAAACGATTGGTTTGTCTCACTCATCGCCCGTTCCTGCTGCCCCACAAGTTGATAGCAAAACCGTTACCAATCGCGGTCCCTCAGGGTTCAGCGTCTCTGCTGACTCGGTTGACTCGCCCCTTTTGCTGAGCTTGGTCTGCTGACCCGTGTTTTCTCGCCTCAGGTTTCTCACCGGAGGTTTCTCACCGGAGGTTTCTCACCGGAGGTTTCTCACCGGAGGTTTCTCACCTGTGTCTGCCCAAACGCCTGGCACCGGAGCGATTTCAGTCAGGCACGCGGCATTCAGTCCTTCACTGACACAGCGTTTCCTCAACGCTGTGTTCCGACTGTGTACCAAACAAGGTTTGGTCTCAAGGCCTTGCTGAAAAAGTGCTGGTGCAAAAAGCTACGAATCAACCCGCTAAAATCGTACAGTCTGAAGAGAATTGGTATCATCCCATGACGCTTCCCGAAACCCTGGCAGTATACCACCTCCGGTAGGTGGCCGGCAAACAACCTGGACGGTGGTCCTCTGCGGAAGTGAACATTTGCTAACGCTTGGTCGCTGCTGGCACGTCTTTCTCTTCAACGAGATAGCACTCAGAGCATTTGGGGGTTTTGGAACAGCTCGCACGAACTCGAGGTCCTAAGGGCTCCTTTGATTGTTTCAACAGCACCTGCTCGATACAACAAGAACCCCTCAGCGATCCTCGCTGAGGGGTCCCTTTCGAGGACAGTGGATTTCCCAATCGGAATCGAGATCCGCTCCCGCCATTCTCTGGCCACAAATCCAGAACCCTCCGCCGCTGAACGCTGACAATCGTCAGTTCTTGGGTCCATCGGCACAGCTCCGGTGAGGGATGCCTCGGTCTGGCTTGACCGGGGCTAGTGAGACCGGGGCTAGTGAGACCGGGGCTAGTGAGACCGGGGCTGGTTTGCTTTGCGCTGAATGTCCTTGGTCTGAATTTCCGAGAGGTACTTGGCTGCAGGCCAACACTCACCGACTCAATCAGTCACTTGCCGGAACCCTTCTGCCTCAGGATGAAAACGGCTGAGAGAGCAAACCATTGAGGAATTGCTCATCAGCAAAGACGCTTTCCACCAGAGCTGGGCTGAAAACTTCTGAAGAATCAAGCTCCTCTGATTCCAGGAGACCTCCTGTGACTCGATTGTCACCCCGGGCTAAGCCTTCTTCAGTTCGTTCGCTGAAGACGGACGGCCTGATCAGCATCCTGGCCCCAGCTGCAGGCCTTGGGGTAATTGCTTTGTTACCCCGAGTCAGTATCTCCGTTGCCAAATCATTTGGTTCGCTTCCTGAAGTCCCAGGGATTATTCTGGCTGCGAGGCCTCGGGAGCTCACAGCAGCACTGACGACCAACCCACCCTGTTGCTCAGCATGAGCAAGCGGGTGATCAATGGCCTGGCTCAAACTTTCCCCAAGGCGAAGCGCGATCGGGTTGGCCCCGTTGTTGAGGGCATCAGGCATGGTTTGAGCAACGCTGTTGCAACCCCCTCCGGAAGATGCGAGACCCTGCACGGCCAAGAGACCGGCAACCGGGGTGTTGGTCCCCTGGCGACCGGAGGGCGTTGGGTCGCGTTCATCGATCCAGACGTCTCCAGGAATGTCGGTTTCCCCGATTCGCTCGGCTTGCAAGCGGTTGCTTGGGATCTCCCTGGGGTCTACCCAGAGGGTGCCCCACAAATCAGGATGCTGGAAGTCGCCCTTGGTCTGGATGACAGCCAAGTTCATGCCCTGGCCAGAAGGAGCTGTTTCCGAAGCTTCCGAAGCGTTGAGGTTTTCCGGATTGCTGCCCAACTCAGCCAACTCGGCAAGGGGTTGACCAGAATCGTTGGGCTGATCCTGCTCCGGCGGGGCTTGTCGGTCCGCTGCCAACGCGAGAGTGTCGCTGGAGTTGTTCGTCCCAGAGGTGACTCGGACAAAGTAAGTGCCTGCTGCCAGGGTCGCAGTCACCCTTTCCCGGCCCGTCGAGCCGTTGGCAGACCGGTTGGGCTGCTCAGAAGGTTCAGTCGAGAGGTAGACATCGATATCAGCACTGAGGCTGATAAGTCCCTGGGAGAACTCCGCCGGTCGAGCCGAACCAAATCGGTCCTGGTCCTGGCGGTCGACAGATCCGGCAAAGTCCTGGAGAGACGCTCTCCCCTCCCCAAACCCCAACTCGAGAGCCTGTTCGCCAGCCTTGCCAGCACCATCAGGCTGAGCAACGCTCGGGTCAGCCGAAAGCTCCAAGTGCCATTGCGTCGAGAAACCAGAGTATTGGTAAACCAACACCCGATATGTGCCGGCAGATAATTCCTGCGCGATCGATTCCCCAAAGTTGCCTTCGTTCGTTGAAGAGGCGATGAAACGCCCAACCGAGTCGAGCAAGTACAGGTCGACATCAGCCTGCAATTCAGAAAGCGCCAGCTTGACATGGGATTGATTGTCCAACTGGAAGGTTACCCAATCATAGCGGTAGCGGAAGTTGGTCGAGCCGCTGACACTCTGGCGTCCATCCAGCTTTTCCAAATCGTAAGTCCGCTTGGCTGAGACGATATTGGACCCGCTGGCGCCCAGCTCCAGCCGTTGCCAGGCCGGCCCGTTTTGATGAATCTCCGCCAGTCCGGGCTGCGAGTCCACCACCGGAGGTTCCTCACAGCCCTGGCAGCATAGGGCCAATCTTGGTTCCAACCCCTCAAGCAGCAAGTTTGCTGTGATCTCTGGGGAGCCCGATCGCAGGCCCGTCCAGCTGCGGGACATCCAGGTTCTGAGGGAAGAAGTCACACCTGGCGTAGACCGGACCTGCTCAGAGGCCGGTGCAGGTCCTCCCTGATGGTCAGAGAACCCATCAGCGTGCCGATTCCTGCCAGGCGTTGGCGTTGACGAATACTCAGTGGAATGGGAGCGGTGCGGCATGAGCATTGACCTCTGGAGAAGGTCCGCCTTTGTTGAGTGCCAACAGGAGTGTCATCGATGAGGGGATCTGGTGTTCAGGAAACACCGTGCCAAGAAAGTATCTTCCCAAGGCTCGGATCGTACCAGCCCGAGTCGTGAGAAAACGGAGATGGCCGAAGGAGCGGTCGACCTGCCAACAGGCATGCTGATCGGCTGGTTTCTTCATGAAATTTGGAAGTTCTTGGCTGGTGGCAAGTCCAAGGGTCTGGGTGCCCTTTCTGGACCAGGGAGCCTGAAATCCAAGTTCTGCAGCAAGAACTCTCCCCACGACCAGTAGCACGTGATCTAGACGTTTTCTCCTATCAGATTGCAGTTTTCCGTTCCCGTCTCGGATTGGTGCTTTTTGGTCAACAAGCCAGTCCATGGCAGCCAAGTTCTCGCCAATTGTGATCCAAGCGTGGCCGATGGCCCAAAGATATCCTTCAGACTTGACCACCAGCAGAAGCATCTTTTCCCACAACCTTTTGCAGAGGGTTCGGCTTCACGGGACTCAGTTGAACCAGCGTGTTGCTGCGTTGCAACCACAAACGCGAAACTCCGTAGTCGGCCCCAAAGTTCCCTTGAGAAAAGCCAGGGATTTCCATTGCCCCTTCGTTGGGCAACCCTTGGCGGCAACACTTTTCGCAAAAAGCTTGGCTCAAGGAGCTCATTGATCAGTCCCGCTCGACGGTGCTCAAGGAAGACGCTGATGGAACAACCGCACCAGAAGGAGGAGGCTCGCTCCGCCTGCCGGCCCAGCCCCACCAGTGGGCCCCGGGATCGGGGAGGCCCTTGTACCTCAGTCCTGAGGCAGCAGGTGGGCATCGCTGAGATATCTGCAGTGATATTGGTACGCTTGAGGGCTGATGCTCTTGGAGATGGCTTTTCAGCGATTTGTCTGTTGCTGCCCACCTACCGCTGCCTTGGGAAAAGTCTTGCTCGTCCGAAACACGCGAGCCGCCGGAACGACCGGTGATCTGCCAGCTGTTGATCTGCCAGCTGTTAATCTGCCAGCTGTTAATCTGCCAGCCTCTCCGCTGTGGCGGACGAGGCTGGACGAGCCAAGATTGCCCTCAACCTCAGTCGGGGATTTCTTGGGGATGCTCCAAGCTCATCGAACTGCTGAAGTGCAGTTTCCGCAGTCTTTGGCCCGCTAGGGTTTTTGCTTCCTGGCCAGGGGTTGCACTTGCAGCTGCTGGCGAAGGGCTCCATGCCCCACAGACCTATCGGCTCTCCCGGATTGTGGCAGAGGCCGAACCTCGAGGTGGGCACACAGTCTCGGTGAGCACAAGGTCTTCGGTGAGCACAAGGTCTTCGGTGAGCACAAGGTCTTCGGTGAGCACAAGGTCTTCGGTGAGCACATGGTGTTCGGGGCGCAAGGCCCACAGCTGAGGCAGTCCAACGATCTTCGACTGTTGCAGATGATCGAGGCTGAGGACGGTTTTCCCGCCGCAGGGTCCCTCTGGTCATTGGGCGCATCGGGTCCAGCCGGCACAGTCCAGCGAGGTGCTAGTCACTTTGCCGTCTGGCCGTTAGGCTCAGGTTCTGAGGGGATGTCCCGTAAGGAATAGGGATCAAGCCGCTGGAAAGCTTGCAGCCAGCGTTCTGAGTGTTTTCGGGGGTTCAGGCGGGAACGAGCGTCGCAGAGGGAGCATGTCTGCAGATGGGAAAGATGGCCGAGCCGGTTGCCGACCGGCCCATGATTGATGTGCAAGGCCTGCACAAATCGTTCGGCAGAACTCAAGCGGTCAATGGGATTTCTTTTTCGGTGAGCCGAGGCCACGTTTTTGGGTACATCGGTCCCAACGGGGCTGGCAAAACCACCAGCATGCGGATTTTGGCCACACTCGAGCAACCCTCCAACGGAGACGCTCACGTCGACGGATTCTCTGTCATCAACGACCCAGACCGAGTCCGCCGCCGGTTGGGCTTCATGCCGGATTACTTTCATACCTACGCCAGTATCAACGTCCACGAATACCTGGATTTCTTTGCTCGGGCTTATGGCATCGTCGGTCGGGCACGCAAAGATCGGGTCAAGTGGGTCATGGGGTTTACTAGGCTCAATGAACTGTCTGAAAAGCCCATCAACGGGTTGAGTAAGGGAATGAAGCAGCGGCTGTGTTTGGGGCGAGCCTTGATCCATGATCCCGGGGTGCTGATCATGGACGAGCCGGCTGCTGGTCTGGACCCACGAGCGCGGATTCAACTCCGGGAAATGATCCGGGAATTAGCCGATCTGGGAAAAACGGTACTTATCAGTTCGCATATTCTGACGGAGCTGGCGGAGATCTGTGATACCGTCGGCATCATTGAAAAGGGGGAACTGCTGGCAGTTGGCAACGTGGAAGAGATTGAACGTGGTCATCAAATCCAGCGAACCGTCAAAGTCCGCTTGCTGGCAGATACCGCTTCGGTTGCGAATTGGCTGCATACGCGGTTAACCCACCAAGACGCCCTGAGTGAGGAGATTCGCACCGATGGAGAGCTGATTACCTTCACCCACAACGGCGACCGCCAGTGGGAAGCCGACTTGTTGCGAGCGATGATCCAGGCAGATTTTCGCGTGGTCTCCTTCACCGGAGAAAGTCGCTCCCTGGAAGATGTGTTCATGGAAGTCACAAAAGGTTTGGTGCAATAACTGGCTCTATGTTGATCTCTTGAGGCCGAGAAAAGCTGCCCAACCACCGTTCGTTCCGGCGGCTCACGTGGTTTGGCCGAGCAAGACTTTTCCCAAGGCAGCAGTAAGCCCCGAGAACAAGCTAGCCCGAGAACAAGCTAGCCCGAGAACAAGCCAGCCCGAGAACAAGCCAGCCCGAGAACAAGCCAGCCAGGCCCGAACGCAACGCTTTTTCACCCTTCGGTGCCTCAAGACTTTTCTGAGAATCAAGAGCTGCCCTCGACGAGATCCATGAGCACCCCCGACGCTTCCGAAAAAGACATCTCCGAGTTGTTCGATTCTCGGTCTTCTCCTGCGGAGGGACAACCTTTGCAGCAGGCACGCAAGGATTCCGCCGTGGAAGGAAGACCGCAGAAGTCCCGATCCTTGGCAGAGGGCGAGTTGATGCAGTCACAGGCGGGGGCAGGTCAAGCGGGACACGCCGCAGGGGGGCGATCTCAGGGCGGTCAGCCTAACGTTGATGTTGGTCCGATGCTGGAGTCGTGGGAATCCGAGCAACAAGCGGTCTCGGCTGCGGTGGCCAGCAGGTCGCCCCCGGCGAAAAGAACCAAGGCCAAACCGAGTCGGCTGAGCCGATTTGGCCTCTGGGCGGATCGGCTGTTGAGCCGGTTGAGCGATCGAGTGGATCCGATCTTGGTCAAGGAAGCCCGCCAGGCGATCAAGAGCCGTCAGTTTACCATTACCTTTGGATTGCTGCTGGGGCTGGCATGGATCTATACCTTTGCAGCGGTCGCCTACATCGGTCCCGAGATCGTCTACAGTGCCAGCGGTCGACAGGTGCTCTTTGGCTATTACGTCGGACTGGCCTTTTGCACTTTAGTGGTGGTGCCCTTTGGGGCGTACCGGTCGTTGGCCACTGAGCGAGAGGATGGAACGTATGAATTGGTGGCCGTCACAACGCTTTCGCCACAGCAGATCATTGGGGGAAAATTATGTAGCGCCCTGATGCAGACTCTGTTGTACTTTTCGGCATTGGCACCGTGTTTGGCCTTTACTTATCTCTTGCAGGGGATCGACTTAGCGACGATTGCTCTGATCCTCATCTACATGGCTTTTGCTTCAGCGGGGCTGGCGATGGTGGGGCTGCTGGCGGGCACACTGACGACCGACAAGCATTGGGGAGTGCTGATTTCGGTGGCCGTGCTCGGTGGCTTAGGATTGATCTTCCTGCTCAGTTTGGGAGCAGGCTCCTTCATCCTCTTTCAGGCTCCAGAAATCTCATTAGCAGAGCCCCTCTTTTGGGTTCTCAATTTCTTCCTCTTCTCAGGCTACGCCAGCACCTACGTTCTCCTGTTTCTGATTGCCGTTGCAGGGATCACCTTTGCCAGCGCTAACCGCTCGACAGCCCTCCGCTGGGCGATGGTCGCTCAACACGTGCTCTGGACCGGCTGGATGGGGTGGTTCTTCTTTGGCTTTTTCCGCCAATCGACCGGATGGCTGGATGTGGTTTGGCTGGGTTGGCTGCAGAACGCCCTGTCTCTTGCCTGGGTGGGTGTGTATTTCCTTGGTTCAGCTCAATACTGGATTATTATGGGGATTTTCCTGACCAACGAGTCCTCAAACCTTTCGCCCCGGATCCAGCGAACCTTGCCACGGTCGCTATTGGGTCGGATGTTTCTCACCTTTTTCAATCCAGGTCCCGGGACAGGTCTCCTCTTTGCTGTGGGCAACATGTTGGTCGCTGCCGTGTTGTCCATCGGAGCGATCAGGTTTTCGGTTGATCTGGAACGGGGAGGGATGCAAGGCGTGCAGTCCAGTTTTCTGACGGTGATTCTGTTCACCTTGGGCTACACTTGGATCTATATGGGGCTGGGTTACTGGATCACGCAACACGCAAGGCGGTTTTCGGCGACACGCAATATCCCCGCCATTTTGGTGCACATGCTGTTGATTTTGGGAGGGTCACTTGGTTCCTTGCTTGTTCATTTCAGTTGGGAATTGGGGACCCGGGTCCAAGATTATAGCATCTGGCTTTGGCCCAACCCCTTTGAGACAGTTGATGCTGTGCTCAACGCTCAGCTTCTTCCCTCCAACTGGCAGATGAATGTCGCCGTCGGCGGTGCCCCCTATGCCGTCGGTTTTGCAGCTGTGGTGGTCCTGTTTTTGGTCTTGCCCGAGTTGGCTGGCGAGATCAACCGAACTCGAGCGGCGACCCCCCATCGAGTCGAGGAGGAAGAAGCCGCCCTGCACCCTCGCAAGGAAGCCCCCTACATCCCCACAAGCCCCTGGGACACCAGCCCCACAGGGTAAAGGCTGCAAAAGAGTTCACCCTCCTAGTGGTCGGTTTCCTTCTGATTTGGCAGTTGGTTCTCGTGGAATCGGGGGATTCACGTCCAACCGACTGCCAAAATCAACCGACTGCCAAAATCATAGGAAACAAGTTACTACTGATTCCCCGAACAGTCTTCGACGAAGCGGGCACTCTTCGTCCGGCGATCCGGGCTTCCGGTGGTGCCTCAGGCTGCTTTCTTGAGGTCATCACAAACAAGGGCAGACGGAAAGCCCTGGGTCGAAAACTTCTCCGAAGGTCAGTAGTTCGACTGTTCCAGATTGTGGCAGAGGCCCGACCTGGAGGGCCCTCAACAGTTCCATGCAGCAGCATGTCGCTGGGCAATGGCCACATCCTCGACAGTCCAACTGCACTCAGCCGGCTGCTTCATCGCCCCAACGATCGTCGACAGACCTCCAGAAACGCTCATTGGTGGGAAGAAACAGTCGCCTGGGTGGCAGTGGCCTCACAAGAAGTTTCTGCAGTGACGAGCGAAGCTGCCGTGGACTCGCCCGAGCCTGGTTTGGTCGCCACAAGAGTGTAATACGGAACATGTGCAAACAAGGTGTAGGGCACCTTCGCCCAGGACTCTTTGAGGGCCTGGAAGTGGAACTTCTTCTGCAGGTAGGGAATGTGATCGGGGTTGGGGAAGACGTTATCGCTGGAAAACCAAGTCGGCCAAAAGGTTCGGGTCAGCCAGCTATGTCGCCGCAAGCCTTCGGCCGGATACTTCCGCGAGACGTAGAAGTCGACCACTCCTAAGGTGCCACCAGGCGTAAGCAGAGCGTTAGCGTGGTCTACCGCGGCAAACCAGTCAGGGATCATTGTCAGCGAATAACTGAATGTGACGACATCGACGTGTCCCTCAGCGGGTCGCCAGGTGGTGGCATCGGCCTGGACGGTTTCGACATTGTTCCAGCCGTGTTGGTCAATCCGCTTCTGGGCGACTTCCAGGAGGGAGCTTGACAGGTCGACCACATAGACCTTGGCCAGTCGATCGATTCGGTCGGCGAGGTACTCAAGGTTGCTGCCGGTTCCTCCGCCCATCTCGACCCAAACGCCGCCCTGGGGAACCTCCAGGGCCTGGTACAGCTCCTGGCGTCCGCGTAAGAGCCTGGCCCGGAACGAATCGTAGGCCTCGGCTTGGCCTTGGTAAAAACTCTCCAGCCTTTGTTGATGCGTTTTCCCGCGAATCGGCCGCAGGATCATATGGTAGAGCACTTTCAAGTCGCTGCTGAGAGACATCGTTGGTTCTCCAACTACCTACAGTTTCGAGGTTCTTGGCCAATGAGAACCAGCAAGACGGCTTCTGTGGGCTTGGCACGCCAGAGCCGACTTCCAGGACAAGAACTATCCACATCAATGGCAGAGCGAGCCCTGATCACCGAGAGCTCAGTTGACTGTCCAGTCCATGATGTGGGGAACTGGCCTTGCAAGCAGCGAGCCTTGCGAAGAGCCCAAGGGCAAAGGATTGGTCTGCTTTTCTCAGGCTGGCAGAAGCTCGGCGATGTGGAAGCTGCCGTACGTGTGAACTCGATCTTTGGCATGAAGATCTTGAGCTAAGGCACGATCGTATCGCAGAACATCTTGGACCTGGCAGTGCTGTCGATTCACGACCACTGGAACCCGATCCACAAAATCCGTTTGCAATCCGCCTGAACGCCAGATGATCCGAGTTCTCGGGGCCGCTCGGTCGATCAGGGCTTGCCACTCCTGCTGTAAGACCGGCTGGTGGATGGTGCTCAACCAATCCATATGGTCCAGAAGCACATAGCGGCTAATAGGTTGCTGATGCTGATCGAGAAAGTCCAAGATGGAGCTTGTATGAATCTGAATGCGGTCGATCAGGCCCTCTTTGAGCCGTTGGAAATTCTCGGGCTTGAGGTACTCCGGGCAACAGTCTTGAGTGTAAGACCCCGTCAGATACACCCGCCAGAAGTAATTGTCCCGAAAAGGAATTTCCGCAAAGACGGCCTCGACACAGTCTTCGACAAATCCGGCAATCCCATCGTGGTAAGTCTTCTCGATTTGTTCCCGTTGAGCTCGGGGGACACCTAACAACGCTAAGGTGGCATCTTGCCGAACGGCCCAGCGAACCATGGGCCGCCAAAATCGATCACGCCACTGATCGTAGCACTCCCTTTGTTGGGCAACCGACTCAGCCTCCACAATGCTCATGATGCCTGTGCGAACGCCCGCCCAACGATCAATATAGGTGTTGACCAGCCGGGCAAATGTCCCGCTGGTTCCATAGAAGTAGAAACTGCCCCGCCAGCCCTTGCCCCGGAAGAAGTGCATCCGCCGGTCCCAGTAACGTTGTGCCCTGGGAGAAAGATCTTGGCGGAGAGCCCCTTGATACAACTTTTTGTAGCCGCCCAGGCGTCCGCGGCCAAAGAGCTCAAAGAAGTCCTCATAGTCCAACCGCCGAATGCCCGCTAGCTTCAACTCCAACAGAGCATTCTGCCGAGGGTTCATATCCACCGCGTGAACCGTCTGGGGTTGCTGCAACACGTAGTCAAGCGCGTTGCACCCCGCCGAGGTGATCACCAAAACCGTGTCAGTCGGCCCGATCTGCAGTGCGACCCGGTCCAACCGGGGGTCTTCCCAGCAGGTGTTGTAGACAAGGTTATTGCCGTGTACAAGTTTAAACCAGTGGCCGCCAAGCCAATTCTGTAGCATGCGGTCTGACCCTCGCCTGGACGCAAACGTGTCAAAACCGGTCTCACACAAAGCATCGTGATCGACCAGCAAAGTGTTTTACTGAGCCAACCCCGAGATGATCAAGCGGCAGAGGTTCATCTCTCGCCCGGCGGGCCAACCAGAGAATCGCTTTGCAGTCGCGACGGGCGAGAGCCCCAAGCGGTACCGTTTTGTGTCCCAGAATCATCCGCCCAGCCAAAGGCTCGGCGGTTCTGCCCAGGTCTGGTCGAAGTGCCCAGCGCTGAAGAGCCCAGAGCTGAAGAACCCAGAGCTGCAGAGCCCAGAGCTGAATTTTTCTGGTGGGACCTTTCGAAAGAGCAACTCTCTGGCTTGGAACTGTTTTGAGGCCTGCCATGCTGCCACATGTGACTTGGATGCGTTTTTTGTTTGTTGTCATGTCCTTGGGGATGTTGGTTGGCGAAAACACGCTTCCCCAAGCGGTTGGTATTGATGTCTTCGACAGGCATACCTCACAGGTGCTCCGCGATGCGACTGCCGGGCAGCAGGCGGTTCGGTCGCTCTCCAGTCGCCAGGCGGCGGAGTTGGATCGGCTTTCAGCTGGAATCACCAGCTCGGCTGTCGTCGTGGTCACCGATCAGGGCAATGTGGCCAAGTTGCTGATCAGTTGGGCCTTTCGCAAGGTGGTCTCTCCCGCTCCAGCTCAGGCCATGACCCAAAAAGAAGGCCAAGCCCCCCAGGGCAAGCAGCGGCCTTTGGTGATTCCGCTGCTGGTGCTCGAGAGATACGCAACCTACGACAAAGATCGCCAGGATCAAACGACAGCCAATGGCAAGCAAGTGCTGTTGTTTCCCGGCTTTGGCTTTGATCTTGACATTGGTCAAGTCGTTCCGGCCGGTCAAGGAGAGGACATCCGCTTCACCGAGAAGCGGAAGTTGGAGGCTTTGGGGACAGCTCGGCTGTTCCCTCTTGATGGGACAGCCCTCCCAGCGGTTGAGGCCCAAAAGCCTTACGATCCCAATGACCATCAGGGGGTCCGGGTTCGTGATTTCTCGGGTCGCTGGCAAGTCGACGCCGACGGGCGGTGGCAGGGCAGCTTGGAGTTGGAGGTCAATGATGAGGGAAGGGTCCGAGGGACCTACACCTCCCAAGACACCGATAGCGTCTATCAAGTCAAGGGCAGCCTTGCCAGCGGGGTCCCTAACCGCATTCTGCTGCAAATCGCTCTTCCGGCGGCAGTGCAAGAGGTTGACGCCTATCTGTGGACCACAGACAAAAGCGCAATGGCCGGAACAACACAGATGGTGGGAAGAACATTTGGCTTTTACGCCCAACGCCTGTCAAAAACCCCCGGGGCTGAGGCCCCTGCGGCTGAAAAGTCGGCCCAAGGGACCCAAGAACGGACTGGAGGCTGAGCCAGGGCCACAAACCAAGAAAGCTAGCGAAATCCCAGGGCAAAATCAGAGTCTGCCCTGGGGAAGTGCTATTCGGTGGGAGTCCTGCGTCTGTGCCTGTTGCCATGAGAGGCCGTGATCACAGCCGACAGGTTGCCACAGACGCCTTAGTTGCCAGATCCGCTCATGACGGCCTGAGCTTGGGCGGGGTCAAAGTCGGCGACGTTGGTGCCAAAGGACCAACTGTGTCCATCAGGGTCCGTCAACCGGCACATCCGGTCACCCCAGAACATGTTCGTCGGCTCGCTGACGACAACCGCCCCAGCTGCCTTGGCACGCTCGAAGAGGGCATCGACATCGTCGCAGTACAAAAACAGCCCGATGGGGCTGGCGACCCCACTGGCTGCCGGAGTGCGGATCGGGCAGTCACGCTCGCCTTGCAGGCCGAACATCAACACAGCGTCATGCCACTTCATCTCGCCATGAACGATCTTGCCCTCGGAGTTCCGCATCGGTTCGCCCTGCGGAGTCAGTCCGAAGGCTCGCTGGTAAAACTCCATAGCTGCCTCAACATCAGCCACGGTCAGGTAGGGCAGCAACCAAGGCATTTCTGGTGGACGAGGGGGACGAGCTTCAGTCATGGAACTTCTCTCTGGCTTGGGAGTCTTTTTCTCTGACGATCTCTTTGGGTGTCTCTTGGTCGCGGATCTTGGGTCTTCCTAGCTGGCCAACATACCTGCTGTCGACAGAAGTGCACTTGCACCAATGTATAGTTCTCCATCGGCACGCGGTCCAGCGAAATGTGGCAGAAGTGGAGGGTTTTTGCTTTCCCGATTTTCTTGAGTCGTTTTGCTTGGGCCGTTCTGCCAACAACCATGAGCCGAATGGCACAGGGGATCACCCTGGCGAGAAGGTTGCTGGCCCGTAGTCAAGACCATCGCAGTTTTTCCATCGCCACCTGGCTGAGTGCAGTTGTGTGCCATTCGCTTGTGTCCTAGTTGCTTGTGTCCTAGTTGCTTGCGTCCTAGTCGCTTGCGTCCTGGTCGCTTGCTTCCCAAATGAGTCTTTGAGCAACCCATCTGAGCAGAACTGTGAACGAAGCATGGGGTCCTGCTGATCCCCCAATGGCCGATCGAGAGGCACAAGTCGTTCTCGTCGATCCCCAACGGCCTGCCGGTGAGGCGATCCAACATGCGGCCGATTTGTTGCGTGCCGGCGAGTTGGTCAGTTTTCCGACAGAAACGGTCTACGGGCTCGGCGCTGACGCCCTCAATGCCAAAGCAGTGGCTGGAATCTTTCGGGCGAAAGGAAGGCCCAGTGAAAACCCGTTGATTGTCCATGTGTCCGATACGGCAGGGGCAGGTCGGGTGACGGCCTCTTGGTCTGCCGAGGCGGAGCTGCTGGCGGCTGCCTTCTGGCCTGGGCCGCTGACGTTGGTTCTGCCCCGGGCGGAGCAGATCCCCGAGGTTGTTACCGCCGGTGGGCCTACCGTGGCAGTCCGGGTCCCCGACCATCCGGTGGCTCTGGCGTTGCTGCGTCAGTTGGAACGTCCCTTGGCGGCGCCAAGTGCGAACCGTTCCGGGGAGATCTCCCCCACACAGGCCGAGCATGTTTGGCAAAGCTTGGGCAACGCGGTCGCGTTGATTTTGGATGCAGGTCCCTGTCGAGGTGGGCTCGAGTCCACCGTTGTTGACTTGGTCGGTGATGTCCCCTGCGTCCTCCGGCCTGGGTTGATCCCGGCCGCGGAGCTCTCTGCTGTGCTTGGCTGTCCGGTCAACACACGTCCGTTGATTGACTCCCAGCAAGCCACACTTTCTCAAAGCACAGCTCTGCAAACCACTCAGCGATCGCCAGGTTTGCTGGGCCGGCACTATGCCCCACGGGCTCGGTTGGAGTTGGTTCGCGGCAGCGGTCGGCAACGCGTGGGGCAACTGCTGGAGGCCGGTCAGCGTGTCGGTTGGATCTGTTGGGCTGACGAGCCCGAGTCGGAGCAGGTGCAGGCGGCAGAACTCCTGCGACAGCCTCTTTCCCGCGACCCGCAGGTTTATGCCTCAAGGCTGTATGCGGTGCTCCATGACCTCGACGCCGCTGGAGTCGATCGGATTGTCGTTGCCGAACCACCCCTTGAAACAGACGCCCCTGGGCCCTGGCTGGCCATTGTGGATCGACTCCGCCGTGCCGCTTGCCCGGAGTGAGGCCGCCTCGGTGTGGGACTCGCCTGGAACATCTTGCCAGTGCCTTAGCTGGACAGAATGGTCGGGACGAGTTCGCCCCAATTCACCCGAACATCTCACCCCAAATGGTTGAGATTTCTGTCGCTCCGCAACGAAGACATGCCCGCTGCCATCAGTGGACCAATGCCTGCTGTTGGCCTGAGGACGGCCAAGTCCAGCGCCAACGCAACTCCTCGGCGAGTTTGCTCAAAAGGTGCACTTTCGAGACGCTCTAAAAAAATACCCTGTTTGGGTGGTGTTTCCCCGCGGAAAATTGAATACTGTATTAAGTGTGAGGCCAACGCACCTCACCCCTTCCAGCCCTTCGCAGGTTCCTGCCCCGCCTGCGAGGGGCTTCTTTTTGAATGTCCGCAAATCCAACAGCCAAAAACCATCCAACCCCCAAACTCATCTTCGGCAGGTTTCAGCAGCCGTGGTTGGCTCACACCCCACACTGTTCCCCCAAACATCTTGAAGATCCCCTGAGTTTAGTGCCAAGCAACAAATTTTCCCGCGTGAAAATCCCTGAGGAGCCTTCGTTATAGGAAGGTGTTGGGAGATCCACAGAATGTCCCATGAAGGGGTGTGTCTCATCCTCGAGACCCAAGTGATCACCTCACCAAGCAAGGACGCTTCTGAATGACCGACGTCCGCCGAACTCTGACAGCGTAAAACCCTTGACCTTGTGAGCTTCTGCTAGGGACAGGACTGCCTTTCAGAAAGGCTGTTGACGATTCGGTTTCTCCGCAGACTGAATTTGTGGCACGACTCCAGGAATCCCAGTGCAGGTTTTCTTGTGGAGGGTATGAGCAACGTCTCCACACCTCAACAATTTCTGACGAGGACTTCTCCTTTTCCGGACTCCAGCAGGTCGCCGCAATACCGCGTGTAACACGCCTGGAGAAGCTCGACAGATACGGGGAACCCAAAACTAGAGAGTTCCCGAAGGTAATAAAGCAGAAACTGAGGCTGATAGCAGCAGCTTCGGCGAAAGGTGGGCAGTAACGTCGGCTGGGGATGAAAACAGACCAGCGTTCCTCGCCTCATCCCAGCCGCAGGGCGACTCCCACAGGGACCAAACAGAAAAACACTTCCTGCAACAAGTTGACAGGCCGGGTAAGCTCCCGTCGAGCCACCCACAGCAATCAGGCCACGTCGAAGGTGGTCTGCCAAATAGCTTCCGGCTGAGCCTCGGATGAGGATCAGTCCCCCGTTCATCCCCCGGCGACTCCCGGAGTAAGCCCCCCCCACGTGGTCTCCGGCGTCGCCGCTCAGATCAATCCGCCCTCCGCGAAGCTCTGCACCCAACCAGTGGCCAGCGTTCCCGCGGATGGTCAACCGACCGCCGGTCATCTGAGCCCCAGCGTGCGATCCAACATTCCCAAAAACCTCTAGGTGACCCGCGCGAAGGCCCGCGCCCAAATGCTGCATCTGCTGGGTCGCGTTTTCAATCCGAACAGTGAGGTCTCGACAACAGTCCCCCGAAATCGAAAACACATCACCTAACGGTACTTGATCCTTACCAACAAAGATTGTTGCCGAAGATATCTGGACGGTCTGCTGTGTGGCCAGCGTGTCAGGCAAAACGCCAGAGAGATCCATGGGGATTCCTCGAGGGACATGAGACAATCCTCGAAAAGTCAGTGTCAGCGGCATGGGTGATCGGGGACCTCCGAAGGGTTTCTCGACGGAATCGTGTTGCGGCCAGGTCGCACCGATGCAATCGGCCTGGTGCCCATCAAGGAGGGCGAATCCGCAGCAACTGTTGAGAAGTTCAAGAGTTCAGTTCAGTGTGATTCTGTTAGTTTTGAGGGTTTTCTGATGCGGATGGCGGTTTCGGGCGTTGTGGTTTGCGGGGGTCGGAGTCAGAG
Organism: uncultured Pirellulales bacterium; assembly: GCA_964648025.1. Classification (GTDB taxonomy): domain Bacteria; phylum Planctomycetota; class Planctomycetia; order Pirellulales; family Pb10988; genus CAZYKP01. Next base: position 23,356 of record CAZYKP010000012.1, on the reverse strand, counting down.
GATGGGTTTGGACAAGGCGACCCTTCCCTTTGGTCCGGAAACCATGCTCGCGCGGGTGGTCCGCTTATTGCAGGAAGTTGTTGATCCGGTTGTGGTTGTGGCGGCGGAGGACCAGGTATTGCCCAAATTACCTGAGGGCGTGGTGGTTGCCCGCGACAATCAGCCCGGCTGTGGTCCGATGGCTGGGCTCACAACGGGGCTGAAGGTTTTGGCCCCCCATGCGGAATTGATCTACGCCAGTTCCTGCGACGTCCCGCTCCTTGTTCCTCAATTTGTCACCCAATTGGTCAACCTTTGCCAAGACCGTCAGGCCGTTGTGCCCCTGGTTGGCAACCGCTGGCATCCTCTGGCGGCTGTCTACAGACGTGACGCTTGTCCAGTAGCAGCACGGTTACTCCAAGAGAGGCGACTGAGGCTTTATGGCTTGGTCGAACAGCTCAACGCCCGGCGTGTGCGACCCAAAGTGCTGAAGCGAGCCGACCCGGAGTTGCTTTCGCTGCGAAACTGCAACCGACCCCCCGATTATCTGGCTGCCTTGGCTGATGCAGGATTCCAGCCACCACAAGAGACGCTTGCCCAGCTGGTTGTGGCCCATCGCCCCCAGGAGTAGATCAGGGACCACCGAAAAAGTCGGCCGCTGAGTTTTCCACCTGAGAGTTTGGGATGGTAGGGCGGGTGGCTTGCTGGTCAGGGCAGCTTCCCCACCCGACAAATCTTGGCCTGCGGTTCCTTCAGGCCCACAAGGGTCGAATCCGGCCAACTGTCAGAGTTTGCCCTGGGCGAAAACCGATTCATCGCCGTCAGAGAGTGCTGGCGTGCTCCGGAGGCCCCCAAGACCACAGGGATCAGCGTTTCGTGGGGTGCCTGGACCGACAGATCTTCGTCGACGAGAAAATCTTGCCCCCCTCTTGCCAACTCATCTTTTCTGGCACAATTCTGGCGTCTCGTCGTTGTGTCACTCCGCTGGCTTGGCCCAGTCGCCCGTCCGTTGACCTCGGCGTCACCCATCTTGAAGCCAGTGTGCGTGGTTTGCCCGCAGTGTTTCCTTTCCCTCTCAACTGAGGAGATCCATTGATGCGTTCGACTTTGAGTTGGTTGTTACCGTCTGGTGTTGCTGTCCTATTGATGGCGGGCTTCCTCCTGCCACTTGCCCCCGCCCAAGATACTCAGGCCAGCAAGGATGCTGACAAGACAGAAGCCAAGCAGGACGCAAAACAGGATGATCCCAAGCAAGAGCCGAAAGAGGACGATCCGAAAAAAGAAGAGCCCAAAAAGCAAGAGCCCAAAAAGCAAGAGCCCAAAAAGCAAGAGCCTGAAAAAGACGAGCCCAAGAAAGACGAGCCCAAGAAAGACGAGCCTCAGGAGGCTCCGAAGACGATTGTCGAAATCGCCAGCGAAGATAAGCAGTTCAGCACCTTGGTTGAGCTCGTGAAAGCTGCTGGTCTCGTTGACGCCCTCAATGGTAAAGATGAGCTGACTGTCTTTGCACCGACCGACGCGGCCTTTAAGAAAGTCCCGGCCAAGGATCTGGAAGCACTGAAGAAGGACAAAGAGAAGCTGGCGGCTGTGCTGAAGTATCACGTGGTTG
>CAZYKP010000012.1:0-21668 GCA_964648025.1 uncultured Pirellulales bacterium | reverse complement strand
CTTGAAGTATCACGTGGTTGCCGGCAAGTTGCCAGCAGCGGAGGTGCTCAAGAAGGAGGCCATCAAGACCTTGGAGGGCAGCGAGCTTGCCGTCAAGAAAGATGGCGAGAAGGTCCTCATCGGCACAGCCACCGTCGCCCAAGCGGACATTATGGCCGAGAACGGGGTGATCCACGTGATCGACTCGGTGCTGCTGCCATCAACCCCTGCGGCCAAGGGACCTGAGGCAGCTCGACAGGTCATCGCTGAGGCTGTGGCCACCGGGGCGCCTCAATACAACCAAGGCGAGCCCGAGAAGTGCCGAGATACCTACAAGGAGGCTGTCAACAAGCTGTTGAAGATGCCTAACACCGCTGTTCCTCCTGCTCAGGTGCAGACTCTCAACGCTGCCTTGACGACTCTGGATCGCTTCAAAGGAAAGCCCAAGGCTGAAGCCTGGGTGCTCCGCAAGGCCCTCGATAAGGTCTACGTCTCCTTGCCTGAGAAAGAGCCGAGCAACGGGGACGAAAAAGAAAAAGACCAGAAAGGAGTCAAAGAGGAAGGAGACAAGTAACCCCCGGCGATCTCATAGATCGGTGGAGGTCGCCGCGATTGAGACTTGAGCGGGAATTGGACCGACGATCAAACGGACCGAATCGCTCGTTCGTTCCGGTCCACACGGTTGAGCTTCTCGGCGAATCAATCAAGCATAGAAAACCGGGCCCGGCCAATCCATTGGTCCGGGCCCGGATTCTGTTGAACGGACTGCGTCACACCGGCCAGTTTCACACCGGCCAGTTTCACACCGGCCAGCTTCCTGGGCCGACCCCAGGGAGGCCACTTAACGCTCTGAGGGACTTTCCTCGTTTGCAAGGTGGGGATCTGGCGAATCCTGATCTCCGGATTTCTCGCTTGCGAGTGCCTTACCCAATTTCTGTCTGCCCGTCTCGCACAGCAAGAGCTTTGAGAGCCGTACGCAGTTCTAGCATGAGGTCCCGTTGCTCTTTCTCCAAAGTGGGGATCTGCTGTTTGCGAATCTGCTTGATCTGAGCCTCGTTCTCACCAAGTTCTTGACGCCAAATTCGCTTCTGAGCTTCGTCGCCAACTTCGATCAACTTCAGCAGACGGGTTTGCTCTTTTTCGCTTTCTTCAGCGAGCTTTTCGGCTTCCCGGCTGGCTTGCTTCCGAGTGTCGATGTCTTCCTGAAGTTTGAGGCATTTGGCAATGGTGGGGTCGCGGGCTAAATCGCCGTTGTAGTCAATGGCGTGCCTGAGAGGCCCTAAATCCAGTCGGTCCGCAAAGACAGTTCGGGATCGGTGGACCCGCGATTCCACCACTTCAACGGTGAACTCTCCTTGAGAGGCCAATTCGAGCTTCAGCCGAAAGCCCTTGCGGAGCTCCTCTGTCGGCTGAAGCGGTTCGCCCTGACACAAGACCCTCAAAGTCGCCTGACTGTCCTGCACAACGGCGTGGTCGTGGTCCAAGTAGAGCTGATAGGCCTTCTCCTGCTGGTTGCCAGCCCGATACCTGGTGGTCACCTGTTGCTGGTCGTGCGTGTAGAAGACGCCTTCAGAAAACCACAAGCCGATTTGCCGGTTCTGAGACTCCGTCTCCTGCTTGATGCGTACACCAGTCTCCAGAGCATGCGGAAGCAGGCGGACCTCCTTCGGCTTGGTTGGAGGCATCACACACTCGCCCACAAACACTCCCTCTTGAAAGACAGTGCAGGCGCCTGTGCCCAGGGCGTGCCCGCTTTCGTTCTTAAACTCCACCGCACGGAAGGGACACTCAGGGTGGTTTTTGGCTCGGTAGTGCAGGACCACCCGCGATTCCCGCAGTTGCTGTGAGAACATGGGGATCACCGCGGAGCGTCGGGCGTTGACTGTCACCGGGTCGGCTGTTTCGAACAGAGCAAAGTCTCCGACCTCGCTGGTAGCTGTCTTAGGAGTTTCGGCGGGCTTAGCGCTGTCATAGGCTGCAAAACTGCGACGCATTGCCCGAGTCGGAGCTGCGCTCTGAGCCATACCAAACACCTGGTCGGCTTCCTCACCAGCTCCTGCGGGGAGGATCTCGGAGGCCATCAAGAGACCCCTCTCTGGCTCAATGGCTCCTAGGGCGGTGTCTTGAACGATGTTCCGACGTGTCCGCCGGGGGATTTTGGCTTCCGCAAGATCGGTCTCAAAGGAGATGGGCTCGCCGGTGGCCAAGGTGATGATGTTGTCCTTCCAGTCTTCATCGCTGTCATTATCAACGATACCATAACCCCGCAGCTGTGCTCCCTCCCGCTCATCCTGACTGATCCGATAAGACATCTTCCAGGCGGGGTTGGGCACAACGTACTGCAGCAATGCCTCAGTAGGTTCGCTGGCTTGCAAGAGGACATCAACAAATGTCGAATCCGGCTTGATCTCTTGGAAGCTTCGCTTGAGAGCTTTCCCAATCTCATCCTGAGCAATCTGGTCAAGAAACTCAATTTGCAGGATTTCGCTCAGGCGAACTCGTCGCAGTCCCGTCTCCGTCAGCAGGGAGGCATACTTCAAGGAAAACTTGGCCCCGCCGTTGCTGGTCTCGTCATGAGACATCCCCAGATTCTGTCCCTCCAGGGTTTCGCTGCCCATGGTGACTCTCACTTGAGTCCCCGGAAGACTGGCTAACAACCCTTCCAAGGCATTGTGGGGATCGATCGTCAGATTGCTCTGATGCTCGTTGGCTGGCCGAAAGCTGGGAGGCTCCAGCAGGCGCACCTGCCCAAAGATGTTCAGACTGGCCAGCACATCAGCAATGTGCGTGGTCTTGACCGGAATCGCGATCCGGGTGGGCTCAGTACCCACCGCATAAAAGCGATTGAAGTCCGCAAGACCGTTGGAGAAAATCGTAACGCGATCTTGGCGAGGGGAGTTTTCTGGTGTGGTGGCTGCTGCGACTTCTGTGCTGCTCATCGTGGGACTCCCTGCAAGCTGGTGAAGAACGTTTTTATGACGATCAGGCCCAACGTGTGGGGCAGGCCCCGGGTCCTGAGATCACTCCCGTGTCAGAAAAGAACGTTTTGAGAAGACGACGGATTTGAGAAGACCATCGAATTGGCAATCGTTGGCCTCAGCCAGCGAAGGGAGTTTGCCTGCTTTGCTCATCCGGCGTCGGACGCTTGGGGCCTTCTCACAAGAAACCGCAATTCCACAGCAAGCCCCGCCCAAACTGACAGCTTCCCCCTTCGATGACTCCCAAACATTGTGCGAGCCCACCTTAGTTCATCCAAGGAGTCCTCTAGTACCTTGTTTCCTATGATTTTGGCAGCCGGTTGATTTTGGCAGCCGGTTGATTTTGGCAGCCGGTTGATTTTGGCAGCCGGTTGGACGTGAATCCCCCGATTCCCCGAGAACCAACTGCCAAATCAGAAGGAAACCGACCACTAGGGCAAAACTGGTTCGCGGGCACGACGGGTGGCTGTTCTCCACATCGGCAGCAGAGAGTTGCTGACTAGGGGGGGCTTTGCAGTTGACCGTAGACCATCAAGGCGGCATCGAGGATGTCAAGGTCGCGGTTTCTGGCGACCGAGTTCTGGGTCTGGCCGATGTGCTCGGCAGCTTGCTCGGCGCTTACCCAGATCACCGCCTGCGTTCGATCACGTTCCACCGCACGCTCCTGGTTCAGCGGCTCCATCACAAAGTATTCGCTATCACCTCGGCCTCCCTCGAAACGCCCGAGAGAAGCTCCCAGAACACGACCTTGGTACCCGCTGCTTGCCTTGACTTCGCGGAGTGCAGCCATCTGCGGGGTTTCCCCCGGTTGAGGCAGTCCTTTGGGGAAGGTCCACACAGGGTCCTCTGAGTCATCAGCAGCTTGGCACAGTAAGACTCTCCCCTGACGGTCAAGAAGGACTCCACCGTAGCAGACCTGCGGATCCGAAGAGCCTCTTGAGAATCCGCCAGAATCCCCTGAGCCCAGCAAGCTGCCCGGCAAAACTGTCGATAAAGAGGCGGCCTCAGAGGGCTCCCACAAAGACGTGACATCGGTCTGGGAATGCTCTGGGACGGCTTCGGCAGAAGGATCTTCAGTAGAAGGATCTTCAGTAGAAGGATCTTCGGTAGAAGGATCTTCGGGAGAAGCAAGGTTGAACCCAACGTGTTCCTCGGAGACGACCTCGACCAGCAGCCGGCAGAGTTCGGCAAAGTTGTGCCTGTGGGTGTTCGCGGGAGCTTCCGATCCTCTTGGTTCGGCGGGTTCTTGAGTGGACACACTCAGGCGGCTTTGGTCGATTGCCAGGACCAAGTGCAACCCGGCGACAGCAACGGCCTCGCGAGGGGCGCTGGCAAAAGAAAGGCCCGAAGCGGTTTCGGTCTGGATGAGGCCGAGCGTTGGCAAGTAGTCCTCCTGGAGCTGGCGTAAAGTCTCCTCCTCGGGGCTCCAGAGCGTCAGCTGCCCAGTCCGACGGTCCTCCTCTCGCTCCGTGATTTCGATTGCCCCAAACGGTGTTAACCACCACATCGCTTCTACCTTCGACCGAACGATCCGCAGCTTCAGGGAACCTCTGGCTCAACCGTCTATCATGGCAGGCCCAGGCCCTGGTTGCACGCCCGGGGACAACTGCAGGGCTTTCTCCTCATCCACCAATAGAACCAGCCGACTTGATGCTCTGGTCAGGCTTTGATGGTCTCTGAAGCAGATCGGGGGCAACGTCTTGCTCTGACCACAGGTCAACTGACTCCAGCAGAATTGAGCTTTGGCAGTGCAACCCCGGGGGAGTTCAGTTCGCCAGTGACAGCGGCAACGATGCGGCCGAGACGTCACTGCGGCATCGCTGCCGCGACGAAAAACTCATGCTTTCTGCCGCCGAGAGAACAAAATCCGGCGTTGTCGGACTAAGCCATAAAAACAAACCACGTCAGCCCAAGTTGGACCGGCGTGGTTAGCGAGACGTCAGTGTTTGCTGAGATGTTCCGCAGTCAGGGCTCAGAAGGTCCTGAAGATTTCTCGACAAACGTGACCGAGGCGGTCCCAGTTATGAGTGTGCTGAGACTTTGAGTGTGCTGAGGTCTGTCAGCGTTCCGAGGTTGTCGGTGGCCTTCTCAACGCAGATCAGCGACGTACTCCAAGCGGAAAATTCTGTCGTAGAGGTCGTCGCCGGTCAGCGCAATGCCGTAGCCGGCATAAAAGCTATGTCGACCCCGATTGTAGCGAAGACCGAACTTGGCGTTGACGATTGTCTCACCATCTGCCTCGACATAAGTGACCGTCGGACCGGCGGGGTCGACAAGCGATTGAACGCCGTCGAGGAATGTCCATCCCACGAATTCTGTCACGCCGGTCAGTCGACCTCGCGTTCGCCCGCAACAGTCTCTTTGGACATGCAGATCGTACCCGGCCCCGAGACCAAAGCGGACAACCTCCCCATCAAAATCTCCGACCAGATCAGGGTTGCTTGAGGCGGTCACCTCGGTCCCATCCAGCGGGATCCACAGGTGGGCTTCGCCGAATGCCACCAGCCGCTCGGCTAACTGTGTTTGAAACAAGATTCCAGGCTGGATGGCCGTCAGGCCGTTTCCGAGGAATTCAAAGGGACTGCCCGATCCCGTTTGCACAGCCAACTGAGCGGTCAAATAGTCCTGCTGGTTGTCGATGATCGCCAGACGTCCTCCAGCGGTGACATCGGCAAGTCCGCGAGTCTCCAAATCCGAGACAACCCCGCCATTGAGGTCGATCCCGTCGATGGTGGCCCAGCGGACAGGCAGGTCCACAAAGGCCGAAAACCGTTCCGTGAGCGTATACTCGAAGTAAGCCGAGAGCTGGTAGAAATCCAGATCCGTGAGGACTGTGCTGGTTTTGCCCGGAACAGTGGTGCCCCCTGGAACAATGCCAATTCCGACCACCCCAACCTCGTCGTAGGTCGCATACAGGTACTCGCCGCGGTCAGAGTCACCGCCACGAACTGTGTCAAACCTTAAGCGAAATCGGCTCCTCACAGTTGCTGGATCAATGTAGCCAGCCAAACCCGCATCGCCTGCGGTACCTCCGGCCAGGCCAGCCCCAACTCCCAGACCCGCGACATCCGGCGCCGCACCCAAATCAGCGGTGAAGTCCGTTCCCTCTCCCAGTCCCAGATCATCAGGAGTTTCTGGCACATCAGGAGTTTCTGGTGTCTCAGGGGTTTCTGGTGTCTCAGGAGTTTCAGGTGTCTCGGGAGCCTCAGGCTCCGCAGGTGTCTCCGGTATCTGAGGGGTTTCAGGAGGTTCGGGTGCGTCGGGAGTTTCTGGGGGCTCAGGAGTTTCCGGGCTGTCTGGCGGTTCAGGAGTTTCCGGTCTTCGGAAAGGCCGCGGGGCTCGCGGGTCTTCCAGCATGCCAGGGGGGATCGGTAGCTGGGAGGGCCCAGGCATCCTCGGGGGGCTGGCTCTCCGCGGTCGTGCGTGCTGTGGTCTCGGGGCTGGACTGTGTGAAGGGCTTGGGGGGAATGTGAGATGGGGATGTGTAGTAGTCGGGGGGAGTCCAGGTCTTACAGAGTGAGGGTGCATCCTGGGCGACGGTGTGTCAGTTGTCGACGCGTCGGCAGGTGACACCTCAGCTGGCCTCACCTCGGTCGGTGGAACGGACATCCGACCATGGACTGCCGAAGGCGGCCTCAAATGCGCCTTGTTGTGTGAGGGAATATAGGTGGGGTAGGGTCGATATGCTGGTTGATACACCTGCCCTGGGTTGGTTGGACAGGGCACGCAGGATGGCCCTTCTCTGCTAGGCAGCAGTCCGAAGGGGCCTGCCTGAGCGGTCAGCCCGATCAAGAGCACAGCCAGCGCTGTGAGCCCAACCGGCCTCCCCCAGCCCGGAAAAACCTCACATTGCATGGTGCTTCCTCTCTTCGCGTTGGACTGTCGTCAACATGGTTGGCACACCTTCTCAGTTTCGCCCGCAGCGAGGTCTCAGAGCCCGTGTGAATTTGCGGCCAACAACCACTAGCGGCCGGCCAAGGACACTCCTGGCGATTCTCCTTCGCTCCGAGGGGTGTTGGGAGAATCCTTCCAATGGTCACTTGGCAGTGGAAGCTCGGCAAGTTGTTGGTCAAGCTCCGCAAAGGGAGCGGTCACAAAGTCTCGGTGCCAGGCGGTAGGTCTGCCAGCAGGGATCTCACTCATCAACGGCGAAGTCTCACGAACGACGCACCGAAGGCCATCCGCAGCTCACCAAAGAGGTGGTGTGGCAGGGTCAGTCTCTTGAGGACTTGGCAAGCGTGGCGTCTCTTGAACACCGCTCTCCCAGCGAGCTACCATCCACAAAAGTCCACTTGCTCTTTAGTCGTCGCTGGTGGTGGCCAAATCAAGAAATTCTTGGCCCTTCAAGGACTCACCCAAAAACACCGCCACCACCACGCCCACTCAACCTACGCTCAAGTACGCTTGAGCCACTTCGATCCGCAAAGGCCCCTTTTCTGAATGCTCACTGAAGTCGCTCCTCAATTGCTTGGCTTGAGGACTGTTGGTTCTCGTGGCTCTTGATTCTCGTGTCTCTTGGCTCGCTGGATTCCTGATGAGTATCTCGACGGAGTCAGAGTCAACCGCCCAGGGTTCTTCTTTGGGTTCAGGCTTATTCTTGGGGCTCAGGGTTTTGGGTTGGCTCTTCAGGCTCGCGGTGAGCCTTGAACCAGTATTTTTTCAGGCTCAAACAGTTTTCTTGCTCTTCATTGGAGGGACTCATCGTGCCATTTCTTGCCGGCCGAGTGATCAGATTGCCGGTGCTGCTGATTCTGGTCGTCCACACCTGGGGGCCAGTTGTAGCCCAACCGCAACCACCGGCAGTACCGTCCCTTCCGTTTCCAGCTGCTAATCTTGCCGGGCATACAGCTGGGGTGAAGGCGTTGGCGTTTACGCCCGACGGCACCCGTTTGTGTACCGCGGGGCTGGATAAACGGGTGTTGGTCTGGAAGGTGCCCCAAGTCAAGGCTCCTGGTCAGCCCGGGCGAGGTCCTGCCGGTCAGATTCCCCCTTGGTCTTTGCTGAAAACACTCAGGTGGGAAATTGAGCACGCCCGTCATGGGTGGATTTATGCTCTGGACCCTGTTGTTCGCCAGGACCGCGCCGCCGGTTGGCTGGCGGTCGCCGGCTTCGGTGGACGAGGAGGTCTGGGAGAGATCGTTTGGTTGGATCCGGTGGATGGATCTCGGCCGGCAGCTGAGTTTTTGCAAAGCGGCCATCGTCAGGCGGTTGCGGCTTTGGATCACACCACCGATGGAGTCTGGCTGGCCTCGGCGGATCTCCACGGACGGGTTCTGTTGCGTCGGACAGGAGCCAAGGAGCCGCCGTACCAACTTCAGGCGGCCGATGTTGGCTTGCTGCCGGGCCAAGAGGCTCCTCCCTTGCGTCCGGTGGCTGCCATTGGCGAGGATCTGGTGGCAACGCCGGAGTTCGTCGAGATGGCAACCTTTGCCAATAATCAAAAGTTGCCGGCTTGGGATGTGGCCCTCTACGATCTGAAAGCCCTGGAGAAAATGGCAGGTGATGGTCAAGTACCCAACATCGCCAAGAACCCCGCTTGGCAGGCACAGACTGACGGTCGCCTGAAACGCCGGGCTCGTATTCGTGCTTACGGGTTTGTTACAGCGTTGGCCGCCAGCCCTGACGGCCGGTATCTGGCAGCAGCCGATCTGGCCTACCAACTGTTCATCTGGGATCGGGAGACCGACGAAGCCACACTGGTCCAAAAGCTTCCCAGGCCTGCTCTCTCCCTTCAGTTTGCTCCAAATTCACGTCTCTTGGTTGCTGGGCTGGATGTCACTCCGCCAGCGAAACCGTCGGAACAACCTGCTGCCCAGATCCGTGTCCTCCGTCGGACCGACCAGGGAGCCTGGCAGACCCTGTGGTCTGATCCCCAGGCGTCCCGAACCCCTCTGACGGCCTGCGCGATCAGTCCAGACGGGCGATTGTTGGCTCACCCAGGCGGACAAGGCCGGCAAGTGGTCGTTCGCTCGCTGGCAACCTCCCAGATCCAGGAGACCCTCGACGGTGGCGGGGTCGTGCTGGCAGCTTCCTTTGCCGCAGGCCAGAAACCTAAGCAGTACGAAATCCAATTCACCACCCAACGTGCTGGCAAAACTACCAAACGGATCTTTCGACCAACCGAACTGGAAGTGGAGGATCTTCCTCAAACCGATCAACCGGCTGAGTCTGCAACCACCCAAGAGCCGCCACCATGGGCAGCCGGGCGTACGGTCAGCCGAAGCGGCCAACAAGTGAGTTGGTCAGTCGGCGGGAAAAAAATCGCCGCCGTGAGTCTGGATCGCCTCCAACAAGGTCGCCCGACCTGTCACTGCTGGGTTCCAGAACCTCCTGAGGCAGAACGTACCGAGGCAGAACGTACCGAGGCAGGGCCTGTTGCCTTGGCTGTCGGCACCGCGCACGGGGTGGTCTTTCTCTACGATGCCCAATCAGGTCAGATGCGGCGAACCTTCGAAGGACACATCGACACCATCTCTTCAGTGCAGGCCTCCGCGGATGGGCGTTACCTCGTCTCCGCCGCAGCCGACGGCACCGTCCGCATCTGGAGCCTCACTGGGTTATCAGACCCTTTGCGTTTGCAGTCGATTTGGGGTGCTCGGTTTCAGCAAAAGATGGTCCCAGATGCCGATGGAAGGCAAGTCCGGCGTGTCGTCTTTGCCGAGGTCGATGACTCGGGTCCTTTATACCGCAAGGGGGTTCGTCCCGGTGATGTGATTGAATCCCTCGCATGGTTCGACGAGAGGGACCAAAAACAAGTCATCAGTAAGGCCCAGGCAATCCAAGAACAACTCTCCCAAGCGCCTTGGCAGCGGCAAATCACTTTTCAGATTCAACGTGAGGGCCAGCAGCGGCCCTTGATGCAACAGCGACCTACCTGGCCGGAAGTGCTTGCTTTATACGCCGACCAGCGAGACTGGATCGTCTGGCACCCAACTGGCTATTACGCCGCCAGTGTGCTGGGCGACCGCATCATGGGTTGGCAGATCAATTTCATTGAGCAGAACAAGCCGCCCGAGTTTTACACCGCTGAGAGGTTCTTCAAGTCGTTCTATCGACCGGCTGCCATCAAGAAGCTGTTACCTTTGGGCAGCCTTCGAGAAGCCCTCGCTACCTCGCGGCCGCCAGCGCAGGCGTTGCCTCCCCCACCACCGCCACCTGCGCCGCCGCCACCTGAGGCACCCAACCAGCCTCCGAAGATTTCGCTGAAGACTCCAGACCCACCGCATGCTTTGTTGGGAAAGCGACTGACCGATGTCATTGCGGAAATCACCCCAGAAGAAAAACTGCGAGATGTTCGCTTGCTGCTGAATGGCGACAGGGTTCTGCAGGCACCAGATCAACAGCGGAATCGCTTCCAGTGGCGTTTGTCTTTGCCGCCAGGACTGACGCGGCTGAGCGTCCGAGCTGTCAACACCGATGGGGAAACCACCACAGCTGAGACCACTGTCGAGCGGCAAACCAACCAACTGCAGGTTCGGCCACCCTCGGTGACCATTCTCCAGCCACAGGGACGGGAATTCGTCGCCCAAGAAGACACGATTGAGGTGACCGCCCAGGCTGGCTCCAACTCCGAACATCCGATTCGCTCGATGGAGATTTTGATCAACGGCCGTGTCCCACAATCACTCACCAAGGCCCACTCTCGTCAGAGCAAACAACGCACAGAAACTTGGAAAGTTGCTCTTGAACCAGGCCTCAATCACATCCAAGTACGAGCCAAAACAGCCGCCAGTTCCAACGTCTCCGATGTCGTGACAGTCAGTTACTCTGGTGTCCCTCGCAGCAAGCCCACGCTTTGGGTCTTGGCCGTTGGGATCAGCCGTTACCCCGGGCCGCTGGCGTTGCAGTTCGCCGACCGCGACGCCCAACGGATCCAAGAGGTCTTTGCCAGCCAAGCGCCCAACCTGACCAGCGGTTTGTACGACGTGAAGACGCGATTATTGACCGACCGCCAAGCCACCAAAGACGCCATCAAGCAAGGCTGGCAATGGTTGAAAGAAAACGTCCAAGACGGTGATGTGGGGATGTTTTTCTTCTCTGGTCACGGAGAACGCGAAGGACAGTCAGGAAGCCTGTATCTGCTCCCCGCGGATGTCAAGCCAGACAACTTGGCTGAGACAGCTCTTTCCCAAAAGTCTCTCAGTGATTTTTGCAGCGATATGTCTAACAAAGGTCACCTGATTGTGATGTTGGATGCCTGTCGAAGTGGAGCGATCACTGCGTTGAACCGTCAACGGGGGCTGGAGCTTGATGAGACCGCCCGGGCTCTGCAGCAAAACTACGGCACCGTTGTGGTGGCTTCCTGCCGGGGGGCTCAGTTTTCCTATGAGGCCAACCCCCCTGGAAGTGGATTTTTCACTCATGCTGTGGTCGAGCGGCTCCGCGGGGCCGAACTCCGACCAGGCCGGCCGGTCTCCCATTTCTCGCTGTACACCTACGTGTACGAACGAGTCAAAGAGCTCAGCCGGCAACGCAACCAAACCATCCAAGAGCCGATTTTGGCGAGCCCCGACATGATGGTGCCGATCACACTCACCGTTGTGCCAACAGCAAAGACGCCGTAGTGCAATCGTGCGACGAGGCCTCTGGGTGCGTCCATGCTTGTGTGATGCGGGCTCCTGCTGAAGTCGAAGAAATGTTGCTCCTTCGGCACTGTGGCAAAGGCTGCCAGATCGCCGGTGGTTGCGGCGGTTCCCGGGTTGTGGATGAGCAAGAGTTTGCCGAAGGCAGCAGGAGAACCACAAAAGGTTGCAGCGAAGGGAAAAGCTCGCTTGAGAGAGATTGGGGAAAAGACAGGGGTGGTCTGTCGACGTTCGAACAGACCACCCCTTGGGATTTCTTCGGAAGCTGACGCTGGGCCGCTGCTGACTGTTGTCGTCAATCGCCCTCATTGGCCACATGTGGCTCGTTTAGCGATCGGACTGAGAGGAAATTCGTTCCATTCGTGCCATGCCGTGGTAGGCTGTGTCGATGCCGGCTCGCAGGACCCAGGCTCGTTGGCGTTCGTCGCGAACCAGCTCAGCATGGTCAAGAGTGGTCTTAAGGACTTTCATAATCTCTTGCGGCATTTGGTCGCTTTTCGAGTTGACAATGTCCTGACAAGCGCTGGTGTAGACCCGCAAGCAGCCGTGGACGTTACCATGATTGAACATGGGCACACCTTCGTTGACGGCGTTTTCCAATCGGGTCATGGCCTGGCGTGGGCCCATAGCCGGTGGCAGGAGGACGGCATCAATGACATGGACGACCCCGTTAGCAGTCTCGATATCGGCCTTGATCACCTGAGAGTCGTTGACGCGAAGTCCGCCTGCGGTCACCGCGGTTTGCACGTTGATTCCGGCCAGGGTTTTTGCAGAGCCAGCCTGGGCAGCCTGATCAGAGTAGACTCGACCCGAGAGCACATGGTATTTGAGGATTCGGGTGAGCTTGTCTCGGTTCTCAGGCTGCAACAAAGTTTCAACGGTGCCAGCAGGCAGCTTTTCAAAGGCTGCATCGGTGGGAGCAAAGACGGTGAAAGGGCCTTTGCCGTTGAGAGTTTCGGCCAAGCCTGCCGCTTCAACGGCGGCCAGCAAAGTTTTGAACTGGCCAGCTTGCTGGGCAACGGCAGGGATGCGGTCTGTCTGGGGCATCAACACCGTATCGATCACATGGATCACGCCGTTGGTGCACTGGATGTCGGTGGCCACCAGACGAGACTGGTCGATCTGCAGCTTGCCATCTTGACGATTGATCGACAGACGCTGTCCGTTGACGGTGGGGGCATTGGACAGACCAAAGGCATCCTTGGCCAGCACACGACCTGGCACGACGTGGTAGGTCAAAATCGCCGTAAGTTGGTCCTTATTTTCCGGCCGCAGCAAGCTTTGCAGAGTGTCCGCGGGGATCTTCTCGAAGGCCGCATCAGTCGGGGCAAACACTGTGAAGGGACCACGCATTTTGAGAGTTTGCACCAACCCGGCGGCTTTCACGGCAGCCACAAGCGTGTTGAACTTGCCAGCCCCAACAGCAGTGTCCACGATGTCCTGACGACCTTGTGCCTGGGCAGAAGATCCAACGACGGAGAGGCCCAGCACAACAGCCAAGCTCAAGGAAGTCATGTGATCAAAGAATGTCTTACGCATAAAAATTTCTCCTGTCATTCAACGAGATTAGAAAACCAACACAAGAGTGTTGCAGCGAACGAGTCGTTACCATGGACTGCTTTTGAGGAAACTTCTTCCTCGGCCAGAACACGTGAGAAGCCGGAACTACCCTCCGAAGCTCAGTAGCAGCCTTTCCGCTGTGCCGGGCGTGCCGAGGTTTTCCTCAACCTCAGTAGGTCATTTCCGCCCTCCAGAGGCGGGCAAGCCTACTGGCTTGCTATTGAAGAGCACGCTTTTTTCAAGGAGCGTCCGAGACTTCAGCAGCCCCGAACATCAGACGAGCCTGCTTGGCGATGATCTGACAGACCTGTTGGTCAAACGCGTCTCGCGGGAGTTCTTTCCGCTTGGCAGCGACAAACTTCCGACGCTGTTTGCCGAGGGTTGCCATTTTTTGCTGGAGATCCTTCCGCTGGGCGATTCGTCGCCGAAGTTCTTCCTGAAGATTCGTCAAAGTCATCTGCTGCATCTTGTGTGGCAGATACCGGCGATCGATCTCCGACATTTTTATGTGGCCTTGCATCAACTCAGTCACCAGGTCCTCGTCACCGGTGATCGCACTTCCTTTGTGTGCGTCAGCCAGGTGGGCTGCTCGATCAGCAACCCGAGCAGCAGAGCCCTTTTGGGCGACCTTTAACTTCTTGGCACCAGACTGATGGGCGTGTGCAGGGCCATAAAGCACGACAGTCTGGTGCATTTTTTTGACAATCTGGTGGATCTGCTGGTCATAGGGCGATTGAAGCAATTTCATGCCGCCGCCATGAGGGATCTCCACGAACTCTCCGCTTCCGAGCTTGGCAATCTGCTGCCAGATCGACCGTGTCTGCTTGGATTTGCCAGCTTGAACAGCGTTGATTGTGATGCCTAATTGGGAGGCTTTGTGGCACGTGGTGGGGTACGCCATGTCGTCGGTGTACATCTTTGGTGGAGCGTCGCCTACCAAGAATAGGAATTTCAGCGACGTCTCTGGAGTCCACTGGCTGTCTGCCACGGCTTCGGCCAACGCTTGGTTGACTGCCTCGGGACCATCTCCGCCACCGTTGGCATGGAGTGTCATCAGTTCAGCGTAGAACGCATCCATGTCCTCGGAAAGTTCAAATCTGCGAGTGATGTAGTGATCACCCCTGTCTCGGTAGGCAACCAGCCCCATGCGAATTTCGGCGTGGGGGATTGTATCGCGAATCTCGCCAGAAATGCTCCAGATTTTTTGTTTAGCTCCGGCGATGAAGTTCTTCATGGAGCCGGTTGTGTCCAGCACGAACACAACTTCAACTCGATTGGCCGCAAGTTGTTGCGACACCGCTTTCTGAGTCGCTGACAAGCCTTGGCCTTTGGAGTTGGCGGTGCTGCCCGCCTCTGAGACCGGCAGCGAGGTGCTCATCGATCGGTCAGCGGCCGTCTCTGGCGTTTGGCCATGTGTCGTCCTGGTCTGCCCCAAAGAGAGCGTTGCCAGGCCGATTAGGATCCATCGGGCCAAACGGGTGGTGTCTTGGATTCTCTTCATCCGAATCCTCTGCAAACAAAAGGCTGTCGTCGTGGCTGTCTCAAGGTCTTCGTGAGGGGTTTCGGGATGAGGCGTCTGCTGGATTCAGGCCGCAGGTGCATTCTTTCGGCCTGAGCCTGCGGTGGTCGGCTCGTTGGTTGTCCAGTTTCGATGGCCGGCCCCTTGTCCGACCGAACAGTCGGCTGCCGGCTTGCCTCTCCGGGACGTCGTTGTTGACGGACCCAAGGGGATCCAACCCCATCTCTCCCAACGCACGTGGTCGGATGATCAAGTAAGTTTTATGCTGGGCTTTTTAATGAAAGCAAGGTCTGGCCTCTGCTGGTAGGAGGGATCGCTCAGTCGAAGAAGATCCGGCGGGGCAGGAAAGATGAGGGATCTTACAGTGCTGGTTGATCTCTGGTGCCGGGGGGGCGAAAGATGCCAAAGAAAAGTCCTTCATTCCCCTTATAAAATAAAAAGCTAGTGATTATTTAATTAGCCTGAAGGCGAGCTGGCACCTACGGCGGCGGAAATCCTGATTGCTCACACAGCGAGAGAAAATGCGGGTGCAGAGAGTTTTTCAATGAATAGTACCACGGATTTCTTGGAAATGTATAAATGACAAGAAATCTTTAAGGTGTGCAACCAAGATTATTTGCTAATTTGATCGCGACAAGCGATGGCGAAAGTGAGAGTCGTTCGACCTCATCGAAATGTCAGGGGAGACCGAACGATTCCCTGAGTCGCCTTGAGTTCTGATGGCTGGACGGTGGAGATCAGGCAGGCCAGTCGAGAGCTTGCTCAACGGCTGCCCCGTCGGTGATCGTGCCGTTGATCTGACTTGCGGCTGGGTATTGGATGACGACATAGCTTAGCCCGTTGGGGCCGGTGTTTCGCATGGTCCGCTCAGCCTCTGGGGAGAGCCGCAGCACCGACCCTTTGCCGACATCGATGATGTCACCGTCGATCCACATTTGGCTCCCGACCGTTGAGGAAGAGATCGACCTCGTCGTTGTCCTTGTGTTTATGCCAGAACGGGATTTGGGTTTTTTGGAGGCAGAACGACTAGTGATATTGCTAGGACGCTGCGGCCTAAAGATTTCTTGAGAAATAACTTGCCGGCAAGCTCGCTGCCCTTGAGGTGGCCAAAGGTGGAGCCCAGCCAGTTGGCTGCCAGACCAGCATCCACAGCAGTGTATCGCTGACCTTGACGGACAGTCGGCTCATGCATTGCCTGTCTCCTTGAGACAATCGTGGACCAAGGAGGTAGAAAATCTACAACAACCTTTTCTGGCAGAAGTCTCCTGCAGCGTGTCTGCCGGAGGTCGTTGGTCAACAGCGGCTGAGGGCTGCTCGTGCAAGAGTTTGCAGGCAGCCAGAATGCACCCGGCCAAATCGTCATCCTCCACCGCTGGCGCCAGTGTCAGGCCTCCCATTGACCAGGCCGCCAGAGCGAGGCCCATTGGGGCGGATCGTTCCTCGCCAGGCTCCGCCTGAGGCCTTTCGTTCCGGGGCGACTCTTCGGCCTGAGGCAACTCTTCGGTCTGGGGTGATTCTTTGGTCTGGGGTAACAGCTCAGCGTAGCTGGAGGCCAACCTCTGGATGCCTTCTGCAAATGCTTTGCGGCTGTCAGATCCCCGCTCAGCGACTTCGGCAGCCAAAGGCGGCAGAGGCCAACCCCGCTCTGGAGTCTCCGGAGAGAAGCTTGTCTTAGCATGTTTTGCCTGGAGTATACCGCCTGTGGCGGCCAAGTGCCGGAGGGTTTTCTGGAACAGATGTTCCTGATCCGAAAAGCGGGCATTAAACCCCCCAACGGTAAGGCCAGCTTCCTCCATGACTCGAGAACAATCCATAGACTGGGTTGATTTGACACAATGCTTGTTATTGTGGGAAAAGCTTGGCTGCGGAGGGTGTGAGGCAGTCTTCATCAGCCAGCTGGGGCGGTGGCAGGGCGAGTTGACAAGCTGGGCACCCTAAGGCGAGCTGTTGTTGCGGCAGTCAGGCAAAGACTGGAGCTCTTGCGAACCCTCGGGAGGGACGTATAAGTTTTGAGGAGAAGCACGGCCATCCTGCTGAGCGATAGCCTCCCGGCCTGAAATCCAACTGGAACGAGATTGGCCACTATCCTGAGTCGGACTGTCCCACAGGTGGCTCACGCCCACCAAGATGTTGTTGTATTGGCTTGTTCCAGTCCCGACAGGTGTCAGCCTCAGCCAAAATCTGGAACAGTCGAGGTAGGCAAATGCTTCTCATCCACCCAACACGTGAAGCCAGCGTGACAGAATACCCAAGAAATGGACTTTACTTTTTGTTTTTGCCTGTTTTTAACATAATGATCCTGGATAAGCCTTGTTTTGAAAGAACCGGCTCTGGGACAAGGGGTGTCAACTGGCGATTGGGTTGGCTTGTTGACGGTGTATCAGCGAATTGCAGGATCCTCTCTGCCGGACAAGTGAGTTGCCAGAATGGCTAAGACGGTCCCGCCGGGGCATCGACTCGCACCAATCTTCGAAGAGGACCCACGGTATGACCTGGAGGCTTACCAGTTCATCTTCGATGCCTTGAGATATGCTCATGACGAACTTGGCTGGGGCACTCCCTCCAGCCAAGAAGAGACCGGCGAAGAGGAACGCCACGTCACCGGGCAGGAACTCTGCAAGGCGATTCGTCTGTTCGCCTGGGATCAATTTGGGTACATGGCCAAATGCGTGCTCAATAGCTGGGGAATTCACACCACCAGCGATTTTGGCAACATCGTCTACAATTTGATCCGCCACGAGCAGATGAAAAAGACCGAATCCGACCGGCGGGAAGACTTCGACGATGTGTTCGATTTCGACCAGGACCTGCACGCGTCCTTCAGAATCACCCTTCCGGAGCCTCCCGGTTCGGAGGATCCTTCCCCTGGTGGATGAATGGCCAAAGATCAACCTCCCGCGAACCCCAAAACAACGACACCCCAGCAGCTAACAACCTCTGCCCCCAGTGGTCCGCCCTCAATGGTCCAGCCGCACAACTCCGGGGCTCCCTTTGCTGGTCGGCTGACGCCACGCCCGACGCTGCTGTGGATCAGCGCTGGCCTCCTCCTGATCTCGAATCTGTTTCTTCTGGTGATGGCGATCGGCTGGTAAGCCGCGGTGAAGGTCCGCCAGACTGTGACCTGCCGGATGGGAGGTCAGGAGACTGCCGCCGATGCGACGTTGGATCATTCCACAGATCGCCTGGGCGGATCTTCTGCCGATGGTCTCTGCGGAGCTGTGCGGAGCGATTCTCGCGGGGATGTATCGTATCGTTCAGGATCAATTGACCGACACCATCTCGCCGGAGTATTTCACGAAGCTGAAGTTCGATCAATTTCGTTGGACCGATGTCGGCCTTGCTGCTCGGTTGTTCGTGGCTCAGATCGGGTTTTTGGCGACTTGGTCGGTGGGCTTTTTCTGCGCTTGGTCCTTAGCACTCCGCGTCATTCCCGGGCAGGACAGATCACGGGCGTACCGAAAGATTCTGCGGGATGCACGCTGGTTTTTGTCACCGGATTATCGGTAGGGCTCCTCGGATATGCCTATGGGCTGTGGCGTGGGCCGGGTGCCGATGATTCGTATTGGGCTCCGACGCTCGATTTTCTCGCGGTGATCCATCGCTGGGCGTTCCTACAAGTGGCCTCCATCCACAAAGCTGGAGACTTGGGTGGATTGATCGGTTTGCTGGCCGTGTTGCTGCTGATTCACCCAGACAAGACGGGAGGGGCTTCACCAGACGGTGGGGCGTCTGATCGACAACCCAGCCAATCCCCAAACCAGGAACCCGCAGGCTGAGTTGCCGAACCGGCAAGTGAGAGGCCCTACAACAGGGCCAATCCTGTCCTTGCGACTTGGCGGCACATTGTGAAATGTCTGCATCAGGGTTTCTCTTGCTACGGTTCGATTAGCTGGCAGCAAACGAGCACCCGGCGTTTCGCGGCTACGCGTTATGGCAGGGCGACCTCGTACGGCTGGGCCAAGCGGCATTTCGCTTTTCTCAGGCATCGCAAGCTTAAGCGTTGTGGGGTGTCCTCCTGAGGTGGGTTCTGGATTGGCCTGGCCTTGATGGTCGATCAGCAGATAGGCCAAGCCGCCTTTGGTCCCTTCGCAGTCGATCTGCAACCAGAAAGGGGCCAAATCGTCCGATTGCCCTTCTCTGAGCGATAGGTCTCCCAACAATGGCCAACACCAAACGTGAGCCAACGGACACTGCTGTGCAGAGCCCGCTTGAGACGTACCTTCGTGAAATCAATGAGACGGCTCTGCTCACCGCTGAGCAAGAGGTTGAGCTTGCCCAACGAGTGGCAGCCGGAGATGCCGAAGCTCGGGATCAGATGGTTCGAGCGAACCTACGACTGGTGGTCAACATCGCCCGGGGTTACTCGGGCAAGGGGCTGAGCCTGCAAGATCTCATCGAGGAGGGAAACTTGGGGCTACTACGTGCTGTCGAGGGATTCGATCCCTCCAAGGGCACGCGGTTTAGCACCTACGCCAGCTACTGGATCAAACAGGCGATCAAACGGTCGTTGGTCAACACGGCCAAAACGATCCGCATTCCTGCTTACATGGTGGAACTGCTCAGCAAATGGCGACGAGCCAGCACTCGACTCAACGAGGCCCTGGGCCGGTCTCCCACGCATGAGGAGGTCGCCCGTATGTTGGGATTGGCCCGCAAGAAGCTCCCCATCATCAAGAAGGCGATTCGGGTTTACAACAGCACACCGCAAACCGACCAAGCCGAGAGTGGCTGGTCCCTGGGCGAGATGGTCGTTGACGAACGTTCCATAGGCCCGGAAGAACAGCTGGTCACCACCGACGCCTTGCGACACGTCCGCGAACAGCTTCAGACGATGGATGCTCGGGAGGCAACCGTCCTGAAGATGCGTTTTGGGCTGGAGAACCACCAACCCCACACTCTCAAAGAAATCGGACACGCCTTGGGGCTGACCCGAGAACGGGTCCGACAGATTGAGAACCTCGCTCTTGGCAAGCTGGCCCAAAGCCTCCAAAGCTGACCACCGGCCCATGGCTTGAGACCTGCCTGAGTGAGACCTGCTTGAGTGAGACCTGCTTGAGTGAGTCCTGCTTGAGTGAGACCTGCTTGTCTCGCCGGTGGGAGCTCCGGAGTTGATCAGCCCGAACCCGCTTGCAAACAACCTCCCAAATGAGAAGATTGGTCCCGTTGAGCATTTTCGGCCACCTTCGACTTGGGCCACCTTCGACTTGGGCCACCTTCAACTTGGGCCACCTTCGACTTCGGGCAGTGCATATGAGTGAGCCGGCAACTCTGCGGCTTGAAGATTACATCCGTTCCATCCCCGATTTTCCCAAGCCGGGGATCTTATTTCGGGACATCACCCCGCTGTTGGCCCATGCGGCAGCCTTTCGGGAAGCAGTCCAGCGAATGGCTTCTCCCTATCGCGACCATCCGGTCGATGCTGTTGCTGCCGCTGAAGCACGGGGGTTCATCTTCGCGGCCCCCTTGGCCTTAGAACTGGATGCCCCGTTTGTCCCCATTCGCAAGCCTGGCAAACTGCCTTTTGAAGTCCGCACCCACGATTACGATCTGGAATACGGATCCAACCAACTCCAGATCCACACCGATGGAGTCAAGCCAGGGGAACGGGTGCTGCTTGTTGATGACTTGCTGGCAACCGGCGGCACCATGGCTGCTTGTGCAACGCTGGTGGAGCAGTGCGGGGCCGAAGTCCTTGGTTGTGCCTTCCTGATCGAATTAGCCGCCCTCGGTGGAGCCGATAAGCTCAACGGCTATTCGTTGACCACTGTGCTACGGTACTGATCGTGAGCGATCTCTTCCTTGTATATCCGGGCCCGAGCTGACCATGTCCGAACCGTCCAGCCCTCGGGATCAACTCGCCCAGGTGATCTCGGGCAACCTCCTGCCCCGCGAGGAGATGGCTGCGTTTGTGGAGGGTGTGCTCTCCCAGCAGGTCAGCGACGCGACACTGGCCTCGCTGTTGACCGCCTTGCATCTGCGGCAGGAGAGCACCGAAGAGATCACCGGAGTGGCTGACGCCTTGCGTCAACGCATGACGCGAATCCAGAGCCAGCGTCGGCCCCTGTTGGATACCTGCGGAACAGGGGGAGACCGATCCGGCACGTTTAATATCAGCACCGCCGCAGCGATCGTCACCGCAGCCGCTGGGCAGCCTGTGGCCAAGCATGGCAACCGCAAAGCCAGCAGTCGCAGCGGCTCGGCGGACGTCTTGGCGGAACTGGGCCTGAACATCGAAGCTGAGTTACCTGTTGTCCAGCGATGCTTAGACGAGTTGGGCCTGACCTTTTGCTTTGCCCCACTCTGGCATGGATCGCTCAAACAAGCTGCTGCCGTCCGACGGGAATTGCCTTTTCCTACGATCTTCAACTACGTCGGGCCATTGGCGAATCCAGCTTCGGCATCCTTTCAGGTGGTCGGGGTCGCCCGGTCGAACCTGAGGGAGAAGCTCGCAGGCGCTTTATCTCGCCTAGGTACCGAAAAATCGCTGGTTGTTTGGGGGACCGACGGACTCGATGAGGTCTCCGTCTCGGCTCCCACTCAGGTGAGCATCGTGACCGCAGGAGGCATCGAAGAGACGCAGTGGACGCCGGCCGATTTCGGGACCAGCCTTTGTGATCCTTCCTCCCGGAGCGCTTTGTTGGCGGAAACTCCGCAACGCAGCGCCGAGATCATTCGCAGTATTCTGACTGGGCAAACAGGCCCTGCTCGCGAGATTGTGCTGATCAACGCAGCCGCCGCATTGTGGGTTTGCGGAAAAGTTTCGACTCTGTCGGCCGGTTATTCCGCTGCGGCCGAAGCGGTGGATTCCCATGCTGCTGCCGAGTTGCTCAGCCAATTGATCGCAATGTCGCACCAATCCAACTCCGCCTCGACGTAGCTTTTCTCAGCCCCTGCCAAGAGAGTCCCTTGCCCTTTCCAGCAACAAGCTTCTCCATTTCAGACGATTTCAGGGAGACGAAAGACCGTTTTGATTGCACTTGCTGATCTCCTGTTAGTGCCATGTTTCCTGTGATTTTGGCAGTCGGTTGATTTTGGCAGTCGGTTGATTTT
>CAZYKP010000011.1:0-133720 GCA_964648025.1 uncultured Pirellulales bacterium | reverse complement strand
CAACCGACTGCCAAAATCAACCGACTGCCAAAATCATAGGAAACAAGGCACTAGCCCGACATGGCATTGCTGAGTACCAGGGCGAACACAAAGGCGAAGACAGCAAACCCCTCTACAATAGCTGCTGGGGCGATCGAGAGCCCGAAAATCGCTGGTTTGCTTTTGCTGGCATTGATAGCCGACGCACAACATCGGCCTTGATAGATGGCGCTGACCAACAGGGCCAGTCCTGAGAGGACACCGATGGCGAAGATGCCCCCGGCGTTCTGGGCGTTGAGGGCCAGTTGGCCGCTTTGGGAATCGGTGGCAGCGTTTTGTAAGGTAAACATCACCACGATTCCATAAATGGTTTGGCTGGAGGGCATCGCTGAGATGCCCACGAATCGGCCATATCCGGAGTCGACATCTAGCATCGCCCCAATGGCTGTTTGTCCTGGAATGGCGCAGCCGATCATGCTGCCAATGGCTCCCAAGGCTGTCGGGGCGTACATTCCGGCCCATCCCAACAGAGACACAAGATCTTCACTCACGGGCTCTGGCTTCTCCTGGCAAACGCCGAAAATAAATAGCCTTCTTCGGGGAGTCCCCACTTGAAGAACTCAATGCAATTGAGTCTCAACCCGTGGACAACCCCACTCATGATGCACAACAAAAAGTTGAGCGTGTGCCCCAACAAGAAGATACCGATGGCCACCAGCACACCGAAACCAGCATGATCCCAGGCCCCTCGTGCCAACGAGTTAAACGTCTCCGCCAACTTGGCCGAGGAGAGCCCCAGGGCAAACAAACGCAAATAGCTTAGTACATCACCAAAGAGCCCCGAGACACCCGCCAGACCTTTCAGCCCATCACCCAGCCGTAACAGGTGGTCTTTGAGGGTCCCTGTCACGAGGGGTCGTTGGCTGCTGAAGAGAAAGACAGCCACCAACCCACCGATCACCAGACTCCCGGCGAAGGGGAAGACTCCTGTTGAGTCGAGGAACTCGTTGGGGCTGGCCAAGCTCAAGCCGGCTAGCAAGCCCCCGAACAAAACGGCAACCCAACCCAAAGATCCCAACGCCGCCGCGTGGCCCCAGTTCAGGCCAGCGATGACTAGGTTGGCCAGCGAAAGGTGGACCACTCCTAGGGCCACCGTCAGAGGGATCATTGTCCGCTGGGCTGTCGCATCGACAATGCGGAACTTCCCCAAGAGAGAATCCTCAGCCGGGGAAAGGCCCAAGTAGCTGCCGCAAATGACCCCGTAGACAACCGCACAAGCAACCACCGTCACCAACACACGGCGAGCACGACGACCTGACTGAGTTCGTCCCAGCCGGCCCCAGAACCAGACCAAGACCAGCCCGAGCAGGGCAGCGTAGCCAGCGTCGGCCAGGATCATGGCGAAGAACACGGCAAAGGACAAGTAGGCCACCAGCGAGGGATCCCAAGCCCGATAATCCGGTGTTTTGTAGAAGGTCACCAAATGCTCACTGCCGGTGACTGCCTCGGGATTACGCAACAAAGTCGGTGGGCGATCCCGGCGGTCAGGCTGCTGCAGCGTCAGAGCCAGGCCGTGCTGTTGAGCGAACTGCTGGATTTGTGTCGATGCCTCTTGAGGGATCCAACCCTGCAGGGCAAAAACTCCCCCCTGGTCAAGGGCACGGGCGTTGGCCAGGCGGACTGCCGCGGCATCGGCTGCGCCGTTGAAGGCTTGTAAAAGCCGCTGGTACCAGCGGGTCAGCCCGACACGCCTGTGGTGCAGTTCCTCAAGCTGATCTTCGACTTCGCCCCAACGTCGACGAAGTTCCGAGAGAGGCCGCCGATCGAGCTCGACCTGCTTGCCAGGCAGCCCTGTTGGCTGGGCAGCAGAGAGGACGACCAAGTAGACGTTCTGATGATCTCGGTTCACCTCGTGCCAGGCCAGCCCGGAAACGTCGGCATGAGCCGGCCTACCAGCAGCGGCAGCAAACAGGCTGAACTGATCGATGGGCAGGACATAAAACCAGAATTCCACACCGTCGAGCCGGTGCTCGGGCAGGCGAAACTCCCCCCAAGGTTGCAAGTCGCGAATGGCCTTTTGCAGCAAGTCGCGTTCATCACCAGTATCTTCTGCCTGGCGTTTCACTTCCAAAATTTCATCGACGACCAGTTGGAGATGAAATGGTTCTCTTCGAACAGGCTGGCGTTTTTCAGGGCACAATCGCAGATAAGTCAACGCCGCCTGAAGTTCGGCGGGACCTTCCGCGGCAGCTGATTCCCGAGGGGGCGATCCCAAGTGAATCAGGTGTATGCAGCCGAGCTCCTGGAGATGCTCCAGGACTGCTGACTTCTGCGTCTCCGCCCCATAGAGAGTGACTTTTTCCAGAGGAACAATCGCCATCGGCAGCAATCCCAGCTACGGATCCTTCAACAAAACCTTTGTGAGAACTCGCCTTTGTGAGCAACCGCCCTGGTTGGCCAACCGCTTTGGGGCCCTTTCTTGAGTGCATGTTCTCTTGAGTGAGCCGTGCTTCACTTGAGTGTTCCGGATTGTGGCGGAGGTTCCCCTGGGGGACCATCCACAAGCCCCTTCAACGATATCGTGGTGGACGATGGCCACATCTGGGACAGTCCGATTAGTGAGCGATCTGTTTCTTTTTCGCGAGTTTGGAACGGACAACTGCCGAGCGTTGGTGCTCACCCAGAGCGATCTGGATGCGTTTGATGTTCTGCTCAGCTCGAGGGATGAGGATTTTCTCGAACAGATTGGTCCTTTGGGTGATCCGACGAACTTGGTAGTTCAAACGGGCTAACCGCTCACGGCAGACTTGCAGTGAGATCTGCAGCAAGACCATATGTTGCAAGTCTTCAACGAGGAAATCCACCCAGAACGGCTTGGCCAGCGTCGAATAAGAGACTTCCCGGAACTTGATCTCGCCCAGGACAGGCAGCCCAGCGCCGACGATGTTCTCCTCCTCCATGGTGAGCGCTTCGACCTGCACCAGGCCGGAGAGATCCGTGTTGGATGCCCCCAGAAGCTCTAAGACCTCGCCCAGCTTCCGCCAGGCGACATCCAGGTCGCTTTCAATTTGAGCCAATTGGTGCAAGGCTTTCTTCCGCTCGGTGAGCAACTGCTGCCGTTTCAAATCCAATGTCGGAAGGAATCGCCGAAACCTCGCCAGCTCGTCCCGCTGGTGCTTCAGCGCGCTTTTGCTCATGGTTAACTTCGCCATGATCTCGCCAACTCCCTCCTGTGGCGTAAGAACAAGTCCGAGCCGGTACCGGAATCTCGTCGGGCCCCCTTCGACAAGAGGCAGAAAAGCCTCAGTCACAATCGCAGAATCACTTATCAAGCTTCAAAGCAGCCTTGGCAAGTCTTCGGCCTCAGGTGCTGGCTCCGGTCGGCTGTGAGCTTTCGGCAACCAATCGCCCTGACCACCGCGGTTGCCTGAGAATCCCAGGAGACGACCTGTGCATCAACCTTGAGGATGCTCGAATCCTTCTAAAGGGGGGTTGAGAAAAGTGGGGATTCGAAGAAGATCCTTAACACGTTCGTTACACAACGTTTGCCGAATGGACTTATTCGAGTGGTTGGTTGTCTCGGCCTCACCTCATCTCATCAAGACATCTCAACCAATTCCTCGGAATCGGTCAATCAACCTCCCGGTTTTTGCACGTTGATTTCCCTCTTCTGGATTTCTTGAAGAGGGAGAGGCCATCAAGCTTCAAACCCGACACGCTTCAAACCCGACACGTTTCAAACCCGACTGACCCCAAACTGCGCCGGGTGAGGTTTTCTGCCCGGAGCGAAGGAGCCCCAACAATGCCCCGACTGGACACCTTTGGGTGGGCTGCTGTGCTGATTGGCTGCCTGCTGATCTGCCATTCTGCCTACGGCGAAGGGGTGATTCTGGGACCGCATGGTCCCGGCGGATCGCTCAATGGCTACTACCTCGAAACGACCGATAAGACCTGGGATCAAGCACGCGTGGATGCGGCTGGCCGAACATTCCTGGGAGTCAGCGGCCACCTAGCCACGACCACCAGCGCCGCAGAGAACGCATCTGCCGGTTCGCTTGGTGGGGGCGACCGCTGGATTGGCCTCACCGATGCAGACGTGGCGAGCTCTCTGGACGGGTTCAATCCAGGAACGACGGAGGGAAACTTCGTTTGGGTCACCGGCGAGCCCTTTGCCTTTTCGGCCTGGGGTGGGGGTGAACCCAACGACTCCGGCGGCGAAGACGCCGCTCACATTCGCGGAGACGGTCTGTGGAACGACCAAAATGCCGGGTCAACCATTGGGGCCGACCAGACGAACCAGACGTATGACTCGATTGTCGAATTCGATCTGGGGCTGACCAGCTTGGCCGGCGTGAAGGCTTTCAACGTTACCCTTTACGAATTGGATTCCACCGCCCGTTTAGCGCCTGTTGGCAGTGCTGAGGCTTCCGTCGGCGTGACCGGCTCCATCACCGCCACCACGTACATCGATAGCGATGGCTCGACAGATGTGGATGGGACTACGGGAATCTCCAACCTCTCCGAGGCTGTCGCCACCGTTGCTGAAGGAGAGAGCCCCGGAAACGCCACTGTCAATGAGGTGGATATCTACAGTAGCGGAGGATCTGGGAACTTCACCATCGACAATCCCGTTCCTGGGCTTCCACCGGGCGCTGATGACTTTGTTGTGGTGACCGAAGGACAACTCAACTCTGCCGGGGGTTTGGTCGACTTGGGTGTCAACAACGACGACGGTTCTCGCCTGCGAATCGATCTGAACCAAAACGGCACCTTTGACGGTGGGGCCGAGGATGTCATCGTCGACGATGTGATCCAAGCACCTCACGACGTTTTTGCCTCGGTCAACTTACTCCCTGGCGACACCGCTTTTGAATACCTGTTCTTTGAACGTGGCGGTGGCGCCGAAGGAGAGTTCTTCACTGTGGACAACTCCCTCCCCGATGTGATCGACAGCCTCGCTGATGCTGAGCAACTCATCAGCGACTCCAACTTGCAGGACGGACCACCTGTCGAGGGCATCGCTGATGTGATCAACTTTCTCGACTCGGGACCTGACGGGAATTTTGGAGATAACAGCTCGTTTATGGGGGTGACCGGTGATGATTTTGTCCTGGTGGCCACGGGCTTGTTGGAGATCACGGAGGCAGGAGATTACACCTTTGGCATCAACTCCGATGATGGCGCTCGTCTGCGGATCGACGGTACCGATGTCATAGTCACCGATGCGGTTCAACCTCCAACGGATAGTTTTGGGAGCATCAACCTCACAGAGGGCCTTCACGAAATCGAGTTGCTCTACTTTGAGCGAGGTGGAGGCGCCGAGGTGGAGCTCTTTGCTGCCCAGGGGATCTTCACTTCCTTCGATCCCGCGTTTCAGCTGCTCAATGGTGAAGGTGGCCTGACGGTCTTTGCCCAGCGCCCTCAAGGCCCGAGTGGTGTCATTCCCGAGCCCTCGACCGCTGCTGTGTTGGCGCTACTGGGCGGCGCTGTTGCTCTTTCACGTCGGCGACGATAGGCCTGCTGAGAGTCCTTTTTCAGACATTGCACATGAGATGTGCTGATCCCTCGGCACAGGCCCAGATTCAGGAGCCTGTGCCGAGGTTGCTTTTTTGGCCGGAGGAATGATTCCGCTTCAGTCGGGTTGGTGGGAACCTTGAGCCTGGCGTTCGGCCCGCTGCTTGGCGGGACCGTAGTACTTCTCGACCAGGTGCTGTTTCATCAGCAGTTCTTCTGCTTCAAAGCATTCCGCCAGAGTTTGCCAGCAAAGATCCAGGGCATCGTTCAGAGCGATGTTGACATGGATGTCCATAAACCGTCGGACGAAGAGCTGCTTGAATTGCAGCGCTTTGGTGTCAAACGGTGAGAGATCAAAGGCCATGGCTTGTTTGGTCTCAGCTTCCTTCCCGGCTGCGTAAAAACGGATCATCGTGTTCATCAACTGTCCGTGGTCTTCGCGCGTGACTTTGCCAACGACCTGTTGCTTCAGCCGTGAGAGTGATCCAAAGGGATCTAGCTTGCCATCGTGCAGATAGAACTGCCCTTCGGTGATGTAGCCGGTATTGTCCGGAACAGGGTGCGTCACGTCGTCGCCCGGCATCGCGGTGACCGTGAGGATCGTCACCGAACCGGCCCCTTGAAAGCTACAGGCCCTTTCGTAGCGGAGAGCCAGTTGGCTATAGAGGTCCCCCATATAGCCGCGGTTGGAGGGCACCTGCTCCATAGCAATGCCGATTTCCTTGAGGGCATCGGCGTAAGCGGTCATGTCAGTCAGCAAGACCAGCACTCTTTGGGATTCCTCCACAGCGTATCGCTCGGCCACCTTCAGGCACATGTCAGCGACAAACAGCCGTTCCACGATCGGGTCGGAGGCCTGATTGACAAACATGACAGAACGCGCAGAGACTCCCTCGTTTTCAAAGGTGGTGCGGAAGAAGTGATAGTCGTCGAAGATCAACCCTAATCCGCCGAAGATGATCACGTCGGCATTGGCTTGGATGCCAATTCGAGCGAGCAACTGGTTGTACGGCTCTCCAGCGACCGAGAAGATGGGAATCTTCTGACTTTCCACAAGGCAGTTGAAGACATCGATCATCGGGACCCGCGTTTCGATCATTCGGTGGGGCTTTTCCCGAGTCACCGGGTTGACCGACGGCCCGCCTACATTGATTCGCGGGTCGTCAAACAGGGGCGGCCCACCATCGATGGTCTCCCCTGCCCCATTAAAGACCCGGCCGAGGATGTTGACCGAATAAGGCACCTGCATAGGGTGCCCCAAAAACCGCACCTTCGCGTCGGTCGATAGCCCCTTGGCACCTGAGAAGACCTGTAGCGAGACTTCGTCTTGCTGGATCTGAATGACCTGTGCGAGCGAGGTCGAGTCGTCCCAGTTTTTCACGATCGCCAAGTCACCAAAACCAACGTCCCTTGCGCGGATTCGCAGGATGTCTCCTACAATGCCTACAACATCGGTGTAGTAAGTGAGCTCCTGGAGCATCGATGAGCATTCTCGTTGAAAAGGTGAAGACGGACGAAAACAACGTTGATCTCCCGTGAGGATCACGTTTTTGATTCCCCGAAAAGCCTTCGACCAGGCTCGAGTACGAAGACCGGCGATCCTGTCAACGGGCCGCTGGGAAACGGGCCGCTGGGAAACGGGCCGCTTGGAAACGGATCGCTTGGAAACGGATCGCTTGGAAATGGATCGTAGTTGATCTGGCGATTTCAACAAAACGATTTCATGAGCCGGTCCTCCTGTTAGCCTGAAGAGGTTTGAGTTGTCGAGGCTCCGAGGATTTGGGCCAGAACGGGGAACACCTGTTTGGCTCGGCGATGGTCGATGGCCGGATCGCCAAGCTCGGCTTCAAAAGTTTCGCTTGCCAGAGTTTCGCTTGCCAGAGTTTCGCTTGCCCGAGTTTCGCTTGCCAGAGGCTCGCCTGCCAGTCTCTGATGAGCGAGCGATTCTTGTGGGTGAAGTGCCTGTTCTGCCTGCGGGTGTTGGGCAGGCAGTTGGCCCACTTTCTCTCGCATCATCCGCCGCTCGGCGGGTTGAAACTCGCTAAAGGCCCGTCGTAGCAGCGGCAAGAGTTCCAGAAACGTTTTGTCTTGAAGCCGGGACAGCCAGCCATCGAGGGCCGCCCAAAGGTGATCCTGGTGGACGATCTGCTGTCCGGTGCCAGAAAGCAAGCCGGCCACCCAGGCTGCAGCTTCTTGTGGGGGTGTTGCCGGTCCTAACTCAAGCTGGACTTGTCTGTGCAGGCTTTTCTCCTGAAGCCGGCCTTGGGCGAGCAACAACCGGCAACACCAACCTCGGATTCGGCCTGGTGCGGTTTTGCCTAAAGGGTTGGTCCGTTCTTGGAGGGAGGCAGTGCATCCGGCCAGCAGGGTCACCACGTTGAACCATTTCGCCAGATACGGTTCGTTTTGGTATCGCGTCAAACTATTGTGAAACTGTTGGAGGATGACGACCAGGTGTTCTGCCGATTCGTCGTTCAGTCCCACACAGGCAGCGGGCAATCCGACCAGCCCTCGCTCAACAAAGTCGTGGAGGATGGGCTCGACCTGTTGTGCCAGATTGTGGCGGGTCTGCTCGTATTTGGCCGCCACCAGTGGACCAACCGCTGCCAGCAGGTGCTGCACCTCAGCCGAGCCCGCTGCGCAGACTTGCAGTCGCTGCAAGATCGCCTCGGCAGCCGCTGGAAGCTCGGCCGGAAGGGTCGCTTGCAACAACTCGGTCAACTCTGGCAACCGGTCGAACCGCTGAGCGTCTTCGCTAACTCGACTTGCGGCCGCTTGCTGCAAGGTGTTGCCATAAGTGTTCGCTTCGATGACCGCGACAGTCAGCTCCGGCTGCCAAAGGAGCTCCCAGACCTCTTTGAAGGTACCCATGCCGACCCGCAACCCCGCTGGGTCGCGGTTTTCAATCAGCGTTCCCCAGTTGACGTTGAGCAAATTGAGCCGGCGTAACAGCCGACTTCGGCCTGCTCCGGTTGGCTCGCGGAGGTCGAGGGTTTTGGTTTGTTGCTCGTCAGAGAAGGTCAATCGCAAGCGTTTGGCCTCAGCTTCCAGGTCACGCTGCAGCGGCACCGCTGGAGTCTCCGCAGGCACCGAGCCGATGACCGACCCAACCTCCAGCCGCTGGCGGATCAAGGCCATCGGGGTGGCATCACCACGGCACAAGACCGCATGAATCGCCTCGGAGAGTTCCTGCAAACCTGCTGCTGATCGATTGCGGAGGGCAGCAAGGGCTTCGGCCATCCTCAGTGTTTCGATGATGCTGGCGCTGGAGGCCTCCAGGTCCTCTTCTCGGAGCAACCGGCCGGCCCGGATGGCCCAACGTGCGGCCGCTTGATCTTGGTGCTGCCAGAGATGCTCATACCAGCCCGGCGAAGCCACACCAGCTCGATAGCCGCTGCGGGTAGCCAAGCGATTGTAAGTCCAAGGAATCCAGGTTGCTAGCGTCTTTAATGGTTTTAAGGTTGCCAGTAGTTTCTTGTCGCTGATCGCTGTTGTGTCGAGGTCTTTTAAGGCTGGAACGTGCCAGGCCCCACAGATCACGGCAATTCGCTGGAATTGGTTGGCTTGGGCTTGGCGAATAGATTGCCGCATGTGGGCTTCTCGCAAGGCCTCTTCAGCTGAGGCCGCCAGGTCATTGCCGAGGGCTTCTTGACGGAGAACGACCATGGCCTCATCGATGGCCTCAAAGACATCCGTTGGGTCCTGTCGTTGTTCGATCTGCTGGTCCCACCAGAGCTCGTAATCAGCATACCCAGCAGCCTGGGCAAGCAACGAAAGCGGATCAGCAACCACACGAGCCTCCGCAGACAACTCGCAATCCTTGAAGCTCTCGCCGGGCTGGCCGGTCTCGCTAGACTGGCCCGGCTGCGTTTGATCAGGACGTTCGTCTTGATCGAGCTGTGGTTGGGGTTGTTGTGCTCGGTTCTCGGATTCTCGGGACAGCCGAGCACCGTGGGGCAGATCCATCAAGCGGATGGGCAAGCCAAGCCTCACGGCAAACAGCAGAGCCTGCCATTCGGGAGAATACTCGGCCAAGGGAAAGGAGACCGCTTGCTGGGGGGCCTGCCGAGGGTAAACCAACAAGGCCAGCGGAGGTCGAAGGTCTGGGTGACCAATCAGCTTCAGCGGCTCCTGGGCATCGGCTGGGCCCTCGATGAGTACAACATCAGGGCGATACTGCTGCAGCCCTGCCAACAGAGCTCGGGCACAGCCGGGACCATGATGACGAATGCCGAAGAGTCGAACCGACATGGAATCCGCTGAAGCCAAAGAAAAGTCATCCAAAATCGTCACCCAACGCCCTCATGTAACAATCTCATCCACAACCGTAGTAGCTGGAACCGGCTCAAGAGAAGTCAGTCAGCTCCCCGCCTCGAGTGTCCGGCCGGATGGTCGCCCAACAGGCGGCATAGAATTCCTGCCAGCCGCTACGTTCTTTGGCGACCGTTTGCAGGTATTCTTGCCAGACAAGTTGATCTTGTGCGGGATCCTTCACAATGGTGCCCGACAAGCTCGGGGCAATATCCGCAGGGTGGAGCGTGCCGTCTCCAAAATAGGCCGCTGTGGCCATGCCGCTGTTGATCACGCTGATGGCTTCGGCGGGACTGAGCGTGGCAGAAGGTGTTTTGACTTTCGTCTGACCGTCTTCGGTGCGTCCAGAACGCAGCTCCCGAAAGACCGTGACCACTCGTCGAACTTCCTCCAACACAGGGGCCTCGGCCGGCAGCTCCAAGGCACGGCCCAGTTCAGCAGAACGCTGCAGTACAATGGACACCTCCTGCTCCAATGTCTCCGGCGTCGGCAGCGACACCGTGTTAAACCGCCGGTTCAAAGCGCTGGAGAGTTCCTGGATGCCCCGGTCGCGGTCGTTGGCCGTGGCAATGACATTGAATCCCTTGCGAGCCTGGACTTCGGTATTCAACTCCGGAACCGGGAGTGTCTTCTCCGAGAGGATGGTGATCAAGGTGTCCTGAACTTCGCCGGAGATTCGCGTGAGCTCCTCAACGCGGCAGATCTTGCCATCACGCATCGCCCTGAGCATCGGGCTGGCAACCAGAGCCTCTTGGCTCGGGCCGTCTGTCAGCAAACGTGCGTAGTTCCAACCATAACGAATGGCCGCCTCATCGGTGCCCGCTGTTCCCTGAATCAACAGCGTTGAATCGCCAGAAATAGCCGCTGCCAAGTGCTCACTGACCCAACTCTTGGCCGTCCCCGGCAGGCCATAGAGCAACAACGCCCGATCAGTGGCCAAAGTGCTGATGGCAGCCTCCATTAGCGTCGCATCCCCGACATACTTGGGAGTAATCGCTAAGCCATTCTCGAGTTGTCCGCCAAGCAAGTACAGACGCACTGCCCAGGGAGATAAGTTCCAGTTGGGAGGCCGAGGACGGCTGTCAAATTCGGCCAGGGCGGCTAACTCCTGAGCAAATTGTCCTTCAGCGTGCTCTCTGAGGAGGTCCCCGTCACGAGTCTGGCTGGAAGGGTTTTTGACTGTGGCCGTGCTAGCCCGGGTCGAACCTGTCTTTTTCGTCTTGGATGTTTTGGCAGCCACCCCGGGGAGAGGACGGGCGTCTTGAGGGGTGTTTCCATGTTGGGGGGCCTGGTGCGTCACAGGGGGATATCCTTGTGGATGAATCTGCGGAGCTGAACTGTCTGGTGAAAATTCAACATGGCCTTGGTGAAAGTGGCTTGTGTGGGATCGTTGAGCGTCTCCATGCTGGCGAACTCCAACGCCTGATCGAGGCAGTCTGGATGGATTTGAAGCGCTGCCATCTCCAGGATTGCCAGATGCATCCGATCGTCAGCTGAGAACTCCTGACGGGCGATCCAATCGTTGAGGTTGTTGACGACCTTGCCGCTCAGTTGTGCCGACCAAGGAGATGGGATCGCCGCGAGGACAGCTCTGAGCCGAGCCGCGTCGGTCCTGCTCCAAAGCTCCAACAGCAGCAGCCGGCCGATCAGCCGATCACGGTCGACCTCGGCGATGACCTCAAGCAGCTCCAAGAAACGCTCATCGGCGACCCAATCGGTCCTCCGGCGTCGGCCGGCTGCCGGAGTCGCTTGTTGCAGAGCCCACTCCCAAAGAGCGACGCCCCAGCCGGCTGCTGGGAAGTTTCTTGCGGCCGTTAGCCAGCCCACAACAGTTGCCCGGCCCAGCGTGTCTGCAGGAAGGCTTGTGATGAGTTGTTGAGCTGAGCATCCAAACCGCTGGCACCAGTGATCAGGTGGGACCGCCGAGACATGCCAACAATACCAAGCCTCAGGCCCCTGAAACCCTTCAATGACATCGGTTGCCTGCAGGCCCTCTTCCTCCCATGAGGAAGAATAGCTCTCAGGGAGAGTGATCTGCAGTTGGGCCTGGTCCCCGGTTCTGCTCAGCCAGAGCATCTCATCGGCTCGACGAGCGATCGCCCTCGCCAGAGAGGAGTCGGGCAGGCGAGTCAAGAAATCTCTGGCCAACTTCTGCAGAGAACCGCTGTTGTGCCGACGAACGTGCTGGAGGAATTCCTCGTCGGCTGCCGAGAGGCCGACCTCCAGACACCGCAGCAGGCGTTCTTTGGCGCGTTCTCGGGACCAACGTTCTTTCAACCAGTCCCTGGCCCCGGCCGGATCAATCCCTCGCAGTTGTCGCAAAACGCTCGCGCGTTGCTCGGGTGTCCCCGTCTCCCAGAGTGTACGAGCTTGCTGCCGATCAAAGCCTGGGCCCGCAGCTTGCTCCTGAGAAGCTGACTCTTGGGAGATCTGCTCTTGAAAGACTTGCTTTTGAGAGATTTGCTCTTGGGGCACTTGGGTTGGTCGGGCCGTTTCGGCGGCCCAGGACCAGACTGCCTGAAACTGAGCGAGCCAGGGACCACGTTGTCCCAGAACGGGACGCAGGGCATCTCGCAAGTCGATATCCTGAGTGTTGAGAGCGAGTGGCAAGATTTCAGGTGCCAACCGCTGGCCGGCTTGGCTCAAACGGGCCAAAAGTTCTGGAAAGACATCGACGCTCATCCGGCGTTGCAACATCAATGAGGCCAACTCAGCAATCCGTGGCGTGCAAGCCGGCTGATGCTCCTGAGGAGCTGGCTCAGAAACCATCCCAACAACTTGGCCAGCACGTTGTCCGGCTTGGCGGTAGACCGCCCAGACTCCTGCTTGCCGGAGCAGCTGATCTTCGAGACCATCCTCGGTGGGAATGGCCGAAAGAAACTGGGCAACGGCCGCATCGGACGCCACGGTGTCTGCCGAGACGCTGGCGGTTCCCAGCAAGGCAAGTCGAGTCAAATCATCGTAGGTCATCGGACGGCCGATTCCCCAAAGGCTGCCTGTCGCAGACGGAGAGCATGGACTTGGAAACTTCTCCTGCTGACAAAGCGTTGACCCCTAGTGGTCGGTTTCCTTCTGATTTGGCAGTTGGTTCTCGTGGAATCGGGGGATTCACGTCCAACCGACTGCCAAAATCAACCGACTGCCGAAATCATAGGAAACAAGGCACCAGGTTGCCAAGCACGGACAGCCGTCTCAAGAAGAGATCCCCGATCAGTCAACGCCCTGCTGGAGAGTTGAGCTTCAAAAAGCGTTGCTCGGCAAAGACACCCAAGGGGCGAAGTCGCTCTCCATCCCATTCTCCAGCGATGGTCACTGGGTGAGATCCGCTGATGGCCAGCAGTTGCCAGTGGTCGATTCCCACAAGCGGGACGGAGCCTCCCTGTTGGTCTTGGACGACCCACTTGAGATCCACGCTGCGGACCCCGGGGCTTTGCTCCCAAACGGTTCTTTGTGGCAAGTAAAGGACAGCAACACCTTTGAGGATGACTGCGCACCGTTGGATCCACGGCTGCCGGGCGAGCATTTCGGCAAATGTCGCCAAGAGTTGTTCAAGCGATTCCATGCCGTCGGGCGGTTGGCCAACCCAAGGGTATGGGTCACCTTCGTTGACGGCAACAGGCTTGGCTCGCTGAGGGCAGGCGCTGAGGTAAAATGCCAAGGTCAGAGGATGAATGAGACCTGGAGTGAAATGCTGCTTGAAGTCGGTGGGTCGGCCGCGGAGGATCGGAGCAAATTCCCAGATCATGGCGATGCGTCGAGTCTGGATTCCTAGCAACCACACCCGCTGCACCATTCCGCCGCTGACCACCTCGCTCCAGCTGCCCAGTGACAGCCAGTGATCGCGGACGACGTCGCCATCTTGAGCGGCATCGGAGCGGTCGAAGCTCGAATCAAAGAAGCGGCGGACATCGGCGGCCAAAGGTGGATCGAGTTGATCCAACCTGCCAAAGGCCTCAGCAGCGAGCTTCAGTCTGCCCAGCTCGGCCAACATTCGCGAAGGCCAGTCGCTGCCAGAGCGAGGCAGCTCTTGCAGTCGCAACACACGCCCGGCCAGCGTACGGCATTGAGCATCGACAAGACGGGCGGAGAGGTGCTCCCAAAAGCTGGGGGGCTCACTCTCCAAGTCCGCCAGGCCGCCACGCAGGCAGTCCGCCAAAAACTGCTGCAACAGTTGCACACCAGCGGACATCTTCTGCAGACGAGCAGCCTGCCGCCGTTGCCGGTCAGCTTCCTTGCGGCCAGCTTGCTTCTGGCCAGATTCTTTCTGGCTGGAGGCTGATCGATTTGGCGCTGGCTGGCTCGTCGTGTTGGTTGCCTTCTTGGCGGCCATTGCTGACTTGAACAAATGCTAAGGGAGTGGCGCCGAAACGACCGGTTTCGTTGGTTGGGGCGCCCATCGGTTGGCCGGGAGTCTGGATTTCCCAGAGCTTGACACGCCCGGGCGCCGAAACGATTGGGTTGGATGGTTGTGGTTAAGAGGTAAAGCTCACAACGCCCCACAGATCACTGAGGGCAGAACTGTAATTGGATCGGGCTTTATCCAGCCAGATGCTCACACCTTTCTTGAAAGGGCATTTGTACTCACCGGCGTTGGGGTCGAACATCCGAAAGTCGTGCGTGGACTTTTTGTAGACACCGAAGAAGTGGCTGAGGCCGCTTGAGTCTCCCATGCAGATGAGGTCGTAGCGGGAGGGCATGCCGCAGACGTAATCCTTCAGGTCGCTGAACTTATCTTTGTAATTGTAGTTGCCCCGGCGAGTCAGGCCCATTTTCGTGGTCATCTCATTGGCACAGCGGTCGAGCCAAGTGCCGGTGCCGTTTTGGATCAGTTCGGCTTTTTTCAATGCTGCGGTGTCGGTGACAACGTAGGGCTTGTCCTGAGCCTTGGCATCGATCCACCACATGGCCACCACCATGCAGACACCGCTGCCGATGGCTTTTTTTGGTTGGTTCTGAATCTGGTCTGCGAAGTGCTCTCGCCAGGTTTGTCCCTGGGAGAAAGCGAACACTTGTGAGAACAGCGGCGATGAATAACTGGCTGGCATGAACCGATTCCTCAATCCACAAGGTGACGAGTTTGTTCCAAGCGTGTTTGGGGTGAGTCATTCTTAGGTACTAGGAAATACACATTCCAAGCACGTTCGACAACAAGGCCGACGACTTTTTTCAGCGGCTGTCCGGATCAGTGTTCTCCAGTCCCAGCCACCGTTTTAAAGCGGTTTTGGAGGGTAGAAGCGAGAACGTTGCTCCCAGTCAGCGAAGCGTCCTGGGCGTTCACAAGGTCGTTAGGATTGCGGTGAGTCTGGGGGGGCACTGAAGTTGTCGTTTTCAAGTGAGAGGGTCCTCTTCAAAAGCCTGCTGCCTTCAGTCGTACGCATGTTCAAGAGATTGGTTCGGCGGGCTCGATGACGAGCCGCACTTCACCGGTGAGTCCGCCGGGACCTTGGTGCGAAGGTGAGCAAGAAGTGTCAAACTCTGCGGTTAGTTCGTTGTGAGGTTGTAACAGGTCGGTCACCGAAAACACGGTGCTCTCGACGGTCCCGGCAACCCGGCCGAGCTTCTGACCGTTCAGGGAGATCTGTGCTTCTGGTTCGGCTCCAAGAAAACAAAGCTTGACTGACTGGCCTGTTAAGCCAGTCGGGCAGTT
Organism: uncultured Pirellulales bacterium; assembly: GCA_964648025.1. Classification (GTDB taxonomy): domain Bacteria; phylum Planctomycetota; class Planctomycetia; order Pirellulales; family Pb10988; genus CAZYKP01. The sequence continues at coordinate 118,269 of CAZYKP010000011.1, read as the reverse complement.
GAATCGCCGTCGATAGAGGACTCGGCCGCGAAAATCACTGCCCAGTGAGTCGCCCCAGTCGGATGGCATTTTCAGCGTGCCTGAGGTGGGACCTTTTGGAGGGGCCTCCGCGGAGAGAACTTCGTACTGCCAGGGACCGCGGAGGCGGATAGAATGTGTTGACATGAAAAATCTTACTGCCTGACCCAAAGGGATTGTCATCCCATTGCCAAGGATGGCTTCTTCAAGACGAACTTTTGTTTCCTCCACCGCCACCGAGCCACGCAAACCCAGACCACCAACCAGGCCAGCGTTTGGACACCCAGCCAGCCGATTGGCCAGTCACGCAGCTCGACATAGCCAGGCGTCAGCTCAGAGATCTTCCAGGCCGCGATCTCTCCGGAAAAACGTCCGGCCAGGTCGCCTGACCGGTTGGTTGGTTTTCCCAGTAGGGAGGGAACTCCGTCTTGCGGGCCGACATCGAGACACCCAATCAGCAGCTGGCCGTCGGGGCTGAAGGCCAAGTCGGTCACCCGATCAAACGGCGTTTTGGTTGCGGTCCGCAACCGACCCGTGCTGCAGTTCCAAAGGCATAGGGGACTTCCCGTTGCCAGAGTTTGGCCGTCTGGGCTGATCGCCAGAGCACTTGCCCTGCCGACAGGATACGTCTGAGTTTTGGCCGGGCGGAGGCTCTGCAGATCATAGATGGCCACCTGGTCAGGACCAGCGATGAGAGCTACTCTTTGCCCGTCCGGCGTGAAAGCCAACGCCCGGCGATGTGGCAGCGGGCCGTGCAAACGGCGTCGGCTCACCAGCTTTCCCGTGGACATGTCCCAGATCAGCAACTCCCGTCTTCCAGCAGTGGCCAGGTGCCGACCATCGGGACTGACCGCCAGGGCGTTGACAGGTTCTTGGTTGCCCAAGAGCGGCCAACTTTCTCCAGAGGAGAGTTTGACCTGGCGGATATAACCGCCTGGCGAGGCTGCTACAACCCACTGGCTATCTGGGCTAAAAGCGACTGCTGTGTGATTTGGCTTGGTGGGAACAGGGACACTGCTCAACTGTCCGACTGGGCTGCACAAAACGGTTTGCCATGTCTTCAGGTCGATCACTTTGAGAGGGCCTTGGTGCTCAACGGTTGCCAGGTAGCGGCCGTTGGGACTGAAAGCCAGAGCATGAGCTACGCTACGGGCAGACCATGTGTCCTGGCCGGTTTGGGCATCAAGCAAGCGAATGTGCTCGCCCTGACCGGAGGAGACCGCGACGGTTCGACCATCGGGGCTGACGGCGATCGCACAGGCTTGCAGTCCAGGAGCGAGTGTGTGGTGCCACAGAAGGGGCACGGGGACTTGGAAGGGGAACGCCAGGTGTCGCACCCAAGCTACACAGATGGCGATCCACCAAAGCCCCAGCAACAGGGCGGTCAGGCTGAACTTGCTTGGGGCCATGCTTTGAGCGAGCTTGGGGGGATCGTCTGAATCACCGAGATGATTCGCTTGGCTGGAAGTTCGTAGTTCCGATCAGCAAAGTCACTCCGGACCTCCTTCGCAGCAAGTTTCCACTATGGTGTGGCAGTGAGAACATTGCAATTTCATTCGCACAGAGACCAATTGGCCGCCACAGACAGGGCAGGCCGGCTGAAATTGGTGCCAAGGTTGGCAGTGCTGACTTTCGCGGGGTTGTGTCCCCCGAGGTGTCGTTGGTGGAGAGTGAGGCTCGTTGGTTGGGTGACGATATGGTGCAGTCATGTGGCTTTCTTGCCAATCGATCTGGTTTCGAGGTGGGACTGTCCGTGATCTGCTCCAGCGGCGATCTCAACAGCTCGAGTTCCTACCACAGTAAGATGTTTGGGTTGGACGGCCACAGATCGGAACGTCCTCAGTGACGCTCCGTTCTGCAGCCTTTCAATTGGCGGCCTTCCATCAAACCACCGTTCTTCTCTCCCAGTTCCTCCGACTTCGCTGCGTGGGCCTCAAGCAGAGACCAAGCTGATGTTGCGGTCAGTCGAATCCCTGCAGCTGTGAGACAAGTCGCGAAGTTGGCGAGGCAGGCCTGATGCCTGGAGGCTGTTGGACTGAAGAAGAAGTTCCTGCTCCTTCTGCAGTGGGAGGGAACGCAACGCAGGGCACTCCCTGGAGACATCCAGACCACGATGATCGCCTTTGCCGTCTCACGATGCGGGCGTCCTTAAAACGCTCCATCGGCCTGATCCTCGCTTTATTGATTCCCTGAGAAGTTCTCGACCACGCCGACTGCCAACGTACGGCAATCCGGGCTTCCGTTGTTCGCCCTGGGTCAAGAACTCCTCTGAGGCTCAGTAGGACCCGGTTTGTGGGTCGGAGGCTGGTCCTGGTTCGGTCCGCATCCGAGCTGGAGTGCTGATCGCCTCGGGATCGGTCGTCGAGACAGTGGCATCGTCGGCTGATTGCTCAGTTTCGGCCTGGCTGCCAGTAGCTGTCTCTGGGTTGGCATCGTTCCGACTCGAAGGATCCTCCAGTGATGTGGGTGCCTCAGAAGGATTGGTCCCGGCGATTGAGGAGCTTGTCGCCGGCGGTGGAAACTCTTTCAGTCCTTCCAGCAAATTGAGGAACTCATTGTCGGTCGAAAGGATGACCTTGGTGCGGCCTGCTAAGCCCTTTTTGTAGGCTTCGAGCTTACGGACAAAGAAATAGAATTCGCCCATCTGCTTGAGGGCTTTGGCATCTTGCTCGATTTCGAAAGCGCGGGCTTCACCGACCAGTTCCTGAGCGATTTTTCGACCTTCCCCGCGGATCGCCTCAGCATCTGCTTTGGCTTGGTTGATGATTTCGCGTTTCTTTTCTTCCCCTTCGCGATCGTACTTGGCGCTTAAGGCTTCCATCCGGGCACGCTGACGGGCGAAGAGGGCTGCTTGCACTTGGTCGGCAAACTCGATGCGAGAAATCCCCACGTCGACCAGCTCGATCACATCGCCGGTAACAACTTGGCTTGATGGTGTCTCTTCTTGGGAAGTGTCGCGACTGATACTTCTGGCCAGCCGGATTTGGGCGGACTCAAAAACCTTGGTGAGGATTTCCTCTCGGCCGAATAGGACCTCACGGAGTCGTTCTTGTTGGTCGGACGAAGCAATGGTCGAGGAGTCATCGGTTTGCTGGCCATCCTGAGCCGGCTGCTGTTGATCGTCTGCGAGCTGTTCTTCTTGGTCTTGGCCAAAGGTAAAGGTCGGCTTTCGATTGGAAGTTCGGATCAACTCATGCAATTCGTAGTTGGTGATGACATCCCGAATTGTGGCTCGGACGACTTCTGCCACGCGTGCTTCGCCGTTCTCAAGAATTTGAAATTGCTGCAGAAATTGTTGAGGGTTGGTGATCTTCCAGACAGCCCAGGGGGTGACATTAACTTTTTTGCCTTCCTTTGTTTGGGCATCTCGCAGGACGTTACTATAGTCGACGCCCCAGTACTGTGCAGTTCGTGGGAGCCGCTCGACGCGTTCGATAAAGGGGGTCTTAAAGTACAATCCGCTTTCAGTCCGCGCGGCAACCGGATTGCCGAACCGCAAGACGACAGCTTGCTCTCCTTCGTCGACGATGTACATCATCATCGGCACTAAGGCGAGTATCGCCGCGAATATAATGACTGTGATGACAGCAACCGAGGTGGCACGAGAATTCATCGTGAAGATCTCTTTGTGAGCGTGAGTCGTTGGAAGTTGAAGGATTGAGAGGCGTGGAAAACCCAGCTTGGCCGGTGTGCGTGATCACCGTCCGCCTGCGTTGAGGTTGAGCAGTGGCAGGGCTGCCTTTTTGAGGTCTCCGTCGATGATCACTTTCTCACCGCTGGAGGCCATCACCTCTTCCAGAGCTTCCAGATACATCCGCCGTTGTGTGACTTCTGGGGCTGCCTTGTAAGCCTCAAACTGAGCTTTCAGCGCTTCAACACGGCCTTCGACTTCTTTCATGCGGCGGTTCTTCTCACCTTCAGCAAGCTTGATGTCCTCATTTTTGTCAGCCCTGGCCTTCGGAAGGATGGTGTTTTTCTCCCTCTGGGCCTCGTTGATCAGCTGCTGCTTTCGTTGCTGGGCACTGATCACATCGTCGTAGGCAGCTTTGACACTTTCCGGCGGTGTCACCCGCTGCACGTTGAGGTTAGCGATGCGGATTCCTGCCTTGTAGGAGTCAAGTATTTTCTGCAGGTCACGCTTGGCCTGATCGGCGATGTTGCCTCGCTCGGTGGTCAATACTTCGTCGATGGAGTAATCTCCAATCAAACGGTGCATGACGCTGGTGGTGGCGGCCCGAATGACCTCGTTGATATCCTCGGAGTTGATGCGAAACAGATAAAGTTCCGGATCGCTCACACGCCACTGGATGTCCCATTCCACCACGGCAGCGTTTTGCTCAGCTGTCAGCATCAGCCCGAGATCTTCGCTGATCGGTCTCTGCCGGTTGCCTTGTTGGTCGCCAAAGGGCAGCCGCAGCCTTTGGTCGCTGATATCGACAGTGATGGCCTGTTCGGCTAAAGGCGTTTTCCAGTGCAACCCCGACCCAACAACCCGGGATGGCTTGCCGAGCCAAAGGACGACCGCTCGTTCGTTTTTCTCGACGGTGAAGTAGCTATCAAAGACCAACACAAGTCCCAAGACCACCACAATGATCAATGGCAACCCGCGAAGGATCGAACTCCAGGGGATCTCATTACTTGGAAATTGTCGTCCCCCGGAGGGAGGGAAGTCGCCTCGCGACATGAATAGCTCCCGGTGTTATCGGATATTGTGTTGACTGCTTGGCAAAGCCGCAGACCTCGCCCCGGGCCTCTGCCTCACTGAAACCGGCCTCGGAAGTGTTCCGCTTGGGAACTGTTGTATTTCGGGCCGAGGTGTCTCTGGACGAGGTGTCTCTGGACGAGGTGTTTCTGGGCGAAGTGTCTCTGGACGAGGTGTTTTAGGTCTGATGAATTTCAGGGCAGACGGGTTTCTTGCAAAATGTGAGTTTGGGGAGTTTTGCCTTTCAGCTTCTCAACCAAACCAGGCGAAGCATCTCAACCCTCAACAGTCTAGTCTCCCAGTCAGCGTCAGTCAGCGGTTTTGGACGGAACCGTTTTTTTGAGTGATCCCAAAGGTCCTCAGCAAGTGTGCTGTCAAACGACGCCATCCTTTGAGAACGAGTCTTCGGTCGGAATGGCTCAGAGCCGACGAGCACTTTCAGGCCGGCTTGAGCAGGGATTCTTGCCAGCCAAAGAGTCTTTCTCACCAAGCTCACTGTGGGCCGGTTTTATTTGCCTGCTTGCGTCAAGTCGATTCCCATTTCTGCAAGCAGGAGCTTCAAATCGTCCCAGGCATCTCTTTTGGCATTGGGGTTCCGCAGCAAGTACGCCGGGTGGAAGGTTACAAGCACCTTAGCGTCGTGGTAGCGGTGGAAGCGTCTGCGGAGCCGATTGAGGGATTGATTGGTTTGCAGAAGGGTTGTCGCAGCCACCGATCCGAGGCAGCAGATAAACTCAGGCCGCAAGATCGCCAACTGCCGCTCCCAAAACGGCCGGCAGTTGCTGGACTCCTGGGGACTCGGGTTGCGGTTGCCAGGCGGCCGGCACTTCAGCGTGTTCATGATGTACACGTCTTCGCGCTGAAAAGTACAGGCCGCCAGCATCTTGTCCAACAGTTGCCCCGCCCTTCCAACAAAAGGCTCTCCCAGCCGGTCCTCGTCAGCTCCAGGGGCCTCACCAAAGAAAACCAGCCGTGGATTCGGGTTCCCCACTCCAAAGACCGTCTGAGTCCGGGCTTCAGCCAAGACACTGCACTTGGTGCAGGCGGCCACTTCCTGTTGCAGGACGGCTAAAACGGCGGGCTTGTCTTCTGCTGCAAGAGGGGGGCTTTGAACGTCAGGCTCATCAAACAAGGATTTGGGCTGGCCACCAATGACAAGACCCGCCTCCAATTGATCAGCGGCGGGACTGTTGCAGGAATCCTCCAGCCCTGGACTGACCGTCTCCAGGCCAGAGATCTCCAGGCCAGAGATCTCCAGGCCAGAGGTCTCCAGCCCAGACGTCTCCAGCCCAGACGTCTCCAGCCCAGACGTTTGCTTGACCTCAGCCGAGTCGGACGGAGTTTGCAGCGAACTTTCCTCTTGGGCAAGCGAGTCTTGATCTGGGTTGACTGTTGGGGGTGTCTCTGGGGCTCGGCGATCAACTGGCTCTGGGTGAGGCGCTCCGGCGTTCTGGGGCCTCGGCAAGCCTTGAGCCCCAAGCTCTGTTTGGGCACCAGGCTTTGCTTGGGCAGCTAATTGCCAGATGAGCTCGGCGACGGCTGGATCCTCGGCCAACGCCCGTGGCAGTTCCCGAAGTCCCGCTCTTTGCAGGCTTTCCAAGGTTTGCTTTAAGGTTTTGGCGAGATCTGCTGAGGGGTTGCCAGCCGATGCTGAGTTGGACTCAGATGCATCTTGGGAACGGCGTTGGGCCATCGGTGCCTCACAGTTGTGTTGATGTCGATCCGGTGTGTTGATGTCGATCCAGTGACAACCTGTTCAGCCTATTATACACCTTGGACATCCTCCCCTCTTGGCCCCGTGCTTGTTGAAAAAGGGTAGAAGCTGGTGTTCGTTTCTCTCGGTCTTGTGGGAGAGTCGAGTTTTGGTTTGGGGGGCTGGGATTTTGCTGGTGGGGCCTCAGGATTGGGCGATTGGGTTGTTGGTTGTTTGACTAGGCGATGTTGCTTGGCCTGCGTTCTATTTGAGATTGATTTTGGAGGTTCTTGCCGTGAGTTTGCCGCAGGTTGTGATTGTCGGGCGGCCCAATGTTGGCAAGAGCAGCCTGTTTAACTGGCTCTCTGGCCGGCGGATTGCCATTACCGATGCGACCGCCGGGGTCACACGGGATCGGCTGGGGCACTTGATTCACTTGGAGGATGCCCGAGGAGGAGATCGGTACTTTGAGCTGGTCGACACCGGAGGAATCGGGTTTGTCGATCCGGATAACCTCACCGAACACATTGACGAGCAAATCCAGGTGGCCATCGACTCAGCCACCCTGGTCCTGTTTTTAGTGGACGTCAGGGATGGATTGGTCTCCAGCGATTGGGAGATTGACACTCGTCTCAGGCAAGTCAACAAACCGGTGTTGTTGGTGGCCAACAAATGCGATGCCGAAAAGTTCGATCCCATCGCCGACGAGTTCTATGCTTTCGGCCGAGATCCGGTCATCAAGGTCAGCGCGCAACAGAATCGTGGCCGCAAGGAACTCGTCAAGGCAATCCTGCGACATCTCCCGGAACCAACCGCTGAGGAAGGCCCCCAAGAAGAGCCAGCGATGAAGCTGGCAATTGTGGGACGCCGAAATGTCGGCAAGAGCACGTTTATCAATACTTTGGCAGGACAGGAACGGGTGATCACCAGCGAGGTGGCCGGAACCACCCGAGATAGCATCGACGTGCGGTTTGAGCTGGACGGCCTCTCGCTAGTAGCGATTGATACTCCTGGTTTGCGGCGGCGTAAGAGCATCAACAGCAACGTTGATTTTTATGGCACGCACCGAGCCCAGAGAAGCGTTCGCCGGGCGGATGTGGTGTTGTTGTTCTTTGATCCTCGGGAGGGGGTCAGTCGAGTGGAGAAGCAGCTGGCCGATTACATTGCTGAGCAATACAAGCCATGCATCTTTGTGGTCAACAAATGGGATCTCTATGCTGAGGAGATTGAGACTGGCCGCTATGCCGACTACCTTCGCGAGACGTTTCCCACACTTTGGAACGTGCCGGTGGCGTTTATCACCGGGCAGACCGGCCGCAACGTGAAGAAGCTGCTCAACCATGCCCAGATGCTCTTCAAGCAGAGCCGCAGCCGAATCGGCACCTCAGAACTCAACCGCTTGGTGCAAGCCGCCGTCGACCGCAACCCGCCGCCATTGATGAAGGGCCACCACCGGCCGAAAGTCTACTACGCCACACAGGTCGGCGTTCAGCCCCCGACGATCGTCTTGTTTGTGAACACACCGTCAGCGTTTGCTGAGCCGTACCGGCGTTATTTGCTAGGATTTTTTCGAGACCAACTGGAGTTCGGCGAGGTCCCCATCAAGATCTACTACCGGCAGCGTACAAGCGAAGCACCGGGGAAACCTCGATCCTCGCAAGATGCTGCTGATGAGCATTGGCTGACCGTCGAGCCACCCACCGACGAGGCGATCGTTTATGATCTTGGCGGGGAGGATTGAAAGCTCATGGTTTGGGACATGTGGGGTGTTGAAAGCTTTCGATCCGGGGCGACCAACGCAAGCCCGGACTGCCGGATGAAACGCCCCGTTTCGTCGAAGACTTTTCAGGGAATCCGTAGTGGTCCATCGAGGACGATGTGTCGGATGGGCCGGCAGGCTCCTCGTGCAGGAAATGCGTCATGCCATCCGACAATCTCTCCTTGATAATCTCCTAGGCTGCTGGCGTCTCACCGGCTGTGGCCGGTTCGCTTGGGCTTTGGTTTTGTGGGATATTGCGTGCCATCAAGGCCAGCATGACCAGAGACCAGCCATTGAGAATCAGCTCGATGGCGATGAATAGGCCGATGAAGAAGAATCCTGAGCCTGGCCATTCGCTCCAAATGAAGATGCCCAGCAGCAGGGAGGCCACGCCGCTGAGTAACAGCCAGATCCAGTTCTGGAATTGAACAGTCAACGCTGTGATGATGCGGAACAACCCCGCAAAGATCAAGAACATGGCAATCAGCAACGTCAACGCCACCCCGGCAGTCACCGGCTTGGAGACCATCAGGAAACCAACTGCTACATATAATACACCGCTAATTAAATCAAGGAAAAATCCTCCCCACTGTTTCCGCCAAAAGGAATGAACGATCTCCAGAACGCCACCAACTAGCAACAGCACGCCGTAAAAGATCATCGCCGCAGCCGTGAGCGTCACCAAGCAAGAGTAACTCAAGGCGATCGTTCCCAACACGATCAGCACGATGCCCAACGCCAAGTACCAACCCCAATTATCCCGCACGACTTCCAGTCCAAGGTTGCGCAACTCGGGGGTGGTTTCGGGAGGAACAGCTTCGGTGGCCATGGCAGCTTCTGGGTGTTTTGAGTTCCGTGGGCGAGTAGAACCTTACTTCTCGGTCAAGATAGCCCCTCAAAGGGCGGCCTAAAAGCCTCGTGCTGTCTCAGCGGTTGGCAAAGAGCGACTTTCAGGTCCGGTTATGAAGGCTTCACAGATCTCCTTCGATGGTGCAGCCTTGACCGCTGCGAAAGTGAGGGGGTGCTTACGACACGCCAGCAGAACCGCCTCGAACGGCTCCGTTGAGCAAATCCAAGAAGGGTTGCAGGGCCCGGAACGAATCGATGACCTCTTCAACAAAAGTTTCGGCAACGACCTGCTCATCAGAAAAACGCCTGGTGGCTAACCACTGCTTCCGTCGCAACAACTCGATTTGTGGATGGTCTTTGGAATACCCTTGTGGTGCGGTCTTGAGCTGCTCTCCCTGGAGCGAGCCAAAGTGTTGCCCAAATGCAGCCGACCCAAGCACCTTGTGAAAAGGCTGCGGATCGTCATCGATCGACTGCCGCAGTTGCCTCAACGTCGCTGAGCTCGGGGCGTAGAAACCCCCGCCCAAGAAAGACCCCTGGTGAGGAGCCAATTGTATGTAATAAGGCGCTTGGGTTGTCTTCCGACCGTCAGGGGACAGAACCGCCGCAAAGTTCGTTTTGTAAGGCTGCTTGTTTTGGGAGAACCTGACATCTCGGTGAAGCCGGAAGATACATTCTCCTGGTGTCACCCCTTCCAGGGGGTCAAGCTCTTCCAAGCGTCTTAGCAGTTCCCTGATAAATTCACGGAACAGCTGACGAGCTTCCTCGTAAGAAGTTCGGTTGGACTGAAACCACGTTCGGTTGTTGTTCCGCTCCAAACGATCCAAGAATCTCAAAACCGGCCCCAGCTCAGGTACAACCTTCTCCACAGCCAATCCTCCCATCCCAAGAAGCACTTCGCACTCTCAGACTGACAGTCATCTGGATAACCGGCAAATTCGACATCCGGTCAATTCGATCACCAGCCCATTTAGGGGGATGGGCTTGCGAAGCGTTTTCTGAACTCTCGTCTTGAACATCGTCATCGAGGAACGGGCGACTCGATCATGGTTCGCTTGTCCAGCTGTGACGACCGGGCGAGAAGCCCTTCTCCAGGTTCTCGTGACCTTGAGGATTCTGGGCTGCATTGTTCCTGCTTCCTCAGAAAAGCTGAGGCATTTAGCTCGACTGGTCCAGATTGTGGCCAAGGTCGGACCTGTCGGAGACTCAACAGGTGCATCCACCATCATCGTGGCGGTCAACGGCCACTCTGGGACAGTCCAATTGGGAAGAACACAAGTCTTGGAACGAGGTCGAGGTTTCCTCCGCCTCAGCAGGCCATCAACGGTGAGATGGGCGAGAGTTCCGAGCTTTTTTCTTTCTCAGGGCAAATTCCGGCAGTTGGGTGTTCGTTGAATTGGGGGATTCACGTCGAACCGACTGCCACAACCCAAGGAAACAAGGCACCAGGCAAAGGGCTTCAGGGCTCCATCGAAGGGTCGGGGCTTGGCCTGAATTCGCAGCAGCCGAGTGAGGGAGTTGGGTTCGGCTGGACCAGGTGCTACAACAAAACAATGGCTTCCGACTCACGTAGAAAACCCTAACAATGGTATCCCTCGTGCATGGAACGCGGACTCGGAAGTGGGACTGTGTTTGCCGTGGATTGACACCCCTAAGATTTCGGAGGACGAGTTCTATGATGCGTTTTTGCATTGTGCTGGTGACCGGGCTGGCTGGGTTGGCTGGGTTAGTCTGGGCCGGGATGGTCCCTGGGTTTGCTCAGGAGAATGCTCCCCAGAGCGAGCAGGCTGAGAGGAGCGAGCAGGCTGAGAGGAGCGAGCAGGCTGAGAGGAGCGAGCAACCTTCCGAAGGCGAGCCGGCAGCTGATGATCAGCCAACCGACCAAGCCGAGGAGGCCAATCAAGAGATCACCGAAGAGAGCGTGGAGGTTGCCGACGGCACCCCCGAGGAACTGACCGAAGTGATCAACAGGGCTTTTCGAACCGCGCGGAGCCGTCGCGACCTGCCGGAGGGAGACCAGTTCAAGTTGTATGCCTTCACCAAACTGAAGGCAGCCAGCAAAATCCTGGATCATCCGGATGCCACCGACGCTGACAAGGAGTTTGCTCGTCAACAGCAGTCTTCGGTCTACTCCATGGGGATGCGGATGGATCCCGATGTGTTCAAGCCCAAACTGATTGCCTTTTACGAGGACTTGCTGAAGGAGGACCCAAAAAGTCCGGACGCTGGAGCTGCCGCAGTCGGCCTCTATGTGATGAAGACTTTGGACTCGCCAGAACTGCCTGCCGATGCTCAGCAACAGCTTGAAGAATTGACTGAAAAGTATCCTCAGATTAAGGAATTGGCCGAGGCTTATGGCCAATTGGCTGCCAAGCTTGAGGAAGCGGGCAAGACCGACCAGGCTCAGAAGGTGATGCAGGCAGGCCTGGAGAAACTAAAGGACAGCCCAGCTGCTGGAGCACTGGCTGCTCGTCTATTTGACCTGAAGTTCCTCTCGAGCGAGAAGGTCAGCGAAGAAGCACGCAAAGAGTTGCTTGGCTTGGCCGACAAATTCCCCCGTGACCTGCAAGTTGCTTTGCTGTTCTTCAAGGCTGTGAGGGTGCTCAAAGAAAACGACAAAAAGGATGCGGCAGTCGACCTTTTGAACGAAGCCCTGACCCGCTATGAGCAGACCGACCGGCGAGTTGCCTCGGCACTCCAACGAGAGCGTGATTCGCTCAAGCGTCTGGGTTCGCCGATGCCGATTGCTGGCCCGACCGTTGAAGGCAAAGAGTTTGAAATGGCCGATTATCGGGGGAAGGTCGTGCTGGTCGACTTCTGGGCAACTTGGTGCGGGCCCTGCATCGCCGAACTGCCCAACGTGAAGGCTGTCTACAACAAATACCACGACAAGGGATTTGAAATCGTCGGAATCAGCCTTGATCAAGATCCCAAGGACCTCAGCAAATTTATCGAAAATCAGTCGATGCCCTGGGTGCAGATCATCTTCCCCGATGCCGAGGACCGCGGCTGGAAAAATCCCATCGCCCGGCAGTACAACATCAGGGGCATTCCCGCGATGTTCCTGCTAGATACTCAAGGCAAAGTCATCACAACCACCCTCCGAGGTGAAGGCGTTCTGGAAAAGGCTGTCAGCACCGCCCTGGAAAAAGCCAAGCAGAATGGCACCCTCAAGGAAGGTGCCGTCCAACAAGAAGCCAGCCAACCAGAGCAAACCCCTGCTGGGTAAGTCTCATCAGCTTGACGAGTGTTTGGGCATCTCCGACGTCTGCTCTTTGGCAGGCGTCGGTTTTTATTTCTCCGGAAATTCTCTGCAATCCGCAGGCTTGGAGCTGTTAAGAAATCTGGGGATTTGTGTCGGAGATTTGCGGGAGAATCTCAGTTTTAGGCTGCAGCGCGGCGGTCCTAGGAGGCTGGGGGGGCCATCCCTTGGGACATCTCTGGCTTGGAGGGGTTGCGAGGGTTGCTCAACACTGTCAAACCAGCCTGCCCTGATTCTCGATAGGATCCCTGAGGCCGGATTGACCGGGCATGCCCTGCTAACCCTGAGGGTCCCGCCAGCAACTCCGCCCGCGGAGTTCAGGGAGGCGTTGCTGGACTTTGCGGGCTGAGCGGCGGATTTTCCTGATTCGTATCAGCCTGCTGGGCCGATAAGCCTCAGGAGCCATCGGCGGGAGGATCGCCAAAGGCCGCAAGTTGCCCGAAAGCAAGATTTCCCGCTTAGAAAAGCCGCTCTGATTCGTCTGTCCGTCTCAACAGTGCCAGATTCTCGCACCGACTGATGGTGCCCCGATCAACTGGTGCCCCGATCAACCGGGAGCAACCAGTCGAATGCAGGCACTTTGACTGAGTTGTTCAGATTGCCCCTCAGCCGGGCAATGTCCATGCAAGGAAGGCTAGTATGGTGTGGCCCCTGGTCAGACGCCCAACAGCCGAACCACCGGCCACTGAACCGGTGGTCCCGAGCAGGGGATGGCCGGTGACCGCCCGGTGTCAACCAACCCGGCTTGGCTCCCTTTCCCCGATCCAGATGGCTCTCTGCCTGGCGGTGTTGGCTGTTGTTTCTCTCGAGTTCGGTTTTGTTGCTGTGGCCCTCTCGGGTGACTCTTTGAGCGATCCGAAAGCCCCATCTCAAGCCCGGGCTCGAGTTCAAGCCAAAATCACCATCAAGTCAAGCTCAACAGTCAGCTCAACTCTGGGGGCTGCTCAAGACACAGTCTCGCCCCCAAGCGGCCTGGTCGTTCGGACGGTCAGCCCGGAGCAACCGCCGTCTTCAATCGACAACCGCCGGGAAAACCAGCTGCAGCTCGCTCAACTTCCCGATCAGCAGGAAGCTCTGACTCCGCAGACACCATCAAGCACAAACTACGACCGGAATGTCATTCACGCTCGGGCGTTGCAGCCGGTCCACCGGGTCAGCGCCACGGAATGGGATCCCACTCGGCCCCCGCTGCAGGAGGAGCCGGTTCCGCTGAGTGATCCCAGCGAGGCCTACGCAGTCCCCGAGGAACCAGAGTCGTTCTCGGGAGAGTTCACGCTGCCGGGTGATTCTTCCGTGGGGACGCCTATCTCCACAGCCGTCCGCCGGCCGGAGATTCCGCGCTCTCCTTTTGGCTTGAGTTCTGGGGGCTCGAGTTCTGGGGGATCTGATGAGGCGGACTACGCCGAAGGGGACGGCTCTGCTGTGCCGGAGGTTTTTGGGGAAGAACGTCCTGGTGACTGGACGCCTGCTCGGTGGCCTGAGGAGCACTCTTCCAGAGAAGCTCGCCTCGGAGAAGGTTGGTCCGGCAAGCAGATTGTTGAAGGAGACGAGAGCTTTGCTGTCCAAGACTTCCCGGCGGCAACGCCGTCTGGCAGGCCGTCCCGGTTGATGGCTCCGGATCCTCGTTGGTCCAGCGGTGAGGTTGAGAACCAGCAACGATTTGGTGCCGAGTTGAGTGAACTAGCTTCTCCAGCAAGGCGACCCCCTCCCGTGGCACGCTTTCCCGCAGCCGAGCCGATTCCGACGAGTCCTGAGACGTTCAATCAGTGGGAGAAAGCCTCTTCTCCAGGTTTCCACCAGCCTGGGAGCAGACCGGCCCCTAGAAGGCCTGGTGATAATCGGGGTGCTCTCCCTTCGCATCAAGAGTTTTACGAGGAAAGTTGGCATGACAGAACTCCTAGGTCCCGACCAGCTCGGCCAAGGACGATTCCCCCGGAGAACCGTTCAAGTCCACCACCTTGGGTGAGGCAGTCAGAGGCTGGCGATCGGATGGCCAGATCCTCACTGGCTGATCCTCGTCTGGCAGCTCGGGGCTTGGCAACCGGGGGAACACCGGCTCGGAGCGTGTCTTCTCGAAAGTTGCGGAGGCGACAACCTGCTCCGCCACCACCTCCTTCTGACGAGGCTCCCAAGCCTCCTGCTGATGCTGCACCGCCGTCGGGTTCGGCCGAGAGCTTTGGGGCTTATGGGCCCTATGGCACCTGGCCGCTTCCTTCTGGTCATCCCTACGATGATGAGGCCAGGTGGTATCTGGGTCCGTTGAGCCGCCACCCTGACCCTCATCAGCCAGACTCGCCAGTCTACTTGACGCCCGACTACCACCACCCTTGGTTTACCCGAGGCGACTTGCTGCTGTGGAGCCGGCAGAATGCGGGTGCGACCGACTTTGGTTACGATGCGGGATTTCAGTTAACGGTGGGGTATTCGCCTTGTGAGACTCAGGAGAATCTCTTTACCTATCGTGGGGTGTACCTTTCGGCAGGCAACTACGACACCAACTTTCATGATCTCCGCTTTGACTTGCGTCGCCAGCAGGACCCCTGGGGGGAACTGTCTCGCCACTTTACGCTAGGGTTTCGCTACTTGATGCTGCTGGAGGATAACGGCCCCAACCAAGCGGATAATCACATGTTTGGGCCTTACTTTGGCTTAGAGGCTGAGTATCCCTTTGGTCATGGTCGATGGGTCTCCCTCTATGGCAACGCAGCCCTGCTGCCCAACATTGTGGGTGCTGATGCTCAGAACTCAACGGGCGCCGAACTGGCTAGTGTGCTGGAGGTTGGGATTCAGGGCCGGCTTGACTTAGGTCCGCGAGCAGAGCTTTACAGCAACGCGGGGATCATCTTTCTCAGCGGTGTTGGCTTGGCCACCAACCAGGGACGCGGCGTTGTTGACACCTCCGGCAGCGCTTATTTCCATGGCATTTCTGGTGGGCTGCGTGTTCGTTGGTGATCCTTCAGCAGAGAGCCCAGCGTTCTCGGTCTCCTCGAGAGTGGCTTGGTCCTGAACCGATGGACTCTTCACACCATTGCCCTGTCCGGCTGGTTGATTGCTGGCCGGTTGATTGCTGGCTGGCTGGTTGATTGCTGGCCGAATTCTCCCTGGCCGAATTTCCCCTGGCCGGTTCTGCTGAGGCTGATGGGCCACTCAGCTGGTTTTTAACCGGCAATTCCTGTTGACTTTGGGTGAGCGGCATCTGGTACTGTCAGGCGATTTGGAGCTTTCTGGGAGGACGGAGTTCTTCTTGGAGCTTGCTGTGAGGTGGTCAAGCAAAGTGATTTCTGCGAGGTTTGTGGAGAAGGGAACAGCAAATGCGTGGAGACCCCGGTTGCAAAAGGACGGGGGATCGGTCAGACTACCACCGCAGAGTAAGAGTAAGTTTGAAGAACAAAGTGGGTTGTATTTCTAGGGTTTCAAAACTCGTGTATACGTCGGCATTTACCGGGAGATGTGTCCCCAACAGGTCGGCCGGCTAGGAGGCCATCTGGGCAAAACGTCGCAGGGGGATCACAGCAGCTTTTTGAGATTTTCCAACCAGGAACGTTGCCCTTTGAGATACCGATGGAGATTTCTGATTGAGATCTTTCATTGCGATTTCAGAGCGAGAGTTCCCTCAGGCAAAATCCGAGAGAGGCTCTGAGATGTTCCCTGTCGGCGGCAAACCGAGATGGCCGACATGAAGGGTTGCAGTCACGGGCATGGCGATCACCAAAGACCGTAAACAGGAACTCATCGGGACGTTTAAGCGGAACGATAACGACACCGGTTCGCCGGAAGTCCAAATCGCTCTGCTGACAGCGCGGATCTCAGAGTTGACCGACCACCTCAAAACGCACAAAAAGGACCACGCCAGCCGGCGTGGTTTGCTGATGATGGTCAGTCGTCGGCGGAGCCTGTTGGATTACCTCCGGCGGGTTGAGCCACAACGTTACCTGGACATCATCCGGAAGCTGAACATCCGGAAGTAGCTCTCAGCACACCGAGCTTCTTCTGGGAGCTTGACAAGCGGTTTGCCTCGCTTGTTTTCTGAGAAGCCAGCTCGCTGCCACAAGCCGGAGTCCTGGTTGCAGAGTTTCTCGCTTGCAGAGTTTCTCAGGGCAGGTTTTTGGAAGTTACGGTCTCTGTCGGTCAACGTCGCCCCGCAACTGTTCACCTGTCGTTCACCCCAGTGGGTCTATGGCCTTTCGGGATGAATCCCCTCTCGGTTCGCTGGCATTTGGAGCAGACGGACTTCTTTCCCTCCAACCGGATGCCATTCTTGCCCTCGGCACTCCATCGGCCGAGTCGCTGTTAACGAAGATTCCCTTGCCTTTTGCGACGTTCTTCGGTTCCGGCGCTCTCCGGAGACGACCGGCCTCGACTGTCGAAAAATTCAGGGAGTCGTCGCTGCCAAGCAGAACCTGATCGAATCCCAGGGCCCTCGGATCCTTGGTCTGGACACACCTCCGATTGTCCAGATGACTTCTCTGCTGCAGAGAGGCCCATCCGTCTGGTCCTGAGACTGCTGGTCCTGAGAACTTCTGGCCTGCGGATGCCTGAGCCTCGTCGGTCTTGAGTGACTCTGGGTCCCAAGCCAGCAACCTCTACGCCAGCATCGGAAAGGCCCTGTGTTCTGCCGGGCGGATCGTTCTCACCTGATCTGGGATTTCTTTTCTTTCCTTGGTATCCGTTGTAGCGAGCACGTCCTGGGCCGGGTGGTCTTCGGGCTTCGACGCCTTGACCGCTGTGGCTTCCTCAAGGGTGCAGGAGTCAGAACAGACCTCATGAGCAAAGCAGTTCGAGTGGAGCGAGAAATTGGCGAGGAAACACTCTTTTTCGAGAGCGGGTTTCTTGCCAAACAGGCCGCCGGCAGTTGTCTGATCGGATACGGCGATACCATCTGCCTGGTGGCGGTGACCACCGGCCCCCCTCGGCCGGGCGTCGATTTCTTCCCGTTGACGGTGGATTACCGAGAGCGAGTTGCTGCTGCCGGGAAATTTCCTGGTGGTTTTATAAAGCGAGAAGGCAGGCCTACTATCAAGGAGACCTTGACCAGCCGGATCATCGACCGGCCCATTCGGCCTTTATTTCCGAAGGGTTTCCATGATGAGGTTCAGATTCAGTGCATGGTTCTCTCCAGCGACCGCCAGAACGATCCTGATATTTTGGCGATGAATGGGTCCAGCATGGCCCTCTGCCTTTCTCCGTTGCCCTTTCTTGGTCCGATCGCCTCGGTTCGCGTGGCCAGAATCGATGGCGAGCTGTACTCCCTGCCCACCCAGGACGATCTGGAGGAAAGCGACCTGGATATGGTCGTCTCCGGCAATCGAGACGCCATCCTGATGATCGAGGGCTTTGCCCGGGAGATGCCAGAAGACCAGATGATCGAGGCCCTGGCGACCGCCCATGAACACATTCGAGAACTCTGCGACCTGCAGCAAGAACTCATCGACAAGATTTCCCCCAAGAAGGTGACCCCCGAAGTCCCTCCAGAAAATCCCTTCTGGCAACCCCTTTTGCGACAATTCTACGAGCCGCTCAAGTCGGCCCTGCGGACCGAAGGGAAACTCGACCGCAAATCAGCCATGGACGGCGTCAAGGAGCGAGCCCAGGCTGTTCTGATCTCCCCTGAGGCCACCCCTTCCTCCATTACCTTGGCCAATGCCCCCTTGGCCAATGCCCCCTTGGCCAGTGCCAGCTCGGTTACTGCCTTGCAAAGTGGCTTGCCAGGTGCATCTGGGAGTGCTTCTGCCACCTCTGGAGTTGCCGCTGAGAAGTCGGAACCGGCTGACCTCACGCAACGTTCTGCTGATCAAGCAGAAGGAGCCCTCCCGGCTTCAGGGGCTTCTCCGGCCCCAGAAGATGGAACCCCTGCTGAGGCGGTTTCGCCTTTGGAGCTGACCACCGCTGAGGCCGAACCTGCCACAGCGCTCTCAGAACCAGAAGAATCGCAATTGGAACAAACTCAATGGGAAGGAAACCAAGCAGACCAGCAAGCCTTGCCCAACGATCCCAAGCTCTTTGCAGCTGCCTTTCATGATCTGGAGGAGAAAGTCGTTCGCGATCTGATCCTCTCGGGCGTTCGCAGCGATGGCCGTGCCCCTGAGGACCTGCGATCGCTGTATTGCGAGGTCAATACACTCCCTCGGGTGCATGGCTCGGCCGTCTTTCAGCGAGGTGAAACACAGGCCCTGGTGACAGTCACCCTGGGCACCGCTCGTGACGAACAGAGGATCGACGGCTTGGTGGAAGAATACAGCAAGAAGTTCATGCTGGATTATTACTTTCCGCCTTTTTCAGTAGGCGAAACCCGTCCCATCCGTGGTCCCGGCCGACGCGAGATCGGCCATGGGATGCTGGCTGAGCGTAGTGTCAAACCAGTTTTGCCTGACCCCGAGGTCTTTCCCTATACTGTGCGGGTTATTAGCGATATTCTGGAGTCCAATGGCTCCAGCAGTATGGCCACCGTTTGCGGAGCGACGCTGGGGTTGATGGATGCTGGGGTACCGATTTTGAATCCCGTCGCGGGCATCTCGGTTGGCTTGGTGAAGGAAGACGAGGACAACTGGATATTGTTGACTGACATTCAGGGGGAAGAAGACCACTATGGCGATATGGATTTCAAGGTCGCTGGGAGCCAGCGAGGCATCACGGGCATTCAGTTGGATTTGAAGATCCATGGGATCTCGATGGACATTATCCGAGCAACGTTGGAGCAGGCCCGCAACGCTCGGATCCACATTCTCAGGGCGATGTTAACAGCCATCCACAAGCCTCGTGATGAGACCAAAGGCACCGCACCGCGGCTGGCTCAGACCAAGATCAATCCCGACAAAATCGGTGTGCTCATCGGCCCTGGTGGCAAGACCATCCGGGCCCTGCAGGAGGAGACCAATACCGTTATTGAAGTGGATGACGATGGTATGGTCATCATCGCTGCGGACAACCGAGCTTCCTGTCAGGAAGCCTTGATGCGTGTGGAAGCCCTCACCGAAAGCGTTCAGGTGGGTCGCATCTACAAAGGACGAGTCAGCAGCGTCAAAGATTTTGGAGCCTTTGTTGAGATCCTGCCTGGCAAAGACGGCCTATGCCACATCAGCGAGTTGGCCGACGGTTACATCCGGAGTGTCGGCGATGTCTGCAAAGTGGGTGATGAAATCCCTGTCAAGGTGATTGCCATCGATGAGCACGACCGAGTCAAACTTAGCCGCAAACAAGCTCTCGCTGATTTGCCCGACGACGAAGAACCAAAAACAAAAGCCGCGGAAGAACTCGAAGACGAAGATCTTGAAGACGAAGATCTTGAGGAGGAGCTGGAGGGCGGTGAGTTCGAAGATGAGGAAGATGAGGACGACGAATTCGAGTGAGGCGAACCATCTCACAATTGGCTGATCGGGGATTACCCATGGATCACCGACAGCCGTCGGTTTGGGTTTTGTCTCAATCGAGACTGATTGGCTGAAAGCCATACCCATCGTAGCCTACGGGGCAACGCCCTAGGCATTCGGGCTGGCATTTTCTAGAATTCTCCATCGGTTGATTGGGGGTGATCGGGCGCTGTTGGTGATGGCCGATCCGGGCATTTGGGATTTCGGTTGTCGATGATCGTTCCCACCCCCGCGTCGTCTCCAATGGAGCCTCCGAAGGCCATCCGGCTCCTGGTTCGGGCGGTATCGTTCAACGAAAACCCATTTGATCGGCACAAATGGCGTGATCATGTGGCCTTGGGCCACATGCGTTCTCCAGCCATGGCGGCATCCGTATGGCCTGGTATTCCCGCGTTTGACATTCCAGCACACCGCGCGAAGAACAGTGAATAACACCAAACGCAGGACCGGTGGCAGCCAATTTCGAAGGGTCGAATTGGGCGATCGGCCATCACCAACAGCGCCTGATCATCTCCAATGAACCGATGGAGAATTCTAGAAAATGCCAGCCCGAATGCCTAGGGCGTTGCCCGTAGGCTACGATGGGTATGGCTTTCAGCCAACCAGTCCCGATCGAGATAAATCCCAATCCGAGGGTCGCTGGGAGCTTGGCTCAACCCAACCAAATGTGTCGAGAAAATGCCAGCTCGAATACTTAGGGCGTTGCCCATAGGCTACGATGGGTATGGCTTTCAGCCAACCAGTCTCGATCGAGACAAAACCCAAACCGATGGCGGCCGATGATCCGAGATCATCCAAGTGGGGGGCGGGATAACACGAGTCAACGTGCATTCCTAGGGCTCACTGGTCCACCTTTTTCCAGGTCCCGTCTGGGTACCACAACGCGCGAAGGTGTTTGGGAAGAGGTCGTTTTTCGGGCTTCTGCCGACCGAGCATCTCCAGAGGGCCATGGGGGTCGCTTTTGGTAAAGATCATATTGCCTGGACTATTTTGGAACTCACGGCGTGTGGCCTCATCCTTCTTTCTCTTATCCCATCCTTTGTACGGTTTGAGCGTCACCTTCTTGTGGTTGCGGATACTCATGGCGTTGCCGCCATTGACTTCAGCCAAGTGATCCCACATATCCTGCTCTTCAAAGATCTTAGCAAGGTCCTCCTCGATTCCGGATTCCTTGACATCTAAGTGCAACAGCATCCCACGTTCTTTGGCTAACTGCAAAAAGGCCACCAGCGTCGGCACTCGGCTTTGAGAATGACCTTTGTCGTTGTCAAACTTCATCGAGACGATCTTGTAGTAAGTGGTGTTTTTGCCTTTGCGACCATCTCCACCTTGTAAGTCGTCCAGTGTGCTATCGTGAAACAGATACAGCACGCCGTCGGCGGAGCGGCGGATATCCAGCTCCACGCCATCGGCACCGCGGTCGATCGCTTCGTTAAAAGCTTCCAGGCTGTTTTCCGGGGCAAATCGGGTCGCCCCACGGTGCATCATGATGTTGATCCGAGCGCGACGCTGTTGCACTTTGGCGTGTCGGGCTGCGGCCTGCTCAGGTGTCTCGGGTAAGAACTCGTTGATGTACCCCAGAACTGGTTGATCCTCTTGAGACAAAGCCGGAGAGGATGCTAGGGGCGTTGCGATCAGCAGGATGGTCAGGTTCAGTCGGACCAGGAGGTGATGCATGAGCGTTTCCGGATTCCAGCAGGAGGACAAAGGCTGTTTCGACGCCGAGCGTATCACATCCTGACCGAATCGCCCAGGAGGTCTGAGGAGACGTACCGAGCGAGACATCAACTTCAGACAAGAGGGTGGAGGCGGTCGAGTTGGCGAACCGTCCTCGTCGAACTGCCGATGTCAGTCGCAGGGGGCTGACCCCCTTTCGTTGGCCGATACTTGCGGGTTCCCGCCCCCACTTCTTCGAGGCTCACAGCGCGGGGAGATCAGCCGGGATCCTTGGCTTAGTGAAAAAGCCTACCCAAGCACAGGGTGCTCAGGCAGGCTTTCTCGTGAGTTGCTTAAGCCATCAGGTGAGCCAACAGGAAATTCTGGCTCAGTGGCTTGTCGCTTGGTAAGCCAATAGCTCAGTGAGCACGGCGATTGCGGCGGCTCAGACCCAAGAGACCCAGACCGGCCACCAAGAACACGGAGGTGGGCTCTGGGATCACGCGAGGCGGTTCGTCGCGGATGACCAGGTCGGTGTTGGAGAGCAATTGCAAGGAGTCGACGGCGAAGGTGAAGCCGGTGTTTTCATTCTCCGAACGATTGGAGGCGTGGAACGCCAGGGTGTTGGTTTCCTGAAGCAAGCCGGGAAACTGATCCAGGAAGATTTCAAAATCGTCGGCACGGCCGTTGAATTCAGGAACGTATTCCAGCTCATTGCCCAAGTCGGCAGTCACGCCCTCCAAAGTAAAGCCTTCCTCGACAAAGGGGAAGCCAGCGTCGTCGGCCCCCTCGAGGAAGTCCACGTTATCGTGGTTCAGCTGGGCAATCAGAACTCCGTTGAGGAAGACCTGAACGCCACCGTTTCCTTCCAGGTCAAATCGCATGATGTCGAAGGACTCAGGGTCCTCGACGGTAAATTCTCCACGGAAGAGGAAGCCGTTGCGGTCTTGGAAGGTCTGGGCGGACATCGAGCCGTCCCAGCTGGGATCCAGCTCCGTATCAACGGTTGCATCGTGCCCATACACGCCGCCGTTGTTGACAAAGGCAGGCCCAGTGCTGTCGGGAGCTTCGTTCCAACCAGCGATCCCGGTGATGTCGTAGTCGGACTCGAACCAGGCGTTACCGTTGGCATCATCTGGAGCGTAAGGGGTCACTGGTGTGCCCACACCTGGGAAGTCGGGAGAGGTGTTGCCGAACGGATTGGGGGCCCCTGGCGGTTGATAGACGTCCAACACGTTCAGTTGGTCGGTCACGTCGGTGACGTCTCGTTCGACATACAGAGCCAGGGTGGGGGCGAACTGAGCACCGAATTCTGCAGCGTATTCCTTGGAGGCGATGAGGGCGTTGTTGCCACCGCCCTGGGCATTGATGGTGAAGCCGTTGTTCTCGTGCGGATCCAAGGCTTGGCCCTGCCCACCAACTGTCGAGACGATTCCCTCAGCTTCGGCGAATTCCAGGATCGAACGCACCAAGGTGGCCCCGCCATTGTGTTGCTTCAGGCCATAGGCTCGTGAACCAATGGTGGTGCCGAAGAAGGGGTTGTCGGCGATGGCGCCATCGTTGTTCCCATCAGCATCGTTGTTCAGGGGCGTCGTCGGCGCTGAGCCATTGTCAGCGTTGGCGAAGGTCACGTTGTTCTCGCCCAGTCCCGTCCAGTCCAGGTTGGTCTGGCGAAGCTGATACGAATCCGGCCGACCGCCGGGGCCATCAAAGGCATAGAATGAACCAACAGCATTGACTTTGCTGAAATTCCCACCGCTTTCATCCCAAGCGGTGACAAAGTCCTGCAGGGTGCTGGTGGGGATATCGAAGAAGATCAGTGGGTAGCGTTGGCCGGCGAAGTTGCCGGTGCCTCCGCCCAGGTCGTTGGCTTCCAAAAGTTGTGCCGAGCCGAAACTGGCGCTCTGGTTGGAAGCGTCGATGTAGGTGTCTTGGCTGGCAGTGAAGATGGACTGAGCCCAAGCTGTGTTGGCGCCCAGCATGACGGCCGCAAGGACGGCCAGCAGACGAAAACTCATTGCTTGCTCCTCGAGAAAAAAAGGTTGGTTGTGTGGACCGGCGGCGAGAGAGCACCTGCACCGCAGCTTCAACAAACGAACGAGAATCTGGAAATCCGAGGTTGATGAGATGTCGTTGTCAGAATGGACAACGCATCCTTCTTCGATTCCAAATACTGGGCAATAGACTGATTGACTCGCACCCAGTTCCAAAAGGACTTAGTGCCAGAAAGTGGGGGGTGATTTAGCGGTGGTTGGTTGAGGTAGATGTGTGGGGAACCTCACTGAATTTCTCGTGATCATAAAAACTCATGCCCCAGAGTCAAGAGAATTGCCTATGAAAAGCACGTGAACTTGCCACTCCGCCATGACAGGTTCGTCGTCCTCGCTCCCTTTTAGCTGACTGGTATTTGCTTGCTGGGGCCGGATCTTGGCGGTGAGCAAGTCAGATCAACTGCTCAACCAAGGACGCCCCTTACCATTGACTGGTTTTAGGTTGTCAGCTAAGGAGATGTCACCGCAGAATCGACTTCTCTTGGATATCCCATCGCTTGTTGTGGCAGGATCTCGATGGGGAGCAGGCGAAAAATAGGGGGTGAGAGCAAGAGAAGACCAACGCACAAAGCGCTCGCTTGTGATGCGTTCGGCTCCGGTCTTGGTTCCTTCCTATGGGTGGGGGTGTCCTGCTAAGCAGAGGGAAAGCTCACGGTCGGGACTGCCCAAGTCAGTCCGGTGCATCCGCACATACAGAAGACCGTCTGTGACGTATGATGAGGGTAACTGTTCCGATCCGACAACCGTTCCCAGGATGGGCTTTGGGCCGCACCAGCTCAGGCGCCACTAGTGTTTCCGAGCCAGCGTGGTTCTGGCCAGTGAGTCTTGGCTGGTGAGTCTTGGCTGGTGTGGTTTTGGCGAGCCTGCTTCAGACTGTGGTGTGCCATGGTCGGCTGCGGTGCCGGGGTTGTCGGGGAGCCGAAATCTCAGCGGCCGACGCCGCTGCTTCTCCCATGTGCTGTCTCGCTGAGTCTCAGCGATTTCATTATGAAGTTTGCCCCCCTTCCTGCCGACGAATCCGAACGGCTCGCGGACCTGCGGGCTTTGGAAATCCTGGACAGCCCGCCTGAGGAACGTTTCGACCGGCTGGTCCGGCTGACCGGTGAGCTGTTGCAGGTTCCCATTGCCTATCTGGCTTTGATTGACTCCGATCGTCAGTGGTTCAAAGCACGCTGTGGGATCTCCGCGCGTGAGACCAGACGTGACATCTCCTTCTGTAGCCACACAATCTTGCATACCGAGCCGCTGGTGGTCCCTGATGCCCGTCTTGATCCGCGTTTTTGTGATAACCCCTTGGTTCTCGGCGATCCTCATATCCGTTTCTATGCGGGAGTCCCGCTGGCTGGTCCTGATGGCTTTCATGTCGGCACGCTTTGTGCTGCCGGTCCTCAGCCACGAGAGCTCACCAACCGCGAGCTGCGGCTTCTCCAAGAACTGGCCGAACTGGCCGAGCGAGAGCTGCAACTGGTCGATTTGATCGCTGTGCAGCGGCAAATGCTGGAGATCCGCCGGGCGCTGACTGAAGCCCAACGACATCTGGCCGGTGAACTTGAGCAGGCGGCCAGCTACGTCCGCTCACTCCTGCCGACACGAGTTACCGATCCGAACTGTGGGATCCAATCCGACTGGGTCTTCCTGAGCTCCTCCGATCTCGGCGGCGACCTCTTCGGCTACCATCAGCTCAGCGGCCCCGATGGTCGTTGGGCCATGTTCTTGCTGGATGTAATGGGGCATGGGATCGGGGCGTGCTTGTTGTCGGTTTCGATTTACAACACCTTGCGTAACGGCAATCTCATTGGTGCCTCTCCGGAGTCACCTGCTGAGGTGCTGGCGGCCTTAAACAGGGCCTTTCCCATGGAGGAACACGACGACCGGTTCTTCACCATCTGGTATGGAGCGTATGACCCGGCCACTCGGCACCTGCGGTATGCCTCGGCAGGCCATCATCCTGCTGTGCTGTTTGATCCCGGCCAAGCTCAGGACCAATCCAGTGCCTTTCCATTAGTCGGCGGTGAAAACGCGGCCATTGGGATGTTGGCCGATGAGGATTTCGGGGAGACCGCCATTGTGGTCCCGCCCGGCGGTCGAGTGTATCTCTTTAGCGATGGTGTGTTTGAAGCCCGCGATCCGACAGGTGCGCTGTTGGGATATGAAAAGTTTGTGGAGGTCTTGCAAGAGATCTGCACCCGTCCCGGTTTGTCTGACAAGCCAGTTGGACGAGTCCAGGCGGTGCTGCAGACAATCCAACAACAACTACAAATCGGTGATTTCCAAGACGATTTTTCGCTGCTTGAAGTGAGTTTCCCCGACTGAGGCTCAAGACGATCTTGGCTCCTCCGGCAACAGCGTAAAGGCTGCCAGATGGACTCAAGAGCAGAGACCAAGCTGATGTCGCGGGCCGCTGAATCCCTGCTGCTCAGGAATGCTGGCGCAGAGTTGGAAAAAGTTTTCCGCAGGGAACGTCCTCGGTGGTCGTGCTGTGAACACTTTTGGGATCGTGGCTCCGCCGATCGAAATCGTCTGAGACTCCGAAGAGTCGCGAGATCTGCAATCTTCGGGACCAAAGATCTGGAGGCAACGGAGGCCCTTTTGTGACGTTCCGCCCAATGCTTCCCGGAGGAATCATTGGTGCTCATCGATCAAGAACTTGACGAGGGTGAAAGCGTCTCCAGGCGGCTGCGTACCACGCGAAAACCCAAATATCGGTTGCGGTAGGAAGGGGAGCTCCAATCTCGGTTGGCCGCTCGGCAGTTGCGCGCGCTGCTGCCCCAGCCGCCGCCTCGGTACACTCGGTTGGTCTCTGGAGCGGAACTGACGGGATTGACCTGCGGCAAGAGCTGATAGTCTTGCCGAAAGCCATCTTGGCACCACTCCCAAATATTGCCGTGCATATCGTACAGGCCCCAGGCGTTGGGTCGGTAACAGCCCGCTTCGCTTGGCCCTTGCCGGTACGGGCCGGGCTCTTGGGTGCCGTAGGGGTAGTTTCCGTTGCAGTTGGCCTGCTGGCCATTGAGGAGGTTTCCAAAGTGAAAAGGCGTGGTCATGCCGGCTCGGCAGGCGTACTCCCATTCGGCCTCGCTGGGGAGTCGATAGCCATCTCCGCCCTGCGACGTGACGGTCGCCCCATGGATGGAAATCCCCTCTCGCTGGCTGTTTGAGATTCGATAGTAAGGATTCAGTCCTTCTTGCTCGCTGAGTTGGTTGCAGAAGGCCGTCGCGTCGTACCAGCTCACTCGTTCCACTGGAAACCGTTGTGGGTCGCCCTCTTCGTGGCCCCCTGTGAACTCGCTGGGGTTTTCGCCTGTCATTTTCTGATAAGCCTGTTGAGTGACCGGATCAATGCTCATCCAGTAACCCCGGCTGATGTGGACCAGATGCTGCTGCTCCTCGCGAAAGCGAAGTTCTTCATCAGGCGGCGATCCCATCAGAAATCCTCCTGAAGGGATCCAAACCAAGCTCATCTCTAAGCTGTTGGTGATCGTGGGAGCCACCGGAGAAACGCCTTCCTGATGAAGAAGCTGCTGCTGCCGACCCTCCAACGCAGCACGATGAGGGACCTCGACGCGGCGAAGCAAATTGCTCACCCTCAGCAACTCCCCGCGGAAGTCCCCGCGAGACTCCAGCCAGTCGGCAAACACCTGGCGAGGCACGTCCTCATCAGGATCGTCAAGAATCGCCTGGAGAAACTGCTCTTCGTCCATCGCGGTGCGTTCCCTACGTCGACCAGGTTGGTCGATCAGCTTGGTCCAGCCCCCAGAGAATCTGGCCGGGAAAACGTGATCCCTCCCGTCTTCCCGCTGACCTGGCTAACGCCCCTCGCTTTCCCTTCCACGGAAGTTTCCACCGGGGAGATTCCTCAGGGAGGGCCTTCAGATCCACGATCGCCGTTTTTCGTTGTACTGCTGGTGATATTCTTCGGCCCGGTAAAACGTGGGGGCGGGCTCGATTTGGGTCTCAACTGGGCCACCATAGCGGCCGCTGGTCTCAACTTTTGTTTTGGAAGCTCTGGCAGCGGCTTCTTGCTGTGGGTCGTCAAAAAAGATCACCGAGCGATACTGGTCCTTCGGATCAGAGCCCCAACGGCCGCGTTGGCCCGGATTGTGGCAGTTCCAAAAGACATCCAGCAACTCCTCGTAGGAGACCTGGGAATCGTCGTAGTGGACCTGGACCACTTCTGCGTGACCGGTGGTCTTGCGACAGACCATCTCGTAAGTCGGGTTCTCCACCGAACCCCCTGCATACCCAGCGGCTGTCTCGGTGACGCCTGGAACACGCCGAAAGGCCTCTTCCACGCCCCAGAAACAACCAGCCCCAAAGGTCGCTTTCTTGATCATCTCAGCCTTCAATTCTGTCCAGTGCCAGGGTTATCAATACCAGAGTCAGTCCCAGAGTCGTCAGGCCCAGAGTCGTCAGGACCCAAAGGTCACCCGTGCCAGAGTTGACCGACGGTTTGGACAACACCACTGTGGTCTTGGCAGGCCAAGGCCCTTGAAACCACTTGGACGCAACGAACCTTGACTCTCTGCAAGAGCGTTCTGCTTCCTCGGTCGCTGAGGGATTCTGACCTCATTGGGACAAGACATTGTAGAAGCAGGCCGAGTTCTTGGACTGCCGGGCCTTATTGGGGGTCTGATCCCTTGTTCGCCTGTCGGTGTGAGGCTCGGGAGTGCCCCTTCGAGTATGGGGAGATTGTTTGTCGAGAACGGAGAACTTCGCATGAACTCTGATCAATCGCTGCCTGAGGAGCTGGACGTCTCAGCCGAGCGGGAAGCTGAGGCTCTGGCTGGGGACCAGACCACAACGGTCAGACAGCTCCGAGAGGTTGTCGATCGGTTTGTTCAAGATCGCCACTGGAAGCAGTTCCACAGCCCGAAAAATGTGGCCATGGGGATTGCCATTGAGGCAGCCGAACTGATGGAGCATCTCCAGTGGATCGACGAGAATGCTTCCCGTCAGTTGGTCAACAACAAAGAGGCACTTGCAGAAATCGGCGAAGAGCTCGCCGATGTGATCTGTTTCTGCCTGGCCCTGGCCAACGAATTGAACCTCGATGTCAGCCAGATTCTGCGGGAGAAGATGGTCAAGAACCGCCGCAAGTACCCGGCTGAAAAGTCTCGGGGGCACTACGGTCCTCCTCAAGAAAATAGCTAAAATATTCCGGAGAAGGCAGGGCCTGAAGCCAACCGCGGCCAAGCCCTTGCAGAAAACCCACCGTCTCTGGACTGACACGGATGAGGCATCGACCACCAGCCTTAGTGGGGGCCAGCCAAACTGTTGACCACCGGAATCGGAAGCGGAGTCGCCGATGAGCACCGAAGGGGATTTGCTGGAGAGCATCCGACTGGATCCGGAAAACCTGTCTCTGCGGTTTGTCTACGCCGACTGGTTGGAACGCGACGGGCGAACCAACCGAGCGGAGTTCATCCGTGTTCAGTGCCACAGGCAGCAGCTTTCGCCTTACGATCCCAAGGGCTACCCGTTGCGTGACCGGGAGCAGGACTTGTTGCGTGAGTACCTGGCGACTTGGCTGAGAGCTGTGCCGCATGGACCGGGAGTGATCTGGGGAATTCCTGACCCTGGTGCTGTGCGGCCAGGTTGGGCGCCTGCTGCAGACCCCGAGGGACGCCAGATCTTTTTTGCCGGCCTGGCTGAGGCCATTGAGCTGCGTCACCCCAAGGTCTGGAGAGACGAAGCGGAGGCGAATCGCTTCTTGGAGTTTGCTGCTGGTTGCATTTCGCGTGTCGCTTTGGAGGGTCGTTTCGACTTCAACATCGCCTCGAGTTCCTGGATTTCTTCGCTACGCGACTTGCGGCTCCATTCTCCCAACCCACAGGTCGGATCTTGGCTGGCGAAAAAATTCCGAGATGCCAGTGAATGCCGCCTGCGAGAGCTTTCTGCCGAGTTGCCCGTGGCCGCTTTTTGGGAGTTCTTCCGCTCACCAGCGGCAACTGGCCTGAGACGACTTTGTGCGGCCACCCCCCATGGGTCCCGAGAGGCCCCCCAGTTAGCAGCCGAAATTGCCAACAGCCCTCACCTGGCCGATCTCCAAGATGTGGCGATCATCCCTGGTCGGATCGGTCCCCAGGGGTTTCTCGCCCTCGCTGGCAGCGCTGACTTAGCTCCCACGAGCTTGAGGATCTGGGAGGAGCTGCCCCGCCAACGGCACGACTACCTCTATCGGGCTCCGCGAGATTCCCCACTGGACCCGCAACTGGACGCTGCCGCCGGCCAACTGATTCATTCGGCGGTCGCTCAGAACCTGCAGGATCTCCAACTGGTCAGCTGTGGCATTGGCCCCGGAATTGCCGAGGCGATCCAAGGCTGCGGACAGCTCAAGACCTTGCAACGTCTGGATTTGCCCGGCAACCGGTTGGGGCGTTGGGGAGCTGAGACGATCGCCCAGGCTGAAAACCTCTCTGGCCTGACTTGGCTGAACCTCGATGACAATCGCCTGAGTTCCGCCGGAGCCAAAGCTTTGGCAGCAAGCCCTCACCTAAGACAACTGCGGGTTCTTTCCTTGGCTGATAATCGCATTCGTTCAAGCGGCCTTCAGGCTCTGGCGGAATCCGAAATCCTTCGACATTTGTGGTCCCTTGATCTGGCAGGCAACGAATTTCACCAAGATGACCTCTTGATGCTCATCCAAAGTCAAACATTAGGGAAATTGTCTGCCCTCTCTCTGGGTGGTTCGACCTCTGAGCGAAATCTGAGCAGCAAAACGGTCAAGGCCTTGATCGACAGTCCTGCTCTGGCGAAGCTGAAATACTTAGACGTTTCCCGCTGTGCCGTCCATCAAACTGAGCTCCTCCAATTGCAGCATCGCTTCGGGAAAGAGGCCGTCGTGACTCGACGGTAGCAGGTAATTTCAGAAAAAAGCTAGGCAAAGGTGCCTCCCTTGCTTGGGCGGGCCAGACACGCAAAGTCACAATCTCGGCCTGCGAACCACTTCTCCTGTTGAAGTTCAGTCGTTCGGCCCTCGGCTGTCCCCGATATCGTGATAAAGCCCCAACAATGCACTCAAGAAAAATTTTTAGCAATTTGTGTCAAGGCATATTGACCAGTGCGAGATTTCAAAAGAAACCTTGGAATCATCTTGGTCCCTGGCCCAGGCTAGCGATATTTGGCCCGGCGATGTTTGACCCGGCGATGTTTGGCCCGGCGATGTTTGGCCCGGCGATGTTTGGGTTAGCGATGTTTGGGTTGGCCCAGCAGAGCTTGAGTCAGGAGCCAGTTGTTGGGGGAGGAAAGCCTCTAGGGTTGCGATGGCAGCTTGGTAGGACAGAGTTGCGGACTGATGACCCGATCAGGCATGCGGTCTTCTCACCTGAAGGCGACCGGCTGCTGCTGGTCGGCTCGGCGGCAACACTGCGGATCTTTGAGACACAAACTGGTCGGCAGGTCACCGGCTGGCAGATCCCCACACGTGAGGAGGTGGACGGTGTGGCCTTCTCTCCGGATAGCAGCAGGGTCGTCCTCGGCCTGGACTCCGGACGCGTGGTGCTGCTCTGCGAGACTGCCTCAGGTCGAGTCGTCTCTCGGCTTTCCTCACAACCGGGCATTGCGATTGTGGGGATGCCCTCGGCTGACCGCGTGGTTG
This sequence comes from uncultured Pirellulales bacterium, assembly GCA_964648025.1. GTDB lineage: Bacteria > Planctomycetota > Planctomycetia > Pirellulales > Pb10988 > CAZYKP01. Next base: position 87,315 of record CAZYKP010000011.1, on the reverse strand, counting down.
GCATCCAGGAGGGGGCCATCACCCTCTGGAGGCTCCCACCGAAACCTGCCCTGCCGGCTGCCGCAGCAAGGCAACAGTTCCCTCAGGCCCGTTTCGGTCTCGGAATCGTCAGCGCCCGGCTTTCCCGCGATCGCCGACGCGTTGTGGCCCATTTTGGCCCAGGTTTGTCAGTCTGGGATTTGGCAACAGGCAAACGCCTGCTTGGGGTCAACACCGGGGAGAAACAAATCCACCAAATTGCGATTTCGCCCGATGGTCACTTGGCAGGGTGTGTCGGAGAGAGCGGGACGATCCACATCTGGCGAGTTGCTGATGGGGCCAAGGCCTGGACCGTGCCGCAAGCCCACCAAGGCAAGCCGATCCGCTCTCTCGATTTCTCGCCCGACGGTCGGATGGTGCTGACCTGTGGTGCCGGAACACTGACCCACTGGGACGCCGCCACCGGCCAAACCGTCCGCCGCCACCAAGTTGGGGCTCTTCTGCGATGTTACTACTCCCCAAACGGCCGGCAGATTGTCGGGCTGGCTGATGGTGCAAGCGGAGTGAGTCTGCGAGACGCTGTTTCCGCCCAGCTGCGGCCCAAGGCTCCAGGTCACCTGGGGCCGGTTTCTCAGGTGGTCTTTCTCGCCGGTGACCGCTTGGTCCTCACCGTCACCAGACAGCCTTCTGAGTTCCGCGTTTGGGATGCGAAAACCGGCCAACCTCAGCGGCAGTTTTCTCGCAGTGCCAGTGCTTCACTTCCTGCCACTCCGCTTCTTCCTGATACTCTGCCCCCGACCGGCACACTGCCACCGACCGGCACACTGTCACCGACCGGCACACTGCAGGCAGAGAACCCTTCCCAAGACCCAAGGCGATCATCCAGCGAGGAGTTGGCACAGACCTCAGGGATCCTGCTGGACTCGGGACCCAAGGGGCTGCAAATCCACGACCTGGCAACCGGGCAAAGCCAACCATTGCCGTTCTTAGCTGCTCGGCTGCTGGCTGTTGCTGCGGATCGCCGTCAACTGCTTCTGAGTTCTGCAGAAGCTCAATCGGCCGAAAGCGTGCCACAAGACAATCGACCCGATCAGCCGCGGGTTCCACAAACCTCCATTCGTCGACTCATCAACGGATCGTCAGCCAAGAAGAGCCGGCCTCATCAGCCTCAACAGTTGCGCCCGGGCAGACGATGGAGCCAAACGTGGAAGAAAACCCTCCCGGGAATCCTGAGGCGAGCCGAGTTCTCACAAGATGGGCAGCTGTTAGCGGTTGCGCTGACTGAGGGGGGCCATCAAAAGGTCCGTGTCTTTCAGGCGAACACCGGGGAGTTGATTGCTTTGGTGATTCCTCGGACCCAGGAGCCCATCAGTCAGTTGGTGATCTCCCCAGATGGAGCCACCCTGGCTCTGTGTACAACCGCTGCGGCTGATTCGGCGATCTTCAAGGAACCTCCAGCGATTTCGCTGACAGAATGGGATTGGTTATCCACTCCCCAGATCGATGAGGGTCCCTTGAGGCAGGCTGATCCAGCAGAACCGCCGGAACCCGAAGGAACACTTGGGGATTTGGTGCGAATTTTCCGGACGCGAACAGGAGAACGTATTGGCAGACTGCGTGGGCCAAGTCAGCTCGTTGTCAAACAGCTGGAGTTTTCTCAAGACGGCCGCTTCCTCTATGCCGCTGGGAAGGGGTTTTTGACGGTCCATCATTGGCAAACTGGAAAGACCGTCTGCCAGCTTGAGGCCGAGAGTTCCTCCTGGGACATCTCGCCCGACGGAAGTCTGGCTGTTGCCGGGGTTGCTCCCGGACGGGTTCGCGCCTGGCGTCTGCCTTCAGGGGAGATTGAGGGTGAGTTGGCCACCGGTGGTTTGCTGCCGGCGGTTGCCTTTTCTGCCGATGGGCGTTCACTGGCCACATCGGGTCCTTCTTGCACGGCTTTGGTGTGGGATCTCACTCGACCTCTCTGGCAACCGCCTGTTGTATCGGCAGGCCGACAAGCGGTCACAGAAGAGCAACTGAGTCGTTGGTGGAGTGATTTGGCCAGCTCTGACGGGGCCGTTGCGAGCCAGGCGTTAAGCGAATTGAAATCGCGGCAAGAGATTGCCTGGAGGCTCATTGAGAAGAGATTTGCGATCCCGGTGTGTGATCAGGCGGAAGTGGAGCAGCTCATTGAGCGTTTGGGCTCGGCGGACGAAGCGATTCGCGACGCTGCGGCCTGGAGACTGCGAGCTATTGGGGAGGCGACCACCTCGCCGTTAGAGCAAGCTCTGGAGAAGTCGCCCAACTCAGGACAGGCCGCAGCGATCCAAGCATTGTTAAGACAGTTGAACAGTCTGCGTGTGGAAGCCCCGACCGATCTGCGAGCTCATCGGGTCGTCGCCCTGGTCGAGATGCTTGGCGACGAGCGGTCGCTGGCCTGGCTGCCTAAAATTGCTGAGCAAGCCGCCGGCCGACGATTGGCCCGCGTCGCTGGTGATGCCTACCAACGGCAGATCAGCCGACCGATGTCCTCCTTTCTTCCGGCCGGTTCTGGTGAGGCTGATTCTGGTGAGAAAAGCACCAGCCAGAGTTGTCCTTGATTCTATGGCGCAATCCGACTGAGCAAGGCCATACCGCGACATTGAGGCCCGAAGTTGGTTCAGTCGAGACGGAAGACGATTGTTCCAAGGGCAATTGTTGGTCGCTCCCTTGTTTCTGAGCATCCTCTTGATCGCCCTGGGTGTCCTTTGTTGGACTGGTCTTTGTTGGACTGGTCTTTGTTGGACTGGTCTTTGTTGGACTGGTCTTTGTTGGGAGTTCCTCAGCTTGACCAGTCTCAGCTTGGCCAGTCTCAGCTTGAGTTTCTGCACTTTGGAGGTTTTCTTCTTCTGGCGAGTCCAGCCGCACTAAGAACCACTGCTGAGTTCGATCTGGACCGAAGTGCACCAGCACAGGCGTTTCGTTTTCGGTGAGGTTGTAGATGCCGGTGTCAAAGACGGTGGTTTTGGCATCGGCGATGTGCCAGGCAGCACGCTGGGTCTGGCGGTCAACAGCACCAGAGACTTCCCGCACAGTGTTTGTGCCGGAGTTGAAGTAAGTTCCGGAGATGGCCAAGTCCTTGCTGACAGCCAACTGGAAGAACATCGCCGGGTTGTCCTGGTCGCGTGTGTCTGTCAGGGCAAAGACCCCCAAAGGAAGCCACTGAGCCTCTTGGTCGGCGGTCCATTGTGTGTCCGCGAGCACGATGGCCTGGTTGGCGTAATCGGCCTGGGTGCACAGCGGCTGGTCGTCGAGATAAACGACTCCGTCGTCGTAGTAAAGATCCTCTCCATAATCGTAGTAGTAAGGATCGCCCCAAGTACCGCCCCACCAACCGGCCAGGGAAGCCCAAGTTGCCCGGCGCCACCAGGCTCGCCAGGGGCGAGTTTGCCACCAGCGGAAGCCCAGGCGAGGATGATCTTGCCACCAACGGTCATTGAACCAATTGCCGCGTCGATCACGGATGTTCCCGCGAATGGCGTCGGCTCGGTCCCGTCGCTGCTGGCGGATCTGCTGGTGTCTCTCTTGCCACTGCGGAGAGCGTTCAGACCGGCGAAGCTGATCGATGCCTGATGCCAGCCGGTTTTGGACTGCCTCACGCCGAGGGCCTGGTTCACGAGGCAGTCGCCCGATTCGCTCTTGGATCGCTCCCCGGTTGGGCCGATGCTGTGGTCTTGCGCTCAGATCCCCAGGGCGTCGTTGGCCCGGCCGAGTTTGACCCGGCCGAGTTTGACCCGGCCGAGTTTGGCCCGGCCGAGTTTGACCCGGCCGAGTTTGGCCAAGCCGGGTTTGACCAGGCCGGGTTTGACCAGGCCGGATTTGACCGGGCTGGATTTGACCGGGCCGAGTTTGACCGGGCCGCTGGGCGATTCGACTGGCTTCCCGGGTCCCGGTTCCAGGTAAGTTGAGGAACTGACCGACTTGGCCTCGGCTTGGTTGAGTGGCTGGTTGAGCACCGCCACCGACACGAGCGATCCCGGGGCGTGCTCGGGAGACACTGGTCCCGGGGCCGACACTGCGGACAGTCGGCCGCCTGGCGATCGGGCGGTTCGAGGGGCGGGGAGTGGTTGGTCGGTAGGTTTGGATTCGGGATCGGCTGCCTGCGCTGAGCGACGGACTACGGTAGGTCGGTCGGCTGGGCCTGACTGAGGGCCGTGAAATGCTTGGACGTGGAGTTGGACGGGCGACGCGGCCTCGGCTTGCACCACCGCGGGCACCACCACCGCGAAAGCCGCCACCGCGAAAGCCACGTGCTGAGAGCTCTGCAGCCAGGAGCAGGCAGCAACTCAAGATGCCAAGGACGAGAGCGAGTCGTTTGATCATCGAACTGTTCAAGCAGGCGAAAGCGGCAAGGATGGGCAGGAGACAGTCACGGAAGGACAGGCAGCTTATTCGGGAGCACGAACGACGGTGACTTCCTCAATATTGGGAAGCAGTTTGCCCCCTTGCTCGCGATTGACTTGGCTCCAGGTAAAGGAATTCTCGTCGATCTGCTTGATAACATTGACTGCTGAGGCACGAATCCCGCCTGGGAGTTTGGCTTGCAAGGCAATCTGCCATCCGTCGCTTTGACGTGTCCATTCGCCTTCGGCAAAACCTCCGTCGGTGTCAAAGACCCAGCAGCGGATTGTCTCAGCAATCGGATCCCAGCCGATGATTTGTGTTCCCTCAAGCTCGGTGCGGTTCTCGACCGAGACAGTGAACGACCTGGTGAGAAAATTGCGATTGGTGGTCCAACTGACACGCGTTTCGATGGTCGCGTTTTCGTCCTGGTCGACCCAGGTGCCAACCATCCATTCTAAATCCTTAAGATAGACATAGTGCGAGGTTGGTGGAGGCACCAGGGTTTCCCGAACGCTGTCCAACAGCCATTTTCCGTTTTCTTTGACATGAATGGCAGTATACGTGGTCTTCTCAGGTGGCTCTCCAGGAAACAGCACTTGGGCGGTGCCTTCCTCGATTGCCACCTTCGGGGTGATCTGGCGGATGGAATCGACGGTGACTTCCAATGTCGGGCTCGTCTTCTCAGCGAAGACCTCAGAAAATCGCTTGAGAATCGCCTCCCGACCTGTCAATTTCTCCCCAGTGGTGCGGTCGAGATACACTCCGTTTGGGGCCCAATGAACAGCCAGCGATTGAGCATCCCGGTTGTTAAAAGCCTCGATGTAGGATGCGATGGATCTCCTGATGGCCGCTTCGTCTTCGGATTGGGTGTTCTGCTGTTGAGCAGCTGCCATGAGACCATCAGACACAAGACAAGCTGTCATTAAGATCAATAGTCTCATCGCAGTAGAGCTCCTGAATCACTGATCTTGAAAAGCTGTTGGACGAGTTCAGGCAAGCCTTCGGATGATTGAGTCTCGCAAAAGTGGTCCACCGGACAGGACTGGATTCTTTCTGATTGAATTCTGCCTGTCACCTTTGTCGGACACTTATTGAAGGCTCACCAGTGTCGGCAATGATAACCGATGGCCTGCGACCTCTCAACGCACCTGGCAGTCGGATTATGCGTGATTGACCAGGTTTGTTCAGTGAGAACCTCGAGGACCCGAGCGAGCTATCTTGCCAAGCGGTTTGTCAGACAGGCGAGCAAGTGACAGGCGAGCAAGTGACAAGCGAGCAAGTGACAAGCGAGCAAGTGACAAGCGAGCAAGTGACACGCGAGCAAGTGACAGACGAGCAAGTGACAAGCGAGCAAGTGACAGACGAGCAAGTGATAGATGAAATGGCGTGGTTCCAGGCTGGCCAAGTTGCCAGCAGCTCTCAAGATCAGCCGACAAAAAGTCGGCCTCCTGGAGTGGTCAGAGGCAGGACTGCAGCTTTCAAGAAATCCGTGAGGGGGAGTTCTCTTGATTTCCTGAAAAGTCTTCGACCGAGTTGGTGAGCAACCGCCGGCAATCCGGATTCCTGGAGGGCCTTTGGCTCTTCGATCTGGGCTGGCTGGGGACGGAGACGGTGACCTTGGTTGAGAGGTTTTTCCGACAATCAACGGGGAGCTGTGGGTACGGTCAAGTCGACCGGGGTCGGCTAATCACCGGATCCAACGGGAGCCTCGACTTGGCAGTGGTGCAAGGTCATCAAGGCCAAAGCTGTTCCGTAAGGTTGGTGATAGGCATAGAAGGGGAAGTCCCACCAGCTGCCGTTGCGTTCTTGATGTTTGAGGATGATGGCCGCCAGATGCTCCGCTCGGGGGATGCGTTCTGTCGGAGAGAGAAGTTTGAGTTGCCGAGCGGCGTAATAGTGGCCGTAGAAATAAAAGTAGCCAGCCACTCCAGCCCAAGCCTCGTGAGGCACCGGTCGCTTTCGGCCGATATTCAGCCAACCGTTGCGGACGATCAACCGGTCCAGCCAGTTGGTGAGCACCTTGTCGGTGATGGTCTGGTCCCCCCAGATCCGCAGAGCGTAATGGCAGGCTTGCGATCGGCCGAGGCTGCCAGCTCTTCGGTTGATGCCTCGCATCGGACGGACCATCAAATCATAACGCAGGCTATAGAGGTAACTCCCATCGGGCTTGCATTGCCGCTGGATACTGCGGAGTGCTCGGCGGACGAGCTGATCAGGCACCCCAACGCCGATTTGCTCAGCCTCTTTGAAAGCCACCAGGACTGTCGCGGTTGTGAAGCTTGTGGCTGAGCCGCCAGGTTTATTCGTGTGCTGCCGGAAATCGTAGTAGCCCCAGCCACCGGAAACGTACTCATAACGCTTGAGCTTCTCGATCTGGTTGGCAATGAGATCCCGAATTTTCTGGCGGCGGTTTTCATCATCCGGCCGCCGGTGATACATCCTCACCAAAGCTTGAATCCCATAAGCGTGGCCCCACACGTTGTAGATGGCATCCACATTGGCACGCCGCAGTTCTGGTAGCTTGGCAAAGATCCATTTTTCGGCTCGCTCAATCGAACGACGCACCGTGTCGTCTGTGGGATCTCCGACTTCAATCAGAGCCGCCAACGCCAAGGCTGTCGTGCCAGCTCGGAAGGCATGGTGTCCTCCTGGGATCGGTGCGTAGATATTCAGACCCTTCGTGCGTGTCGCCGAACCCCAAGATCCATCCGCATTCTGGGCCTCTAGCAAGAATCGGACCCCCTGCTCGATCGCTGTGTCGATCTCAGCGGCCGTGGGCGGATGGGCCAGTCGATCCGGGCTGGCGACCGCAGCTAACCGCAAAGGCCCTGACTCACTCCGATTCGCCACATCCTCCCCGCTTTGAGCCACCCCGGCCAGAACTCCCAGAACCAGCATCACGGCACTCGCGCAGCGGAGACTAGCGGGCACGCAAGCCCATCGGACCAAGCAACCCATTGAAGACTGTGCCATGATGCCAATCGCCTAAGCAGCAGAGAAAGCGGTATTGCAGCAGAGAAAGCGGTATTGCAGCAGCGGAAACGTCTTCGTGGTCGTGAGAACGTTTCTGCGGAGTTGGAAGACTCAGCCGGCCTTGTTTGGTTCGGCCTACTTAGTTTGCCTTACTAAGTTCCGCCTACTTCGACTGTTCCGGATTGTGGCAGAGGCCCAACCTGTGGGACCCTCTTCAGGTCCGTGCAACAACATTTGGTGGGCGATGGCCACATCTGGAACAGTCCAACTACTCAGTTTGGCTTGTCTTGGGTTCTTCTGAATCGGGTTTGGTCCCCTGAGGGATGACCACGTCGCCCGGTTGGACTCCTTGGGTGATTTCTAGCCGGTTGCCATCGACCAAGCCGAGCTTCACGGGGACGGTTTGGGTGCCCTTTTCGGTCCAGAGGGTCACCGTAGGCGGGATGGCCTCTCGGTTGATGACCGAAGCTGGCACCACCACAGCGTCGTCACGATTGCAGACGGGCAAGGTGATCTGGCAGTGGCGGCCAGGCACCAATGGGGGGCCGATATCTTCAGGCAACTCGAGGGAGAGCTTCACGGCAAACGTGCCCTCGGCAACAGGAACAGGGGAGATCTCCTGGACCTGCACCGAGAATGCGCGGCTGTCTCCTTGAGGCAGGGCCACACCGGTTTGTCCTGGCTTGAGTTGAGCCAGGTGCTCTTCCTGGACAGTTCCCTCAATCATCAACGGTCTGGTCTTGACCACTGTCATGGCAATCACCGGCGGCTTGAGACGACCGCCCGGGCGAAGCTTCCCCTGCATCGTGGCCAAACTGGGCCATTTGCCGCGGAGGCACTCGCCGTAGTAGACAAGGCCAGAGGTCGGTGCTTTGAGGATCAGCTGATTGCGGTCTGCCTGCAGTTCGGCCAATTCCTCCTCTTTGAGGTCCAGTTCCGCCTGGAGACGGCTGAGCTCGAGTTCTTGCCTGCGGGCCTCGATTTGTGTTTGGATCTCGGTTTCCTCGAGGGTCAGACTGGCCTGGCGAGCGGCCTGTTGCAGTGTGACTTCACGCCGGGGTATCTCCGTTTCCAAGCTCTCTTCTCGGCTGACCTCAGCTTGTTCCACGGAGAATTTGGCGTTCTCGACGGAGTTGAGTTGCCGCTTGAGGATGATCTCCTCGGTTTCTTCGGTCAGGTCGTCTTCTTTGTACATCGCCTCCAGTTGTTTGAGCTCCTCTTGGGCATAGTCCAACCGTTGGCGGGCTACTTTCAACTGGTATTCGGCCTGCTTGGTCTGCAGGGGGCGGTCCACTTTCAGGAATCGCTGCAGATCTTCTCGAGCGATCTTGTGGGACCGACGGGCGGACGCGAGCTTCAACGCCCGACTCTGCCGCTGAAGGTCGGCGCTTTGTTTGGCCTGGGCCAGTTCGACTTTCTGAAGAGCGATGCTTCGCTTGAGACTTTCGATTTGACGATCGATCTTCTTGGTTTGCAGTCGAAGGATCACTTGGCCGGAGGTTACCGAGCAACCATGGCCAACGGCCTCGGCCACAACAACCTCGGACACCCGTTCCGGGTCAACGGAGATCGGGAACTGCTCAGTTGCGGTCAGCACCCCTTTGATGGTCAGGCTGACCTTCAGTCGTTCTGGGGCGACGACGATGCTTCCTGAAGGACGGTTGAGTGTGGGGGCTTCGGATTGACCGGAAGGTTGTTGGCCATACGCCAGCGGTGGCTGGGCTGACAAGGCCAGGGAACTCACCAGGAGGGCCCCCAAGTTGAGGGCAACGGTCGTAAAACCACCAACAGGTTGCTTGAAACAGCGGCTTGGCACGTATTGGTCTCCGGCGAGGAAGCATCAACAGCAAATCGCGGCAGGGCCGACAAAGCCAGTCCCGGAACTATAACCCCTGGCTCAGTCCGACCCTAGACGAGCAAAGTTGCTTACCGGCAAAGTTACTCACCAGCGGAGTTACTCACCAGCGGAGTTGATCACCAGCGGAGTTGATCACCAGCGGAGTTGATCTTAGGGGGGGCTCGTGTGGAAACGGTGGTGTAAAGCCGCTCATACACCAGCGAAGGTGCGTTGACAGGGGCGTTGTTAAGTTGGCTTTACAATCTGGGATGGTGGTGTTGGTTGGTTGACAGGGATGAGAGGGCCGCTGGGGGGCGATTGATTTGCGTAAGGTGTTGCCTGTCGGCTGGTTATATCGAATCAGGGGGATAATTTTTTCGCTTTTTGCAGTCTGGCATGCATCCTGCTAAAGTATCAAGCGTCGCGAGAGTCTTGAAGAAAGATCTTCCCTGGCAAAAACCGTTTGCCGATCTTCAAGACTCACCTGAAACTTCGTCTTTCCCATTTCGGAGACTTGTCATGCTGACCTTCGTGAATGCCCTCCGCCAAATCGTGAAGTCCGACAAGGGTGCTACCATGGTTGAGTACGGGCTGATGTTGGCCCTGATCGCCGCTGTGTGCATCGCTGCTGTCACTCTGATTGGTTCCAACGCTTCCGAGCTGTTCCAAAACCTGGCTACCACCCTCGACCAGCCCTGATTCGCTGCTGTCTGCATCGCTGGTGTTACTCTGATACGCTTCTGCACCTCCAAGCTGTGCCAACCTTGGCGAACACTTGGTGAGTGAGCGTTGCATGATCGGGCCTCTGCTGGCGATTACTCACGCCTCCAGGTGAGCCCAGACGGCAACGAAGCCAAAGTCGTTTTGAGTTTTCGATTCGGGCGGCGCTTGGTGAGAGCGTCGCCCGAATTTCTCATTTCTCTCGGGTAAACTGATACCTCAGGTGAAGCAACGCCTCAGGTGATACGAGACCTCTCAGAAACCTGAGTACTTCTGAGGGAACCCGGCTTTTCTTGGCGATTTTCTCGACGTCAGGCTCTTCTCAAAGGGATTCGACTGAACTCTGGCAGATACATTTCTGGCAGGTACATTTCCGGCAGCGAGTCCTGAGTGTGAGTCATTCTGTCTCAAGAGTCATTTTGGGGGATTCCAATCATGCACCCACCAGCGAACTCGCTGGCCTTTCAACTGCTGATTGTTGTGCCAGTTGTTGTGGTGAGCGTGTTCAGCCTTGTAGCGGCCATGATTGACCTCTGGCGGTTTCGGGTTCACAATTTATTAACTTTCCCGTTGTTGATCAGCGGTGTGATTTATCACACCTTGATCGCCTACCTCTTTTTGCCCGAGGCGTCCGTCTTGGATGGTTTGCAGTGGGCTTTTGCGGGCATCGGCTTTGGTTTCGGTGTGCTCGTTGTGCCTTATGTGATGGGCGGCATGGGTTCAGCCGATGTGAAGCTGATGGCTGCTGTTGGCGCCTGGCTGGGCCTGGTGCTGACTTTTTGCGTGTTCCTCATCAGTGGCCTCCTGGCTGGGCTGGTTGCAGCGACCAAGATCCTCTGGCATCAGTCTCTGACAGAGACATGGGAACACATCCGCATCCTCGGCTACCGTGTTGTGGCGTTCTTCCGGTACTTCAGTGCCGAGGAGAACCTGGAGAACGCTGTCGACCAGCAACGCGTGATTCCATTTGGTGCGGTGGTGGCCCTGGGGGTTCTGACAACCGCGATCCTGCTGAGTTTGGGAGCCCAGTAACTTAGGCAGCACTTACGCCAAGGTCCTCTTGCCGTGCCGCCCGATCACCAACCTCATCCTCTCCCGGCTGTGAGCGACCCTCGACCTTCGAGTTCTGGGGCGAACAATTCATCGGGCCAAGAGTTCCTGGCAGAGGAATTGCCTGAGCAACAATCCCTGGCCGGAGCGTTGTCGGCAGAGCAACCTGTCGGATGCCCCAGTTCATCTAGCTTGCAAGAAGCACGATCCATTGGCCCAGACCAAAGACCTCTTTCCAACGACCTCAACCCAGTTGTCTCACGTCCGGTCGTTTCAGGGCCAGTCGTTTCAGGGCCGGGTGTCGCAGGACGGGCGGTCTCGGCAACCGACGATGGAGCTGGGAATCTTCAGACGCCTGATGGAGACTTAGGTGCTGGTCTCACGGGACGGCCTGCTCCGACGGCCTTGGATGTGGCCGAACAGCTTGTCATTGTGGTTTTGTATTTGGGGTTATGCTGGCGGTTGCTGATTGTCTTGGTGCAGCAGCCGGCTCCTGCGGCCAACGTGATGCTTCATGTGCTTGTGTTGGCTTCCGAGGGAGCTGTTGTTGTTTTTTGCTTGGTCCGCAGGCCTGCTCGAATGCTGTCGGAACGTGCAAGTGACTGGGTGATTGCCACAGCGGCCTCTGTGTTCCCTGTGCTGGTTGTGCCCCGCCCCGATGTCCCACCATTGGTTGGCTACGGCTTGTGTGGGATGTTGTTGCTGGCTGGCGTGCTGATCCAACTGCTGGCCAAGCTCACGCTTGGCCGAAGTATGGGTTGTGTTCCTGCCAACCGGGGGGTTCAGGTGCAGGGGCCTTACCGGTTCGTCCGTCATCCGATGTATCTTGGTTATCTCCTTTCTCATGTAGCCTTCCTGTTGGCCTATCCTGTTGCCTGGAATGCTGCGGCTTACGGCTTGTGCTGGGGACTCCAACTGTGGCGGCTGTTGCGGGAAGAGCAACTTCTGGGAGAAGATCCGCAATACCAGCAATACTGCCGGAAGGTGACCTGGCGATTAGTTCCGGGGTTGTTTTAAGTCAGGTCAGGGCACTGTGTTCCCCGGAGAGCCGCCTCGAGAGATTTTCCGGAGGAAAATGTCCGCTAAGCAACCGGCTTTCCGATGACGTTTTGGGGATCGGTCAGGTAGAACTCAACAGAGTCTTGCCAACCACCCAGCACCTTGGCCTCAGTTTGCCTCAGCACACTTCGAAAGATTTCAGCCAGCAAACAAGCACCAGGCCTTTCAGGTAACCTGCCTCTCATTGAGCAATGCTTGCAAAAGCCTGGGGTAAAATTCAGGGGCTGAGATTGAGGAGCCCACTTCAAAGGATTGATTGAGTCAGGTTCTGGACGAGCAACTGACTGAGTAAGAATTGGCAGAGTAAGAATTGGCAGAGTAAGAATTGGCAGAACAATCCGCCAACTCAATACGTTGATCATTGTGAATCGATCAACGAGCCACCAGCAAGCGGCTGACCATCTCTTCATAATGCTCAGAATCTGACTTTCACACCTTTGCTCACAGTTTTTCGGAGAAATATCGGATCTGAAGAAAGACTGCTTCCCACAGGAACTTCGAGATCACAACAACTGTGTGGCAACAAAGAGTCCAGAAAATGAGGCATCCTTCCTCTTGTCCGGTGAACACGGCGAACTCGACTGTCTCAGGGGTTTCCGAACCAACGACTGCTCTCGGGGAAAATTCTTGCTCGTCCAAAACGCTAAAACTGCACAATCGCCACTGATGTGACTGTCCGAAAAGTGTCCTGGCACAACGAGGATTCGTTGCATCAAGACTGGTGAGCCACCAGCCGTTCGCAGCCTTTCCAGAAGCCGGACGAGCCAAGATTTCCCCAACCTCAGTAAGACCGCACGTCGGACGGCAAAACGCTGACCAGTGATGAGGTGTCTGGGTCGCAGTGGTCTGGTCGGCGAATGGAGGCGTGCACGTCAGTTTTGGAACAGGCAAATCAGCCAGACTGGAGAACATCAAAAAACTCACCCTTGAGAATCCCTCAAGTGAGAATCCCTCAAGATCGCCGAAACGGTCCCTGGTGCGTAGATCGCCGGGTGAATGAAGGGATCTACTCGAGTGCAAGGTGATCACCCGACAGACGGTTTGTGGTGCGGACTGGTAGGCCTGTGTGTTTGGCAGAGAGACAGGGGCACACAGACAGGGGCACACAGACAGGGATGGCGTGAGGGGGTTTGCTCAAGGGGCTGCTTTTGTTGCTCAATTTCCAGCAAGGACGGTGACAAGACGGTCTGAGGGAACCAAGAGCCAAGGACTGTCAGGGTGAGGGTTTCTGCAGAAAACTTGCCGATTAGCCACGTCTTGACACTAGCTTCGTCGAAGAGAGGTTGGTTGAATCGAAAGAGAAGACGATCGGTCAACGGAAGGCGGCCGCAGAAGCCTCCTAAGTCAACCAAGCCGAATGCCCCCTTGGTGGTTGAGGTGACTCCCAATCCACTTGGGTCAAGAAGTTTTGAAGAAGTCCAAACTTTTGCGGCATTCAAAAGGTCTTTTCGGGCCAAACTTTGTAGAGCCCGAATCCTCAGAACCGGACCCTGAGAGCCCAGAGCCGAAGGACCTCGTGCCAACATTCCAATATCCAACTGTTTTGACAGCCAGACAACCAAAACATTCCAAGAGCGACGAGTGTTGTGTTGTGCTGTTGAGCGTTGCAGGTACTGGAAAGGGGGCCTCCCAGATGGGCGGATCGCTCTTCTCAATCAGACATGCTCCCATCCGTTGGGATTTTGTTTTTCTCGGAGGTGATCTGTGAGTTCCAAGACAATCCTCGTAGTCGTCCTGGCATTGGTCTTTGGCCTCTCCGCGGCGATGCTTGTCCATTGGGCCAGGCGTAACCAACCGGACAGCAGCCCGAAGAAGGTCAAGCTTGTTGTTGCAGCCAGGGATATTCAAGCACAGTCGATTTTGGATGCGACGGCACTGAAGGTGGGTGAGTTCCCTGCGGACATGCAACCGGTTGATGCGTTCCCGGCAGAAGAAATCGGCAAGCTGACCACTGAGAAGACGCTTCTGACAAGAGTGGATATCAAGGAGGGTGAGGCGATCACGCCTCGCGTCCTCTCGGACAAGCCTGCTCTGAAGCCTCTGATCGAACCAAACTTCATCGCCCAGGCGATTCCGGTGGAGGCCAAAGAGGCCATCGGTGGCTGGCTGCGGCCTGGTGACTATGTTGATGTGCAATTCAGCTACAGGCGGCGAGGCCGTGCTGAAGAGCACCCTGATGGTGGGGCCCTGACGAAGATGTTGCTTCGCAACGTGAAAGTCCTTGCCGTTGGTGATGTCCTCAGCAGTGAGGTGGCTGCTGCCACCGAGGGAGGGGTGAAGAAGTCCATCCGGCTGCAGCACGTGACCTTGATGGTGACCCCCACCAACGCCAACAAGTTGACTCTGGCCTCACAGACGGGCTATTTGAGCTTGGCACTGCGTGGCCCCAATGATGAGGAAAACGAGGGGGAACCGCAGGCGGTCCCACAAGACGCCACGCTGGTCGACTTGCTCAATCAACCCGGTGTCGAGACCCAAGCCACCGACACCCTCTCTCAAAACCAACTGGCTGACCTGGAACGGAAGTTCGAAGAGCGGCTGCTCCGTTCAGAACAACGAATGCAGGAGAAGTTCTCCAACCAAGGCATTACCGGCGTCCCCAGCGTTGGCCCCGTCCAATCGCCCGACATTGAGCCTTCTCCCAGTTTCCTGAGGCTGATCATGATTCGCGGCAGCCGCCGGGATGAGCGAATGGTTCGTCTGCCTGCCCCGAAGCAGGATCGAGCTTTCGATGACCGCAACTAAGCGGCAATCCCCAGTGAACCGCAACGGTTCTGCTGCAACGGTTTGGCTTCAACTGGGAGCGTCCTCCGGCTCCGGTGTCATCATCGGTGCTCCCACGGCCTCACCTGCAAGCTGGAGGCTCGCTTGCAGGAGATCCTTCGTCGAATTGCTTTTGCTGTTGCGATGAAACCGGTGGGGCCGTCGAATTTCGACGGCCCCATCTCTGTAGTTTGGGCAGGAATAACTTGACGTTTTTGGCGTAAGTGAGACCTTTACCAACTCTCAGTATCCTGCAAGCGAAAAACTCTTATCAGCCAAGGCGTTTCAACGGAGAGTCGCGTGTGGTTCGGCCCCATCTGCCGGGCGAGCATTCCTCAAGTCAGTACCAGCGGCAGTCGATGGTCGTCGGCGAGAGTCAGTCGAGGTCGTTCCCCAGAGTCATGGTTCTTTAGGGTCATGGTTCTTTAGGGTCATTCGTGGTTGTCCTGAGAGACTGCCAAGCGGCCCTGAAGTTTGTTGGGGACTTTGGGGCTGCAGCATTGTCGCAGGGGATCAAATTCCGATCAGCTCGACACCTTGCGCTGTTGTCTGGGGCTGAATGAATTAAGCTAAGAAGCTCATCGGCACACGCTTTCCCACAAATAGGCGGTCGAAGCGTCCTTTGAGTGAACTCTTTGGGAAGAACCCCAACTCCCAAATAACTGCTCCTAAGCAGACTGCTCCTGGAAAGACTGCTCCTGGAAAGACTGTGACAAGCGAGAGACACGCCAAAGTGGTGGCTCACCGCCTCCTAAATTCGAGTGCTGGCTAAGTTCGAGTGCTGGCTAAGTTCGAGTGCTGGCCAAAGTCAATGTGCTTGGGGGTCAATGTCCTTGGGGTGGGCACTGTGCTTGCCGTCAGGTCACTGCGACTGCCATGACGAACTGTTGTCACCGCAGGTGCCGTTTCAGGCAGGGCAGCTTTTGGGAAGGTTCTGAGCACACTGGGCGATGACATTCGACAGAGGTCGGTTCAACCCGGAACGCTGGCGTTTCGCCGGGGTGTGACCAACGGAATTCGACAACCCCTTTCCCCTGTGGAGTGAGTTTACCATGACGAGGGTTCCGCCGACTGGCCCAGGCCAAGGACGTTCACAGAGCCCACGCCCATCGGCTGCGCCGCGACCCTCGGCTCCACCTCGCGGTGGGGCTCGGCCGGCAGGCCGGCCAGCGCCCGGGGGGGGCAACCGTCCAGGCGGCCCTGGACCCACAGGGGGCGGCTCCAGCGAAGACCAGTTCAACCGCCTCAAGTCGGAGTTGCACCAACAGCTGATCCAGAACATGGACCTGGCGGCGATTGGGTCCATGGACGAGCATACGCTTCGGCGAGAAGTGCGTGCTGGGGCCGAAGAGCTCTGCCGCCTGCGAGCCGACCTGCTGAGTCTGGCCGACCGGGAACGGTTGATCGAAGAAGTTCTCGATGAGACCTTTGGATTTGGTCCTTTAGAGATTTTGCTTCGCGATCCCACCATTTCTGACATCCTTGTCAACGGACCAAAGACGATCTATGTCGAACGTCGCGGAAAGCTAGAACGCAGCGATGTCAAGTTTCGGGATGAGTCCCACTTGCTGCAGATCATCCAGCGGATTTGTGCTCGTGTCGGCCGACGGGTGGACGAGACCAACCCGATGGTCGATGCACGTTTGCCTGACGGCAGCCGTGTCAACGCGATCATTCCCCCTTTGGCCTTAGATGGCTCCCTTGTTTCTATCCGGCGATTCGGAAGCAAGCCTCTGACGGCTGACGACCTCATCGCCTTTGGGTCGATCATGCCCGAGATGGTTGAGTTTCTCAGTGCCTGCGTCAAAGCCCGGCTGAATGTGTTGGTCTCTGGGGGAACTGGTTCTGGTAAGACGACCTTTTTGAACTTGCTTTCCGGATACATTCAAGAAGACCACCGAGTTGCCACCATCGAGGATGCCGCGGAGCTTCGGCTCCAGCAGCCACACGTGGTCCGGATGGAAACAAGGGCTCCCAACATCGAAGGCAAGGGTGAGGTCACCGCACGTGACTTGGTCAAAAACGCCTTACGGATGAGGCCAGACCGAGTGGTCGTTGGTGAGTGTCGTGGCGGTGAGGCCCTGGACATGCTGCAGGCGATGAACACCGGCCACGACGGATGTATGACAACGATCCACGCCAACAGCGCACGCGACGCCTTGAGCCGTTTGGAGATGCTTGTGGGCTTGTCGGGCTTGCAAGTGCCCATCTGGATTATCCGCCAGCAGATCGTCTCGGCCATCGACCTGGTCGTTCAGGCCGCCCGGCTCTCCGGTGGTGTCCGGCGGATTCTGCAGATCTCTGAGATCACCGGAATGGAAGGTGAGGTGATCCAGATGCAAGATGTCTTCCGATTCAATCCCACCGGCTTGGACGAAAGCGGCCGGGCTCAGGGTTACTTCATCGCCACAGGCAACCGCCCGCAGTGTGTCGAGGAGCTGGCCGCAGCCGGATTCAAACTTCCTCCAGAAATGTTTGAGCGAAGAATTCTGGGTAAGAAAAACTAGGCGCCTTCGTTTGCGGAGGCCAAGAAGAATTCGCACCTGACCTCATCGGAAACTGAGATCTTGTCAGCTGGCATCTCTTGGGTTTTTCAGCGATGGCCAAAAGCACCAGACCCACAATGCTCAGCAGGCGTTGCCGTGTTCTGGTCGACCAACGGACTGTGATCAAGAATTCAAGAGTTGCTCTGGGCAGAGATCGACATTCCAGACGATTCCACATCATCATTGCCTAAAACCACTTCAGCGGAGGTCGCACCGTGAACCCGTACATGCTTTTGGCCATTCTTCTGTTCTGTTTGTTCGGGGCGGTGGCCGTCTACATGACCATCATGGACTTGTTTCTTAGAGACAAGACCAAGTTGGATGAGAGGATGGCGGAGCACTTCCGCAACCAGACACGGGAGCGGGTCAAGAAGACGAGCTTGTTCCGGGACTTGGGCAAAAGTGTCAAAGAGTTCACCGATGATCAGGAGAGCTTCATCGACGGTTACCAGACGATGATCGATCAGTCTGGTCTGGAGGATTTCACCTGGCAGAAAGCGTTTGCCCTCAGCGGCGTTGCTGCGGTCTTGGGGGCAGCGTTGGGCTACTTCCTGTTTGGGGGGATTGGGGCAGGGATCTTAGCGCTTGTCATGGGATCGCTGCCAACCTGCGTGATCAAGATCAAACAAAGCGGCCGGCTGAACCGTTTGCGGAGTCAGTTGCCTGACACCTTTGACCTGATGGCTCGGATCATCCGAGCCGGCCAGACGATGCCCCAAGCGATGCAGGCTGTCAGTGACGAATTTCCCCCACCGATCAGCCTGGAGTTTGCTCTCTGCTCGGAAATGATGAATCTGGGGATTCCACCGGAGGATGCCTTGCAGGATCTCGCCCGTCGCAGCGGATTGATTGAGTTGAAGATCTTCGTGCTTGGCTTGCTCATCACTCGCGAGACCGGTGGTAACTTGGCTGAAATGCTCGACAACTTGGCTCACGTTGTGCGAGAACGCTTCCGCATCGCCGGCCAGATCAGTACCCTGACCGCCGAAGGGCGAATGCAGGCGATCGTGCTGATGAGCCTACCTCCAGGGATGCTGGTGCTGATTTCGTTTTTGAACCCCGATTATGTGTCGGTGTTCTGGGAAAAGCCGGTGCTCATTCTTTCTGTACTGGTTCTTGAGTTGCTTGGTTGGGTATGGATTCGCAAGATCATCAACTTTGACTACTAATGAGGCTGAGGAGCATTTCCGATCGAGGGCGACCCTCGGGAGCCGACAGCAGGCAAACTCACACAGAAAGCATTCCTCGACCTCGGTTGCTGATGAGCCTTTCATTGGTGAGTAGGTTCTCTGAAAGGACTTACTCATGGCACAAGATATTCTCCAAAGAGCACACTTCTTCAAGAAGACATTCTCGAATTCCACTTTGAGCTTGACGGGAGACCGATCCTATGGACTCAAACATGTTGATGATGGTGATGGCCTTTGTCATGACCGTGTCGGTGGTGGCCATTTTCGGGCTGTTACTCACCGGCGGGTCCGAGACCGTCGACTCCCGCCTGAGGGATCTCAAGGGAGGCAAGGGCCGAGATGCCGAGCGGCGGGCTGAGGAGAAGAAGCAACACCAAAACCTAGCCCGGGAGAAACTCCGGGAACTTGGTGGATTGCTGGCACCAGGGAGCGAGAAGGAACGCAGTAAGCTCCATGCCCGTTTAATCCAAGCTGGCTGGTATAACCCCTCAGCAATTCCGCTCTTTTTGGGGCTGAAGTTGATCTGCGTTGCCTCCTTTGGGATCCTCGGCTTCGGCGTGATGATGTTCTTCCAAGGCTTTTCGACCTACGCGGTGATGGGAGGATTGGTCGGGAGTATCTTTGGCTTTGTATTCCCCAGCTTCTACATTGATAGCCAGAAGAACAAACGGCAGTTGGCAGTCCGCCGTGGTCTGCCAGATGCCATGGACGTGATCATTATCTGTATGGAAGGTGGCTTGAGCTTGCCGGCCTCCTTGCAGCGTGTGGCCGACGAGCTCGGGATTGCCCACCCCCTGCTGGCCAACGAACTGCGGATCTGCCAACGAGAGATCCAGTTGGGCAAGAGAACTGGGGAGGCTCTCAAAGAGTTTGCCAACCGACTAGATATGGAGGAGCTGCGGAGCCTCTCCGGTGTGGTCATCCAGGCTGAACGATACGGGGCGAGCTTGGCTCACGCCTTACGGATCCACGCCGATAGCATGCGGCAAAAGCGTGCCCAACGGGCCGAAGAGGAAGCTCACAAGGCAGGCACCAAGATCCTCATCCCCACCCTGCTGTTCATCTTCCCCGGAATCTTCGTGGTCGTTCTCGGACCCGGTGTGATCCGGATTTTGGGCGCCTTGGCCCAAGCCAACAGTTAAGCCAAAACGACTTTGCCAACCTCCTGTGCCAGGCCGTGTGTTGTTGAACCTCCGCAGTCAGCAATTTCTTTGATCGCGGTTGCTCTGATCCCGGTTGCTTTGATCGCGGTTGCTTTGATCGCGGTTGCTCTGATTGACAAAACTCCCAAAGCCCGGTTCCTGTTTTGGAACTGGGCTTTCTCTCTATCTGCCCACAACAACCACATGGCATATCGGCAAAGTGAGTTGAGTTTTTGGCCAACACAAGCGACTTCGGCTGAGCCCTGCAACTGATGGGAAACCGCTGGCCCGGTTATTCGCTGGCCTGGTCATTCGCTGGCCTGGTTATTCGCTGGCCTGGTTATTCGCTGGCCTGGTCATCGCTCGCTCGAGATTCTCTGTCCGGAGGCTTTCGGGACGTCTACTCAAGCGATCCTCGGCGGTGGGGAGCTGGCCAAATTGAACCACAGACGCTGTCCAATCGTTTGGCCGATTAACTTCAGTTTGCTTGGTCGGGGGTTTGCCAGCGAACCAGTTTTCCGCTTTATTGACAACCCCATCTCATCGCTGGTTTGAAAGAAGACTCACATCACCAAAGGGCGATCAGCTATGGCAAACGCTGAGAAAGAGAAGACAATCCCCAAAAAGTTGGTCATCCGCAGCTGGCCCAAGATGATTTTTCTGTGGCCAAGCGGTGTGCTTTGCCTGATCATCGGCTTGCTGGAGATGTTCCTCCCAGACTGGTCGCAGTGGCTTGGCCGTGCCTTTGTGCTCTGCTTCGCCCTGAACATGATCGTGATCACCTTCGACTTCCCGCGAGTGACCAGCCTGACTGTCGCCTTTGCCATCATTGCGGCAGTCGTTTCAATGATTCTCATTAACCAATACTTTGAAATCATCCCTCCACTAGCAGGCTGGATTCAAAGTTTAGATATCCAAGCGACTAAGGAATTCTATTTTGCTATGTTTGCAGCGGTTGTGGTGCTCTACATCGGTATGTTCGTCGTGACTCGCTTCGATTACTGGGAACTCACCGCCAACGAGCTCGTCCACCACCATGGCATCCTCGGGGATGTCGAGCGGCACACGACCGCCGGGCTGAAACTAAACAAGGAACTTTCCGATCTCTTCGAATGGGTCCTCGCCGGATCCGGCACGCTCATCTTAACCGTGCCCGGTGTCTCGCGGCCTGTTGTGTTGGAGAATGTTCCTGGTATCAACATGACGATGAGAAAAGCTGATTACATTCTCAACGCCCGTTATGTCCGTGTTGAGACATCCGGTGGAAGCAGAGAGGACGCCGAAGAAGTCGCCCGGCGACAACGGGCCGAAGAGTTGGAGCCTTAAGCGCTCTGACCAACCCCACAATTGCCCAGTTGCCCTGCCTCACCGTCGGTCAGCTCCGCTGTGGCAGCAAAGCTCTCTGGACCCTCGGCAACTCACACCAAGAGATCGAACACGAAACCGGCTCGGCCACCGGAGAACACCCTCCGCTGCCAGCCGGTTTCTTGATTTCTCCGCTCTCCAGGTCGGGCCGACGACCCGGTGTGGGCTGACCATCACCGGGATCATGGCGTTTTGCCCCCCAAATCACAGCCAACCCTCACAAGTCGAAACGTTAGGGGAGAAAGAGCGCCCGTTCTTCAGGAGTTGGCACTCGGCAGCTGTCCTTTTGCCCAAACCATCGATACCGACGACGAGCGATTGCTCTGTAGACAGCATCTCGCAAGAACCGGGGGATCAGCCACCGCAGCAGATGCGCCGCTGTGTAGAGTCCTCCGAGATGAGCCAAAGTGCGAAGAGCCGCATCAGAACGAGTGTGTATCCCTTGTTGGTCCCATAAGAGCATTGACCAATTCTGGGTGTTCTCTGGCAGAGGTCCGGATTTGGCAAGTATCTCACCGGCTGTCTTGCCTTGCAACGAGGTGTATCGCAGTCGCCGTTTTCGGTCGAGCCAGACGAGCCAATCGACGGACTGGTTGCACAG
Organism: uncultured Pirellulales bacterium; assembly: GCA_964648025.1. GTDB lineage: Bacteria > Planctomycetota > Planctomycetia > Pirellulales > Pb10988 > CAZYKP01. The sequence goes on along the minus strand of CAZYKP010000011.1, from coordinate 65,725 downwards.
GTTGCAGACCCCGTCGAAGACAACCAGGGGCGGTTGACCGGGTTGACGAGGGGGAACCGTTGACCAGTCGGGCTCGGCTTGTGTTGCTGGGGGCTGGCCAGCTTCACCGTCAGCCGACTCTTGCTGGCCGGTGACCTGTTGAAGACCTTTGGAGTCCTCGTTTTTCGGGGCACTGTTGCCCAAGGCTTGATCAGTGGTTGGTTGTGGCTGAGGGGTGAGTTGGTGAGTTGTTTGACTCATAACGCTCCTCCCAACAGAGGGGTATTCAGCCAGGACTCCGGCGTTGACTTCAAGCACAGCGGCGGTTAAAGGGTACGCCCCGGGTTGGGGACCCTGCCGGTTCAAGCTGCTTCGGTTAGTTCTATTCTAGGCCACAGGTCGTGCCGTCAGCGAGAAACACTGATTCCCCGCAGACTCCCACATGGGATAGCCAAGCTTGATCTGCCTGGGGTCCGTTGGCCAATGGCCCTTGTCGGTCCATCAGAGGCTCCCACCTCGGAAGGTCTGCCGTTTATGGCTGAACTCAATACGTTGAAGATCACCTGTTGGCCCCACAAGGACCGAAGCAGCCTCCAGAACGTACAAGCTAGCCGGAACGTACAAGCTGGCCAGAGCGTACAAGCTGGCCAGAACGTACAAGCTGGCCAGAACGTACAGGCTGGCCAGTTAGTCGGGTTGTTTCTTGTGCGAGGCTCGTTGGGTCGACATGTTCGCCTGGGGGATGTCTTTCTGAGGATGTTGGGCCGAAACGTTCTTGCTGCCATCCTCGCCCTGTGGATGCCGTCTGAGATCATCCATGCCCAAGGGCGAACACCAGGCAGGACGGCTAACGGCTCCAGCACTCCTCGCTTCGACACTCAGAGGCCACCTTATTGGCAGCAGCGGATCTCCGCAGTCCAAGGAAGGTCAGAAAGTCGGGGGCAGACGCTTGTCTATCGCACCGGCCTCCAGACTCCTCAACCTCGTTCGACGATTGTGCCAAGGCAGGCGGATCCCATTGCTGATGCCAGGGCGTCACAATCCCGAGGACCATCGCGACCTGTCGAAGTCCGGCCAGGCGTTCCAGAACGGCCTGCTCAGGGAGAAGATCCCCCAAGACAACCGGTCAGATCATCTGCCGCCAATGGAACGGATGGTGTGAAGCGGGAACACCCTTTGGCTCAGCCGCAGCGTATGAACTTGCAGGCCCGGGAGGTGCTGACCAAAGTTCGGGATTACCAATGTGTGTTTATCAAACGTGAACGGATCGGTGGCCGGTTACTGCCGGAGGAACGCCTGGTCATGAAAATCCGGCATCAGCCTTTCAGCGTTTACCTCCGGTTTCTCTCGCCCAGGTCTCAAAAGGGGACCGAAGCGATTTACGTTCAGGGTGATAACGACAACAAGCTGCTTGCTCACCCTCCAGCGATTCAGCAGCTCTTTACCGGCACCCTCCGGCTGGATCCACATGGCCAGCGGGCCATGGAAGGCAACCGCTATCCGATTACTTCTGCCGGACTGCTGAATTTGGTCGAGAAGATGATCCAAGTTGCCCAAAAGGATATGAATTTTGGGGAATGTGAGGTCTCATACTTTCCCAGCGAAGTCGATGGCCGGCCTTGCACTTGTGTGCAGGTGATGCACCCGCAACGTCGGCGAAACTTTGATTACTATATTTCAAGAGCGTACATCGACAAAGAATGGAAGATTCCCGTTCGAAATCAGGTGTATGATTGGCCCGGCAAGCCTGGTGACCCTCCGGTGCTCATCGGAGATTATTCCTACACTCAGATTCAATTCAATGTCGGGCTGACAGATCAGGACTTCGATCCAGGCAATCGGAATTATGGCTTTCGCTAGACTGACCAACCCATTGTCAATGCCTCGGGCCCGTTGCCTTGGCGGTTTTGCCTGGGCCGGCTGATTCGCGGATGGGCTGATTCGCGGATGGGCTGTCAAGAAGAGTTCGTCCGCCTCAGATTTCTTGATTGTTGAAGTCGCAAACCGCCTTTCCATCCGACGACTTACTGATTCCCTGAAAAGTCTTCGACAAATCGGGTTGTTTTGCTCGGCAATCCGGGCTTCCGTTGGTCGCCCTGTGGTTGAAGACTGATCTGAGGGTTACTGATTCCCTGAAAAGTCTTCGACAAATCGGGTTGTCTCGCTCGGCAATCCGGGCTTCCGTTGGTCGCTTTGTGGTTGAAGCCTTAGCTGAGGCTTCGTAGACCGTCCCAGATAGTGTTCTCATCTCAGGGGCCTCCAGATTGTGCCTCTGTAATCATCTGGGACAGTCGGGCTCCTGAGATTCAGGGCCGTGTTGGACTCAGGACGACCAACCGAAGCCGTTGCTGGCATGGTCGGATACTCTTCAGGCAATCAATAGCTTTCTTGAGGGTCCTCGCCTCACGGGCAACTCGGCAGGCTCGCGGTTGACAGGGCAGCAGTTGGTTCGGCCAACGGGTCAGGGTCGAGATACTCGTAGAAGACATTCCTCTGACGAGGCATGTAGCCGATTTCTGTAATGCAGTCGCGGATCTCTTGCAGGCTGAGGTGATAGACTGTTCCAGCCTCGGCCACAACGTTTTCCTCAATCATCAAGCTGCCCATGTCGTTGGCTCCGAATAAGAGAGCCAGGCCGCCGATCTTCCGACCTTGGGTGACCCAACTGCTCTGGATGTTGGGGAAGTTATCCAGATACAGACGAGCGATGGCTTGCGTTTTGAGGTACTCAAAGGAACCAGCCGGAGGCACGTCAGCCATATCCGTGTTCTCAGGCTGGAATGTCCAGCAGATAAACGCGGTGAAACCGCCCGTCTCATCCTGGAGTTGGCGAAGCCTCTCCAGGTGCTCGATTCGCTCGGCCAGTGTCTCGACGTGCCCGAACATCATGGTGGCGGTGCTCCGTCCACCGAGAGAGTGCCAGACCCGATTGACCTCCAGCCAGTCATCGGTCATCACCTTGCCTCGAGTGATCGCTGAGCGGACCCGATCGACAAGGATCTCGGCCCCCCCACCAGGCAGGCTGCCTAGGCCGGCTGCTTTGAGCCTCCGGAGAACCGTTTCCAACGGTAACTTGTTGACCTTGGTGAAGTGGTAAATCTCCGGGGGGCTAAATCCATGGACATTCACCTGAGGAAAATGCTGCTTAATGTCCTGCAGCAGCTCTTCGTACCACTCGAGTTTGAAGTGTGGGTGCAGCCCTCCTTGCATCAAGATCTGATCGCCGCCGAGGTCGACAGTCTCTTGGATCTTTTGGAGCAATTCTGCTCGCGGTAGGACGTAGCCCTCTGGGTCGCGTGGTTTGCGGTAGAACGCGCAGAAGTCGCAAACAGCTGTGCAGATATTCGTGTAGTTGATGTTGCGATCGATATTGTAGGTGCGGTAAGGCTCTGGGTGGAGCCGACGGGTGACCGCATCGGCGGCTTGTCCGAGCTGAGCAAGGTCGTGGCAATTGAACAGCCGGAGCCCTTCGTCTGGGCTAAGGCGGCCACCTTGAGCGGCTTGGTCAAGTAACTCAGCAATCGGCTTATCCACGGCTTGGTTCCCCCCAGTTGTCTGGCTCGTTCCAGTTGTCTGGCTTGTTGAGGTCCTTCTGATGTGCTTGATGGGCATTTGCGGGGCTTGTGGCCACAGCCATCGTTGAGGCAGAGTCCTCTTGAGAAAGGATCTCTGGCTCAGGTGCAGTTCTTGGCACTGTTGTGTCCGTTGCAGAGGCCGGCAAGTGCGTTTTGGCAGCAGGAGGCACGAGTCCGAGAGCGGCGGCAGAACGGCGGAACAGCTCCAGACCAGCTTGCTCATGGTTTCCAAACTGGAAGTGCAAGTTATGTCTTAAGTAGCGAATACACTCAGGCTGAGTCAGTCCCAAGGCTGAGGCCTCGGCCGCAGCGATCCGTTCGATTTGGGCAACGCCTTCATCTCGGCAGGCCGAGAGGGCCTGACTGACCGATTGAGCATCGGCCCGGTCAGCGATTTCTGGCCGAGCTGCCCAGAGGGCAAAGACAAACGGCCGTTCCGACCATCGGCACCACTGATCACCCAGGTCCCAGACGTCGGCAAAGGGTCCAGGCTGAGCGTTCATGGCTCGGTCCCCAATGAGCAAGACGGCATCGGCTTGCGTGTCGCGGACCGTTTGCCCCACAGGAAGTGGCAGCAATTTGGGTTGCCTGCCACAACGAGCGTGCAAGAGAAGCTGAGCCAGCACAGCGCTTGTTCGTGAGCCTTCGTCGAGGGCAAGCGTCTGGACTTCCGCTGGGGGAACCCGAAAAAAGACCTTCACGCTCCAAACAGGCCCACGGCAGGCAATACAAGCGTCTGAGAGGATCCCAAGAGAGTGTTGTCGGAAGAATTCGACAACAGGGATCAGGGCAATATCGAGGGTGCCGGCGGCTAACCGATCTGCCAATCTGCTGGGGTAGTCAAGGGTTAACCATGCAGAAGGTAAGCGATCGGAGAGCCCGTAAATCAGCGGTTTGGTGTTGAGGTAGCTCACCGCACCGACCCGCAGAGGGGGCCGTTCTTTCATCAACCAACCACTCCTGGCAACCAATACCGAGATCCCGAAATGCGCCGACTGAACTTCCAGATTCAGGCGAGCTTGATCTGGAACGTTTCAATCACAGAGTAGAATGCAAATCGATGGTTCTCAGCATCTACCAGCTGCCTGTTTTAAGAATGTGCCTCACCCAAATTATAAGAGGCAGACTCTTGGCCGCCTAGTTGAACCTTCCAGGACAGTCTAACAAGCAAGGGGTTGAACCAGTTAGAGGTGGGCAATTCAAAAACAAGCCATGCACGATCCAAGTCAGTGAGGGATCGGTCGAATGGTCAGTCAGCTCACGGTCAGTCAGCTCACGGTCAGTCAACTCATGGTCAGTCAACTCATGGTCAGTCAGCTCACGGGAGGGGCTGCAGTTGGTGGCTCTGCCTTGCCTGGGCCCGCAGCTGCTTGAGTTTCTTCAGGGAGTTCACCCTCTGGGGGGAGACTAAGCGTGGAGAAGTCTGAGGTGCTGTCGGTCAACTCAACATCCGAGCCGTGTGGGAAGTTGGCTCCCGCGGATTGTGTTCGTTGCAGGAGCTGGTCAACGCGGCTGAGAATGCCGGCCTGGGGATCGTCCCAGGAGGTTTCCAGCAACCCCAGAGCTGGGTCGCGGGCCACGAATCGTCCGCGACAATGCTGACAAGCTACTCGCAGTCCGAGATACTCAACACGTACTTGGAGTAGCCGTCCGCATGTCGGACACTCTTGGACGAAGTAGGTCAGTTGAGGTTTCAATGGTATCTCCTTCCACCTTCGGCCGTGCTCCGTGAGCCCCAACATCCTAGGCCACCCGGAAAGGCAGTACAACGAGAAACTCCGCTCTGCGGCAGTTTTCTTCTGAATCCCACGGCTTCTTCGCCCACTGTTTTCAACAGCGTCAACCACATCACCATCTCGCCACTGCCCCATTTGCCCAATGATGAATGCATCCAAACGGACAACCCAAAACCTCCATTGATCAGACCCAGCAACCAGACTCACCAGCCAGGCCTACCAACTCGATCCACCGATCAGATTCATAAAGCCTTTTCCAGGGTTCGCCTGTTCAAAAACTTGTCTTTGACTAGAACGCTTGAACGAGAGCTGGTGCAAGCAAAGGCTTGATCGAGTCGGCAGTTTGGCTGCCCTGAGTCTGGGTCATTCGGTCAGCAACTCTAGTGCCGTGGCACGAGGGCTGCCTGTTGGGCGTTCAGTGGCGAGGCGTTCCAAGCTCCTCTGGGGGCAAATGGCCAAAGCGGCTCAGTTTCCGCAAGGATAGAACTTCACACGGGTTGGGGCACAAGTTAAACTTTCTGGTGGGCTCACAGTCATTTTCTGAAAAGGGCTCCCCCCCAGATGATGTCATGTTGGCATGTGGCGACAGAACCACCCGTCAACCAACACTTGAATCAACTGAGATGCGTAAAGAGTTGGCAGCATACTGGGCACCCAGCGCTCATACCTCTCAAAACACCGGGGATCTGCCCTGAGTTTTGATGTTACTGAGTTTTGATGTTACCGGGTTTTGATGTTACCGGGTTTTGATGCTCTCACAAAAACCCAGAGTGTCATCAGGTTGTGGCGCCCGCAAAAAAAACAGGGAATGCTCTCCCAGCTCACTTCTTTTCAACGAAAAAGCGTCTGGAATTCCACAATCCGCAGTGCGCGAAGTCCGCGTACACACGAGCGATCTGCAATCGCTTGCAACTTGCATCAACTGGCTTGCGATTGAAGCAGTTTGGACGAATCCTTAATTGTTGCCACAGACTGCTGAAATCGTCTTGCTAAGTTTGTTCACCCAACTCCGGGTCAAAACCACTGAGAGGTCCGATCCAAGGCCAAGTGGAATGGTCTTGGGATCTTCGGGGACCACGACAACAAGCATGAGCACTGATTCATCATCTTCGAATGACTGGGACGACTTGATCAAGTCCCTTGGTATTGAGCCGACTGAGCCAACTGAGGCTCTTCAGCAGACCGACACCGCGGAATCACCATCAGCGCGGTCACGCCGTCGCTCCGAGCAGAAGAAGACACCTGCTGCAGAACCGACCTCTGAGCCAACCGATTGGTCGACTTTGGCAGCCAGTCTCGGTCTGGAGGAAGTTTCGGAAGTCACTGAGCCGGACGAAGGCCTCCCAGAAGAGCAGCAGACCTCCGAAACCACCAAGATGCCCTCCAAGTCGGCTCGCCGACGACCCAGCCAGCCAGCCCCTGAGCCCAGTTGGTCACCGCCGGTCGAGCCCGACCTGGACTCGGCTGAACCCTCAGGGTCTCCGTCTGCCTTTGAAGAGGACATCACCCAACGGTCGGCTGCACGAGAACCCCGGCCCGAACGTGACCGGCCCGAACGTGACCGGCCCGAACGTGCAGGGGCGGAACGTTCGCGACGCTCCCGGCGGAGTGAGGATCGCCCCCCGAAAGCTGATCGGACCACACAGGCTCCCGAAGACTTGGAAGAGGCTGAGCCGGGGTTTGCCGACGACCAAGAGAGGCAGGATCGTCGGGGTCGCCGGGGCCGACGCGGTCGTCGAGGTGAACCGGAGAGTCAGACTCCCCCCGAAAGGACAGACCAACCGCCCACAGAAGCTCGCTCTCGACGATCCCGAGATGAGGGAGAATCCGGTCGACCTGGTCGAGTTGGCCGTGAAGAAGAGGATGACTCCGAAGGACGCGGCCGACGACGCCGACGACGTGGTCGACGAGACACTGGCGAAGCCGAGTCCCCCGACGAATGGACAGACCGCCGAGCGGAGTCCTCTCGACGCGACGATCGTTTCGATGGGTCCGATGAGGACAACAACCAGTCTGATCTCGAATCCGAAACTCGCCCTGAGAGCCGTCGGGGGCGACGCGGCCGTCCTCGAGAGGAGGAGCCATCGACGCTCTATCCGCCGACGCCGGAACGCAGTCGCCGCTCACGGAGAAGCCGATCAGACCTTGATGAGGATGGCTCCGAGGAGGATCTGGAGTCCGAATCCGAGAACCTCGGGCGTGGTAGCCGAGGCCGTCGGTCTGCCCGAGGTCGCGAGAGAGCCAGAGGCCGAACGGACTTTGAGTTTGAGGAAGTCGACGAAGATCTGGAGGAGGGTTTTGTCGAGGAGGACGACATCGAGTTCCAGGGTCGAAGCCGCCGCCGCCGAGGGCGACGAACAGCTGACCGAGAGGAGACATTTGAGGACGAGGACTTGTTCCTCGATGAGGACGAGGCCGAGGAAGACGACGATCAGGGAGAAGACGAGTCGGTCTCGCGGCGTCGATCCCGCCGAGGTCAACGATCCACTGAGGAGGACGAGTTCGACGAAGACGCCCCATCTCGACGTTCCGCCAGGACTCGTGCCCGCCGGAGTGAATCTGGCCGGAGTGAATCTGGCCGGAGTGAGTCTGGCCGAGAGCAAAAGGCCAAACGCCGAGAGACCGAAGAGGCCGACAAGCCGGCCCGCCGGGCGAAGAACGTGCCCTCTTGGCTTGATGCTGTCAAGATTATTGTGGAGGCCAACCTCGCTGCCCGTTCTGAAGAGCCGAAGCCCCGCGAATCACGCTCCTACGAGGGCAAATCGCGAGGGGGCTCCTCGGAGCACAGAAGTTCCCAGGATCGCGGAGGCGGCCGGAGCTCTGGTTCAGGAGGTGGTCGTGGGCGAGGCCGTCGTGGGGGTGGTCGGTCAGGATCCTCGGATCACCGCTAACTCGACTGTTGCAGATTGTGGCAGAGGCCCCATCTATTAGGCCCTCAACAGATCCATGCAACAACATTTGGTGGGCAATGGCCACATCTGGGACAGTCCAACTCGTGCTTCGACACATCACAATTTGCAGGTGACCGCAGCTGTGTTGAACTCGGGTTCTCGGAGACCGGTCCGTTGCTGAACCCGAAAATCAGCCTGTGTCGGACCACTGGTAGTCTTCGCTGAAACGACGCTTTCTGGGCCCGCCGTCGTTGGTCTGAAAGGTCTGGTTCGCCGCAAGACCGGTTCACCTTATCTTGGAAGATCTTTCGGGAGTAATCCCTTCCCGGATTCCGCTGCCACGGTAGATTCCAACCACCCAAGTGCCTTGTTTCCTTTGATTTTGGCAGTCGGTTGATTTTGGCAGTCGGTTGATTTTAGCAGTCGGTTGGACGTGAATCCCCCGATTCCACGAGAACCAACTGCCAAATCAGAAGGAAACCGACCCCTAGTGTCCAACGCCGAAACGACAGTGGCCAGTCAGCTCTGCTTCTCCGGTCCCAGCTGACCAAGAGTTGATGGCATTGGAGCCTGCCAACGCTGGTACTCTTCGCTTTGCTGTGGTGGGTCGGCTCTGGTTGCCCGATCGGCGGAATTCAGGAATGCAAAACAGTCCTTTTGGACACTCATTCAGAGTCGCGATGGACTGTGTCTGGGGAGAAGGCAGGCAGACAAACGGCGATGTATTCGGCGCCTTGGTCCGTTGGAGTGCTGTAACGGATCCACTCACCGCTGGGGACAATGACCCCTTGGCCAGCTTGGACATCCAGGATCTGCTCCTGGCCGTCGGGCGTTCGGGAGGTGACTCGGAGTGTTCCCTTCAACACAACGGTGTATTCATCAAATTCTGGCTTTTGTCCTGGCTCAACCCAACCACCAGGACTCTGCATACGTGCGATGCTCACCTCGGCTGTCTGGGTGGTGACACGCCCGAAGTACTCTTGGATGATCTTTGGCTTGTTGCCGGCGGCTTGGATTTGTGTTGGTTGAGCGATCAGTCGTGGCATTGTGTCGGAAAGGGTCGCGTTGTGGCAAAGCAGCAATGAACCAGCGTCGAAATCCGAGTCTGGCTTGAACTCCGATTCTTGGCCAGCAGACGGTTGCGGGACACATGTTCAAAAGATGGGTCTTCGGAGGCGAGCGTTCTTTGCGAGGACTTGTTTGGGCTTAGCTCCCGTCGGTCCACTTGATTCCGGTCCGGTCTTCGATGCGGTGCAAGAAGTCTCCGAGCAAGCCGCCCATGACTTCCCACTCGCCATCGAGCAGGACCTCAAAATCGCCCTCCCAGTTGACACGCACCCGACTTTGTTCGGTGACGCCAGCTTTGCGGAGGTCGTCCACCGGATATTCATCAGGCAGCAGCAGACTAAAGAGGGTGGCCCCAGACATTTCGAGGTATCTCATGGACGATCCTCCCCACTGCTCATGATGGCCGATCTCCGCGGAAACTCTCCAACAATCACTGCTTGAAATGAGCCGGTTGCAACTTGTCCGGTCGATTGTTCAGCCGGATGCTTGGCTGGCTTTGGGGCTTGCTTGAGCTGTTGCCTTGAGTGGTCAGCCGGCTCTCTTTTGTTCTGCTGAGCCCGTTTGGCGGGGCACCAGCCAGAACGGCTGCCACTGAGGCGACCACTATACCAGCCCGATTGCCGGCCCGACTACTGCCCGCAATCGTCTACCTGATCCAGCGGTATTCAGGTCCTTTCAACTCCTCCGGCAGACGGTGGAGCGTCTGGCTCAGGCTGCTGTGGCTCAGGCTGCTGTGGCTCAGGTTCTTCTGGCTCAGGTAAGGAAGGTTCTCCCTGGTCGGTGGCTTGGCGAAACACGTCGGCCAATTCGATCATTTGTTGGACTGACAGTTGCTCACTGCGGATGTCGCCTGGATAGCCGAGCAAGTCCATCAGATGGTCGACATCGGATTTGGTCAGTTGGGACTTCAAGGCGCTGACCAGTTCACTCCGCAAGAATTTGCGTCGGTGAAAGAACATGGCTCGAGTGAACTTCTGAAAGAAGGACAAGTCCGCGATTCTCTCTCGCAACTCTGGGACCAAGGTCAGCTTGATGATTGCAGAATCCACTTTGGGGCGTGGCCAGAACACTGTGGGGGGCATCACCCGGACGATTTCGGTTTCGCACTGACTTTGCGTCCAGATGCTCAGGGCGCCGTAGTCCTTGGACCCTGGGGAGGCGATGATCCGGTCGGCCAGTTCCTTTTGGATGGTGACGGTGATGCTGTGGACCAGCGGTTCGCTCAGCAACAAGCTGCTGATCAGCGGAGTGGCGATGTTGTAGGGCAAGTTGGCCGCCAGCTTAACACGTCGGCCTGGTTCTGCGGCCAGGTGGGCAGCGACTGTCTCCAGCACCGCTGGGTGAATGGTGTTTTTGTTGCGGAGGGCATCTTGCCTCAGCAGGGTGACGTTTTGGAAGGGAACAAGCGACTCTCGTGCCAGTTGCTCCATCTGGGGATCGATTTCCACCGAGACGACATGCGCTGCCTGTTCGGCAAGCATCCCGGTCAACGCCCCGGTTCCTCCGCCGACTTCCAGCACCACATCGTTGCGATCGATCTGGGCGGCGTCGCGTAAGACTCGAAGCAAATTCAAATCGATTAAGAAGTTTTGTCCGTATTTGGTTTTCGGTTGGATGCCGACCTCGGCAAACCGCTTCATCAAGAACGACCGAGTCTGCCGCGGGGTCAGAGGGAGATTCATGGGCTCGGGAGCTCAAGCATTGGCAATCAGCGATCACCAGGGTTTGTTGAAAGGCCAGGGCTGAAGAAAGAGGAATCCTGAGGAGACTGCTGGGACGGCTGAAGCTGGCTTTGAACGTATTTGGCCAGCAAATCAGTTTCGATGTTGACGCGATCTCCGGGCTGACGGCCGCCCAGGGTTGTCACAGCCAGAGTGTGGGGGATCAGTGAGACGCTAAAGCGGCCTGGTTGGACATCAACCAACGTCAGACTCACGCCGTCGACAGCAACCGAACCCTTAGGAGCCATTTGGGCCGAGAGAGGTTCGGGAACCTGAAACCAAAGATCGCGCCACTCTCCTTGCTCCTGGCGGCTGTGGACTGTTGCCACCGCATCGATGTGGCCGGTGACCAAGTGGCCTCCGAGGCGGTCGCCGAGCTTGAGAGATCGTTCCAGATTCACCCGGTCGCCTGCGGTCAACTGCCCGAGATTTGTGCGAGCAAGGGTCTCCGGACCAGCCTGAAAAGTCAGCAAGCCCTCGGCGAGCGTTTCCACAACAGTGAGGCAACACCCATTGATGGCGATGCTGGCCCCCAGAGGGCTATCCTCAGCCACAGGGCCAGCGTCAATGACTAGCCGACAACCAGGTGGTTCTGGGATGATCTGTGAGACTTGGCCAAGATGCTCTACTAATCCGCTGAACATAGTCGAAAACGATCCTTCCCGAGAAAAACGGGCCCTCGGTCAAGGAATTCTCCGTGAGGGCTTCCGGGTGACAAGATCCCCAAAGACCAACGCCGCTGGTGAGTTTCTTGAAGCATCGCGCGATGCTCTTGTTGAGTTTTTGGTTGTCTTGGGGCTCTCCGGTCCGCGCCGGTTGAAACTGCCAACTGTCAAGTGATAATCGCCTGCACTCTATGGGCCTTGCCAATTCTTGATTTCGGGGGGCGTTGGTCACTTGCCCGAAAACCCAAAGCATCCTAAGGCCCAAAGCATCCTAAAGCCTAAGCATCCTAGTGGACCGTTTCCTTCGGATTTGGCAGTTGGTTTTCGTTTGATTGGGAGATTCACGTCGAACCGACTGCCAAAATCCAAGGAAACAAGGCACTAGGGCCAAAGCATCGAAGGCCCAAAGCATCCTAAGGCCCAAAGCATCTTTGAGGTCGAAGACGCCCTAGCGTCCGACGACCCAAGACGCTCAAGTGACCCAACGCATGGGGAACTCATGTCAGACGCCAGCCAGATTCTGCGCCTGCAAGGCCGCGAAATACTTGATAGCCGAGGCAATCCCACCGTGGAGGTCGATTGTCTTCTCCAAGACGGTTCTCTGGGACGTGCGGCGGTCCCCAGCGGAGCAAGCACCGGCCAACACGAGGCTCTGGAGATGCGGGACGGGCAAGCGGACCGCTTTTTGGGCAAAGGTGTCCAGCAGGCAGTTGCCAATATCAACACCAAGTTGTCCCAGTTGCTTGCCGGCCGAGATGCCCTCGATCAGGTGGGGATCGATCAGGCCATGTTGGCCGCCGACGGCACCGAGAACAAGAGCACCCTGGGGGCCAATGCCATCTTGGGTGTCAGCCTGGCTGTTGCCAAGGCCGCAGCCGCTCACAGCCGATTGCCGGTTTACCGCTATCTTGGGGGTGCCTGCGCTCGTCTGCTGCCTGCTCCGATGATGAATATCCTCAACGGTGGGGCCCACGCCGACAACAACGTCGACATTCAGGAGTTCATGGTCATGCCCCTGGGCTTTGACCGCTTCTGCGACGCTCTCCGCTGTGGCACCGAGATCTTTCACAACCTCAAAAAGGTCCTGCGGGAGAAGAACTACAACACCGCCGTCGGCGACGAAGGCGGATTTGCCCCCAATCTGCAGAGCAACAGCGAAGCCCTTGAAGTGATCGCTCAGGCTGTCGAGAAAGCTGGCTACAAGCTTGGTGAGCAGGTCTACATCGCTCTCGATGCCGCTGCCAGCGAATTTTATGATCGAGAGAAAAAGCTTTACAACCTCGATGGTCAGGAGATGACCGGTGATCAGGTCGTGGATTACCTGGTTGCTTGGTGTGATCAATATCCTATTTGCTCAATTGAAGATGGCTGCGACGAAGACGATTGGGACACCTGGAAGAAACTGACAGACAAGCTCGGCGCAACCGTCCAGCTCGTCGGCGATGACTTGTTCGTCACAAATACCAAACGACTCCAGCAGGGAATCGACCAGGGAATTGCCAATAGCATTCTGATTAAGGTCAATCAGATCGGCAGCCTCACTGAGACCATCGATGCCATCGAGCTCGCCCGACGAAACCACTACACCAGCGTGACCAGCCACCGCAGCGGCGAAACCGAAGATGCCACCATCGCCGATTTGGCCGTGGCCCTTTCCACTGGGCAAATCAAAACAGGCTCAGCCAGCCGCTCAGACCGCATGGCCAAATACAATCAGTTGTTGCGAATCGAAGAGCACCTGGGCGATGCAGCCGTCTACGCTGGTGGGCTGCTCAAGGCCAGGCGTGGATAACCTCCTTGGCGGACCGGTCTTGAGGTCGGCAGACGCCACAATCCCACCAACTTCTGGGCACGGCGGTGACCTCGGCCAAGTTACTCTGGAGTCGTGAATGCTTGCTGGGCTCGGCAGGTGCCAGCGGCAGCAATGTGGTTGGCCAGCCCGCTGGTCTTGCAGGGCTGAGTCCAGCGGAAGCGTTCACCGGAACCATCAACCAGCAAAGCCATTAACCAGCAAAGCCATTAACCAGCAAAGCCATTAACCAGCAAAGCCATCAGCCGACTGACGTCAGCAGTTCGCCGAGGACCGTTGCCCAACGCGACTGCACTTCCTGCACGCTTGGCTGAGGCTGACACCCTCACACGCTCGTGAGTGCTCGCTGGGCCAGTGGGGTATCAGCAGTTGGCAGAACCCAGTAAGCTGCCACCACGTAAATCCTAATGGATCGTCGTGGAGGTACGAGGTGCCCGGTGCGTCAAACTCTCTTTTACATTCCCACTCACATTGGTGACTTGCCGCTCCTTGGATGGGGGCTTTTGCTTGGCTTGTGGGTTGGTCTCTGCGTCATCTTTTGGCTCTGGCGGGCGTGGACCCGTGGGTTGGCCGAGGCGACCGGCTATTTACCGGTGATGCTGTTGGTCGGTGCAGCGATTGTCCTCTCCCCGAAAGCTGCTGTGACGATGATCCGCGAATCCGCTTCGGGCGTCAGCAGTCCGGGGGCTGAGGGGATTGCCATCCGTGGATTTGGGCTGATGGTTCTTTTAGGGATCGCCTCAGGGTTATCTCTGGCGGTTCACCAAGCCCGCAAGATGAACCTCAACCCGGACATCATCCTCTCGCTTTCGATCTGGGTCTTTGTGGGAGGTTTTGGCGGGGCACGTCTCTTCTTTGTGCTGCAATATTGGGACCAGTTCCAAAGGGAAACAGCTGCAGAAACTCTGGCGGCGGTTGCCAATATTGCCGGAGGCGGGATCGTTCTTTATGGCTCGCTCATCGGGGCGGTGCTGGCGATGTTGTTATTCTGCCGCGTTCACCGGCTTCCTCTGTTGGCTTTGGCCGACCTGATTGCTCCTTCTTTAGTGTTGGGATACGCCTTTGGCCGCATTGGGTGTTTCCTCAACGGGTGTTGCTACGGAGGTGTCTGTGAGCTTCCCTGGTCGGTGTATTTTCCGGCCGAGAGCCCTGTCTGGAAGCGGCAAGTGGAGGAAGGTCAGCTCAACCCTCATGGTCTGATCTTTTCGGAGACCACCGGGAGACCGACCATTGCCGAGATCATCCCGGGAAGCCCGGCTGATCGAGCTGGGTTGAAAGTCGGCGAGCGGATTGACCAAATTGATGTGCAGCAACCCAAGCTTGTGGGCGAGCAACTTCGCTGGGAAACTGTTGCCAAGCTGGCCACTCAGGCGACTGGTCTCAAGCTGGAATTGCTTCGGGTCGCCAAATACCCCGAAGAGGCACGTCAAGTCGGGCTCCACATCTCAGGGCGTTTCCAACCAGTTTCCCTCACGGTCCTTCCTGCCGGGAAAAGTCTGCCTGTTCATCCCACGCAGCTTTACAGTTCCTTAAACGCCTTTTTGTTGGCCTTGTTCCTTTGGTCTTATTACCCACTGAGGCGACGCGATGGCGAGGTGGTTGGGCTGTTGCTGACGATCTACCCTGTCTCGCGGTTCTTAATTGAGCAGATCCGTGTTGATGAACTTGGGCAGCTCGGAACTCCTTTGAGTATTTCGCAACTGATCAGCGTTGTCCTGCTGGTCGCGATGACTGCCTACTGGTTCGGGTTGCTCAGAAGCCCCTCCGGATCTGCCTTCCCGCTGCCGGGTGAGTCTGAATCGGGTGAGTCTGAATCGGGTGAGCCAGGATCCGGTGAGCTAAGATCGGGCGAGCCAGGTTTGCAAGGCCCTGACTCGCCCGAAGAGGCACCCAAAGACTATCAGGCCCACCGGCTAACTCGGCAGCGGCAAACGCTCTGGGCGGGCACTTGAGTGCCAGAGACGGTCAATCGTCGGTTTCGCCGGCGGTGATACTTTCTTCATCGCGAGAGCGGTCCCATTGAGAATAGTGCGGCGCCTGCAGGTGCTGCTCAGTTTCGGCAGCCCGTGCACAGCCAATGCAGGTGGTGGTGTAGGGAAGTGCGACCAGCCGGCCCAGACCGATTTCGTCACTGCAGTCCGAGCACAGCCCGTAAGTCCCGGCAGCCATTTGCTTGAGGGCCTCACGGGTCCTGGCCAGCTCTCGACTCTGGACGGAGACCAACTCAGAGTTGATCTCATACTGGGCGGCATCCAGGGCCAGGTCCAACATATCCCCTGCGGTGTCGCGGTTGTAACGCTGCAACTCGCCTAAGTCCCCCGCAAGGGCTTTCTCTAAAGCGTCCGCTCGTTTGACAAGCACCTCGCGTAGGTGAGCCAGCACCTCCGCTCGATCCATCTCCTCGGGGTCCAATTCCATAACTGCAGTCCTCTCTGAGCACCCGTTTCCCGTCCGGCTGCTCTCCCCAGCAGCAGCCGGTTGCATTTGTCCGTTTCCCTCGGTCCCTGCCAGGAACTGGCCCCGGCGGATCGACACGACACTGAAGTGAGTTCTCCCGCGATCATCTGCGGAGTCCCTGCCATCCAATCGCCGGGTCAACTGTCGATCACTGGCCAGTAAACCAACCACGGATCCCATTCGTGGCATGACCCTGAAAGCAGCTCGGTTGGTTCTCAGGGTGGCCGACACCAATGATGTCCTGGACCAATGATGTCCTGGACCAATGATGTCCCTTGCCAGTGGTTACCAGGCTTGTGGTTACCAAGGCCAGTGATGATTGCCGCCAAGACGGTCGAGGATGGCCGACACCAAAGATGAGCGCAGGACAAAACCAAAAGACGAAACGATCCCCAGCACCGCCGGATTTTCCGGCTGGCATCGTCCGAAGAACGTCAGGCCCTTGGTCAGCTTGTTCGCTGACGATGGTGCCAGATCTGCTTGAACAAGGGCGTCCTGCCAAACGCTGAGAATGTGGGTCGCCCCAGAGGGGCAGTTCTCAGTTTGGGAGTGGGCTGATTAGAGGCGATTTTGCCAATGAGCAACCCACCGGCGGGAAGGTCCACATGGTCAAGCCACCGGCCTGCCGAACGGCAAAGGGGTAGATCGACAAATCGCTGCCGGCCCTGCAGGGGATTTTTTGGGATTGACATCCGCCCCAATGCTGGCCCTGCATCAAGCAGCCTCGCAACTAGTACCTTGTTTCCTATGATTTTGGCAGTCGGTTGATTTTGGCAGTCGGTTGATTTTGGCAGTCGGTTGATTTTGGCAGTCGGTTGGACGTGAATCCCCCGCTTGCACGAGAACCAACTGCCAAATCAGAAGGAAACCGACCACTAGGCCATTGGCCTGGCTGTCAGGCTGGCCTGGCACCAAGTGCAGAGCTTCGGGTCGCCACCGATGAGTTGCTTCAGGGCCCAAGTGAGGGGAGCTGATTGAGCAGTTGGTTCGGCCGCCCTTGGGGGCCATAATGACGCCAGTTTCTTAGGCGACTCCAACAGCCGGAACCAACAACCGAGCTCACTGGAGATGTTTGTGAATCCTGTTTTTTCGTGCTGCTTAGGATTCAATGCCCTCTTTTGGTTGTTTTTTATGGTTAAAGATTGGGGGCGGCTTGGCCAGAGAGCCCTGGTGGGTGTTGGCCTTCAGAGGGAGTCGTTCACGACAAGTGAAACGATGCTGATGAACCTGGAGAGAGCCGGGCGAGACCAAAGCAGCGTTTGCACGACGGATCTTCGAGCTTGTTGGGGTCTCGGATCCCCGCAGTGAATTTGGGCCCAATGGGGGAGGAGTTCATCGAACGGAACGTTGTCGCGGTTGCTGGAAAGGGGCAATGGGTGCTGGAAAGGGGCAATGGGTGCTGGCAAGAGGCGGCGGGTTCAAGGAATCCGAAAAAAATCAAAGTTCCCTTGCGCGTCTTTTTTCCTCCGGAGATCCAGGAGGTCCGGGGTTCAGGGTGCAGGGCGGAAGGGTCGTAATGGTTTGGTAACAAATGCTTTACGTGAAGACCCCACAACTGTGTAGTCGGTCAAAGACAACGGATGGAGCCAGCAGCCGATGGCCGACCCACTCAATCAGGCCAGGGAACTCTGCCGACCTGAGCCACGTCGAAGGTAACAACGAGCTAAGCCGTGAGTGACGAAGACCTGCAACTCATCGAGCGATGTGTGGCGGGGCAGACCTCAGCATTCGGGCAGTTGGTGGAGAAGTATCAGGGTCGCCTGTACCACTCCCTCGTCCATCTGATTGGGTCTCCCGAGGAAGCCCTCGACGTGTCGCAGGAGGCGTTTGTTCAAGCTTTTGTCAAACTGAAATCGTTTCAAGGCAACTCGGCGTTTTATACTTGGTTGTATCGAATCGCCTTTAACACAGCCGTCAGCCGCCGCCGCCAGAAACGCCCCACCATCTCGATGGACCAGACTCGCGACACTGCAGGATTTGAGCCAGCAGACGCCGGGTGCAGCCCCGAAAGTCGCCTTGAACAACAGGAACGAGTCACTCAAATCCGAGCTGGTCTTGACGCACTAACACATGAGCACCGAGAAATCCTGGTGCTGAAGGATCTTGAAGGATACCGGTACGAAGAAATCGCCCAGCTGCTACAAATTCCTGTGGGAACCGTCCGCAGTCGGCTCTTTCGCGCTCGAGCTCAACTCAAAGAAAAACTCAAACCATTTGTCCAAGATCAACATCCCTAAATGACCAGTCAGGACCCCCCATTGGCATAGCCTGTGCCCGGCGACCCTTCTGTGACAAGCCGTCTTGCCGGGAAAGGGTTTTGGACACAAAGCTTGAGCAATCAAAAAGCCCCCAGGATCAACAGCTTCCGGGATCAACAGCTTCCGGGATCAACAGCTTCCGGGATCAAGATCAACGCAAGAGCCAGACAACGCGAGAGACGAACAACGCAGGAGACCGAAAAGACCCATTGAAGCGACTCACGGACCGGGAGACCGAAGAGAAGGGATTTGTTGTGGACTCAAAATCGAGACGATCATGAGTGAGTGTTGAGTTTGGAGGAAGCCGCCCTCCAAACCACCTTGGGTGCGGTGCTAGAGCCAGTCATTGGTTGGTGACCGCACTGAGGTTCCCAGATACGGCGCCTGATAATCAAAAGTCCTAGACACAAAGCTGACCCGCGTGAACCATTGAGGGAGTGACAACCAGCTTTGCCGGGGCTGCGGGCGGAAACCGTGCTGTTTCTGCACGCTTAGGGGATCCGAAAACGATGGATATGAGCCAGTTGCCCGAGGCCGAATTGATTATGGCCTACCTCGATGGTGAGGTCACCGACGCCCTGCAGCGGCGACAGGCACAACGCCTGTTAGCCGAGGACCCGGCGTATCGGCAACTGGCTGCTGAACTAGCCGAAACCGCTGAGGCCTTGGCACTGCTGAAAGAGGCGACCTCCCAAACACTCCCTGAACCCGGAGAGCCCCTGACTGTCAGCGTCCTCAGACGAATCACCGAGGAGAAACTCATCCCTCGGGATGCCGTCGCACCAGCGGTCTCTGCTGGTCAGAAGCCCTGCTGGGACGAGACACCCAGCCAGGACATTCCGCCAAGGATTCCCTCCCCAAAGCAGATCTCACCAGGGCAAGTCTCACCAGGGCAAGTCTCATCAGGGCAAGTCTCACCAGGGCAAGTTGCTTGCGAGCCACTTCCTCAAGAACCTGCTTCCAATGAACAAGCTTCAGTCGACTCAGAAGGTGAGGAGAGCCTTGCAGGGTCTGACCCTCTTGCTGAGCTGCCGCTCTCGACCAGTCCTCAGTTCAACCCGTTGTGTTGGAGCGATCGGACTCGCTGGGCCGTTGCTGTGGGGAACTTGATTGCAGCCGGGCTGCTGGCTGGTGCCGTTCTTTGGTGTCAAAGTCGACCCACACAACCGTATGTGGCGATCCTTTTGGAGGACACACCCCTGACGCCAGCTTGGCCAGGCGATCAGCAGGCCGTGGACTCCCCTCAGGGCGAGTCCATCGTAAGTGAATCTGGCTTGGATGAATCTGGCCAGGATGAACTTTTCGAGGAAGGTCGCCGCGCTGGTGGTTTGCGGGCAGAAGCAAGAACGGCTGGAGCGGAGCGCTCGGTAAAAGGAACCCCTGCCAAATCACGCGAGTTCGATCTCAAAAAGAACGATTTTGGCAGGATGGGCGAGGGCCTCACCGATGAGGCGACCGTTGAGAGTGTGCCAGAAGCTGCTGAGGCCGAACTGCCCATCGAACAACCAAGTGAAGAGATGGCGACCACGCAGGCCCAGCCCACAGGCCCAGCCTTGCCAGTTGGACGGGTTGGAAAGCCTCCTGCAGGTCTCAAGGATCTGCAGTCGCCACTTTCAGGATCTGAGCAAGACCGTCATCAGCAAAGCCCACAAGGACAGCCACGAAACCCTCGCGCTGGCCCTAAGTCGATCGCTCCTGGAATACCGCCAAGGGCATCAGCGGGCCGACAGTCGGGTGAGAAAGCAACCAACCAAATTCCTTCACGCAGACAGCGATTTTCTGACAATAGGCCCTCTCCCGCTGCCATTGAGGAACAGGCCTTTCCCCACCGACCTGAGAACAAAGACAACCAGGCCAGCGGTCCTCAAGGGCATCTTCCCCAAGCTGGACCGTTGCTGCCGAAGCCTGCCAACAACCTCCCAGCAGGGTCTTACAAAGAAAGCCCGCCCCTGGCAAGAATTCAGTCCGAGGATCGACAACCTCCAGCTTGGGCAAGCAGTCCTGCGTCCCGAAAAGAACTGGGACCTTCCGCTGCTGGCGACCTGTCCCCGACCTTCGGTGCTGGACAAGGACAAAGTGCCTCCAAGAACGCAGATTTGTGGTCGAATGAAGACCACAAGACACGTTCGCACCGAGACACCAAACCTCAGAGGAGTCCGCAGCCGGGATTATCTGCAGCCGGTGTCAATGACTCTTTGGAGTTACAGTCAGCCAAGTCCGCTGATTCGTCAAAAGAGGCTCGCCAGCGAGTCTCACCAACCCAAACAGGTCGCCAGGGCTTTGGCGGCCAGGGATTCGGCGGCCAGGGATTCGGCGGCCAGACAGTTCGCGGCCAGACGTTCAGAAAACGGGGATATGGTGCTCTGCAGCCAGGCCAGCCTCCGGTCCATCAGAGAGAGGACCAATCGTCGGCTGGGGTTTCCAGAGTTGATTCTGGCGTTCCGAGTGACGTTGGTCCCGCACAACAGAACGCGAACCAACGGCCTTTGCGAGGCCAAGGATCTCAGACTCCCTCCCATCAACGACGTCGCGAACTGGCCCGCCAGGTGATCCAGAGCTTCGAGCAGGTCCAACGCCATTACGAACAACACGTCGGCCAAGCCAAGATGGGCCGCCTTCAGGGGGGCAGCTCCCCAGAGCCGGCAAACGGCCAGCAGACTGACACTCCCCAAGATGATCTTCCTTCGTTTGACCACCCGGGCGATGCTCCCTCGCCAGCTACCAGAATCCAAGCTGCCAGAGCCCAAGCTGCCAGAGCCCAAGCTGCCCAAGATCGAGAGGCCCAGCGTCCTGCCGTTCGCTCAACGGTCCGAGGAGAGCAGGCAAAAACCAGGGGAGGGCAGAAGTCACCAAGCAGCCAACATCGGCCAGACGGTCGGGAGCAAACTCCTGTCACGCGAGGTCGATCCGAGGAGCTCATGTCTCGATCTGCGTCGGAGGCAAGCACACCAGGCTCCCTTTCCAAGCCCGGCTCCCTTTCCAAGCCCGGCTCAAGAGAAGAAGAGCCCGAGACAGAGTCGGTCTTCCGCGTTCCCGAAGCTCCGCAGCCGACTCCTGCCCAAGCAGCCCAAGCCAGGAAAGATACTCAAGCTGCTTCTGGTCAAGTTGTGCCTAGTAAAAGTGTGCCTAGTAAAAGTGTGCCTAGTAAAAGTGTTCAGGGCCAGGAAACGATCCGTGACGAATCCACAAGAAACCGCAGGTCCTTTTCGCCAGGTCCAGGCCGGTCAGCATCGAGTCTCGATCGGCTTGGTTTGCAAAGCAACGGGCTGAGCGACAAACCGAGCACCCAAAGCCGTCGGGGATTGAGCAAAGGGGAGCTTTCTGGCGGGAACCCAGTGATCTTGGCGGTCTTCCAGCATAATCCCCTAGTCGCCCGGAACAGCTCCGTTACCGATGCCCTGACAACGAACGGGATTCGATGGGTTCCCGGCAATCGAATCCCCAACCTTGAGCTGAGGGAATTGTCCACAAACGGCACCCAAGACAGGACTCGTTTGCGTCAAGGTCTGGCTCTGTTTTTCCGGAGCTCTCAGCCAGATGAGTCTCTCCAGCGAGAGTCTCTCTCAGAAAAACAGCATCCTGGCGTACAAAGTCAGCCTCTCCAGCGGATTCTTGGAGTTCAGAGCAGTGCTGTCGATCGGTCTGAGCAACGGCTCCAAGAGAGCCGAAGCCAGAATCAGCTGGTCGCCGAAGGAATCCTCATTGATATCACTCGTGATCAGGCTGAAGCGTTATTAACGGATTTGCAAGGACAGCCTGGTGTCACAATGTCCTTGAGCGTGGCCGAACTTCGAACCGTTGCCCAGAAAGTGCCTGATTCCGCGAAACTGTTGTCTTCGGTGATTCCATCTCAGTCAAATGGCCAAACGCAGACGATTCCATCGTTTGGGTCCTCAGGAGTTGAAGGGAACCAAGCCGACGATGACTCCGATGGACAGCGGGCCTTTTTCCACAGAGGGAAGCAACAGGGGCAACCGTCTGCCCAGACCGACCGGCTCGCTGAGCCAGTTCAACAGTCCGGTTCTCCCTTAGGTGGCCTCCAACCCAATCAGCCCCAACAATCAGCTCCTCGCAGTGCCGGTTTTGGCGTGGGGACACCCTCCAACAATGGCGGTCGTCAGGGAAATGAACTGCAAGCTCCCGGCGATTTGGCCTCGACGGAAGCTCTGCCAGTGTCTCCTGAAGACTCCTTGGCAGGTGAGCTTCGAGAGGACCCAGTCGAGCAGATCTTGCGAGAACAGGGTTTGGCTCCGCAGAAAGTGAGCCAGACCCCGGGCGTCGCCCAAGTTGTCAATCTTTACACGCGTTTGCCAGTTGCTCCAGATGCAGGCGATCATCAGCCGGAGATCTCAGCACGTGCCTTGGAAGCTGAATCCGAACAAGCTGCTGACGCTCCTCTGACCGCTCAAGCTGCCAAGGCAGAAGCTGCCCAGGGCTCTTTGGCCCAACAATCCCGGAAGGAAAAATCGCAGCAACTCGGGCGAACACCTCAAGCGAAGGACACCCTCAGGGCAACCGAAAAGCGACAAGATAAGCTGACGCCTCAGCAAACACGGCCCGTGTTGGTGATCTTCAGGATTGTCGACTTGCCCGCTGATGAATAATCGCACCGGCGGACTATCCGGTCAGCATTCTCTCCAACAGCTTTCCCCATCCCAACACATTTCTCGAGCGTCACAGCACTCAGCTTCCTGCCAGACCGCCAGGCCATCGCCTGAGGTGGTGCCGTTGCGAGTACTCCTGTTGGCAACCTACAATTAGGGTTTTGGGTCCAGCAGTTCCAGCTTGCTCGCCTGCTGAAGAACCATTGGCCACCGGTCGCTGTGCTACGAGGTTTTGCTCATGTCAACCGCTCAGATCAATGTGGGAAGAGACCTTGGCATCGTCGGCCAATTGGTGCTGGCCTCCGCTGCTGGGTCGATCAGACAGCTTTGGTCCAAACTGTGGTGGCCTGTCGTGGTGCCGGGATTGGTCGCCGCTGGGTTTTCGCAATCCGCTCAAGGTGGTGTGGATGAGGCCATCGCCCTGTCGCGACAAACAGGACAACCGATCTTGGCGGTTGCCGACTACCGCACCAGTCCTACTCTCCAACCGTTGCTGCAACAACTGTCTCGTTTCCCGGGGTTTGTTCGCCTCGCGGTGGAACCGAACACCGGGGAGTGGACCAAGCTGATGACCAAGGCCCAGCCGGTCGACAAGGTCGGTTTGCCCTTTCTGATGATCCTGCGGGCCGACGGCCATGTCATCTACCAGGGGGATGTGCCCAATGCCCTGGCTCAGGTGTTGCAGAAGGCCCTCGCCGAATCGGGAACGGTGTTCTCTCCGGCAGAGGTGAAGCAGGTGGAAACTCTCGTCGCCAAGGCCCAGCAAGCCCTGCGGGATGGTAATCGCTCGGCCGCCGTGGCGGCGCTGAAGCGTTACCTGGGCGTGGTGACCTACGCAGTGCCGGTCAAGCCTGCGATTCAGATGGCAGAACAACTGCAGGCCGATGGCGACCAGGCCCTGCAGCAAGCCGAAGAAAAAGCGTTTGGGGCCGAGCCGATGCAAGGCTTGGTAGAACTTTGTGAAGTCCAACGGGTCTATGCAGGCTTCCCCGAGCTTCGCAAGAAGATCGGCAAGGCGGTCTCACAAGCCCGTCGTGATTCCGACCTACGAGCGTTGTATCAACAAGCCGAAAAGCTCGACAAGGCAGCGTTCTTTGCTGAGAGAGGCGACTCCGCAAAGGCCGCCACCGCTTACAAGCAAATCGCTCAGGCTGAGCCCAACAGCCCCGCCGGCAAGCTGGCCCTCCAGCGGTTAGCCCTGCTTGCTGACAAAGGGGTCGATGTCGGAACTGACCTCAAATTACCTGAGATCGACCGCTCCAAAATCCCGGCAAAACCAAGCTTCGTTGGTTATACACTAGCAGCATCCTTGGTCCGCATGGCCCATGCCTACAAGGAGAGAAATCCTGCCCGGGCTCGGGCGTTTGCCCAGAAAGCCCTCACCGCCCAACCGCCTGATGCAGTCGCTCAGGCTGCAGCCCAACAATTGATGAAGGAATTGGGCGGCCAGTGACCTCAGCTTGTTTCGACCAGAAGTAAGCTTCGCTTTCCAGCAAGCCAAGAAGAGTGCGAGCTACCAAAAAAGCAAGCTCCCCAACAAAGAAGCTCCCAAAAAAAGGAAGCTCCCAAAAAAAGGAAGCCAGGCAAGAAGAAAGGGACCCTGGGTGCACTTGGCAATTTGGGGGCTCTACCCAAGGAGCCCCAGGCCTCAAGGTTTGCCAGTTGTGGGAAGTGGCGCCTTCGGTAGCGCTAAGCCGGCAAGGAGATCTTGGAGATCTTGATCCGGGTGTAGTTTTGGCGGTGCCCCTTCTTTCGGCGGTAGTTCTTCCGCCGGTTGAACTTCTGCACAATGATCTTCTTGCCACGCTTGTGGCCTAAGACTTCGGCTTCAACGATGGCCCCATCGATAGTTGGGGTGCCAAAAGTGACGCCGGTGGTGTCGCCGAAGGCCAGGATCCGCTCAAACTGCACCATTCGGCCGGTCTCCAGCGGGTCACCAGATTCGGGATCACGCCGGAAATCTACGAGCAGCTCTTGCCCCTCTTCAATTCGATATTGGCGTCCGCCGTCAATACAAATCACCGCATACATGGTGGATCACCAAGAGTTAACCAGAAGGTTTTGGAGAATAGTTTGGGGTGGCGTTGGTCATCAAGAAACTTAATCGTTGATCACTTCAATCTTTGGGGAACTAGCGAAGATACTGCAAGGCGAGCTTGTGGTCGAGGCCCCTGAAGGCTCGATCCTGTTGTTAATGATGGTGTGAGCGTCAGAAAAGCACGTGGTGAGCCCGCAATTGCCGGCCAACGGCGGGGAGTCAGCCCCACGCCACGGACCTTCGATCTGCAGGAACAACTGATGGTGTCCGTCTTCCCGATCTTGGGCGCTCGAGATGGGATGGCGAACTCCCAATCGGCTATCAGGTCAGCGGCATGGCGTGTCAGCCCACCGGCCCGACGCCCGGAGTATGCGTCCCCAGGCCAATGGCGAGGCGTTAGCCCGCCGGTGCTGCAGGCCGAGTCCAGCGGAAGGAATCACCGCAGGCACCGGCAACCACAGGCACCGGCAACCACAGGCACCGGCAACCACAGGCACCGACTGACGTTGGCAGTTCGCCGAGGACCGTTGCCCAACTCGACCACTCTTGTCACATACTTTCCCGGGTTCACACTTGGACGATGTTGGTGTCGCTGAGACTTCTTGAAGCGATTTTGCCGGGCGGGTATATTCGCAGTTTGCCCGGAATTTGATCCCGCTGGACATCTTGGTCAAACATCCAAAAACAACTTGCAGGCCATGTGGGACCTGTGAAGACTTGGGTTAGCCGAATCTCTGATCATGAGTATCGCTGAGACAGCAACGACACGCCCTGACATTGCCAAGACCTACATGGCTCGGCAGGGTGAAGTGGAACAAAAGTGGTACCTGGTTGATGCGGCCGGAAAGTCTTTGGGTCGGCTTGCCAGTGATATTGCGATGATCCTGATGGGCAAGCACCGGCCGACGTACACGCCGCATGTCGATACCGGCGAATACGTGATGGTCGTCAACTGTGAGAAGGTTCGGCTGACCGGTCGCAAGGCCGAACTGCGAGGCCGAACTTGGTACACCGGTTATACCGGGCAGCGTAGCGAGCCGCATGAGAAAACATTGCAGCGGCGTCCTGAAATGGTGATCACCGAGGCTGTTCGGAGGATGTTGCCCAAAAGCAAGCTCGGCCGCAAGATGCTACAGAAGCTCAAAGTCTACAGTGGCAATCCCGAGCCCAATCCTCACAACGCTCAACAACCAGAGCCCAAGGATTTGGGCTGAACTTGCTGCCGAAGTTCTCCCCGATCATGGAGGTGTTCGAGGCTTTCGAAATCTCCAGAGTTCTTCAACGTGTGCGTTTTTGAACTGCTAAGTTCTTGCACCTGTCAACGAATTTTCCCAACTATCTCCTCAGGATCCACAATAGGTGATGTCCAACGCCGACGATCCCACAAATCCGCCCCCGTCAGATCCAGCTTCGCAACAGCCTGAGCCACACCCTGCCGGGGCCGAGGAATCTTCTGCTGAGCTGTCTTCTGCTGAGCTGTCTTCTGGCGAACGACCTGCTGGCGAACGACCTGCTGGCGAACCGGCAGCCGCAGCAGAGTCGGCTGAGGTTCCCCAGTTGACTCTGGGTGGTACACCTGTGGAGTCCCCAGGTGACCCGGATGCTGAGGGGCTGGACGAGGCTCCCAAAGTCTTTCGTGATCCGGTTTTGACCGCCTCTGGTGAGGCCCTCGGAACCGGACGACGCAAGACTTCTGTCGCTCGTGTCCGGATCAAGGCAGGAACCGGGCAGATTTTTGTGAACAAGAAACCGCTTGAAGAATACTTCCCGGTTGAAAAGCACCAAACGGAGGTCCTCGGCCCCCTCAAGACTGCCAACGCGGTGGGATCCCTGGACATCAAGATCATCGCACGAGGCGGGGGAATCAGTGGGCAGGCCGGGGCTGCACGCATGGGGCTGGGAAGAGCACTGGTCAACTACAATCCCCAAATCGAGGAAAGCCTCCGCGAAGCCGGCCACCTGACCCGCGACAGCCGCATGGTGGAACGCAAGAAGCCCGGCCGCAAGAAAGCTCGTAAGAGCTTCCAATTCTCCAAACGGTAAGTCCTTTTTGCTTGTCCGTTGGATCAGCGACTCTTCCGTCAGCTGGCTTTTCCCTAAGTCGACTCGTCTCTTAGTCGACCCTTTGCAGTCTCAACAGGCTGCAAAGGGTCTCCGGTGAGTGAGGCTGCCCGGAGAACGGAGTGAACCAAGATCAGGAACATCAGCTCTTGCAGAGGGTGCTGGCCGATCTTGACAGCGACCAGCCGCGTTTGGTGATGGCCGATTGGTACGAACAGCAAGGCTGCCCACGCGGCGAGTTCATCCGCGTTCAGTGTGCCCTGGCTCAATTCGCCTCTGGAGATCCCCACTCCAGACAACTTCTCATCCGCCAAGAGGAGTTGAAAAAAAGCAAAATCGAGCGACCCTTCGATCGGGTCATCGCCGAGGACCGACGCTCTTATCGTCGCGGCTTCGTTGCTCTTTGGCATTGCCAAGGAAGTCAGTTCTTCCGCATGGCTGATACCGTCTTCGCCCGAGCCCCGATCGAAGAGCTGAGGGTGGGACCTCCTGGTCGGCAATGGCGGCGGTTCTTTCGTTCGCACCATATCACCCAGTTGCGTGGCTTGGCACTGGATGGGCTCAGATCGGATTTGCGATGGTGGCTGGCTGCCCTGCAAGCTCGGGAGCCCTTGGTCAGATTGAGAAAGCTCTCGCTCAGTGGGGACGGGCCATCGCCTGAGGCAGTTGACTTGGCGGCATTATCCCGGGCGGTTCCCCAACTCAAATCCTTG
Organism: uncultured Pirellulales bacterium; assembly: GCA_964648025.1. GTDB lineage: Bacteria > Planctomycetota > Planctomycetia > Pirellulales > Pb10988 > CAZYKP01. The sequence continues at coordinate 38,149 of CAZYKP010000011.1, read as the reverse complement.
ACTTTGGATTTCTTTTGGGATGTCAACATCTACCGCCAGACCCACCCCAACCATCATTGGCTGCAGGCAGCGCTTTCCCAAGGTGCTTTGGGTCACCTTCAAGAGGCGACCATTCTGCTGTCGGACTTCAGCGTCATCCAGGCCTATTGGCCAGCGGTGATCAATCAGGGTGGCTTGCCCGAACAAACCCTGATCGCTCCTGGTGGCCGCGTGAAAGTGAGGACCGAAGTTCGCTTTCGGGGAGATGAGCTGCCCTACTATTGAACCCTGTCGCTCGAGTCTTCAAGCCCGAGCTGCTTGGCAAGGAAAGATTGTTGGATGGCATGACGCATTTCCCACATCAAGCGACTGCTATCCCACCCGACAAATCTTTCTTGACGGACCATTCGTGGTCGGTTTCCTTCTGACTTGGCAGTTGGTTCTCGTGGAATCGGGGGATTCACGTCCAACCGACTCCCAAAATCATAGAAAACAAGGCACTAGGGCCGCCAGTAACTCACAGGGTTCAACGTTTCCAGGGCTCCTTCCCACCAACTCTCTTTTCGAGCCCTCACTGGGGCGGAGACTGGATCGGACGCTAAGTCGGAAGAGTCGCCCAGGTCTTTCTGGTCGGTATCCACTGGATTGCGGAGCGGACGGGTGTAGTTGCGACCACCTTCGGGAAGGGCGTCGATGACGAACCGGCCCTCCAGGGCATTTTGGTCATCGATGGCGTGCAGCGCCTGAACCACATCAGGGTAAGTGCCGCCAACTTCCACAATCGCTCGGATGATCTCGTCAATCCGGGTGGAGGCGACCCGCTGCTGCTCGCTTTCAAAGGCCGCCAATTTGGTGACTGTCACCTTGTTCTTCAGGCCTTGGACCCAGATGCGAGGACCAGCTTCGACAAGCAGCGGCGTCTTCACATGCTGATCGACGCCGAAGACGACGATTTCGGGACGGAAGCTGCGGGTCACATGGACCATCGGCGGGGCATCGCTCTCGATGACGTGATAGGTAAACTGCCCAGCGAGTAATTCACCCCGCACAAACGGGTCGGTGCGGTCCATCATCCACAACGCCCGGAAAGCACCGTAACGGGTTTCTGCGCTGGGGACGTGCAAGAGATCTTTGAGGGCACCATAGGCATGCAGAACTTCGTCCATCGTTGCCAGGGCGGTGAGGGCGTAGACTCGGAAGGCCGGCTCGTCAACGGCGATGCTCCGGAGCGGCTCGACGGCGTCTCGATCGCCGAGGTAGGCGAGTGATTCTGCTGCATAGAACCGCACCTCTGGAGATGGGCTTGCCAGTCCGGCTTTGAGGTGGTCAGCACCTGCTTTGCCCAAGGCCTCTAAGTGCAAGGCAGCCTGTTGGCTGGAGATGGGGTCCAACAATTGCGATTTGAGGTTTTCCAGCCGTTTGATTCGCTCTGCTGGGGTCTCGCGAATGGGGACCGAGCGAATGACCTTGAGGTAGCGTTCGATGTTGTAGCGATAGCGAGGGTGGACCGCCAATTCGATGTACTCGTCAGTTTTTGGAGTGGCAACACCATCGCGAATCGTATTTTGATGGAAGCTGAACCGCCGATTGATGGCGTCGCCCACCATTCGGCTGCGGAAAGTACTTTTGCTCTCCGGTTTAAGCACCAAAGCCAACGGTTGGGTCTTGGCCACAATGCCCCCACCCAGGGCACGTCCGCGAGTGCTGGCGATCGGATTGTCACCTTCCTCGGCTGCTGGGTCGATCATGATGGAGCCGCGACCGACGGCCATGATGGACCCTTTCCGCACGGCCCCGCCAAGGATTTTCATCTCTCGCAGACTGACCGGCAGCAGGTAACCGCCCCGAAGACTGGTCGTCTCGCTGTTGGAGGGGGTTCGGACCTCTAAGTCAAAGGTGTCGCCTTCTTGGGCACCTGGCTTGATGTAGCCGCGAACCAAAACAAGGGCAGTGGACCGCGAGGCCAAGACTTGGTTGGGGTTGGGGACATTCCGCTTTTGCATTTCGCTGATCAGTTCTTCTCGAAGCGCTCCGGGAACCGGATCGCTTCCGGTGCCGGGCAAGTTGGTCACCAACCCGACAGCTTCGACCTCCAATCGTTGAAGGCCAAAGGGAATCGCGAAATTGCCAACGGTTTTCAGCTGAGGCCCTCGCTGAGCGGCAGGGGCATCTTCGTTCTGGCCGCGGATGAGGCCCCCTGCACAACCGGCGGCAAGAGGGAGGATCGCCAGTAGCGAGGCCCCCAGCGACAAGACCGATCTGGTGGAGGGAGCCCCCTGCGCCTGGTAAGGGCCGGTGCCGAAAAAGAATTCGCAAACCCGCTGACCGTGCGGCTTCATGCCTGAGTACTCATGTTCGGGCTGTGTCGTCGAGGGCCATCCTGGCACGTCTGACGAGCGAAAATGCATACGATCTGTGATGAGGTCGACACCCCAGGCACCCTAAGATGGTCGAATCCGGCCGGTCAAGGTGAGTTGCCTCATGGGAATTGCGGGGCGAGTGTCGTGTACAGTCAACCACCGAACCACAAAACTCGGTCCGGTCGCATCGAGCGTATCGACCGATTGGCCTGGGGCGGTGCAATGTTTTTGCCCGATCACGCCTATCGGGCCGATCGTGCTGTGGTCGACCTGTGATCTGCTCGGAAACCCGGTCCGTCTCAGCTCTGAAAATTGCCGATCTCGACAGTTTCCGAGTTTGGCAGAGGCTTGGATATGTGGGGTCCCGAAAAACCTAGTGCCTTGTTTCCTAGGATTTTGGCAGTCGGTTGATGTTGGCAGTCGGTTGATTTTGGCAGTCGGTTGGACGTGAATCCCCCGATTGCACGAGAACCAACTGCCAAATCAGAAGGAAACCGACCACGAGTGGTCCGTCAAAAAAGATTTGTCGGATGGGATAGCAGTCGCTTGATGTGGGAAATGCGTCATGCCATCCGCCAATCTCTCCTTGACGATCTACTAGGCAACAACGGATCAGCGGGCAACGGCTACATCTGGGAGGGTCCAATTGGCAAGCCTTCCGAGAGCCACAAGCCTTCCAGGAGCCGCAAGCCTTCCAGGAGCCGCAAGACTTCCAAGAGCGGCAAGGTTTCCGGGGGCGGCAAGGTTTCCGGGGGCGGCAAGGTTTCCAAGAGCGATCAGTTTTCCTTCATCAATTGTGGGAACGCTGGCGTCGAGGACGGTCAGGCTCTGAGGATTCCGTGCTTGGGACTGGCTTGACTTGAGGGCCATGGGGCGTTTCTGGAGAGCTGGAGGGCGAACTCGCGGACAGCGGCTGCCGGGTCTGGCGTTGCCACGACCGAGGCCCCGACGGCCACTCGTTGAGCGCCTGCCTCGATGACCTCGGGGAGATTGTCGGGAGTGATCCCCCCAATGGCAAAGATTGGCAACCGGATTTGGCTGCAGATTTGGCGGATGAGGTTTAGTCCGGGAAACTCTTGAAAATCTTTGGTCTGTGATGGGAACGTTGGCCCAACGCCCAAGTAGTTCGCCCCGTCGAGAACTGCCTGACGGGCTTGGTCCACAGAATGCGTTGAGACACCGATGAAGCGTTTTGGACCGACGATCGCTCGTGCGTCTTTGACGGTGAGCTCATCTTGCCCAATGTGGACACCGTCGGCGTCGGCCAAAACAGCGATGTCCGGGCGGTCGTTGATCACCGCAAGGGTCTGCGTCTTAGCAGTCAGTTGAGTCAGCAGCCGAGCTCGACACAAAAGCTGCCGATCAGGAAGGTGCTTGTCCCTCAGTTGTAAGATGTCGACCCCAGCACCGGTGAGCTGATTGACCAGGGTTTCGAATGCCGCCGAGTCCTCACATCCTGGAACAAGCACATAAACCCGTGCCATCGCCAGCGAGCCGGCGAACAGCGAATCCGGCAACTGGGGACGCTGGGCATGAGCGTCATCGCACGGAAGACCCTGCCGAGTTGTTCCGACTGAGCGTTCTAATGTGTAGACCGTATAGCGAGCTTTTTCCACGGTGGCTGCCAGCGTCCCAGAAAATAGCTTAAAGAATTCTTCTATTGATCGCAATGACTCGCTCAGTCGGGCGAAATTGGCTGCGATCACCTCGTCCTCGTCTTTGCGAGCTCCTTCGTTTGGTGTCTGCAGGGTCGTTCCCACATCAGCGAGAGTTTCTCGGCAGGCCAGGCGGACTTCTCGAGGCACCGCTTGGAAGGCCCCGGTCAGGTCATGTCTGAGGTGCTTCAAACAGGCAGTCAAGTGTTGGTCATCAAGGATGAATCGAACGTAATCCTCTAAAACTCGTAATGCTTCTCGAGCTCGGTTGATCGACGCATCCAGCAACCGCCAAACCCCGACGGACAAACGCTGCCAAGGAGCCTGGGCTGATGCCTCAGCGCACTGGCTAACCGCAGGGGTCAAGCCCACACCCTGTCCCGAAAACGTTTGATCATTCCGCTGAGACTCAACAGGCTTCGGCTCGTTAGTCACAAGCTCAGGTGTGACAATCTCAGGTGTGACAAGTTCAGGTGTGACAGGCTTCAGGGACGCCTGGCCACTGATGGCGGACTCATCGGGGGGAGGCCAGTCGAGAGGAGCATCAACCGTCGGCGGTCCGCCGAACCGCTGTCGGATGACTGCCTCGATCGGGGCGGCTGCCAGACCCAACTGGCCGAGCCAGAGGCTGGTCTGATGGTCAGCCGCCTGCAGGCCCCACAGAAGGTGTTCGGTGGACAGTTCCCAAACGCCTGGGTGATCGGCCATCCAATCCTGGATTGTTTGAAACGTCTGCTGGATCTCAGGCAACGGTTCGCTTGCCAGCGAGTCTGCGCCAACTGGCTGTAAGTCCGGCCATCTCTGGCAAACACAGTTCTTGTCAACGCCGACCCCAGCCAAGAGTTGTGCGGCCCCGCATTCGCTCTCGGCCAGCAGGCCAAGCAAGAGCTCTGGTGCACCCCAGCGAACCACTTCCTGGACAGCCCGATCATTCCCTCTGGTTGAGGGGCGATGCCAACTGGCCGCAGTGTCCAAAGCTCTTTCCGCTGCCGCGGTCAAACGAGTTCTGGGGAGTCGGAGGCTAAAGCCAACTTGGCAGAAAGAGGACACCGGTGAAGGCAACCGCCGGGCGGATGGGTTTGGCAAAGGCATCGTTGAGCCAATAATTGTCTGCAAGAGCTAGGTTTAGAAAGGGCCAGATAGTGCAGAAACCTGTCATTCAGCAGGGACGTGATTCGTTGTCCTGGAGGCCAAGAACAGCCAGGAAGGGTTTCAGCGTTCCGGAGATGGCTTGCTCGCCCTCAACAGCACCGCTAGACTTGCTGGGCTCTTGGGGCGGCTCCAGAGACAGGATGAACCCAAAGCAGCAGAATGAACTCCTGTTTTGATGAGGCCTGCCTTGTTCCTGGCGGTCCCAAAGCTGTTTGCCTCCCGAACCAGGCACAGCAAAAGAAAGCCCGCAACTGAGAACCTGGGCGATGGCCAGCCCGGAATAAAAATACTGAACGGATGTAAACCAAATCGGCGTGGCAGTCGTAAAGTTCGCTGACGTATCGCTGACATTTCGCTGGCGAGAATTGTAACAAGCCTCCTCAACTCCCAAAACTTCCCTCAACACAAAGCCACCCTGGCAATGCCCCTTTGGCATTGCCCTGTTGGCAGCTTGAAATCTGCGGGAACTCGAGGCCAACTCAATGGGGTGATCAACAGCAAACAGCGAAAAGGCCAGTCGCTGGGAACCTGAGTAGAATGCAGACATTCAAGCTGAAGGTGCCGGTCGTCCACAAACAACATCCTGTGACCAACTAACGAATTCCAAACCAATCTCAAACCACGGTTGGAATGACACTTGCCAAGCTTTGAGAATGTTCGGGCAGTTTCTCAGATCTGAGGGCAAAGGGCGAAATCAGCGATCAAACATCGCACGGGCGAGAACGTTCACAATCGATCAGCGTCCTACTCAACAACCCACGGAACTTCAGGGAAGTCTCCGACACAAGGTGACCAACGGAGGCGGGACTTCGACGCCTCCTCGTCGAAGACTTTTTCGAAAATCAAAAAAACCTACGAAGCTTGCCTTGGCAAAGGCCGCTTCGCTAATCCCCCAAAATGTCCTTGTCAGGATTTCCTCCAAGGGTTTTCCTGCCAGCTTCGGATGGGCCAACCTCGGAAAATCCGGTGGTTTGACCAGTCTTGGGGCCAAGAACAACAACCGGAACATTATTTGCACAACGGAAGTTTTCTTCATCCACAGTTTTCATAAATCGTTCTTGGAAAGTCTCTGACGGTCAATCGTTCAATTCGCCTTCGACTAGTCGACATTCCAAACACAGCCATACTGCTGATAGAGACGCCGGATGCTGCAAGATCTTGCTGGTTACGACACTTGATGGTTGCAGTACTTGCTGGCACGGACTGTTGGAACACGGCCAGCTGGGAACTGGCCAGCTGGGAACTGGCCATTCTGAAGACGGAAATGGGGCAACGACCCTCATCAAAATAGCCACCGGAGACAAAACCACCTTTACGGAGTTGTTGTCATGTACGAACGTTTTACGGACCGCGCAAGGAAGGTCATGCAATTGGCCAACCAGGAGGCGCAGCGGTTCAACCATGAGTACATCGGCACGGAGCATGTGCTGCTGGGCCTGATCAAGGAAGGATCTGGTGTCGCCGCCAATGTGCTGAAGAACATGGACGCCGACCTGCGGAAGATCCGCTTGGAAGTCGAGAAAATCGTCCAAAGCGGGCCTCCGACTGCTGTGCCGGGGAAGCTTCCGCAGACCCCACGGGTCAAAAAGGTCGTCGAATATGCCATGGAAGAGGCCCGCAACCTCAACCATAACTATGTGGGCACCGAGCACATCCTGTTGGGCTTGCTCCGCGAGCAAGAAGGTGTTGCCGCCCAGGTGCTGATGAACTTGGGCCTGAAACTCGAGGATGTCCGCGAGGAAGTCCTCAGTCTCCTGGGACACGGCGAAAGCGTCGAGGGCGGCGAACGTGCCGGAGCAGGCGTCGGCGGCTCCGGCGGCACGCCTACGCCAAAAGCCGGCAAGAGCAAAACCCCTGCTCTGGACAGCTTTGGACGTGACCTCACCGAACTGGCCAGGCAGAGCAAACTCGACCCAGTCATCGGTCGCGAAAACGAAATCGAACGAGTCACCCAGATCCTCTCGCGTCGCCAGAAGAACAACCCCGTTCTCTTGGGTGAGGCCGGCGTTGGCAAAACCGCCATCGTCGAAGGTCTGGCCCAGATGATCGTCGATGGTGATGTTCCTGAGCTGCTTTTGGAACGCCGGGTGGTTGTCTTGGACCTGGCAATGATGGTCGCTGGCACCAAGTATCGCGGCCAATTCGAAGAACGCATCAAAGCGGTGATGAACGAGGTCCGCCGGGCCAAGAACACCATTCTGTTCATCGACGAGTTGCACACTCTTGTGGGAGCCGGCGGGGCTGAAGGGGCCATCGACGCCAGCAATGTGCTCAAGCCTGCTCTTTCTCGCGGAGAGATTCAGTGCATCGGGGCCACCACCCTCGATGAGTACCGCAAATACATCGAAAAAGACTCGGCGTTGGCTCGGCGGTTCCAGGAGGTCATCGTCGAACCGCCTAGCAAGCCCGAGGCCATCGAGATCCTGCGAGGGCTGCGAGATCGCTACGAGGCCCACCATCGTGTGCAGATCACCGACGATGCCCTGGCCTCGGCCGTCGATTTCTCAGATCGCTACATCACCGGCCGATGCCTGCCTGATAAAGCCATCGATGTCATCGACGAGGCCGGCGCACGGGTGAGGCTGAAGGCCATGACCCGTCCGCCAGATCTCAAAGAGATCGACGAGCAGGTCGAGCGTCTCAACAAGGAGAAGGAAGAAGCGGTTGCCAATCAGGATTTTGAGAAAGCCGCAGCCCTGCGGGATCAGGCGGACAAGCTCAAGCAGAAGAAGCAGCAGATCCAACAGGATTGGCGGGAACGCAGTCGGGATGCCGACGGGGTCGTCGACGAGGAAATCGTTGCCGAGGTCGTCAGCAAGATGACCGGCATCCCGCTGACTCAAATGACTAAGGAGGAAAGCAAGCGGCTGATGGAGATGGAGGCCGTGCTGCACAAACGGGTGGTCAGTCAGAAAGAAGCTGTCAGCACTGTCAGCCGAGCCATCCGCCGCAGCCGAAGCGGTCTGAAGGATCCCAAACGACCTATCGGGGCCTTTATCTTCGCCGGTCCCACTGGTGTGGGGAAAACCCTGCTGGCCAAGGCGTTGGCTGAGTTCATGTTCGGCGACGAGAGCGCCCTGATCCAAGTCGACATGAGCGAATACATGGAAAAGCACAACGTCAGCCGACTGGTGGGTGCCCCGCCAGGATACGTTGGCTTTGAAGAAGGTGGGCAACTGACCGAAAAGATCCGCCGTCGTCCCTATGCAGTGGTGCTTCTGGATGAAGTGGAGAAAGCCCACCCCGATGTCTTCAACATGTTATTACAGGTCATGGAAGAAGGACGGCTGACCGACTCCTTTGGGCGGCAGGTGGACTTCCGCAACACGATCTTGATCATGACCACCAACGCCGGGGCCGAGGCGATCACCGGGGGCGGTCGGGGGATGGTCTTCCACACGCCCGGCAAGGACGCGGAGACCGACTACAGCAAGATGAAGGACGATGTTAAAGCCATCATCGAAAAGTCCTTCCGGCCTGAGTTCCTCAACCGTTTGGATGACACCATCGTCTTCCGCAAGTTGACCACCGATGACCTCAAAGAAGTCATCGATATCGAGCTGGCCAAGGTCCGCGAACGGTTGGCTGAACGGGGGCTCGCCTTGGATTTGACCGAGGAAGCCAAGGAGTTCATTATCAAGAAGGGCAGCAGCGTCGAGTATGGGGCTCGGCCCCTCCGGCGGTCCATCGAGCAGTACATCGAGGATCCCCTCTCCGAAGAGCTTCTGCGTGGAGAATTCGAGGGGCAGAACCTTATTACTGTCGAACGGATCGAAGAAGAAGGCCGCAAACACCTCAAATTCACCGGCAGCCGGCGTGAGGAGCCCGTCGCTGCTACCGCCGGCGAATCTGCTGGAGAATCTGCCGGAAAATCTACCGGAGAATCTGCCAGCGAGGGAAGTCAGGAATCTCAAGATTTGACAGCTTCCTAGTGGTCCGTTTCCTTCTGATTGGGCAGTTGGGTTCTCGTTGAATCGAGGAATTCACGTCAAACCGACTGCCTCAATCCAAGGAAATCAGGCACTCAAGCCCAAAGCCCTTGCGATGGCTCCAAGTCGCCTGAGTTTGCCAAGATTGCTCTGAGGACTGTTTCGGACCAGAGCTTGGTCAGCTCGAGATGGTTGGCCCCAGTCCCCAAACGATTTCAAGAGGATCCTGGCCTCAGGCAAGTTCGATGATGCTGACAGGCCCGGTCGCGTTGGCGGTCCGGGCCTGACTGCTATACTGAGGCCAGGCCACAGAGTCCTTGGGAAAGAGAGTTTCCTTGGCAAAGAGAGTTTCCTTGGCAACTTTCCCAAAACAACAATCGGTCGACACTCCTCAAGATTGTGCTTGCCAAGAAGTCGCTTCATGCCAGCAAGGATTGATCGTCGCGTTGAACCACTTGACCAAGCGGGCCAATCTGCGGATCAGTCAGCTCCCAACACACAAGCGGCTCTTTCCTCAATCCGTGCCGATAGTCACTCAAAATCGCCGGCCCCTGCCCAGTCAAGCGTTTCCCAGTCAAGTGTTTCTCAGGCAAGTGTTTCTCAGGCAAGTGTTTCTCAGGCGGCACCGCCCTTGGAGACACCAGACATCTCAGAAACACCAGCTTCAGAGGTTCAGGCTGGCAGCTCGGATCCTGGCAAGCCAGATCACGAAGCCCGCAACTTGGGGTTGCTAACCATCCACGCGGTGCTGCTGCGGTTGGGTTGGATCTTCAAAACCGAGAGCGTCATGATGCCGGCGTTTCTCGATTTGGTGTCCGGCGCAGGATGGGTTCGGGGGTTTCTGCCGGTGCTCAACAGGGTCGGCCAAAACGTGCCGCCTTTTCTGTTGGCCCGGCAAATCAAGCTGTTGAGAGTCAAGAAGTGGATGCTTGTGGCTTGCTGCTGGGGAATGAGCGTGCCGTTTTTTGTGCTAGCGGGCCTGGCGGCTTGGGGGCCTCAGAGTGAGTATTCTCGCTTTTTGCCCCTGGCTTTTCTTGTTTTGTACACTATGTTCTTTGGCATGACCGGGGTGATGTTGGTAACCAATGGCACCTTGCAGGGCAAGCTCATCCAGCCTGCGCGGCGAGGTCGGTTGCTGGCTCTCTCGACGCTTTGTGGCACCGTGCCGGCTGTGCTTGCTGCAGTGCTGCTGATGCCCGGTTGGCTGAGCTTGCCTGGAGGTTCTGGCTTTGCTTTAGCCTTTTTGATGACGGCGAGTTGTTTGACCGCTGCGAGTCTTCCGGCGATGCTGCTGGCAGAGCCGGCCGATTGCTACCATGAGCCATCAGCCCCGATTCGAGAACGTTTAGCTGCCACCTGGCAGACGGTGACAGGAGATGGCAATTTTTGCCGGTTTCTTCCGGTGTTGCTTCTCTTTAGTGTCGTGCTGATACTATTTCCCCACTACCAGGCACTGGGCCGAGAGGTTTTGGGCCTTCAAAACGCCAACCTCATGCTTTGGGTTGTGGTGCAAAATCTGGGAACCGGCTTTGGGGGGGTGGTCCTGGGCCCTCTGGCTGATCGCTTTGGCCAGAGGTTGGCTCTGCAGGTGGTGTTCTTCACCGCAGCAGCCGCACCAGCAACGGCGGTCGTTCTGGCCTTCCTCGTGCCGCACATTGGCCAATACTGTTACTGGCTGGTATTTTTTATGTTGGGCGTCACGCCGCTGGGGCTGAGAACGCTGACCAACTACACTTTAGAGATCGCCCCCATTGCCGAGCATCCCCGGTACTTGGGAACCCAGGGGTTGTTTCTTGCCGCCCCATTTGCCCTCTCGCCTGTGGTGGGGTTGGCCGTTGACCAATTCGACTTTGCCGTGGTTTTGACAGGAGGGTGCTGTCTGATTCTGCTAGGTGCTGCTCTGACCTTCCGGTTGGTCGAGATCCGGCATCAGTCAACCCCGATCAACCCATCAGCGAACTGAGACACTCCAACTTGCGTCACGGAACGGCCCCAAAAGCTCGATAGTTTGGCCGGTGGATTGTTCAACGGATTGTTGAAACGTTGGACTATCAGGCCGACCCCAACTAAAAAACCCGCGTGAGAGAACGACCTTAAGTGCTCAACTGGATGAGCTGGTCCGTTGCTCAACACAGGACCTGTCCTGTCAAACCACTTTGTCCTCTTGAGGATCGTCGTCGCCAATCGCCTGAGCGGTTGACCTGGCTGACCTTTCCAAGAAATCGAAACCCTCAACCTCAACCACCCAGAGAAGCATCCACCCAGAGAAGCAACCACCCAGAGAAGCAACCACCAGAAAAGCCAAAGCACCACGACGGAGCGTACCAGCCTCACAGCCGCTCTTGGAGAAACTGTGGCAGAGGCTCACCCTGTCGGGACTGGAAAGAGCCAATGCGACAACATCTGGCTGGTCATAAATCTGAGTGGGCACGATCTGGCTGGACATGAACTGGCTGGACATGAACTGGCTGGACATTGGCCACAGCTGGGACAGTCCAATCAGGCAAAGGACGAAAAGCCCAGAATTCGGCCATCGTGCGTCTTAAACTCGCAGAATCAATCGCGACCACCCAATCACTTGAGTTCCTTGTCACTGAAGATCCACGGGATTCAAAATTTCAGTGGTTGAAGATTCAAGTGGCCGAAGATTCAAGTGGCCGAAGATTCAAGTGACTCAATTTCCGGGATCCCGAAGATTTCGGCCACCGTCAGTCCCAGTGCCTGTGGGGCAGAATTGCTCAGTATGGACACGTTTCTTCCGACATCGTTGTCGACTCTTGCTGTTGTGAGTGCGTCCTAACAATGACCACCGAGCGCCAACCTCCGACCCCTGGTTCCCAGCCAAGCGGCCCTGCACCCTCCCGCCGGCCCAATTTCGGCGGCCTTCGGGTGGTCAGTTTCGAGAGCCGCCGCGCGGCAGATCTCGAGAAGATGCTCCAGCAATGTGGAGCCAACGCGGTGGTTGCCCCCTCGATGAGGGAGATTCCACTGGAGGAACGCGGCGAGATCATCGAATACGCTCGACGATTGATAGACGGTCAGTTCGATTTGGTGATTTTGATGACCGGTGTTGGTCTCCGTCAGCTGATCGCCGCGGTCGAAGGTGTGCTCAACCCCCGTGATCTGATCAACGCCCTGGGTCAGGCCACGACACTGGCTCGTGGTCCGAAGCCTGTGATGGTCTTGAGGGAATGGGGGTTAAGGCCAACCTATGTGGCCTCAGAGCCCAACACCTGGCGTGAGCTGTTGGCCACCATTGATCAGCAGGAGCTGGACCTCCACGGAAAGCATGTCGCCGTTCAAGAATACGGGATTTCCAACACGCAACTGTTGGATGCTTTGCGAGAGCGAGGGGCCGAAGTGACCAGCGTGAGGATCTATCGCTGGGACTTGCCCGAAGACACCGAGCCGTTGGAGCGTGCCGTTCGCGCGATCGCCAGTGGTCAGGCCGATGTGTTGATGTTCACCTCCAGCCCTCAGGTTCTGCATGTTCTGCGGATGGCAGCGGAACTGGGGTTGCTCTCGGAATTCAAGGTGGCCCTCAACAGCATCGTGGTTGCCTCGGTTGGTCCAACGACCAGTGAGGCCCTTCGAGAGCAGGGTCTGCCGGTGGATGTGGAGCCGCCCCACCCCAAAATCGGCCATCTGGTCAGTACAACCGCCGCCCGGGCTGCTGAGCTGGTGGAGTCCAAGCGTTCCCAGCAGACCCTGTTGGGATACAGACGGCCGTCCGGACCCAGCCCGATTACTCTGGGCCGAAATCCCGCCCAAGTTGATGTGATCCCCCTGGGGCCAGCCCCCGGCCAAGACAAACCAGGATGGGACAGCCTGTTTCTGCGTGCCTGCCGGCGAGAGCCGACCGATACTGTTCCTGTCTGGTTGATGCGGCAGGCCGGAAGGTACATGCCTGAGTACCGGGCGGTGCGTGAGAAGGTCTCGTTCTTGGAATTGTGTCGGCGACCTGATTTATGCACCGAGGTGATGATCACCGCCGTTCAGCGGCTCGGAGTTGATGCGGCAATCATCTTTGCCGACTTGCTCCCGATCTTGCAGCCCATGGGCATGGACCTGGAGTTCGTCGAAGGGAACGGTCCCACCATTCACAATCCCCTGCGAGAGTCCGCCGACTTAGGGCGGTTCCGAGAACTTGAGGACCTGGCTGAGCTGGAATGCGTGATGGAGACCGTCCGCCAGACTCGCGCTGGATTGCCCGATCACATTCCTGTGATTGGTTTCGCCGGAGCACCCTTCACGCTGGCCAGTTACGCCATCGAGGGCGGCGCAAGTCGGAACTACTTGCATACAAAAGTCTTTATGTATCGCGACCCTGGTGCCTGGGATGACCTCATGGGGCGGCTCTCCCGGGCAGCGGTCCGATACCTCAATGCCCAGATCGAGGCTGGTGCCCAAGCCGTGCAGTTGTTCGACAGTTGGGTGGGCTGCTTGGGGGTCGATGACTATCGACGTTATGTCTTCCCCCATATGCGAAGCCTGATCGATCAGCTCAAGCCCGATGTCCCAGTCATCCACTTTCCTGCAGGGAATCCTGCCTTGCTCCCTTTGGCCACAGCCGCCGGCGGGTCGGTCATGGGCATCGACTGGCGGGTCTCCCTCGACGACGCCTGGTCAGCCGTCGGCCTTGATCGAGCCATCCAAGGCAACCTGGACCCAGCCGTCCTCCTCGGCCACGTCGAAGAAATCAAACGTCAGGCCCTGGATATCCTGCAGCGTGCCGGCGGACGTCCCGGCCACATCTTCAACCTCGGCCACGGCCTGCTCCCCGAAACGCCCGTGGAAAACGCTGTCGCCTTGGTGGATGCCGTCCACGAATCTGGCCATCAGCACGGCCTCGACTCCGAGGCGTCCGTGTTTGAGTAAACCCAAAAGCTCAAGCAAGCCTGGGTAACTTCCAGGTAGCGGAACCCTGCGGGTACGTTGAGTTGGCTTGATTAAGAAAGAACATGTTTGAGGAAGAGGCGCTCATCCGGCCAATCCTTTCAGAGAGGCTTTTACTGGAGAGAGGCTTTTACTGGAGAAAGGCTTTTGCTGGAGAAAGGTTTTCACTGGAGAGAGGTTTTCAACTGGAGGAAGGTGGTCCGCTAGTCCAGAGAAGGGCGACCAGCTTACCAGGCGGGAGAAGACCTGTGAGGTCCCAGCGAATTCGCCACGGTTTCGGTGAACCTTGCTGCAGTGTGGGGCGCTTATACCAGTGAAGGGCGGGGAGAAATCACCAAATAACCACCCACTCAGAAGAGGCAAACCATGTTAACGACTACTGCCCAAGAGATTGAGGCTCCCTGGGAGTCGAAACTGGCTGATCAACTCCGTCGCGGGAGCTTAACTGAGGTGAAGACCGAACTTCGCAAGGGTCTGCACCACGTTGTTGGTTGCTATCTCAATACCCAAGGCGAAACCGTTTGCTTTTCCCACGCTTACTTTTCGAAACAACACCTTGCTGAAGATGCTGTTCGCCGAATCCGCCGAATGTCTATCCTCAACTAAGGTGCACCAACACCCAGATACTCCAAAGCTCAGGTCTCCCGAAACTCAGGTGTCTTGTGGCGAAGATGCCTGAAACGGGAAAGGGTCCACATAGAAGACACCCAACTGAAATTGACAAGCTCCCTCTGGTGAGTTTGAACGCGATGCGGGTTTAAGCCCGTTGGTTGTCGGCTTGTTGACGACAAACTCAACTCACAGCAGCCTGAGGATGCCAACCATCTTCAGGCTGTTTGTCTTGAGTGTGGTTGCTTTGAGTGTGGTTGCTTTGAGTGTGGTTGTCTTGGATTGGTCTTGTGGTTTGTCGATGTTGAGACTGTTGGACCCCAAAGAAGTGGTGGTTTGTCGAACAAAGGTTTTAGGTTGATGATGGATTATCGCCTTGCTCTGGTGTTGGCCGTTTGTTGCCCGGTGGTGTTGGCAACAGGAAACGGTTGCAGTCCCTCCCCTAGGAATTCCCAGTCGATGCTCTGGTCCCCTCAGCGGATGACACTTGAAGAGTCTTTGGTCTTTCAGCCCGCACGATACCCAGAGGGGAACTGGACACCTGAGTTTTTGGCTTTCCAGGATGTCTGGATTCGAGAGGAGGCCGGCAGTCGGCTGCACGGGTGGTACTGCGAGGCTGCCAATCCGCAGGCTGTGATTCTATTTTGCCACGGCAACGCCGGAAACATCACCCACCGGGCTGCTCTGCTGGAGTTGCTCAACACTCGATTGCAAGCTGCCGTTTTGGCCTTTGACTATTCTGGCTATGGCCGGAGTGAGGGCCTGCCAAGCGAAGAGCAAATTCTGCAGGACGCTCGTGATGCGCGTCGATGGTTGGCCAAGCGAGCGGGGGTCTCACAGAGAGCCATCGTTCTGATGGGCCGGTCCTTGGGAGGAGCCGTTGCGGTGGACCTGGCTGCCGGTGATGGCGCCCGTGCTTTGGTGCTGTTGAACACCTTTACGAGGCTGCCGGACGTGGCCTGGCACCATGCAGGTTGGGTCTCGGGTTTGATGCGGATGCGGTTGGATTCGCTTTCCAAGATCACCAATTACAGTGGCCCGTTGTTGTTGATGCACGGGACCGCAGATGAGGTGATTCCCAAGGAGCAAGGGGACAAACTGTTCGCTGCCGCGGCCAGCACCGAGAAACAATTCGTGTCGGTTGTCGGAGGGCGGCACAACGACGCACCAACGGAGGAGTCGATCCAGGCTCTGGATGCGTTTTTGCGGTCGTTGCCCTAAAGGTGGGCATTGGGGTTGTCAGAGCTGATCTTCCAGGCTGAGCACGAGTTTGCCCCGGACATGTCCTGCTTCGCTGGCCCGGTGAGCGTCGGCCGCTTGGGCCAAGGGGAAGATGGCCTCCACATAGGGCCTGAGGCGTTGGTTCTCGATCAACTGACCGAGAAAACGCAAATCGTCACCACTGGGTCGCGCGATCATCGACTTTGCTGTGCGTCCACCAAACCAACTGACCAGACGGGCCAACCACACCTTGGGACCGGGAAGTGTGGAGAGATACCGGCCACCACTGCCCAAAACACGGCGGCAGCGAAAGTAGGAGCTTTTGCCCACCGCGTCAAAGACCAAGTCGAAGCGACGGCTGCTTCGGGTGAAGTCCTCTTGGTGATAGTTGACAAGCTCATCGGCACCGAGGGACCGGACGAACTCGAGATTGTCTGGACCGCACACACCGGTCACATGGGCCCCAAGGGCCTTGGCGATTTGCACCGCCAGCGAGCCAACGCCACCGGCAGCACCATTGATTAGCACGTCTTCCCCTTCAACCAGACGCCCATGGTCACGCAGCCCTTGCAAGGCAGTGATCCCGGCCAAGGGGACCGAGGCAGCCTCGGCGTAGCTCACGTTGGTTGGTTTGGGAGCTAAGACCGACGCGCTGGCTGTCACGTATTCGGCGTACCCCCCGCCTGAGAAACTGTCGAGAAAACAGAACACCTCGTCCCCAGGTCCCAAGGCGGGATTGTTACTGTGGACCTCCCCACCAACAGCGGCAACCGTCCCAGCCACGTCATAGCCAGGCACCAACGGCGGATGGATCGGAAGCACATACTTCAGTGCCCCACTGCGGATCTTCCAGTCAATTGGGTTGACCCCGGCAGCGCGGACCCGGATAAGAACTTGGTGGGGTTCCGGCTTGGGTCGGGCGACATCCTGCAGGGAGAGCACCTCCGGCGGCCCATAACGGTCGTAGACAATCGCTGCACTCACGGTGGCATCACGGTTGGGGGATTCGGTCGCAGGTTCTCATCCTCGGTTCTTATCCTCGGTTCTCATCCTCGATTCTTATCCTCGATTCTTATCCTCAAGGCGGTCAGCTTTGGCATTTTTGGCTTGGGCTGTCCTCGGTGTTCTCTGGGCTGCTTCACATATGTAGTGAGCGTTGATTGATGTCGTGAGTTTTGACTGATTGCCGACGAAACCCTGAGAGGGGTTGGCCGGGTGTTGGGTTTGGGCTTTCTGCAAGCCCAACGGATCAGGCGGTCCAGAGGTTTGCGGGCACACAAGCCGAGATGGGAAAGAAGCAGCCGTTGGCAGATCTTGTTTTCGGGGATAGTCGGTGACGCAACTGGGCAAGGGCGATTTTGAGATTGTCTGATCGCCGACACCGATGCTCCATCGAACACAAACCCCAGAACTCGAGAATTGCAGGGACGCCGATGTGTCGGACTTGAGTATTGGGACGCTTCGCCGGAACGATTCCGGTGATCGGAAGAAGCTCTGGTCAGCCGGTTTCGCTGCGGAGCGTTGGATCTGCCAATTCGGCTGGTTCGCGACCGCTGGATTTGAAAACCCCATACAAAGCCAGACCGCCAAAGATCGCGACGACGATATACGGCATCACGTAGCTTCTCTGCGGGGGCGGCTCGTCCTTTCTCCGCCGAGAGCTTTGTGCCTGGGCGGTTTCCCCGCAAAAGCAGCCGAAACTCAACAGACATGCCGCCACAAGCAAAGCAACCCGGAGCCAAGTTTGTCTATCACGCCATCTGGGACGGTTCCCCAAATGGGAGTCGAGGGCATCCCGTCTGTGACGGACAGGGGAGAGACGATGTGTCATAAAAGCTCTGCACACTCAGAGGATCGCAATCGGTTGTTTTCGTGACGGACAAAATTGAGCTGGTCTGAGAACCCTCGTTGGCAGCGGAAACCCCTCGGTTCTTCCAACGCATTCCCGCGTTGATGATCAGATGTTGACACCACCGGCGTTCCCTCCCCGAGTTTACGTCTCAACCGACCCCAGGCAAAACAGGCGCCAGATGGATTCTTTCGGTCCAATCCTGAACTGGGCAATCCCGACGACCGGAAAACGAGAGGCCTGAGCTGCGTGAGTTAGAATTCTGACGGTTGAAATCCTGACGGTTGAAATCCTGACGGTTGAAATCCTGGCGGTTGAAATCCTGGCGGTTGCGAGTGTGTGCTTGAACTGTCTCGGGAAACGGGTTTTTAGTCAGAGGGACCACACAGCCCCTGGAAACCGGGATAGCCGGGACAAGCGGGCCTCAGTAGACTTCCTCGGCTTCTGGCCTTCAAGACTGCTGGTCGTTCAGAAACTCGCATAGCTCGGCTGCGCTCATGCCTTGGTGCCGATCCCGCCGTTGGGCGATCGTCGTATTGGTTCTTTTGGGCTGCGGCCTTGCTCCCATGCTCTACGGCGTGTGGAGAGCCACAGACCAAAAACTCAACGACATTACGCATTGGCTTCCCCAAGGGGATCAGCAGACGGCGGATTATCAGAGGTTTTTGCGGCAAATTCAGCCAGGCGAAGTTGCCGTTGTCAGTTGGCCCGGATGCCGATGGGATGACCCTCGCCTGGATGAGTTGGCCAAGCGGTTGCAGGCCCAAAGCATCTCTGCTGACCCACAGACACAAGTCGGTCAAGCAAAATCTGGATGTCCCACTGGCCAGCCGGCAGAGCCTATGTTTACACAGGTTCTGACCGGCAGCCAAGCGGTGCAGCAGCTCCAGCAGAGGCCAACGGAGTTTTCGCCGCAACAAGCGGCTCAGCGACTGCAAGGGACGTTGATTGGTCCTGACGGGCTGACCACATGCTTGGTTCTTGTGCTCTCCCCTGCGGCCGATGGGGCCGAGGGATTGCAGCGGGTTCGCCAACTGATATGGGATGTTTGTCATGTCCCGGCTGAACATCTGCGTTTTGGTGGGCCCTTGGTGACCAGCCAGGCGATTCACCAAGCGAGTCTCCGCCATTTGGGTGTTTTGATTGCAGCCAGCGTTGTGCTGTCGATGCTGTTAGCCTGGGCTTGCCTGGGCAGTTTTCGGTTGGCGGGTTTGGTGTTCACCGGAGCAAGCTACTGCCAAGGTTGGAGCGTGGCCTGGATTTATTACACCGGCGGTTCGATGAACCCGGTCTTGGTCATGACTCCCGCCCTTGTTCAGGTGCTGGCCCTTTCGGCCTCGATTCATTTTATCCGCTATTATCGAGCCGCTTGGCACGATCTTGAGCAAGCAGATGGACGGTCGTTGGCTTTTGGAGCTCGGCCACAACCCGCCCGCGATGCGCCGAGTTTGATGCTTCGGCGAGGGTGGCTCCCTGCCCTCTTGGCGGCAGTGACGACTGCGTTGGGGTTAGGCTCGCTGGCGATCAGCCAGATTGATTTGGTGGGCCTGTTTGGCTACTACACCGCTTTGGGTGTGGCCTGGTCGTTTGTGGTGTTGGTGCTCTATCTGCCGGCTGTCTTGCTGGTGCGGCCTGTTCCCCCAGCTCACCAGCCCTTTAGGGAAGACGCTCTCTCCCTGACGACTTATCGCACAAGCCGAGGTTGGTCCTGGCGTACTCTCTCTGGACCGGTGCTCAAATATCGGGTGGCCATCACGGTGGCTGCCGGATTGCTGTTGGCGTTTTTTGGATATGGCCTGTGGCATGTGCGGCCGGTAGTCAAATTGCAGGCGATTTTTCCCAAGCAGGCAAGGGTCTTGCAGGACGCCGACTGGCTTCAGCGGCACATCGGGCCCATGGTCCCGCTTGAGGTTCTCTTGAACTTTGGCCCACACTGCCCGCTGGAATTTACCCAGCGATTGGCCTTGGTGGCTCAGGTACAGCAAGAGCTCGACAAGCTGCAGGCCGTCGGTGGTACCCTCTCGGCTGCAACATTTGCCCCTCCGCTTGCAGGGCGTTCCCTCCGCGAGCAACTCGATTGGCAGTCAGCCGCCCGTGCCCTGAAGCAGCATCGTGGGCGATTTGAACTGGGAGGATTGGTTGTTCCGGTAGACCGATCAGGTGATAAGACTCACCAGACCTTCGCAAACCAACGGTGCCCGATTGATAGGCCAGACTCTTCAGAGAGGCCACAATCGTCAGACGGAGTCCCCGCAGAGCCGGAAGAGATCTGGCGGATCAGCCTGCGGCTACGTCCCCCTGCAGATTCGGACTACGGAGTTTACTTCGCTCGTGTCCGGGAGATCGTCGAGCCGATTCTTGCCGATCAACGTGCTGAGGGGAATGCCCAGATAACGGCCACTCTGACCGGGGTCACACCACTGCTCGATCAAGCTCAGCGGCGGTTGTTGGTTGAGTTTGGGGAGAGTTTTGCGTTAGGTTTTTGCCTAATCGGCTTGGCCATGGTCCTGCTGTTGCGTAGCGTTGGGGCTGGGTTGGTCGCCATGTTGCCCAACTTGCTGCCGATTACTGTGGTTTTTGGGAGTATGGGTTGGTTGGGGTGGGGTGTTGATGTTGCTGCGATGATGACCGCCAGCATTGCTCTGGGCATTGCCGTGGATGATACAATCCATTACGTGGTTTGCTACAGTCGAGGGCTCAGGGCTGGTTTGCCCGTGCCGCAAGCGATCGAGCGATCTTACTGGCACTGCGCCTCGGCGATGACTCAGACAGCCATCATCTGCGGGCTCGGCATGCTGGTTTTTACCCTGAGCTCGTTCTTGCCAACCGCACGGTTCAGCTGGCTCATGGCGTTTACCCTAGCTACAGCCCTGCTGAGCGATTTGATTCTCTTGCCCGCTTTATTGAGCGGCCCGCTTGGCCGATTCTTTCGTCCGGCCCCACCAAGACAACAGCCCGCCGATCACCGGCCCGCCCAGGCCGCTTAACCCCAAGGCACACAAATTTTGCCGGCCTGGCCAACCGGTCCTGAAAGGCCCGTCAACCTCCGGCTCGGCAAAAAGTCTTGGCAGGTGCTGTGATCGTCAGGTGCCTGTGTGAGCAGCCAGCTGATTGTCAGTTGGGCAAAGCCCACTGCTGAGAGCGAGCAGTTGGTCTGGGCTGTTGTTCTAGTGCCTTGTTTCCTAGGATTTTGGCAGTCGGTTGATTTTGGCAGTCGGTTGGACGTGAATCCCCCGATTCCACGAGAATCAACTCCCAAATCAGAAGGAAACCGACCACTAGGCCGCTGAAAGGCTTTTGCGTTTTTGGCCGATCAGGGTTAAGAGGTCGTGCTGGGGCTGAGCGAACTTCTGGATTCCTTCCTTCATCAGCACATCGTGGAGTTGGTCGAGATCGACCTTTTGATCGATTTCGTCAAGCACTTCCTGCGGGGGTAATTGCTCCACACTGGCGGTGATCATGCGGTTGCTGTTCTCCACGGCGTCGTTGGTCTCAGGAGGATTGGTTTCAATATCACTGCCAGCAAAAGCCTCGACGTATTTCCAAGGAGGGTCCTCGGGCTTCTTGGTCCCGGTGCTGGCGAAGATCATCTCCTGCAACAGGGGAGTGCCTTTGTCAGCCCAGAAATCTCGGTTTTCCCGCCAGATCCGCTTGGCGTTGACAATGCCCACCTGTCCTTGAGCTGCAGGGCTGAGCTGTGGGACATGTTTCTCCGTGTAAACATCAAGTCGAGAGACAAAGATACTGTAGACGCTTTTGAACTTTGAGAGATCACCCCGCTTTTGGGCGCCGGCCCAGACGGCATCCCGGGCCGCCCGGTACTGATCGGCGGTAAAGATGAGCGTCACGTTGAGAGTGACCCCAGCGGCGGCCAGATCTTCCAGTGCTTCGATCCCCGCAGGAGTTGCTGGGACCTTGATCATCCGGTTGCAATGCCCCTGACTCCAACGCTTCCCGAGGGCCACATACCGCTCCACCCGTTCGGCAGCCGGTGGGGCGATGTCCGGGTCCTCCAGCAGTGGATCCAGTTCGAAGCTGACATAGCCATTGTCACCAGCGGTCTGGTCGTAAACGTCCCGAAAGACCTCTTGGGCTCGGCTGACCAGCCGGTCGGTCATCGTCCAGGCGATATCCTCATCAGAGAGACCCTGGTTGAGTAGCTCCTCCAACTCCCCATCGAAGCGGCCTGTCTTCAGCAAATTCGTGATGATCACCGGGTTGCTGGTGGCCCCGGTTGCTCCCAACTCCCGGTTCTTGCGGATAAACTCCGGATCGACGGAGTCCAGCCATAACTTGGTCCCTGTTTCAACTAAGCTTTGGAGAGGAGTGCTCATCAGGTAATCCTTGAACATCGTTTTTGATCAGTTCAGCCTGATCATAACAGCCGCAAGGGGTTGGCTTCTAGGCAGTCGTTGCAGACCTGAACTCCGGTAGATCGGAAGGAAAGCTCTCTGCTTGTTTTGGCGGGTCTTGGTCTTTTGTGTTATGGTATTTGCATTTTTTATAGAACTGCATTGTTATTCGTTCAGGTTTTGGGGGGCTAATACCCAGTCGAGCAACGGCCGATGCGGTCCTGGGAGGGCGAGGAAGTTGCCCTTTTGTGGTTTTTCTTTTGCGGGTCGTCTCTGGGGGGGAAACTTGAGGGACGGCTTGGAGTTGGTGGCTGCAGGATCTGGTTGCCTCAGCGATGGCAACCAGCAAATCATTGCTGACAGATTTTGAGAACAGGAGGTGAAGCCGTGGATTGCCGCAGACGAGTTGTGGGAGCGTTGCAAGTGGCCGTGCTGTTGGTCCTGGTGCCTGAGGCTGCCTGGGCTCAGAGACGCGGTGAATTGATCGAAGGGTTGGTACGTGGTTTCATCGAGTCGCAATTGGAGAAGGAACGCCGCAAGACGCTCCAGCGACAACAGGCTGCCCAGAGAGGTCCGCAATTGCAGCCGCCGCAATATCATGCTGAGCGGCGGGGCGATCCACGCCAGTCGGTTTCATCGAACGTGCAGCAGTACCGACGGACTCTGAGTGCATTTGCCAGGGAGACCGACTCACTTGCCGGCGGGTTACAACAATCAGTCGTGCGAGTCCGTGGGGTGCGTCCGCTGATGCCGGAGGTCTTGAAAGTCAAGGCCACCGCAGCAGTGCTGGCCCGACACTCTCAGGAGGACCACCGCTTGCCGCTGTTACGCCAGCAATACTGTGAACTGGACTGCCAATGGCGGAATCTCTCCTTTCGGCTCCGGCAACTGCAAGGATTGTCGAGACCAGCGGCTGCTCAGATCCGACAGCTCGATGGTTACAGTCACGAAATCTGTGAGCTGTTGCAATTGGAGCCACAGTTTGATCGCAAGAAGGTGTTTCGTTTGATGGTTGAGGCCAGCGCTCACCTGGACCATCTGCTCGATGACATCTTGTTTGAGCTCTCCGCTCTGCCCGAGGCTGAACCCTTAGCCGGGCAATGCCGTGGTCTGGCCGAGCAATGTCGCCGGTTGAGTCGGGCGAGCGACGAGATGGCCTACGATCAGCTGATGACCAAGTATTCAGCGTTTGTCTCTGACTGGCGGAAGTTCGCCACCAAAGTCTATCCGCTGGAGAATGTCCGCTGCGACCGCAGCCTTCGGCGGATTCACCGCTGCACTGCGCAGATCTTCGAACAACTTTGGGTCCCGCCAACGATCGATCGAGCCTATCTGAGGCATCTCTCGGAACAGCTGGCTTTGGAGGTTGATTCGTTATTTGAGAATATGACCGTCAAAGCTTTGGTTCAGCTTCCTGTTGACCAACAGCAAGAGGTCCTCACGATGGCTCGTCGGTTGTACAGCCGTTGCGAACGTTACTGTGAGTGCGTCTCCGGTGACTCGCCTCTGAACGATCTCCGCTCGGAGTACATCCAGATCAACAACCTCTGGGGGTCTCTGGACCGTCATCTGAGCCCGATCACTTCCAAGACCGTCGTGACAACACGCCGGCTGATTACCGACTACGATGGCCAATTGCGTGTGCTCTTGCAGGTGCCCGAGCGTTTCGATCGCTCTCGGGCGATCCGTTTGGCCGCCTCCTTGGAAGAGCTTGCTTCCCATTTGCGCTACGATGTCCGCCGTTACGGCCGCTACTATCAGAGTCCCGTGTTCCGCAGCCGAGCCTACCAAGCCAGCGATGCCTTCTCCCTTCAAGCGAAGTATCTCCATGCCAACTTGCAGCAAAATGCTCGTCTTGAAGACCTTCAATCGCGTTGCCAGGCTGCCCTGACAGACTGGGAGGCGTTCTCCAAGGTGATCACCCAGATGCCACAACAAGGTGTTTCTCAGGTACGCTTTGACTATCTCAATGAGTCGCGCGAAGAACTTCTGCCGGTGCTGGCAGAGTTAGCCAGCATGATCGATGCCTACTGAGCTGAAGGTCCCCTTCAGATGACAGTCCCCGACAGACAAGAACGCGGACCTCGCTGGTTTGGCCGACACTTCGTCTCACCTTCCATCCATCTAGTCTTCGCTCAAGGAATCCAGGGGTATGTTGGTCTGGGTTGATTCTGGGGTCAGTTGTTGGGAGTTTCCGTTTGGATAATCCCCCTTCAGTGGGATCCGTTTAAGAAGGAGCGGGTGATGCGAGACTATCTTATTTCTGTGCTGACGATCTTGCTGCTTGGCCTTGTGACGACTGAGCCTCAGATCAGTCTTCGATTTAGGGCGACCAACGGAAGCCCGGATTGCTGGACGAAACGCCCCGCTTCGTCGAAGACTTTTCAAGGAATCAGTAATACCGCGTTTGCCCAGAAGGATCCTCAGCAAGAGGCGATTTTGGAGCTGGTCAGGACTTTGGGATATGGAGGAGCGATTCACCACTTCAAGAATTTCCTCCTGCGAGGTACGGAGGAAGACCAACTTGCCGCCGAGAAACTTTTCCAGAAGGCCCAGGAGTTGTTGGCCCGGTTACGTCAGGCTCCCGATCTGACCAACGATGAAAAGGCTGCAGTGGCGATCCTCGCCAAGGCCTTAAAACAATACCAATCACACCTGCCCACCGTGAAAAAGCTTCATCAAGCAGGTAAGTCGCCCGAGGAGGTTGATGCAGCCATCGCCATGGACGATACGCCTGGCTTCGAGGCCTTGCTCGCCCTGAGGCAGGGGCGGACGTGGAGCCCTATTGAGGAGTTGGAGTTGCACATCGGCTGCGAAGGCGGGATCGGCAACTTCAAAAATTTCGTGCTCCGAGCCGATGAAAAGTATCGAGCACGCGCTGCCTTGGGGCTGACCCAAACCTTACTGGTCGTTTCCCAAGCTCGCTCTCTGGCGGAGGTGACCGCAAGGCAGAGAAAGGCCTTGGACCGCATCGAGGGAGTCGTTCGAGCTTATGAGGATGCCCTGCCCCAAGTGCAAGAGTTCGTCGGGCAGGGCAAAACAGCCCAACAGATCGATCGGCTCATCAAGGTCAACGATGCTCCCGCCCTCGAAGGATTGAAGATGTTGCGAAGATGAGCAAAGACCAAAGACACAAAGCTATCCAACCAGGAGATGTCCAGGGAGGTGGATGACAGGACTCTTCTTGGTGCTTTGGCACATTGGTCAAGGAACAAAGGATTGACCAGTGGCTAGCTCCTGGACTTTCAGCACAAACGGGAGCAAGTCGGGTACCGAGCTGGCCAGGGTCAGCTCGACTGCCGGTTGAGAACGAGGCCTGGCGGAGGTCCCCAGGCCGGCTGCCTCGCTGGCCCATCCGGAAACAATCCACTGAGAAAACGGGACGAATGTGGCTGCCCCTCGTTGGGCCGGACGACGCCGAGCGTTGCCCGTGTTGATCGGCGTCATGGCCACACTCTCGGCATAAGCCTCGACCAAACGTCGTGCGTCCATGGTTAAGACCACCTGCGGCCGAGGTTCCAGGGCTTTTCGATGGCGGTTGAGCCGCTCCGGGGTGAGCCAGAAAAACACCCGGCGGTTGATCTCGGCATACCATTGAGCCGGAGTCATGCCCACCAAACATCGGGCCAAGGCAGTCGGTGGCATCGGCCGTTGGTCGCGGATCTGGGCTCCGCTGGAGAGCACAGTGTGCTGGAGGCGTTGCTGACGCTCCAGCCGGTCACGTTCCCCGCCGACCACGCCCGCCTGATCGAGCAGTGCCCTTGCGCTGTGCAAGCCGTGCTGCTGAATGGTGACCCAGTTATCCGCTTCCGCTAAATGGTAAACTAACAGAGGTGGTTTCATCGGCTACGAGTTTGTCGGAAATCTCTCGGCTGGCTTGGATGCGGAGAATCGCAGACGCACATAGTCAGCGGTCCACTGACGGCCATCTTCGCATCGGGTCGGCCGTAACTCGTCGACCACTGCCGCGATGACCTGCCGTTGTTCTTCGGCAGACAAAGGGGAAAGATAGGGGCCAGCGAAGGTTTTCAGCCAATCGCCGAGATCGCCGGGCAAGGGCGTTAGGCGAGGAATCAACGCAAGCGTTTCCAAAAGAAAGCCTTGTTCCTCAAGCAAACGCCGATAGGCTTCTGGGCTGGGGAAGTACCAGGGATCCTCCAGGTCCAGCCCGTGGTAGGAGAGTTGCCGTTGGATCGATTGGGTGATGGTGGCAACGTTTCCTTGTCCGCCAAACTCTCCGACGAACCTTCCTCCGGGTGTCAGGGCACGCCAGACGCCATCAATGACGCTTCGAGGGTTTTTCATCCAGTGAAGAGCTGCGTTGGAGAAGACGGCATCAAACTGGCCGTCAAATTCCAGAGCCTGGCCGTCCATGACCAAGGCCTGCACTCCTTGCCCTTGAGCGGCGGCGATCATCTCTGCGCTGGCATCGATTCCCACGACCTGGCAACCCATCTGGCCGAGCTTGACCGCCAACACACCGTCACCACAGCCCAAATCGAGAATCCGCTCGCCCGGCTGCGGTGAGAGGAGTTTTACAACCGGCATTCCCAACTCGGAAACAAACCGCGCATGCTCGGCATACTGATCCGGGTTCCAATGCTGCCTGCCCGAGTTGGTCATGCTTTGGTCTGGGTGAGTCAGATTGTCTTGAGCGACGTGGACTTTGGGAGGGCCGGGTCAGGTTTCAAACATTGATCGGACGAGGGCGACCTGATCGCGTCGCAAATAGATCAGGCCCAGGCAACTGACCGCTGCGAGCAATCCTGAGAAGAAGAACCCAAGCATGGAGCCGCCGAAGCCAAGGACTGTTGTGTGGGCAATGACCGCACCGACCATGACCCCCAGGCAGAGGATGGCCCCGTAAATGGCAAAGTGAGGAATCAGCAGCAAGAGGACGCAGAGCAGTTCGATCAGCCCGATGAGGATCCGACCGACTGGCTCCATCTCGAGTTGTGAGAAAAGCTTTTCTGCTCCAGGTGCTCCGATCAACTTGGTGATTGCTGGAGGAGCCACGACGATCACCGGGACGATCACCAACAGCCAATGCAAGAAGGTTTTCATGGGACAGAGCTCGTTGCCTGGGGGATGACGGAGGCCAAGACACTGCGGCTAGGAACGTAAAGATCTTCCCAGGTTAAATCATGTGCTGATGTTTTGCCGGTGGAAGCCAGCAGCTGTTGGAACTCGCGAGACAAGCCGTCCACGTAGTTGGCCACCCGTTGCGATTTGGAATCGATGTCGATGCCATGTTGCAATCGGGGATCGTGGGTGGTGATTCCCACAGGGCAGGTGTTGTTCCCGCACTCTAAAGCCTGAATGCAACCCAAGGAGAGCATAAAGCCCCGAGCAGTACAGCAGGCATCAGCTCCCAGAGCCATGGCCACCAGCATTCGGCCGGCGTTGATGAGCTTTCCCGAGGCCAGCAGCTTGAGCCGATCGCGAACCCCTTGGTCGATCAGAATCTGCTGAATGGTCGAAAGCGCCGGATACAGCGGCATGCCGACTTGATCCATGAACGATTTGGGAGCTGCCCCTGTTCCCCCTTCCGCTCCATCAACGGTGATCCAATCGGGAAAGATCGAACGTGCGGCCATGTTTTCCACCAACGCCCGAAACTCCCGGGGGTGGCCCAGACAGAGTTTGATGCCAGTGGGTAAACCGGAAACCTTTTGAACACGCTGAATGAACGAGACAGTGCTGGGAATATCCCGGCACTCGACGTGTGAAGACGGGGAGACGACATCACGATCACGGGGGACACCGCGGAGCTGGGCGATCTCCTCGGAGATCTTCTCCTTGGGAAGTAGCCCTCCTTTGCCTGGTTTGGCACCCTGAGACAGCTTGATCTCGATCATCCTCACACTCGGCTGGCTGGCCAGCTCTCGTAATTTCTCATCATCCAGTGTTCCCTCGGGCGTACGAACTCCGAATTTGGCGGTACCCATTTGAAAGATCAACCAGCAGTCTTCCATGAGATGATACTTAGGATAGCCTCCCTCGCCGGAGTTCATGGGGATGCCTGCCTGCTTAGCGCCACGAGCCAACGACCGGACTGCCGCGACGCCTAAGGACCCGTAACTCATCGCACCGATGATGATCGGCTTGTTGATGGTCAATGCCGTTGGCAGGTCACGTTCTTCACCAAAGGTCACCTCAAAGGGTTGCGACTGATCGGCCGAGGTCGGGAACATCGAGTGCCGGAGCTTGATCTCAGTGGCATCAAACTCTTGCAGAGATCCAAACGAGGAGGCCGAGTCGACCCCCAGCGACTTGCGGTAGACTTCGCTTCGTTCCATTCGGTTGAAAGGACGCTCCTCGGTATCGGAGGCAAACCAATACTGCCGAAACTCAGGGCCCAGACTCTCCAGGAAGTACCGAGCTTGGGCAAGAATCCCGAAGTTTCTGAGAAGCGCGTGCCGGCGCTGCACAAAAAGATAGCCAACATTGATGACGTTGAGAAAAATCAAGGTGACTGTCAAAAAATGAAAGTAAAATGAGATATAGACACCCGCCAGAAAGAAGACCACCACCATTCCGGCGATGGTAAAGTTGACCGCACGCGCGGTTCGGTGAAGGTCAACACCCCAAGTTAACGACATCGTCTTGGATCCTCTTCAGGGATTTGGTCGGCAGTAATCTGGTTGGCAGTAATCTGGTCGGCAGGGTCCGGCCGATTATCGGTCGGTTGGGATAGGATTCAACAGCAGAATCAGAGAACGAGACAACGATCAAACACGAGGGCAACGATCACCCAGCCCAAGTCTCAGCTGAGCAACTGTGGGGATTGGATCACCACCATCTTTTCGATTTGCATGTCTTTGAGGGTATAAGGGATCCCTCCGATGCCGAGCCCGGACTGTTGCAATCCAGCAAAGGGCATCCAATCGACACGAAAGGCGGTATGGTCATTGACCATCACCGCGGCAGCGTGCAGACGGCGTGAGGCCCTCAGGGCGACATCCAGATTGTTGGTGAAGACGGCTGCTTGAAAGGCAAAGGGCAGGGCATTGGCGGCCTGGAGGGCTGCATCCAGTTCCTGGTAGGCATAGACGCAGACCACTGGGCCGAAGATCTCTTCGGTGGTGACGCTGGCTTGGACGGGCGGATCAACCAGGACCGTTGGCCTGTAGCAAGTTTCGGAGATCGCCTGGCCACCGCAGAGCACTTGGGAGCGAGGTCGAGCTTGGTCGACCCAGTCGGCCACACGTTGGACTTCCTGAGGGCGGATCAGCGGGCCGACGTCCGTCTCCGAGTCGGTCGGGTCGCCGACACGAAGGGCTGAAGCAGCGGTTGCCAGTTTTTCGGCGACCTCCTGGGCTCGGCTTTGATGCACATAAACACGTTGCACCGAGACACACACTTGGCCGGCATGGTAGAAGCCGCCTTTTGTGAGCAGAGGGATGGCGGCATCGACATCGGCATCCTCGGCGACGATCACCGGAGCGGCCCCACCGTGTTCCAGGGCACAGCGGACCCCAGGGGCCAGTTTCGAACGCAGCATCCAGCCAACACGGCTACTGCCGATGAAGCTGAAAAACTTGATCCTTGAGTCGGCCACCATTTTGCCTGCCAACTCGATATTTTCTGTCAGACAAGTTTGAGCCCAAGCAGGCGGCAGTCCTGCTTCACGCAAGATCTCCACAAAACGAAAGCAGGAAAGCGGTGTCGCCTCGGCGGGTTTGACCAAAATGGGACAGCCCGCAGCCACAGCCGGGGCCACTTGGTGCACAATCAAGTTCAAAGGGTGATTGAAAGCGCTAAACGCCAGCACCGGACCAATCGGCTGATGAAAGGTCGTTGCATAGCGGCCTGCCGAGGAGGCCGTTCGGTTCATGGGAATTTCGACGCCATGTTGCTGGCGGAGCGTTTCGGCAGCGCACAAGACCCCTTCGATCCCCCGGTCGACCTCAACCTGCGAATCGACCAATGGTTTTCCCCCTTCACGGGCTGCCTCCCGTGCCAGCATGTCTCTCCGAGATCGCATGATCGATGCGGCTTTCTCCAGAATGGTCAGCCGCGTTGGGGTCGGCAGCCACTGGTCCTGGTCCCCCCACAGGTTGGCCGCGGTGTCCAACGCCCGATCGATGGCCTGCTCTCCAGCTAAGTCCACTCGGGCAATGGTCGACCGATCGAAGGGGGCTGCCACCTCCAGCGATTGTGTTGGGGCAGCCGGCTCGGCCAACATCAAAGGATAATGCTCAAGCGTCATGGTCAGTTTCCGCGTTCTCAAGAGCAGCTGTCCCGGGTCATCGGCCCAACAGTGATCCCTGGGCGTTTCAGGCTTTGGGCGTTTCAGGCTTTGGGCGTTTCGGGCTTTGGGCGTTTCGGGCTTTGAGCGTTTCGGGATTGGGGGGGTTGTCGTGGGCCTGCCAGGGAATTGAGCTCAGCTTCGAAGCGTGACTTAGATCGGGCAGACAAGCTGACCGAGCTTTTGGGTGAGTTTCATGTTTTCGGAATAGTCGACTGGGCAGTCGATGATCACGACGGTGTCATCAGCGATCGCTTGCCGCAACAGCGGTTGGAGCTGATCGGCTGCCTCGACGCGATAACCTTTGCCGCCGAAGCTGTCGGCATATTTGACGAAGTCGGGGTTGGTAAAGGCGATATGGCTGGGGCGACCAAAATGTCGCTCTTGGTGCCAGCGGATCAGTCCGTACTCGCTGTCGTTCCAGATGAGGATCACAATCGGCGTGCCGATACGCATGGCCGTTTCGATCTCTTGTGAGTTCATCAAAAAGCCGGCGTCTCCTGTGACTGTGACGGCGGTTCTTTCGGGGAAGGTGTACTTGGCCGAGATGGCCCCAGGGAGACCAATCCCCATGGAGGCAAAGCCATTGGAGATCAAACAGGTGTTCGGCGCCTCGGCTTGGTACATGCGGGCCATCCACATTTTGTGAGCGCCGACGTCGCTGACAACGATATCCGTGGGGCGGAGGACTTTCCGCAAATCGTGGATGATCTTCTGAGGTTTCAGCGGAAAAGCGTTGCTGTCGTGGTGCTCATTCAGCTCGGCCACAATGGTCTCCCGCAAGCCTTGGGCCAGAAAGGTCTCTTTGGGCTCAGCCAGCTCGGTGATCTGCTGCAGGGACTGGCGGATACAACCTGTCAGGCCAACCTCCAGCAGATAATGCTCATCAACTTCGGCAGGCTGCGAATCAATATGGATGATCTTTCGATCGGCCGAGGCATGCCACAGGTAAGGGTGGTACTCCACCATATCAAAGCCGACGCAGATGATCACATCAGCTCGATCGAACCCGCAGGCCACGTAGTCATGAGCTTGCAATCCCACGGTGCCAAGGCTATTAGGATGGGAGAAGGGGATACAGCCCTTTGCCATGAAGGTGGTGGCCACAGGCAAGTTGAGTTTCTCGGCAAAGGCCACCAGGGCATCACAACTCCCATGCCGAACGACTCCATTGCCGGCCATGACGATCGGAAAGGTGGCCTCTGAGATGACCCGAGCAGCTTGTTCGACCTTATGTCGAGGGGGGGCAGGAGGGGCAGCCGACTGCACCTTGAGGGGACGTTTGTCGACTTCAAGCTTGGCAATGTTCTCAGGAAGTTCGACAAAGCTGACCCCTGGCTTCTCTGCCTCGGCAGTCTTAAAGGCCTTGCGGATCACCTCAGGGGTGATCTCGGGGGTGATGATGCTGGTGGCGTATTTGCTGATCGGACGAAAGAGTTCGACCAAGTCATAATACTGGTGACTTTCTTTGTGCATCCGTGTGGTGGCCGCTTGGCCTGCCAGTGCGACCAGAGGGGCCCGATCCATGTTGGCATCGGCCGCTCCGGTGACCAGATTGGTCGCCCCCGGTCCCAACGTCGCCAGACAAACCCCGGCTTTGCCAGTCAGACGACCATAGACGTCGGCCATAAAAGCAGCCCCCTGCTCATGCCGAGTCGTAATAAAACGGATGGAGCTATCCAGCAGAGCATCCATCACATCGATGTTCTCTTCACCAGGGATGCCGAAGATGGTGGTCACCCCTTCGTTCTCCAGACACTCGACAAAGAGTTGGGCCACTTTCATGCTTGCATCCGTCGGTTGTGCTTTCGGGAACTATGGGGAACTCACCCCGCAATGCCTTCTCCCGGTGAATTCTAGCGCCACCAGTTTTCCGCCACAATCACACCACCCGCAAAGATCCAACGCACTTCGCCGACAGCAGCCTCACTCGTGCTGCGTCTTTCCCCTCGGCAGCAGAACGTTGTCGTTGGCCATTGCTGCAGTTCCTTCGCTCAAGCTGTGGTCGAGTTTCTCAACTGAGGAGCATGCCCACCCGCAGACAGTGGCAGGGCAAATCGCTCAGCATCTTCGCCGGGTGAACCGCCTGACGAACCTGCTGTCACTCTTGGAGGATCGCAAAGCCCAATCCGACACAACCCACTCTTAATGTAAGTAGATTTCTTAAGGAAAATTCTTGGTTACATGGTGGAAAAATTGACTATTCATTAATCAAGTTCCTGCAACAATCGTGCTACTGAGCCTCAGATAAGTCTGCGACCCAGGGCGACCGTCTGCCTTTGGGGGCAGCCCCAGGCACCACCGGAAGCCCGGATTGCCGGACGAAACGCCCCGCTTCCTCGAAGACTTTTCAGGGAATCAGTAGCTGTCATTCGGCCAGCCGGAGATCATTCATCAAGCCGAAAGCCCTTGAGCAAATTCTCACCAGTGTTTGCTTGACGGACAGCTTGATCCTCAAGCAGATCTCATCAAATTCTTGGACAAATGGCATGATGACAAAGCACTGTAAATTGGCACTTCCTTTCTTGCTGAGGTTGAAGAAAATCTTGGCTCGTCTGGCACAGTGGAAAGGCTGCCACATCGCTGATGGTTCGGGCGGCTCGCCTGTTTTGGCCGAGCAGGAATGTTCCGAGAGGAGAGTTGTCGTACTGACTCTGGCAAAAGGTGTTCGACGCAGGAAGACTCGGCCGGAGGAGGTCAGCGTCTCGGCTCGTGCTGACAGCCGGCCAAGGCCGGGGAGGGCCGGTCACGATGCTCTCAGTTCTCCTGAGGCGATCTGGTAGGAGCCTTCTCCATTCCCGCGAGCAGGCTTCCCACTGGGGTACTGGAGCATGCCATCGCCATATGACATGAGTGGCTCATGAAATGTGGAGGCTGGTGCCTGGCTGGTCTCATCTTGCAAAGAGGCAAGCCTATCGCTTCTTGGGCTGTCGCATTGACAGATTCCCGTCCGATCATTCAAGCTGATCTGAGGTTTTCCAGAGGGGAACTCTTCTGATCGGATTCCCTCGCTCGACAGAGTTGGTCCTCCAACGGCTCTTGCCATGCTTATCGTTCATGCTGCTCGCGCAGTCTCAGGTCTGTTCCTCTGGGGAGAGCAGTCCTATCGGGATGCTCGAGAGTTGAAAGCAACCGGTGGTCAACACCTCTTTCAGGCAAGTCCGAGCTCATTGCGTTCAAGCTTGGAGGCCGCCATTGATGGATCACGCTTGAAGCCTGCACAGAAAATCACCCGAGAGATCTGGCTCCCAGCACGTCAGGGAATTCCCTTTCCATCCAATCCTTTGGCTGGACCTCCTCCTCCTGGGCGAGCGAAACCCAAGATTCTCTCCTTTGGCATCACCGGATACGAGATTGCGCTGGACAATCTGCTGGAGCTGCTCAAGCATTGCGAGAGACGTCCGCTGCTTGCTCCTGGGTTGCTGGCCGGAGCAGACCTGACCTGGTGGTCGGAGCTTTTGGCCTTCTCAGACGCCCTGGTCGCTTGCGAGCAGTTTTTGCCAAGCCTGAGCCTTGGCCAAAATTCGCCTCAGGCGATTTGGGAACCGCTGATCATCGGCGAGCATGCCGAGCGTTTCGAGGATCTCCTCAAACGCATGCCCTCCGCCTGCCGAGCGTTGGGCGAGGCAGACCACCAACCTCCCCACAAGCCGGCTCGTCAGGTGGCCACCGAGACGATCCATCAGTGGGTTGATGCCTCCGTGCGGGCTGGGAAACCGCCTCCACGAACAGCCAAGCAGTTTGCAAGCGTTCATGATCAATGGATTCATGCCCTCCGCTCGCCCGACGGTTCGCTGAAGGATCCCAGCAACGCCCGGGAGCTTCCCTCGCAGATTCACAAGTGGCGTGAACCCCTCCGCGCGACCCTCTCGGACCAGTGGCAGTTGACCTTCCGACTCGAAGAACCTCCTCGGCCCGAGCAGGAACCCGATGACCAGCCCAGTCTCCAAAGCAATCAGGGGCTCCAAAGCAATCAGGGGCTCCAAAGCAATCAGGGCACTCAGAGCGGCCGACCTTCGACCACAAGACGCCGCAACGGGGTGGCCTTGGAAACCGATGACAATTGGTATCTTCACTACTTTTTGCAATCTCGAGCCGATCGCTCGCTGTTGATCAGCGCCGAACAGGCCTGGCGACCTCGGGCGGCCAAGTCCAAGCCGTTTGGCAACGCCCTGTTCAACCCTAAGCCGTTTCTGCTGGCGACCCTGGGAATGGCTGCCAAACTTTGCTCCCCTGTTGAAGCGAGTCTGGCCCAGTCCAATCCAGCTGGCGCCCCTTTGACAACCGACCAAGCTTTTGAGTTTCTCACTGAGACTGCCTGGGGATTGCGCCAGGCAGGATTTGGGGTCCAACTGCCCAGTTGGTGGACCGGCAAAGGAACCAAATCTCGGTTGCAAGTTCATGCGGCCGTCAAAGCCCCCAAGTCCCAGTCCAGCGGGCGAGGCGTGACTCTCTCGGACATCTTCCGTTACGACTGGCAACTCTCGCTTGGTGATCACCAGATCACGTTTCGAGAACTCAAGCGGCTGGCCAGCCTGAAGGTCCCGCTGGTGCGTGTGCGTGGACAGTGGACGGAGGTCTCCGCCGAGGAAATTCAAGCGGCGAACGCCTTGTGGGAACAACGAGGAAAACGAGAGGCCACCGTCGGCGAGCTGCTGCAAATGGCACTTGGTGCTATCAGTCCGACCGAAGGAGTGGAATTTGGTGGCGTCCAGGCTCCAGGAGGGGCTTTTGGGGATCTGTTGGCCAAACTGGAGAACCCCGAGTCGAGCCCACCGGCTCAGCTCCCTGATTCCTTTGTCGGGCAACTTCGCCCTTATCAGCAGAAAGGCTTTTCTTGGATGGCCTTTTTACGTCAGTTTGGCTTGGGGTCATGCCTGGCTGATGATATGGGGCTGGGCAAGACCGTACAAACGTTGTGCTTATTGGATTTCGTTCGACAAAACCAATCGTCCCATCAACAGCCAACCAAGCCGGCGTTGTTGGTGTGCCCCACCTCGGTGATAGGCAACTGGCAGAAAGAGGCCTCGAAGTTTACCCCACAACTGAAAACCTCACTGCATCATGGCCCCAAACGCAAAACCGGCAAAGCCTTTGGCAAACTGGCCGCTGCATCTGATCTGGTGGTCACCAGCTACAGTTTACTGCAACGGGATATCAAAACACTCAGCCAGATCTCCTGGTCGACGGTGATCCTCGACGAGGCCCAAAACATCAAAAACCCCTCAACGAAACAGGCCAACGCTGCTCGGTCAATTCACGCCGATTACCGTCTGGCCCTCACTGGGACCCCTGTTGAAAACCATGTGATGGACTTATGGTCGATTATGGAGTTTCTCAATCCCGGCTTTCTCGGCACACAAGCCGCGTTTCGCCGACGATTCTTCCAACCCATCCAACGTCAGCAAGATATCCAAGCCGCCCAGGCGTTGCAGCGTTTGACCGGGCCGTTTGTCCTCCGCCGTCTCAAGACCGATAAGTCGGTGATTGCGGACTTGCCCGAAAAGCTTGAAATGCGAGCTTATTGCACCCTCACCCAAGAGCAAGCAACCCTGTATCAAGCCGCTGTCGACGATTTGGAGCAAGCCCTCAGTCAGTCCGAGGGAATTCAGCGGAAAGGGGTTGTGCTGGCAACACTCGCCAAGCTCAAACAGATCTGCAATCACCCTCGGCATTTTTTGGGGGACAATTCCGCGATTGGTGATCGATCCGGCAAACTGCGTCGTCTACTCGAGATGGTCGAAGAGGTCATCGGCGGAGGTGAGCAGGCGCTGATCTTTACTCAGTTCACGGAGATGGGCGAGTTGCTCCAGCAATCGCTGCAGGAGAATTTTGGGCTGGAGGTGCCCTTCTTGCATGGCGGCTTGCCGAAAAAGCGACGCGATGAGATGGTGGCACGATTCCAGTCCGTAGACGGCCCCCGGCTGTTTTTGCTATCCCTGAAAGCCGGCGGAACTGGGTTGACGCTCACCCGAGCCAACCATGTGTTCCACTTCGACCGTTGGTGGAACCCGGCTGTGGAGAATCAGGCCACCGATCGCGCCTTCCGCATCGGCCAGAAGAAGAACGTGCAAGTTCACAAGTACGTTTGCTTGGGGACCGTCGAAGAACGCATTGATGAGATGATTGAGGCCAAACATACCATCGCCCAATCCATCGTCGGCACAAGCGAGAACTGGATTACCGAGATGTCAAACAAACAACTCAAAGACCTCTTCCGCCTCAGAACCGAGGCACTCGGCAACTCCTGACAAGCTCGCAGGTCAAGGCAAGGCCCTCTCGTATTACCGTGTTCCCTGGGCCGTGTCTCCTTGTTGCCGTGTCTCCTTGTTGCTGTGTCTCCTTGTTGCCGTGTCGCTCTGTCGAAGGTGAGATTTCGATGTCCTGGTATCGCGGATTTCGATTTGAGTCCCCCGGCCCGCGGCGGGCCACAGGAGGGATCAAGGCACAGTCCAAGCGTGGCTCCTTTGGTCAAAGTTGGTGGGCCAAACGCTGGGTGGCTGTCTTGGAGGGGTTTTATGTGGGGGGGCGTCTGCAGCGAGGGCGGTCCTACGCCCGTGGCGGCCAGGTCCTATCCATCGAGATCACCAAGGGCCAGGTCCACTCCAAGGTGCAGGGTTCGCAACCCCAACCGTATGCGGTGACCATCGCGGTGACCCAGTTGAGCAACGCCGATTGGCAGGCGTTGGCTGAGCAGTTCAACGCCAAGCCGGTTTTTGCCGCCAAGTTGCTCAATGGCGAGATGCCCGACGAGTTGGAGACTCTTTTCCAAGAACGGCAGCTGTCGCTCTTCCCTCAGCGACTGGATGACTTGGAAACTTCCTGCAATTGTCCAGACTACTCCAACCCCTGCAAACATATCGCTGCGGTCTACTACCTTTTGGCCGAAGAATTCGACCGTGACCCCTTCCTCCTGTTTCGGCTCCGCGGGATCGAACGCCAGGAGCTGGTCAAGCTGCTCGATGTTGCCCCGGCAGCAGCTGAGCCTGCCTTGGAGGCTCCACCCACCTGGGACCCTGAGCCTCTTCCCGCCGATCCTGAGGTTTTTTGGGGCCCGCCGCCGGAGTCGACCACACAGCCCTTGCCCGTCTCTGCTCCCCCTGTTCACGCCGCCCTGCCCAAGCGACTGGGCAATTTTCCGTTCTGGCGCGGCGAGGAGGCCTTTCTCGAAGCTCTTGAGGCCCAATACCGGCAAGCCTCCGCCGAGGCCCGACGTCGCCGAGAGGAAGATCCCACCAACTGACGTCTTTCTCGCTGCTCCAAAAGACCCGGCTCAAACCGAGAACGTCCTAAAATGAAAGCTTAAGAAAAATCGCTAGCCCGAATTTTTGCGCGAATTGTGGGCCGTTTTCATCGTAACTAGCTGACAATCAACGGGTGACGCAGATTTATCAACTGCAAAATTGTAGCCAAGAAAATTTAAAAACCTGCTTGCGCATTCTGATGTCCTGCTGCAGAATGCAGGTATGTCTAGCAGAACAGGCTCCGTCCACGTAGCCACAATCCACCGCAAGGTCGGCGAGAAGGTGTACACCTCCCACCTTCTCCGCCGAACGTATCGCGAAGGTGGCAAAGTCAAGCATCAAACCCTCGGGAACATCTCTCACCTCCCCGGGGACTTAATCGAAGTCATCCACTTTAGAGGATCTCCAGAAGGCTCTGCCTCAAGGGGCACTCTTAGTAGATTTTGTGCAGTCTTATGAGAGCCTGTTCGCCTTCGTCGTGCCCAAACAGGGCGAAGTCACACTGCTGAAGCTGGCTCCAGCCGAGGATCTAGCCAACACCGAGGATCTAGCCAACACCATCGATGCGTGGCGAAAAGGGCTCGGGGCCACCACAAAGGCTCGCCAGGCTGGTGAGAAGCTACGACAGTGGCTCTGGGATTCTTTGCCGCCG
>CAZYKP010000010.1:76268-155747 GCA_964648025.1 uncultured Pirellulales bacterium | reverse complement strand
TCCAAGGCGACAAACCACCCTCGTTGCTGCCCGCCTAACTCCGTGAACGGTTACCCACCTTCAAAGCGCTGCTCTTCTGAGTCCAACTGTGCTTGGATTTCCCGAGCGTAGGCAGCCGACCAACGCTGGAGCCGATCTCGGGCAGGATTCTTCCGGGCAGGATTCTTGCTGGCAGGATTCTTGCTGGCAGGAGCCTCCTGAGATCTTTTGGTGCGCGGACTTTGCCTGGCGTCCGTTGGATCTTCGATTCGACTGATCGCGGTCTGGGCAAACATCTGGACATCCGGCACGGGATCCGCAAGCGCTGCGCGAAGTGCCGGCAATGCGGATTGATCACCAATTTCGCCCAAGGCAAACGCCGCGGCCTCGCGTACGCTCGGGTGGCCTTCACGCAGTGCGTTGATCAAGTGCGGCAACGCCGGTTTCGCAGCGTGGCCAATTTTTGCGAGGGCCCGAGCAGCGTCGGCCGAAACATCGTGGTTTGGATCATTCTTTAAGGCGTCGATGAGCGCTGGAACAGCCGTCGCAGCGTCGGGCCCAAATTCTCCCAGCGTCTGCGCCGCACGCACGCGATCCCAACGCTGTGACGTCCGGTTCTGCAATCGCCTCGCCAAATCCCTGGGACTGTTGCCTTCCCAC
This sequence comes from uncultured Pirellulales bacterium, assembly GCA_964648025.1. GTDB lineage: Bacteria > Planctomycetota > Planctomycetia > Pirellulales > Pb10988 > CAZYKP01. The sequence goes on along the minus strand of CAZYKP010000010.1, from coordinate 155,108 downwards.
CAATCAACCGTCAAAGTCCCAAGATCGTATTCCTTGCCCGGGACGGCGGTGAATTGTTTCGCCTGAGCGTACTTGCCGCCGCACTGAAGGAGCGGATGGTATTGAACTCCAGGGACGATGCCTTCGAGTCGAAAACGGCCATCGCCCAGGGCACGTAGGTCGATCGGCCGATCCAAGGATTCTAAGTTGCGCCAACTGTCGCCTGTTGAATAACTCCCGATCAACTTCGCCGAAGAGACCGGGCGACCCTGTGAGTCTTTGAGAACCACGGCGGCAGCCGCGCTTTTGTCCAGCTTGATCTGGAGCAGCCGAGGTGACTCGCCGAGCTTGGTCTGTTCGGTTTTCGCCAACGCGCTGAAGGATCCGTCCGGCAGGCAGGCAAACACGTGAATTGCAAAACCTGAGTAGCGATCCCTGACCTCAACTTCCGGTAAAGGCAGAATCGCTTGGAAACGATTCCCTCGCACATGAGTCACCGGTGGATCCAACGCAACGCCGCTGTTCAGGGAATTGAGGCGAACTTCCGGGCGATCTTGGTGCCAGTGGATCTGGACCCAGGCTCGGGCATCTTGAGCTGGGCTGCCGTCGGGCATGAGCACTTCGAACTGAAACGACGGTCTCCGACGAAGTCTGAAATTGAGGTCCGCGGGCGAATGATCGGTATCGACTGTCACTTGCTGGGGATCGCTCACACAATCGTATTGGCTGTCGCCTGTTCCTGTGCATTGGACCGTTGTTTTCCCCGAGCCGGCAAAGTAGATGCGAAAGCGTCCGTCTTTGTTCGTCGCGACCGACCCGCCCAATGTCGACTCGTTGATCATCGCCATGGCAATCGGTTGCCCCGTGTCAGCATCGGTCACTCGGCCCGAAATGCTCGTCGGCACCTGCAGGTACAAATCGGGCACCTGGACGTCGTCATTGGTGACCGTCACGTTGACGCGTTGAGCGATGGACTCGCCGGCCGGCAGCGGAGCACGGTCGATCCAAAGAGTTGGAAACCTCTTCTCTTGACTGGCTTCCATCTCGGCGGTGTATCGGCCGTCTTTGTCTGTGGAGGGGAAAATGCCATACCCCAGTCCTGTTTGCACGACGACCTTGACACCCCCGATGCCGGTCCCCCCTGGCTGATCGAGGACACGCCCACGCAATTTGACCTTGGGAATCTTCGAGAGTCCTTTCGGAGGTTTTGGCAGTTCCGTGTTGGCTGGCTTGGGAAGGCTGTTGTCGTTGTTCCGAACTGTCAGTTCGACGACCGCCGATTCGATGCGATGAAAGTTCACATCGGGGTACTTGCTTGCGATCTCCGGTCCCCCGAATAGAGCTACGGGATCGTAGGGATCGTACACGGCGTTGATTTGGTACCGACCTGGGTTCTGAAGGGGCATGGGCACTCGGCGGTTGTTTGTGTTTGTCTTGAGCAGAAACAACGGTACTGAGGTGACATACAACTCCCCAGGTTTGAGCAGACGCCGCGACGGCTGTAACATCACGCCGTGGATGGCACGAAATCCGCGAGCGTAGGTGAGGCGTTCTTCGCCGTTTCGCCCGATCGAGACCAAATCTTCTTCGCCCAGCCAGACCGCACGCCGCTGATCACTGACATTTTGAATGGACCACCAGCAATTGGGTGCCTGTTCAGCTCCGACCGACGAGGGCCATATCGCGGTTCCCACACGCACTCCATCGTTTGGTTTTCCCCAGGCGATGGGAATGATGTCCAGCCGAATGGGATTGCTGAGGACACGAATCGTGACCGGCCTGCCACGTCCGGCGTCTCCCTGGGTCGGCAGAAACGCGACGCGAACTGTGTGCCGGCCGGCGCTGAGCGTGAGCGGTTGGCCCGTTTCTTTGTCGTGCCAATTCTTATTGAGCGTGAAGGTGATCCCTTTGTAAGTTCGATTCGGAGAGAGCCAAGACGATTTGATTCGAAAGTCACCAATCCAACGGTACCACCGGCCGTCAACTTCGATCTCACAGAGTTGCTGAGCTTGTGCGACTTGGAACTCAGTCTCTCCTCGATTGCGGATTCGCGCCGTCAGTTCCGGCACCTTGCCGACAGGCCAAACGACTTGCTTGACGACCAACATCGATTGGAGACCATCCACCGCTTGGCCCCACAGATGATTCAGTTTTGCCTGAGCAACCCGAGCCGCCGGGGTCCCTGGCGCCGACTCCATGACGCATAGCAATCGATTGTGTGGTTGCTGGTCACGAGGATCGGTCCAAGTCAGATTGTGTGACTCGGCCTTCTTGACATTTTCTACGAACTTCATGAACGACGGAAAGTACCGATCCTCACGACCAACCTGATAGTCCAACGGCAACCAGTTCGCCCTCGCTGACTTTTCGTCAAATGACGACAGCCAGTTGTAAAACTTCAGGCGACCGTGGAACAATTCTGAGTCGTACATGTCTGGACCGTTTGCCAGTCGGGCGCGGGCTCGAATGGTCGACTTCCCGATTCGGTGTGGTTCAGCCTGAATGGCCATGCGAGCATACCGACGTGACTTGGGATAGTCGGGCCGCTCGCCTTGTTCCTGATGCCAGTTGGTGCTCAAGAGCACGCTCAACTGCGAATAGATGAAGCACCGCTCGGCGGAGTTCTTCGCCCGTGGCAGATACGCCAGATAATACTGCTCTGCTTTAGTTTGAGCTTGTTCAAGCCTCACACCGCCATTACGCTCCGAGTCGTACATGACGGCCAGTCGCAGGTCCGGATCGCGGTATCGCTGTCGAATGGACTCAACAGTCGAAGGATCCAACTGGTCGACGGCTACCTGCTCATCTCGACGGCGCAGGTGTTGGGTCTCAATCTGGTCTGGCTGTAAGCGAATGCCGGTGAATTCGATGAACTGGAATCGGGAACCTCGTTCAACTCCAACTCGCAGCGTCGTTGTCGTCTGATCGTCAGCCGGCTTCAAGGTGATCAGTGCCGATTGCTCTCGGCGGTCGACAGCGACAACCTCCGCGCCGAGCACTTCAAACTTGCGTTTGCCAGGGCCTGCGAGGTCACGGATACTCATGATGGACGTGCCGGCTGGGGCATGACGCTCGCCAAGATCGGGTTTGAAGTCACAGTCGACGCCTTCCGGGCTCCGCCACCGATTGTCGCCCGACCGCGCTTGGCAGACCGCCTGCAATTCAACCCAGCCGTCACCGACAAATTGCACCCACGTCGTGTCGCGATTGGAGGAGTAGGTTTCTTCAAGAAACTGCCGCAGCCGATCTGGTCTGTGCAGCGGATGGTCACCGGTGCCTTCGTTCCAGAATTGGTTCAGATCGCAAGTGACGCGGTGCCGCGAGTCGTCCTGGCGAGAAAACTCAATAACCAACGGCGTGCTCCACCTGGCTTCGTCGTCGCCCCTTTTGCTCTGGCCGATCGCAGGGAAATAGCTGGCGAGTGTCTTGAAGGTCGAACCGGTTGAGCCAAGTTCGATTTTGCGGTAGTGCTCGCCGTTTTCCGCCCGATAGAACACGTGGGCGGAGACGAACTCGTTGGAGTCAGTCTCTTGTTGGCTGGCCGCATGAACTCGAAGGTACACCGACGCGAAGGCGACCGCGAGGACTGTCATGCCTGCCAGGGCCAATCCTCCCCGAGATACTTGAATGGGTGCGTCCTTGGTCTGTCCGAGCAGCCGTGTGATGCGCCTGTGCAGTCGCGATGGTTTCTGGCCGGTTGCCGCCAACGTTGCGCCGCTTGGTGCACCCTGAGCCTGACTCAGTTCCGAGACCCGCACCAACAGTTCGGCGTACATGGCCACGTCGATTCCCTGATCAATCGCCATGTCGTCACAACAGTTCTCACGGTCGCGGCTGACACAGCGGCTCACGTACCAAACGGCCGGATGAAAGAACAACAGCGACTCGATGATCCGCTGGACCAGATTGGCCACGTGATCCCAACGGCGGATGTGAGCCAGTTCGTGGGCCAGTACGGCTTCGATCTGGGTCGGTGATAGTTCGGACAGAATGCACAGTGGCAAGAGAATCGTCGGCTTAATCACTCCTGCGATGATGGGAACGGCGATGCGTCTGCATTGTGCGATTGATGGTGCAACGTGCAATCCAAGACTGGTGGCTTGGCTCTTGGCCATCTTGAGAATCGCTGCATCCTCGACCAACTCAGAACAGCCTCGCAATCGTTGCGCTGCGACCAATGCCAGGCCCAGCCGCAGGAACATCAAGACCACGCCAACCACATACAGCCCTGCAACGACCTGTGAATTTCGCTGCCAAAAATTGCTTATTGGGGAAGGTCTGGGGAGCACACGATTGCCAGGCGGCTGGACAACCAATGCTGTTTCAGTCGGCACACGCTGATCATGACTTGTGCTGGTCCTGCCTGGGTTCTGGTTTGGACGTTCCAACACCCCCTGTTCATTTCTTTGGGCGACAGCAGGGGTCGCATCTGCTGGCTGCATGACCAGAATTTCGGTTTGGGCCGCCGGTTGCTGATGCTGCAGGACGGCGAAGGTGACCGGCAGGCAGGTCACCATGAGCAACAATGCCGCGCACCCAAGAAAGTACCTCGCCGCTGGGGACCGGCCCATCAATCTGTTCGCCGCCACGACGAAACTGAAGATGACGCAACCTTGCCAGAGAAAGTGAGCCAAGGTCTGGACGACGAGCACACAAAGATCCACGCTCAAGAAATCAACAGGGTTCATTTCTTCTCCTTGGCGTGTCGATTGATGATTCGCCGCAGCTCTGCATACTCGTCCGCGTCGATCTGCTCGGCTTCGATCAGATTCAGCAACAGCGACACGGCAGATCCGTCGAAGACCCGATCGACAAATTCCCAGAGCATGCCCTGCGAGACATCTTCTTCCTTCACACAGGCTTCGAAGATATAGGCGTTCAAGTGCTGTGTGCGTTTGACGAAGTCCTTCTCGACCATTGTGTTCAGCGTGTTCACGATGGTCGTGTGCGCCAGGTCTCGTCCTTCTTCAGCCAAGATGCGGCGAACGTCGCGGACTCGTAACGGCCCTTCCCGCCAGAGGATTTTCAGAATTCGCAGCTCTAGCTCCGCCGGGCCTCGGCTGAGTTTTCTCGCCATCGCTCGAACCTCCCACAGAATCTTCTATTCCCATGGAAGATACACCCCCCTCTCCTTGGCGTCAATTCGTATCTTCCATTTCACCAAAAGATATTTCCCGGTCTGCTCCGGCGGCTGCCGGATTCGGCCCTTTTCACCCTTAAGCCGAACTGATCAAGGCTGAACGTTCCCGGGAGTCCTGGGCGCTCAGCAACGAGCGTCAACGCCTCGTGGAGGAAGGAAAACATGGCCAAACAGAGACGACGACCCTCTGCCGAGGCCAAGCAACAAGCCGTCCGCCTGGTCACCGAGGAGGGGTCGACCCTTGCAGAGCCCGTAAAACGCTTGGGCATCAACGAGCATCCGCTGCCGGCCTGAAAGCGGCAACTGGCCGAATCCATCGACGGTGAGAGGACCGATTCATCACTCAGATCGAAGCTGCCAGTGTTGCAGCATCTCTTTCAAGCGTTGTCGCAAAGTCATCACATCGCTTGTTGCCTAAGCAGGAAATAAACTGTGATGACAACGCAATTGTGGAGGGTTTCTTTGCAACCTTGAGAAAAAGAGAGTACCAACAGGACTACAAGATCCGAGACAAGGCATGTGTCAGGATCTTGGAGGAGATCCAAGTGCTCTCCAACCGCCAGCGCCGTCGCTCATCGCTGGGAGAAAATGTCTTGAAGAGCATGGATCCTGCAGAGCATGAGAAGACAGCGTGAGACTCACTGACCTTCCCAAACAAGCAAACCCTTACCTGAAATGGTGAACACCTCCTGGCTTGATCCTCACCACTTTTCGGGGAAGTTTCGTTTTTGCAGAAGGTCGCGGGATCTTTGATGAGGAGGAAAGAAATAGGCGCGACACCCACGAATGTGCCGCGCCGAGAAAGGCTTACTGATCCTCCGATAAGTTTCCGACCCAGGGCGACCAACGGAAGCCCGGATTGCCGGTGGTTCCTCAATGAGGTTGTTGAGAACTTTTCAGGGAATCAATAATCCAAAAAGTGTCCGCAGGCTCTTGCACAGAGGATACTACTGATTGCCCGGCCGGTTGGTGAGTTGCTCCATAACGTTGTCGAGATTAAAAGAACCTGGCTTCTGCCGAGGGGGGAATTCCTTGAAGCTCTGTAGCCAGTTGCCCACATAGCCTGCGGCTGGGGCGATTGCGAACATGTGCTCAACGTACCAACGCTGGTAGCCCATCGCCCCCTCCTGCTCGGCTCTTTCGAAGGGGTCTGCTCGGAGGTCGGCCAGCAGCGGGGCGCGGAGGACCTCAAAGGGCCTGACCCACACCTCCAGCCCATGAGCCCTCTGTTTCAAAAAGGTCACCTTGAAGCGATCGTACCGCAACGCCGCGACGCTGCCGTCGTCTGTCCAATAGATGAACTCCTTCCGCGGCCACTGTTTGGACTCACCCTTGAGGTAGGGCAGAAGATTGTAGCCGTCGAGGTGCACCTTGTAGTCGCGGTTGATTGCTTTGACCCCTCCCTCAAGAAGCTTCTCTTTCACTTCGGGTTGGCCAACTGCTGCCATGAGGGTTGGCATCATGTCTTCGTGGGCGCCGATGTGATTGATCTTGGTGCCCGGCTTGATGACACCGGGCCACTTGATCAGGCAGGGCACACGGAAGCCGCCCTCCCACTGGGTGTTTTTCTCACCGCGAAACGGAGTGGTGCCACCATCCGGCCACGAGAAGGTCTCGGCACCGTTGTCGGTGGAATACATGATGATTGTGTTCTCGGCGATGCCGAGTTCGTCGAGTTTGTCCAGAAGCTGTCCAACATGGCCGTCGTGCTCGACCATCCCGTCGGGGTAGATCCCCAGGCCGGTCTTGCCTTGGGACTCCTCCTTGAGATGTGTGAAAATATGCATCCGGGTCGAGTTCCACCAGCAGAAAAAGGGCTTGCCGGCCTTGTGGGAGCGTTCGATGAAGTCGAGAGCGGCGGTGGTGACCTCTTCGTCGACGGTCTCCATACGCTTTTTGGTCAGCGGACCGGTATCCTCGATCTTGCCGTCGGCTGAAGACTTGATGACACCGCGTGGACCGTACTTCTTCTTGAACTCGGGGTTCTTCGGGTAATCGGGATTTTCCGGCTCTTCCTCGGCATTAAGGTGGTAGAGGTTGCCGAAAAACTCGTCGAAGCCGTGATTGGTGGGGAGCATCTCGTCGCGGTCCCCAAGGTGGTTCTTGCCGAACTGGCCGGTCATGTATCCACGGTTTTTTAGCAGCCCGGCGATGGTCGGGTCTTCCACCTTCATTCCCTCCGGAGCCCCCGGCAACCCGACTTTCGTGAGGCCAGTGCGGATCGGCGACTGGCCGGTGATGAAGGCGGCCCGTCCCGCTGTGCAGGATTGCTGGCCGTACCAGTCGGTGAAAAGGGCTCCTTCCTTGGCGAGGCGGTCAATGTTGGGAGTCTGGTAGCCCATCATGCCTTGGTTGTACGCGCTGATGTTCCAGTAGCCGATGTCATCACCCCAGATGACAAGAATGTTGGGTTTACCGCCTGTTCGCCCAGAGGCCGTCTGCGCTAGGGCTGCTGTGGTTGCTCGGGCAAGTCGGCGAGCTTTTGCGGGTGAATCAGCCGCACCCTTGTTTGCCCTCCTGGACCCCTTCTCTGTCTCGGCGATGGGCACTGTCTCTGCAGTGTTCGATGCGACAGCTGACACAGTCGCGTTGCTCTCGACTGCCAAGGCGGCTGCTCGGGCATCAGCTTCGGGGTTGATGTTTGAACGAGCGGCGAGGTAGCCAATCGCCACGCCCAGCGTTAACAGCGCAAGGAGCTGCCAATGGGAGCTTTTCATGGTGCTATGATCCTTCAGTTTGGAACAAACGACGGGAAGAGCCAGCTCGGGGCCAAGCTCCAGGACAGGTGGTGTCGGACGGTTTTTGAGTACCGAGTGAGTTGCGACTCTCCCTTCGAGAGCAACCCCCAAAGGTCATCGTCCCGCTTGAAAGCGTTGCCGGAGTTACCGTTGCGAGGTTTCGGCCGTCCTGGGGGCCGAACGAGCCGGGAAAAAGCGGGCCAGGTTGGCTTCGGAAGGGGGCCGAGTCAACGGAGAAACCGTGACCACGGTGATCGCTGAAAGCGCAAACATGATGGTCACAGGCATCATCCCGAAGACCAGCAATCCCTCTGATCCGGGCGACTTGGCGGCAATCATGTCCCTCCAGAAAAGAAACAGCCAACTCACTGCGGTCACCAGAATCGCACTGATCACTCCTAAGGCAGTCGTCCGCCGCCAGTAAACAGCGGCGAAGACAACCGGGAACAGGGCGGCAAAGCCAGAGAAACACCACACCCCCAGATCAAACACCTGAGCACTGTCTTGCAGCCAAAGCGCCAGGCTATAAGTGACCACAACAATCGCCAAGATGAACACCCGGCCCACAAAGATCTTCTGACCATCTGAGAGCGGCCGAGGCCAAAGCCGCAACGCAACGTCGTTGGTGAACATCGTCCCCAGGCAGACAAATTGCGAGTCCAGGCTCGACATTATCGCCGCCAGCACGCCCGCTGCGACGATCCCGGAGAGGATCGGTGATTGGACCAAATCCCCCACCATAAGACCGAGGACCATATTGGGATTCTGATTGGGTCCCAACGGCCCTAAGTGAGCCGCTGCCCAGACGCCGATCAAAATGCACGGCAACCACACGACCATAATAAAAAGCGGGTGAGCGACCACAGTCAGACGAAAGCTCTTTGCGCTACGGGCGGTGAGCCAGTGTTGAAACAAATGGGGAAACATGCCCACCGACAACGGCACCAGACAGTAGGTGAAAAACTGGAGGTGGCCGATCGAGCCTTCCCGAACCAAGCGGGGTTGCGCAAACTCGCTTTGCTCAACCAGACGGCCGGCTTCAGCCAGGCCGCCCAACCGCTGGCTGATGAGGTAGAAGGCCACCAGGCCGCTGCACATGAAGACCAGCGTCTGCAATGCGTTGGCCCAAACAGCGCCGCGTAAGCCGCCCAGGAAGACGTAGAAAAGCACAACGGCGCAAATCAGCAGACCTCCCCATTGCGCAGGAATGCTGCCGTGCAGCGGATGAGGTCGCGTGGTTCCGTCGGAGAGCACAATCTCGGGCATGGGAAACAAAGCCGGAAAGAACCCTGCAGTTGCTCCCTGAAGAAATTTACCAGCGGAAATTACCCCGACCAATAAATAGGGGATGACCAGGAGGATTAGGATCGGGAAGAGGATATAGACCAGACTGGGAGACTCGAACCGTTCGCGAAAGTACTCGCATTGTGTGAGAAAGCCGTGTTTTTTTCCGGCGGCCCACAGGCGGATGCCAACGAGAAAAAAGACAGCACTGTGGATCAGCCCCGACCAAGAAGCCATCAGCCCGTAGACACCGATGCCGGTGGTATAGGCTTTACCAGTGGAACCGACCAGGGCAAATCCGGTCATGGTGGTGCCGAAAATCGACAACAGCAATAAAATCGGTCCGACCGTGCGGCTGACGACAAAGAAGTCCGCGCTGGTTCCGCGGAAGAACCACTTGCTGATCATCCCCAGCACAATGAGCAAAGCCAGGTACCCGAGGATGATCCAGAAGGTGATCTGTTCCATCAAACCTAGAAGCAATCGAGATGAGTCACTGAGGAGTTGACTGTTGAGCCCATTCTTCCTGATCGGCTGGCCAGGCATACCTCATCGCCGCGAGCCAGAGCAGGGAAGCCGCCACCGAATGCCCGCAGTGCCACGCCAAACCGACTGGCACTCCCAAGAACAGCGTGGGGTCATCCCACAACCAGAAGTCATGGTGCAGCAAGAACAAGGCACCGAAGATCACCCAAACAACCGCGTTCATCAACAGCATTGTGGACAGAGGAAGTGTGCTCAAAGGGCAGGAGGGGGCGTCGCGTCGATCTCCAACTGGGAAGACCTGATCAGTCGCTGAGCGTCCCGAAGGCCTTGAGAAAAACCTGTTCGACCCATTCTCCGACCCGTGATTTTTTGGTGCCTTTCCAGAGCTTCGGCTCAATCTCGCCGGCTTCGTCACAGTGCAGCACCAGGACCGGACAGTGAGCTTGGCTGTGCACTTCTTGGCAGGTATCGCGGTGCAGCATCTGCTGCACCCCCGTGTAGTCGTGAACAGCCATCACGATCAGATCGCTGTTTTCGGACTCGGCGGTCCGCAGAATCTCCTGGCTGGGTTTGCCGACAAGGACAACCTTGGTGTAGGGCAAGCCAGCCAACTCCGGAGCTGCGACGTCCTCGAGTTGACGGTACGCCTCATCCATCAACTCCCGGTTGGATTCGATCAACGCTGGTCGGTTGACCTCATTGAAGATGCCGCAGTTGACCACGTGCAGCAAGCAGATCGAACTGCCAAACTTATGTGCCATCCGGGCCGCATGACGCAACGAATGGGCCGATGCGGGCGTAAAGTCGAACGGTACCAGAATCCGCTGCATATCCAAGTGCGGATCGGAGGTGTCTTGGGAGGGACCGTGTTCGGGGGAAGTCATCGTGGTCTGTTCTCAACGGGGCAACTGTTGTCCGAGCTTTGATTGCGGACCCAACTCTCTCTGAACCACCCCACTCGTGATGCCCCTTATGGTAAACGGTGTGTCTGACCATGACAAACCGGGGGCACCGGAGTTTTGGCGGAGATTTGCTCGCCCAGCAGACCGCTCGGGCGGATCGATGCGTTTGGACCACGCTCTTGGAGGACCTCAGTCCCCCAAGGCCGACCCTGCAAATCCTTCGATTTCATGGGCAAACTGCCAAAATACTGAAGCGACTCTCGCTCCGGGGTGTTGCGTTGACCCAATGGTCAGCGGTTTCCGCTAAAACCCGGTCAGCGTTCCGAAAGGAATCCTCTGGGTGAAGCCATTTCGCGGTGATTGGCAGAGGTGGTTGGTGAGGACTGGTTGGTAGCCCGGCTGGTAGGATCCGAGGTTGTGGCGGGCTGGCGGTGTGCTCAACGGGCCTCAATGCAGAACAGATGTTCTTCACCGCGAATCAAGAGCTGGTCGTCTGCCGGAGCCGGTGTTGCGTCGACTCCTTCTCCGACGGAATTGGTGGCAACGATCTGGAGTTCATCGCTGTCGGTGATCACGACCGTCGTCCCACTACGACCGGTCAAATAGACGTAACCCCCGGCTGCAATCGGCGACGCATACGTCCGGCTGATGCCAGGGATTCGGCTGGGGCCGTAGTGCAATTTTCCAGTGGCAGCATCAAGACACGACAAAACACCAGACTTTCCTTTGTGGAAGTAAAGGCGTCCCTTGGATAACAAGGGTGATGCGATATCCGGGGTGTCGCGGTCGATCGACCAGGCGACTGCGTCGGTGCCTTCCAAGTTACCGCGGCCATCCAGTCGAAAGGCGGCCATGTAAGATCCTCGAAAACCACTTCCGACGATCACCAGATTCCCCACCGAAACCGCTGAGGCAACTGGACGAGCGGTTTGTCCGGCACATCGCCAAAGCTCTTGACCGTTCTCCAGATCGTATCCTCGCACACAGTTCTGGCCGTTCAAAACCACCTGCTTGCCGCTGTTGGCTTGGATCACAAGTGGTGTGGACCACTCTGTTGGCTCATCGCGTCTGGCTTTCCAGATCGTCTTGCCGTTGAGTTTGTCTAACGCATAGAGATACGACTGCCCTTCATGATCCCAGGGCACCAGAATCTTGTGACCAGCGATTGTCGGGGAGCTCCCTTCGCCGAAGCTGTTACGCGTGGTCATCGGCTCAAAATCCGTGCGGCTCCACACAAGCTTGCCGTCCAGGGTGTAGCAGAACAGACCTCGGGAACCGAAGTGAGCATAAATGTGATGGCCATCGGTGCAGGGGGAGGCCGAGGCAAAGCCATTGGTCGAGTGAGTTGCTTGATGAGGTTTGGCACGGGTAGCAGTCTGCTTCCACATCAGCTCCCCGTTGTTGCGGTCGTAGCAGAGCACAACGAAGTCAAGTGTCGCAAGTCCAGCTCCCTCAGGACCCCGGGGTCGACCGCGGCTAGGTCGCCCACTCTGGGAGCGTTGCTGAACCGATGGCCGATTGGAACTGCTGCCAAGGGACGCCTCACCGGGGTCGGCATTCGCGGCGATGGCGGTGACAACGAACACACGATCTTCCCAGATGACCGGCGACCCGGAGCCTCGACCGGGGATCTTGACTTTCCATTTCACATTCTTAGTCGGGCTCCATTCTGTCGGAGGCTGCGCATCGCCGGCCACGCCGTTTCCGGTCGGCCCGCGCCAATGCGGCCAGTTGTCGGCCAGACACTGACCGCAGCACCCAAAAGCCAGAATCGTCACGGCAATGAACAATCTCATGAGACACTCACACAAATGGGTGACGTTTGTTGAGCTCGTCTGTGGGTGAGCCATCGATCCGGACGAATCCGAAGAGCAAACTTACCATGGATGTTGCCCAACTTGAAGTCACCCCGGGCGTGGCATCTGGTCAACTGTTCGTCATCCAACCGGAGGAGCGGCCGGATTCAGCGTGCCAGTTGTGGGTGGGCCTTCTGGCGGCTTCGTGGCCGAGATCGCCCGTCGCGTCAGATCAGAAGCCGCCTGAGATCCCACTGCTATCTCCAGTGACATTTCACTGACATTTTACTGCCATTTTACTGCCATTTCACTGCCATTTCACTCGTGGAGCCGTTGCCATCGTCGCTGCAACCACTCCCGATCCGATGGGACCGGTGTTCGCACGGCCACCCGAATACTATTAGGAATTGTCTTGCTCTTCCAAAACGCGAGAACTTTTGGAATCACTGATGAGCTGCCAGCGGTTGATCGGCCAGCCGTTCCGCTGTGCCTGGGGAGCAGAGCTTTTCCTTGACCTTGGTCGATGTCCGACAGTTCGGATGATCATAAGCGCCGATTGTGTCTGCTTGCTGCCGTTTGAGTGTTTTGGACGAGCAAGAATTTTCCCCAAGAGCAATAGGCAAGGGTTGCTTGGGCGTTCTGTGTTCAGCGGATTGCTGAGGGTTTTGACATTGTTCAGTCAGATGGTCTTCTTTGAGTCTATCGAGAGCATCTGATAGTTGTCGTCGTTGAGTTCATTCCAAACGGGAAGGTCGCATCGAAGAGTTTCCGCTCCGCTTGGTCATCTTCTTGAGAAATCCTGATCGACCACACTGCCGCAGCGGAGTCATGGTACCCAATGGTCATCATTGCCGGTCGTTCCACAAAGACGCCGCGGAAAACTTCTCAGGGAATGAATCGGTCTACAATTGATCTGAGGCTCAAGGCTTCACCGACCGCACGAAGGTCAACACCTTCAGGCGCGGTCGATCGATGCAACTGCTGCATGTTTCAAGAGCCGGAAGATACCAGCGGGTCAGAGCGTCGTCAGAACGCCTCAGCTGTTTCTGGGGTGAAAGCGTCATACTCTTGGAGGGACGCCCCATCCAGGCAGGCTTGGATAATTTGCTGTCCAAGCGGGTCCAGGTCAGAGTGCTGGAACTGCCGCAGGTGGTGATGGAAGAATTCGGTGAGCATCTGTGCTCCCGCAAAGTAGGCTTCTTCGCCGACCTCCGGCTGGCTGGAGACGTCGAAGAACCACGTTCCCACCCGTTGCCCTTCGACCTGAACGTCTTGGCGATGGTAGCCCAGCAGCGGGCAACGTGAGGGCATCAGTTCATCCTGACGGAAGGGGCTGTTGCCGCGACGAGCGAGGTATTCGCGAGCGACCCATTGCGGAGCAAAGCCAACCTTCCAGCTGCCGATGTGCTGGTTGGGGATCAGCACAAACATCGTGGTGGAGGTCTCGATGATCTGCCGCAGAAGGATGTTCGCCTGGTCCACGCGACGGCCGGTGGCGAAGGGCCAATATGACCCGACTCCCTCGGATTGCATGCCTCCGGCAGACACGATCGACGGATTGCCATGCCCGCGTGGTGCCACCAATCGCCAGAGCCAGGCCAACGCGGGCGACAACACATGAAACAGCCCGAGAATGCCATAGGAGGGATTCTCCCGGGTGCATGGCGGACATCGCACGCCGAAACTGCGGATGCTGACTGTCACAGGCTCGTTGACCACGTCCGGAACGTAGTGTCTTGGCAAAATCACCCGTGGGTTGGGACAGGGCGAGCCGGGGGAGTCCTCGATGTGCTGCCAGATCAACGCCGTCGAGTCGGGCACTGCGTCGATGTTCAGAAATAGCAGCGGGCCCGGGGGATCAATCGTGAGCCCTTCCAAATGGGGGTCCGTGCCATAATGGTTGATGTGGTTCACCCGGACAAACCATCCCTGCTCCGCGTCAATGAGCGTCAAACGGCGGTGCTGTCCGCCGTTCTGCTGCAGCTTGGGATGACACAACGCCATATCGTCGGTGACCGGCCGAAGCTCGCAACCACGCGGAATCGCCAAGAGTCGATGGTCGCCGGAGACCGTATTGGTGCCCAGACGAATTTGTCCGTCTGGTTCGCGGTGCATCCGTTCGAGCATTTCGCTCTTGCCACCCCCTGAAGCTCCTTCGTGCATGATACTGGTGGTGTTGTCGTAGGGTGTGACCACCTGCACGGTTGAGCAGTGAGCGGTGGTCCAGGGAACCTCGGCCCGCTCGCCAGCTGTCAACAGCATCCCGTACACCCCCTTTTTGGCAGATGGTCCAGGATAAAGGTTGTAGCTGAACAGCTCGTGCAGACCAACTTCCTCCTGGCGGCGGTTATGCACCACCACCTGCTTTCCCTCGAAGTGGGTATGCCGAAACACAGGAGCCGTATAGACGATCGCGCCGATGCGGTAGCTCTCGCCCTGTTCCTGCAAGTGCGACAGGGGCTTGATCCCTTGCAGCATGGCCAGTCCCAGGGCGAAGAACCCTGCGTTGGCTGGACAAATGGCCAAAGCGTGCAGGGCGTTTCCTGGCAAGCCGGACTCAAAGAAAAAGCAGGCGATCGGCTGGGTCTTCAGCCATTCCAGCGTTTCCTGCCGCAGTGGGGCGAAGTCGGTCCCGAATCGTCCTTGGAAGGTCGGCTTGTCGGTTGCCTTCTCGTCGGCGATGACCATACAGTCGGGATCCCGGCGACGCATGTAAGGCTCGAGGTAGTTCGCCGCAATCCCGTTGCGGACCCGACAGACCCGCGCCTCGGGCACGAAGCCCCGGCCGGGGACGTCGTAACCGACGGTGAAAAATCCCTTCGGATCACACTGATCGTCTGGCACAGCGAGTTGTGCCAACTGCTCGACCGATTCCACAATCGTCAGTCGATTGGCTTCGTCAGCGGATCGCAGAACGGCCATAGCCGAGCGGGAAATGTGATGCTGCTTCAACTGATCCAACGACATGAAACAGATCCTTCCGGAGCGACTGGTTTATTGATCGGCGACATGCGTCGGCACTGCAAAGCTCCTGCCCAGATGGCTGCGACGCCTGCGCGTTCTCGGTGGCAAAGGGGATTCTCAGGGGCAGTTGCTTCCCACTTTCGCGGCGAATTGTAGCTGTCGGTTGCTCCATTGTCACGCCCTTGGACGCCGGAGAGGTCGCCCCTCAGGGTAGCGGTGTGAACACCTTCAGGCTCGGATATCCGCTATCCCAATCGCCAAAGGATCTCAAGCCTGCAGCGGCGATTTGCCTGGTGTTTCAGGATACGATCAACGAAAAAATCTCCGTTTTCCTAGAACATGCCCTTGGTGTCGATTGCCAGCAATCTCATAATCCCTGGGAGCGGGGCTTCGAGGTCAGAAACCCGACCAATACCAAAGGTGGAGCCATTCGCTGAGCGATTGCCACAGGCCCTACGCCCGGAAGGTATCCGAAAGCCAACCGCCAGTGCGCTTGGCAGTGTGTGTCTGCCCAAGAGCATCGCTGGGAAAACGAGAGCACCAATGAACAAGGCAGGTCCTCCTTTCAGGGGCGTTCGAAGAATGACTCAAGAGACTCAGGTCCGTTTTCGATCGACTGCTGCCTTCGGACAATTCTTGCTCATCCAAAACGCGAGGACCGGCGCAATCACCAGTGATCTGGCAGCGGGTGATCTGGCAGCTGGTGATTTGGCAGCTGGTGATTTGGCAGCCTCTCCCCAGTGCCGGAGGGGCCAAGATTGTCCTCAACTTCAGTAGGGCGACCCTCTGCTCTTGTTTGTGATGACCGAAGAGGGGCAGCCAGAGGCACCACCGGACGCCCGGGTGATCGTTTCTCCAGTCAGTCGTTGCCCAAGGACGTCCTCGAAATCTTTCCCGAGAATCTTCCCAAGAAGTAACGGATCTCCCTCCGAGTGAAAAACAACCCGGGACGATCATGCCGAGCGACACACAGGATCAACACACCATGACATCGAAATGGTTCTCTCCGGTGATTTCAGTTTTCGCCCTATTTTTAGGAAGCCTGTCCACGGCACAAGCTGACGGGCCGCTGCCGAAGTTCACTTTTCAGAAGGTGGCGCTGCACCCGAAAGAGCTCAATTACGCCCCGACGGGGGACTTGATCCACCCGACCATTATCAAGACGGAGGGACGTATCAAGAATCCGCTGGGCAAGTACTTCATGTACTACGCGCCGCACAAGCACATCGCCATCAGCATGGCGTATGCGGACAGCCTTGAGGGCCCGTGGAAAGAGTACCAGGGCAACCCGGTCATCAAAGGGCCGTCGGCGCCGGACATCCGCTGGATCGAAGAAAAGGGCAAGTTCTACATGTGGGGGCACCGCAAGAACTCGCAGACCGAACTGTGGACCAGCGAGGACGGGATCCACTTCCAGTATCACAGCGTCAGCATCAAGGCGAGCAACATCGGCACACGCAACGCCACGTACTCGCGAATGTACGAGTATCCGCTTCAGAAGTACCGCAGCAGGTACATCATGCTCTACTCGGGCTTCATCGAGGCTCAAGAGATCCGCTGCGTTTGGCTGGCGTACTCGAAGGATGCGGAGAACTGGACCCAGCTGAAGACGCCGCTGGTCGAGCCGGTCGAGGGCGAGATGAACGACTGCTACGGCCCAGCGTTTCTGCGGTGGAAAGGCAAGAACTATATCACCTACCAGGACCACACCACCTGGCGCGGTGGCAACATGAAGTACGTCGAGGTGGACCAGGAATTCAACCCGGTCGACGCTGCGGGGAAGCGCTACGTGCTGATGGACCCACCGGCCGAACCGCCGCTGAACGACCGCTACCGCGGCGGCGAGTTCTATCGCCAGGGCGATACGCTTTACTTGTATTCCAGCGCGTCAAGGAACCCGCGACTCATCGTCTACGCGACGGCAACAATCGGAGGCGACCCGACGCAAAACAAAGCGGAATCCAAGAAGCCCGGGGCTTCCACCTCAGTCCAGGAGGCCGACAAGCCAGCCGGGTCCGCATCGTTGGACGACATCCTGGAAGGCGTGGAACTGGAGACGATCTATGAAACCATCTTCGACAAGCCTATCCGGATGATTCGCGAGAGTGAGTTGATCGAGGACGGCAAGATCGTTGGGGAACTGCCGAAGGATGTCGATTGGGTTTTGGAAGGCCCGGCGGAGATCGCCGTGAAAGCAGGGCGGTTGCACATCCGAAACGATCCGTCGGGCAACTGCGTGTTGTGGAACGTGCGTGAGTTCCCGGAGAGCTTCGTCGCGGAGTGGGACTTTCAGCATCATCACCCGCAGGGGCTGTTGATCTTCTTCTTCGCCGCACGCGGCGCCGGGGGTGGCAGCATCTTCTCACCGGGATTGCCGAAGCGAGGCGGCAACTTCGGCAACTACACCCGGGGCAAGATCCATAGCTACCACACGTCGTATACCGCGATCGACGAGAAGGGAGTCCCGCGCGGCGCGACCCACCTCAAGAAGAACGTCGGACAGAAAAAGACGGGGGTTAAGGTCGCACACGGACCCAACGCGATCGACGGCAAATCGGGGCGAGCTCATCGGATTCGGCTCGCGAAGCTCGGGAATCGAATCCTCCTGGAAGTCGATGGGCAGATTTCCTTCGACTGGACCGACCGCGGCCAGAGAGGCGGAGCACCTCACCGAAGCGGACAGATCGGGTTCCGTCAGATGCGCCACGCGATCGAGGCCAGCTACGGCGGGCTCAAGATTCAACGTGCCAAACTCCGCAACGATTCCACAGGGGAGATGATTCCATGACCTGGCCCGCGATGATCCTGTCGGCCTCTGTGTTGATTGTTGCAGCAGCGATTGTCGGGGGCGCTCGCGCAGGCGATCCGTTCCCGTCGGTGGGTAAACTGCCGACTGACAACATGCTTCCCGATCCGTTCCGGTTCTTCGGGAGCGAGCGTCGGGTCAAAGATCAACGGGATTGGGACACCAGACGCGCCGAGATGCTGCGGATGGTTCAGCACTACGTTTCCGGCCCGGCGTTCCCCCAGACCCACAACGCAAAGCTCAAGAAGCTTCAATCCAAGAAGGTCTACAACGGTAAGGCAATTCTTTATACCGCGACGCTGGCCATGGGTCCCGATCATGCCATAGATTGCACCTTGGATTATCTCCTGCCCACTGGGGATGGTCCGTGGCCACTTCTGGTGTACATCTGCCCGAAGCGTCAGCAGGCCGAGGAGACAATCCCGTGGCGTGAACGAATCATCGATCGCGGTTACGCCTTCGCGTGGGTCATCCCTGGGCAGTTCAACGGGTACAAAGACAACGGACCGGTGAAGGATGCCTTTCCAGACGTCAAAGGAAACACAATGATGGCCTGGGTTTGGGGAATCAACGAGGTGATCGATTACCTGGATGAAGCGCATCACATCGATCACGTGATCATCACGGGGACTTCGCGTTTCGGAAAGACCGCATCCATGGCCGGCGCCCTCAACCAGCGTATTGGTCTGACGGTGCCCGTGACAGGAGGCTTCGGCGTTCGCCGCTTCAACGCCAAGGACCAGAAACAGCCCGCCTCGGCTTTCGTCGGCCGATGCTGGTCAAACGATGTGTTCCCCACGTTCGCGGGCCAGCTCAACAGGATGCCGGTCGATCAACACTTTGTCGGCGCCTTGATCGCCCCGAGGGGCTTGTTGGCCATCATGGGTGATGAGAACACACATAAGAACGTCGGACATATCGAAGCTTACGAGGCGCTGGTGCCGGTCTATCAATGGCTCGGTGCGAAAGACAAACTCGGCTTGTATGACCACACGCCACACGGACACGGCATTGTTGAGGATGACTTCTCCACCATGCTCGACTTTGCCGATCAGCTCTTCTATGGCAAAAAGCCAACCAGCGGGAAAGCGTTCGATCAGATCAGCAACCCCGACCTCGTCGGCTTCCAGTGGGAGGCCCCAGCACCGATATCCGAGTGAAAGCCGTACGCCCGCCTCGGCTCAAGCCCATGCAACCGAGGCGAGGTTCCAGGAGTCCTACCGACCTTCGGAGAAGTTTTCGACCAAAGGGCTCTCCGCCTGCCCTTGTTTGTGATGACCTCAAGGGGGCAGCCTGAGGCACCACCGGAAGCCCGGATTGCCGGAGGAAAGGTATCCGCTTCGTTGAAGACTTTTCAGGGAATTAGTCAATGCTGTTGGAATCATTCACCGACACGCGTTGGGCCTTCCGATGGGCGGGGATCAAATGATCGGATGCTGACCTGAACCCAGATCATTTCTGCCGCCTCGCACACATTCGGATCCTTCTCTGACAGCAGCGTTTGGCCGGATGACCTATGGGGCGAGCAGCATGTTGTGAGTTTGCCCCATACGAGGCACTCCCGCGCTATTCTTGGTGTAAGCATTAACAAAGGGTAAGCTTGTCAACGGTCGTGACAGTCTTCATGCGTTGCTGGCTTTTGCTTACCGTCAACGCGTTGCGGCGAAAGATCTAGGATTGTAGACTCAAGCTGCTTCGGCAAATACTGAGCATGAGAGAAGTTTTCGACCGAGGGCTCTCCGCCTGCCCTTGTTTGTGATGACCTCAAGGGGGCAGCCTGAGGCACCACCGGAAGCCCGGATTCTCAGTCGTTCCGAAAACACGTCGTCGAAGACTTTTCAGGGAATCAATGATAGGGTTTATTTCGGTTTGAAGGCCATTATCCTGGATTGCTGAACCATGAGACTTCTTGTTGCGTTGATCGTTCTTTTCTCACTTTCGTTCTGTGGTTCCGCCGACGCGCAATACAGCGAAGCCCAACTCGCACGCTGGCTGAAACGATTCCCTCAAGCTGATGCCAATCAAGACGGCAAGTTGAGCGTCGCCGAAGCCAAGGCCTACAGACAAAAACTCCAGTCGTCGCGCGGCAAGGGCGGTGGAGTGCCGAGGACGTTTTCAGTAGATCCGGGTTGGCAAAAGGATCGCTTCCCTGCACATGCCGTTTGCTACAAATCGCCCGAGGAGATTGCGGAGTTGTACCGCCAGTTAGCACGTGGGCGTGATGCCGTCATTCGCTACAAAAAGCCAACCGATGGTTCGCTGCGGATCGTGGGGACCGGCCACAGCTTTATGATGCCCGGCTACAAAACGTTTCCTCATATCGTCAAAGCCTCCGGATTGAATCAACCACCCCTGCTGACACACACCGGTGGAGGAATGAGAGGGAGCGCAAGATACAAATGGGAACAGGAAAACGGAATCTTTCAATTCGATGGCAAGCCCACGCCCAAGCTGCTCGCTTCGATCGCAAACAGTCAATGGGACGCCATGATGTGGGGCCCCTACTTCAACGACCGCCCGGCCTACTACTCCTGTTGGATCGACTTCTGCCTGAAGTACAATCCCGACATGAAGTTTTACTTGTCCGACGCTTGGCCACAGCTCGAGCAACTGGACCAGATCCCTGGCTCTGAAGATCAGTTAACACCAGAAGTAATGATGAGACTTGGAAAAGAAAAGTTCAAAACCTATTCCAAGCTCGTCAATGAATTGAATAACAAATACGAAGGCAAAGTTTTTATCATGCCGACCTGCGAGGCAATGGTCCTGTGCGTGAAATACTTCAACCAAGGAAAGCTTCCGGGGATCGATGGCATTCATCAAGCGGTTGGAAAGCAGAAACGCTCCTTGTGGCGCGACCGACTGGGACACCTCGGACCCGGTCTTGGAAACCTGGAAGGCTACGTTTTTTACGCGACCATCTACGGCCGAACTCCCGAGCACATCAAGGGCGACGTCTTTGGCAACAGTGATTTTCCAAGCCGAGAACTTGACCGACGGTTTCGTGAGATCGCTTGGCAAGCAGTCTTACGCAATCCGCTCTCAGGTGTGGTTGACGACAACAAAAACGGCATCGCGGACGATCGCGAATAGATTGCAACTCTTGGGTTTCCGCTCATCGCACGTTCTTCTCATACCATCGGTTGCCTGAAGTTGGACCCCTTTATTCCGTCCGTCTGCTGAAGACCTTTGTGGCAATGTACGGGAGAACCTCGGTCGGTTGTTGGTCTTTCGCAGATGTGGCTTGGCACACCAAGACCTTGTAAGATTGGCTTGATTGAGAACCCAGCCATTGCGCTCCTCGGAGAACACGGGATGAACACACCGGCGAGGTACACCTCCATGGCCCTGCTCACATTCGGCATCACCGCCCTTGGTTCGAGCGGAGATGCCTGCTCGCGCGTCCTTTGGACGTCACAGGGACAGCCGGTTCTTGTCGGGCGTAACATGGACTGGACCGCCAAGATGGGAACGAGGATTTACGTGATGCCGAAGGGCATGGAGCGAGAAGGTCTCGTCCAGAAGAACCCGCTCAAGTGGACCTCGAAGTACGGCAGTGTGGTGGCGACCGTCTGGGACTGCGCGACGTCTGATGGCGTCAATGAAGCCGGGCTGAATGCCAACCTCCTGTACCTGGCGGAAACCAAGTACGGCGACCGAGACCCCTCCCGTCCCGGGCTGTCGGTTGCCTTATGGGCGCAGTACTTCCTCGACAATTATGCCACCGTAGCTGAGGCGGTAGAAGCTGCCGAATCGTTCCAGGTCTGTCCTTTTGGGCTCATCCATCAGGGGGAGCCGGCGGATGCTCCGGTTCATCTTTCGCTCGCCGATGCGAAAGGAGATTCGGCCGTCATCGAGATCCTGGACGGTAAAACCGTCATTCACCATGGCCCGCGGTACACGGTCATGACGAATTCTCCCGTTTACGACGAACAATTGGTTTTGCTGAAACAGTACGAAGGTTTGGGAGGCAAGAAGCCTATCCCGGGAACCATGGAGGCCGCGGATCGCTTTGCTCGTGGGGCGTTTTATCTGACGAAGTTGCCAGAGAAACCCGATTCCTATCAGGAGGCGGTCGCAGGGGTCCTGAGCGTCATCCGAAACATGGCAACACCGCTCGGCGCGAATGATCCCGCCCGACCCAATATCTCGGCCACTCTCTGGCGCTCGATCAGCGACTGCACCAACAAACGCTATTACTTTGAATTGACCAACATGCCAAACGTGGTGTGGATCGATCTGGATCAACTGAACCTCAAGCATGGAGCTTCAGTCCAGATCTTTGACCTCGCTTCAGATCTTGAAGCCGCGGGAGAGGTCTCTGGGAAATTCCGGCCCGCGAAACGACTTGAGTTCCAGAAGGCCGGAACACCCTTGACGTGGAAGCCGTCCAACGATTAGGCGAAGGGCGTCGAACGAAGTCGGGCACGCCCCGGTATGCCTTCTTCCTTGAACACGGTCGCATGGCAGCAGTTGCTTGCCAAAGACTTTGGCGGCTGGGGTCTTGACATTCCGTGGGAAGGGTGAGCAACTCCGTTGACCCACCCATGCAGTACGCCTCCGCGGCATCGAGCTCAACGACTCTTCCGAGTATTTCAAGAATGTCCAGCCGATGTGGCACTGCTTGAGCCAGGCGATTCCGCGAAGCAATCGACGGCCTCCCTGGGCGGCTCGGCTTACTTCTTCGGAACACCTTCTGCAGGACATGTGTTGTGAGGTCTTGTTTCTCGGTACCTGGGTGGGCAAAGCCTCAGATAAGTCTTCAACTCAGGGCGACCAACGGAAGCCCGGATTGCCGGATGAACCGCCCCGCTTCGTCGAAGACTTTTCAGGGAATCAGTAATCATCAAGAGTCCTCAGAAGTGTTTTTCAGGGCGTGAGTGTAGGAGTTGATCGAACCCTCGGACGGCGTGGTGTCGTCCACCGCGTCCGGACGTCCTCTTCCCGGTCGCCGGTCTCGACCTTCTTGTCGCTGCTGGTTGTCTGCCAACGAACAAGTTCACCTGGCGGCGGTCGGCCACAGCTATCCCAATCCGCCCGAGTCGCCGCTCGGGTGCAACACACCGCTTTTCGTGTTTCTCCGCATGGCTTTGGTCACTTTGCCTTCGGTCTTCAGCAAGGTGCCACGCGGTGCCCGTCAAAACCTGAAGTCAAACAAACCAGCTCTCCTCCTGATACAGGGATGACGGAGCCATCCCAACGGCCGTTGGTTTTCCTCGCATTGGCCAGCGCGAGCCCACTGGCAACAGCTGGGCTGCGAGACATTCGATTGCGAGAAAGACTGAAATAAGTCGGATAACGCGTACCACCACAGGGTTGCCGCCAGCGACGTTGAATTCAGAATCGGCCTGCACGGCAACCCCCTGCCTGGTTTTTCGATGTGGCCAGTGTCGTGGACATCAGACTTGCCAGAGTCCACACTGGATACCACCAAGAAAAACAAGCGCGCAGGTGCCATGTTTGGGAATCTCCATCGGTGGTACCGCAATTTCTGCTCCCGCCTCAGCGGCAGACTCGACCGACACCTTGATGTCATCGACAAGCACATACGGTCGCACGACTGGTGTTTCTCCATCATGCATAGGTGCGCGAATACCGATCAGGCCGCCGCCATTCAGTTTCGCCGTACGGGCGCCACCAAGGTTTTCCTCGGGTTCACCGAAGGTAATGCCATGGAGCCTTGAGTATTGGCCACATAAAGCATCGACTTCCGGTGTTACAATCTCCAGGTAGTGGACTTTCATCGGTTCTCCTGCAGTAGGCGGATTTGATTCTCGGGCCTCACGCTTGAACTCATCAGCATTGGATTCCATCTGCTGGGATGTATCTGTGTCAGATTGGTTGCAACCGCTGATCAAGGTCACGATTCCCGAAGGAATTGCAAGTGCAACCTCTGCGTGGAGCACGTGACAACGAATGAAAGTGATTCATTCGATCGGGCGTAACCCGCTCGAGGAGCGCAAGGCCCCGGATGGAATCAGCATCTTCAGGGTCCCCATGACCAACGTGCCGTCGGCTGATGGCGAGATTTATCGACGTGATCAGGCTTGCCCTGGTGTTTTTGAAGATGGATCGCAAAGAGTTCCGTTTCTGAACGGTGCTCGATGGAGCGAGAATTCCAGACTGTGGTGACAGAATGCTGGGTAGACTTTTCGGAGCTAAACTGAGAAGTGATTCTCGGCGACCCGACCGCCCCCGCGGAGAAATCGGAAACCAGAGAAACAGTCGGGTTGGCTGCGGGCAACAGTTCGAGGCAAGGCGGCATCGCTATGCGATGATGTCACGCACGACATGGCCATGCACATCAGTGAGGCGATAGTTGCGACCTTGAAATCGATAGACGAGCCGCTCGTGATCGATGCCAAGACAGTGCAAGATGGTCGCATGAAAGTCGTGCACGTGGACGGGATTCTCGACAATGTTGTAGCTGTAGTCGTCGGTTTGCCCGTAGCTGATGCCCGGCTTGATGCCGCCGCCAGCCATCCACAGCGAGAAGCACCGAGGATGGTGGTCGCGGCCGAACGACTTGGGGTTGCCCTGGGAGTACACCGTGCGGCCGAACTCGCCGCCCCAAATGACAAGGGTCTCATCGAGCATCCCTCGTTGTCGGAGATCCTGAATCAGAGCAGCCGATCCCTGATCGGTCTCCCTGGCAAGATTCGGGAGGTACTTTTGGACGTTGCTGTGATGATCCCAGCCACGATGAAACACCTGAATGAACCGTACCCCGCGCTCGGCAAGGCGGCGCGCTAAAAGGCAGTTGGCGGCATGCGTGCCGGGTCGTTTCGCCTCCTCGCCGTACAGTTTGAAGGTCGCCTCGGGCTCGCCGGAAGTGTCGGCAAGTTCCGGCACCGAACTCTGCATTCGAAACGCCATTTCGTACTGTGCTATGCGTGTGGCGATCTCAGGATCGCCGATCTCTTGCTGGCGGATGGCGTTGAGCTTAGCCAAACGATCCAGCAAGGCTCGCCGGCTCGTTTGGCTGCCGCCAGCGGGATCGTTCAGGTACAGCACCGGGTCCCCTTGGCTGCGGAACTTCACACCTTGGAACTTCGACGGCAAAAAGCCGCTGCCCCACAGCCGATCGTAAAGTGGTTGGGCCTGATGGAATGTGTTCTTGCTGAGCAAGACCACGAAGGATGGCAGGTTCTCCGTCTCACTACCCAGCCCATAGCTCAGCCAGGCACCGATACTGGGCCTTCCGGGCTGTTGATGTCCCGATTGAAAGAAGGTGATTCCCGGGTCGTGATTGATCGCTTCGGTGTGCATTGACTTCACAACGCAGATGTCATCGACCACATGTGACATCTGCGGCAGCAGATCGCTGATCCAGGTGCCCGACTTTCCGTGCTGTTGAAACCTCCACGGAGATTTCACCACGGGAAAGCTCTTCTGCCCTGCGGTCATCCCGGTGAGCCGCTGCCCATCTCGAATGCTTGGCGGCAGTTCCGTCAGATGGAGCTTCTCCAGCGAAGGTTTGTAATCAAACAAGTCAACCTGCGAGGGGGCGCCGGACTGCAGCAGATAGATCACCCGCTTGGCTTTGGGCGCGAAGTGCGGGATGCCCGGCAGGCCACCGATACGCCTGGGAGCGTGGTTCCGATCGCCAGCGAACAAATCCGGATTCAGCAGCGATGCCAGCGCGATGACACCGATCCCGCTGCTGGCACGCCCGAACAGCTGGCGGCGGTTTTCCAGAAGCTGCGCTTCGGTGATTGGGTTGGACATGCAGCCTATCCCTTGGTAATGGCTTCGTTCAGATTCATCAGCAAACGCGCGACACTTGCCATAGCCGCCAGTTGCGACCTGTCGAGCGCCGTATTGGAAGGAGAAGCACCGACCTGGAGCAGTTTGGTGACTTCGGCCTCGTGAGCCGCGTACCAATTCAGCTCGGCCAGGTAAGCCTCGCGAAGAACGCCCAGCTCCGCCTCGGTCGGTTGACGGGCGGTGATGAGTCGGAACCCGTAAGAAAGCTGTATGTCAAGGTCTTTCCCGCCTTCAGTCAACATCCGCTCGCCCAAGCGTCTGGCGGCCTCGACAAACTGCGGACCGTTGAGCAGCACCAGCGCCTGCAGCGGGGTATTCGTGCGGGATCGGCGGATCGTGCAGAATTCTCGTTCAGGCGCGTCGAATGTCTTGAGCATCGGGGAGGGCACAGTGCGTTTCCAAAACGTGTACATGCTGCGTCGGTAGAGGTCATCGCCGCTGCCGGTCTGGTAGCGTTTGGAGTATCCCGGGCGGTTGTTCAATTCCAACCACAATCCCTCCGGTTGGTAGGGATAGACGCTCTTGCCGCCGAGTCGCTTCACGAGCAGCCCACTGACGGACAGCGCCGCGTCGCGAATCTCCTCGCCGTCCAGACGCATCCGTGGACCCCGGGCGAGCAAGCGGTTCTCAGGATCCTGTGCGTACGCGTGTGCTCCTACATGTGAGGTCTGCCGGTACGTTGCCGACGTGACAATCAAACGCTGCATGTGCTTGATATCCCACCCACTCCGGATGAACTCCTCCGCCAGCCAGTCAAGCAATTCGGGATGGCTCGGCAGGTCCCCTTGGACACCAAAGTCCTCAGATGTTTTCACCAGGCCCGTGCCGAAGATCCGCTGCCAATACCGATTGACGGCCACCCGTGCCGTCAATGGGTGCTCAGGATCAACCAACCAACGGGCGAATCCCAATCGATTCGCCGGCACACCTTCCGGCATCGGGGGAAAGATTTTGGGTACGCCCGGGGCAACCTCTTTGGTGGGCTCATTATAGTTCCCACGGTTGAGCACGTGTGTCGCCCGAGGCTGCGGCATGTCTCGCATGATCATCGTCTCGGGATACGACGCTGACCTCCTTTTCTCGAGAGTTGCAATCCGATGACGAACCGCCTGGCGTGGATTGTGGTGAGCGAGAAAGTACTCCCGAAGCTGGGTGGATTCTCTCTTGGTCCGTTTCGATCGGCTTTTGCTTGCGATTTGGCGAATGTTCGCAGGCACGCCGTTCAGTCGCACAGCCTCAGGCGCGTCGGTCGTGACGGACAGACGGGGTCGGCCAATTCCGTGGGTGCTGAAGCTCGCCTCGTGCCGCATGCGAAACCGCAGTTCCGTTCCCCCCGCGTATCCAAAGGGAGCGGATGCGATGAACATGGCTGTTGCGGGCTGCTTGCGAGTGGGCCCGTCGACTGCCCAGCCGTTGTTGTTGGCGACTGTGCCATCGATGGCCTTGGTGATTTCATAGTTGGCTTGCGAATAGTCGGCAGCCGCACGAATGAATGTGATCCTTTGCGACAGGGAGGGATTCCTCAGTGAGACAGCGGTGACTTCCAACTCGCTGAGTACGAAGTTCGAGTTGGCGTGCCGGCCCGGACCTCCGCCGGGCAGCGAAGCGTGAGTCAGCGCTTGCAGACGAACGGCGGTCAGCGAGGTGGCCATCGTACGGGCGCTGATCTCATACACATCCCGGTCGGGATTGGCTCCGCCGACCAGGATTGAGTTGTCATCCAACTTCGTCAGGGTGGATCCGCCCGACGATTTCATCGACAGCGGGGTGAGGATCTCCCAGCCACCGGAATGCGAACGGGCGAGCCGCTCCGCCCAGGCGTTGAGCAGCTGATCGACGTTGGCGGAGTCGTTGAGGGTTGCTCGCAGACGAGCCAACTCTTCCTCGACTTCACGCTGATTGGTGTGGGCCAGTGGTGAGCGAATCCGCTCACGTGGGGCGAAACCGCGGTTGCCGCGTTCAGGCACTTGGTTGAAGAACGCGAACATTCGATAGAACTCTTCCTGTGAGATCGGATCGAACTTGTGGTCGTGGCAGCGGGCACATCCGACGGTCAGTCCGAGCCAGACCTCGCCCGTGGTCACCAGGCGATCCATCACGTACTCGACACGGTACTCCTCGTCGATGATCCCCCCTTCGATGGTGATACCGTGGTTGCGATTGAAACCGGTCGCGAGCCGTTGTCGGGGAGTGGGGTTGGGCAACAGGTCCCCAGCCAGCTGCTCGATGGTGAACTCGTCAAACGGCTTATTGCGGTTGTAGGCATCGATCACCCAGTCGCGCCAGACCCACTGTTGGCGTTCGGTGTCGTACTGATAGCCGTTGGTGTCGGCATAACGTGCGAGGTCGAGCCAGTGACGCGCCATGTGCTCCCCATAGGCTGGGGATTTCAGGTAGCGATCGACCATGCGTTCGTACGCCTTGGGCGAGGCGTCGGAGAGAAAGGCGTCGATCTCCCCCAGCGTGGGTGGCAATCCAGTCAAGTCGAAGGCCACCCGTCGAATCAGGGTCTGGCGTGTTGCTTCTGGCGCAGGCTTCTGGTTGGCTCGCTCAAGCCGAGCGAACACAAATTCATCAATGGCATTTCGCGTCCAGGCCCCGTCCGCGACGTCCGGCCGCTTCACCTTTCTGGGGGGAACGAACGCCCAGTGCGGTTGGAACTGGGCCCCTTGGTCGATCCAGGATCTGAGTGTGGCAATTTGTTCGGCGGACAGTTTCTCCGGACCGTCAACCGGCGGCATCCGCTCGTCGGCATCGGCGGAGGTGATTCGCCGGATCAGTTCGCTCTTGTTGGCGTCCTTGGGCACGATGGCGATCTCGCCCGATTCCAGTTTTGCCATGGCGGAAACGGGTTGGTCCAACCGCAACCCGGCTTCGCGTGTCTTGGCGTCGGGCCCATGGCAGGCGAAGCAGTGTCTCGCGAGAATCGGTCGCACATCGCGATTGAAGTTGACCGTCTGCCCGCCGACGGCAGAAGTCAACGGAAGACCCAACAGCATGGAAATGACGAAAGATTTGGCGTACATGCGTGTCTTCGGTAGGCGAGTCCCAAAATGATAGATGTTTCTATCGTAGTCCCGATCCGTCCGCTTCGCGAGCGTCGTCCATAACGAGGAGCTGCGTAAGTACGGGGGATCCCGGCCTCGTCAGCGACCTTCCGACTCCGTCCCGCCGGAACCACCAATATGGTGCTGCCTCCGGGAGGGGGTGTGAATCCAAGAGAAAACGCCGAAATCCGTTTCAGCAAGGACTTCGGCGTGGTCGGTCACCTGGCAAGACGTGGCCGTTGGCGGTCCAAGGTGCAGCGCCGCCGAATAAGTCGGGCACCGCTGATGGTCAGCTCCGCAGCTTGCGGATTCTTCGTCGCGTCAAAACCAACAGCAGGCGCACAACAGCGTCCCGATCGAGGGCTCAGGAATAACGCCCGGTCCGTCCCCTGTATCTGAGCCGACGCGGAACTCAAAAGCTCCTGTGTCGGAGACCGGGGGTCCCATCGGCAAGAGTCGCGGCTGCTGTTAGCGTCAAGAAGTAGGTTCCCGGGGCGGCGAAGCAATACTCGGCATGGTCCGCAAGGGCGGGCGCACCAGCAAGACGGCCAATGGCTCGGCTCGACGTGGCATCATCATGACGGTGTTGGCCTCACTTCGGACTCGGTTTGAGAACTTGACATTGCAGGTGTTGGTCGGGGAAATCCAACGCTGGCTTCAGCGGGGGTACTCGCTTTTTGAGGCTGAGTTGGAGCAGCTGCAGGCGGCCAATCCCCCTCCCTTGCACCCCGCCGAAGCCTCGCCGCACGATCTGATTCAATGTCTTTGCCTGGCAGGTCCTGATCCCTCAAGGTCCATTGCAAACCGCTGCGCGAAAAAGGACACTTACCCGAAAAGAGCAGGAACGCCAGGGATGTTTACGGAACGATTCGGGAGGCGAAACTCACCAGGGTCAGTTGAGTGAAGGGGTCAGTTGAGTGAATTGGAAAACAAAGAGACTGGACGACCTCAATCGTGATGAACTTTCGAAACGAGGAGCTGGAGCAATGCAGAATCTCCTCGGCAACTTGGTGGTATTTCCGTTGGGGACGAAAGCGAGGACCTGGTCGAGATACCAAAGCCATCCTCGGCAAACTGGATAGCCTTTGTGAAATCGGTCGATTCGAGGTGAAGTCCGCCTACTGAGGTTGGGGAGAATCTTGGCTCGTACGATTTGTGGAATGGCGGCGAGATCACCGGTTATTGTGCCGTTGCGGCGTCGAGGACGAGCAAGAATTTTCCCCAAGAGCAGGAGACACGCCTGGACGATGGTCGACACGCTCAGGATTGGCGGACATTCGCGCAGACGATAGTCCCCCGATGCTTTGACTTTTTCACGACAGCTTGCGTGGATGCTCCACGGCATCGGATGGGCAATGTCGCGAATGATCTCCATGCACGTGAACGGTTGCTGGGCAAAGATCGAACAGCGAACGACCCGATGACAATCAAGTCTCGACGAAGTTCAAAACGGGAGACGTCTCGAGAATGCGACTGTCCTGATTGACGAGCTCCCGCTTTCTCACTCCACGCAAATCACCGTCAAGTCGAGGAAGTGCGGGCTTGCGTCGATGGTGGCATCCACGTGAGGGATGAGTGATGAAGGGAGATTAGCACTTTATCATTAAGCTTGTGATACGCGAAGGTGTAATCGGCGCGGGTCGTATCGCCGTTCTCTTTGACAAAGCTGTAGTGGCCCATGTCTTTGTAGCCGAGGCCACCTGCCTTTAAGATGGGCCCGACGGCACTTTGAAATTCCACATGCTTCCAGCCGTGGTAGAGAAACCCACCGTCATGCGGGTAGTCCGGATTACCCCCTACGAAGTAGGACCTCGCCCCTGCCTCATCCAGGCGGATAACATCTGCCAACGTGGGTTTGAACAGGAGCGGTTCATCGGGCGAACCAAAGTCATAGAGTCCAAGAAGTGTCTCAACATCTTGCTCGACAACGGCCTTGGCCCACGCCCTTTGTGCGTTGATGACTTCGGCCTTTGTCATCTTTTGAAATGATCTCACGGCAGCCTCGCGTATGGTTCAAGGGAATATGCGAGATTGTCGAGGACGCCAGCCGATTGGTCAAGCGTGCACGCCACCCAGGAGACCGGGTCTGCATCACACAATCACCTCGCCGCCAGGTTTGTACGACCATCGGTCGCCCGCGCGAGTTGGTCTCCGCGATTGTCCACCAAGACTTTGTCCAAGAGGTCGAGGAAGTTCTTTGAAGAGTCTGATGAGAGCCGCCTCTTCGGCCCAGAGCCCCTCGCCGTCGAGCTGCGGCTTGCCTTGACCAATGGACCACCGAAACCGGCGAACTTCCCCGGGAGTCGTGGACGCTTAGCGAAAAGCGTCAACGGCTCGTGGAGGAAGTAATACATGGCCAAGCAGCGACGACGACAAAGTGCCGAGTTGAAGCACCAAGCAGTCCGCCGGCTCACCGAAGCGTGTTTTAGCTTGCACGAGACAGTCAGGAGCTCGGGCGTCAACGAGGCTCTGCTGGGAAACCGGAAGCGGCAACGAGCAGAACCCATCGACAGTGAGGTGAGAGAGGACGAAACACATGGGCCCTCCGCGGGGAGGTCGCACGACTGCGGAGGGACCAGGAGAGGTTCAAAAAAGCGGCGGTCTTCTTTGCCAAGGACAAGAGCTGAGGTTCGGCTTCATCAAACGCCATCGGGGCCAACGGCGTGGAAAGCCCGATCGTCTTCTAGTTCAGTTGCTGAGGTCGCCTGAGTTCAAGACAATTCCAGGTGACGTCGCGAAAGGCGACATAACGGACCTCCAAGTTCAGGACCTCCAAGTTCAGGACCTCACAGTTTCGCCGAATGGGAACGCCCTCAGGGCGATAGGCGGGGAGGGTGAAGCGTATGCCGACGGCGTCGAGAAACGAACACGTACACAATCGATAACAGTGGCCGGCGGTGATTTCTTTGACGTGTCGCCTGGACTTCATCAGAACCATTATGAAATCCGCCTTCACGAATGCCAGGGAAGTTGACTCATCAAGTATGGATCAGGATTTGGGGAGAACACCAAATCCTTGTGCGTACCGCTTCAACCTTCACAACCGTGTTCGATACCCATGCTATCGGTATCGCAGACGGAGGAAGTATTTCGCAAAGTCATGCTGTCGCCTAAATGCCTCGTTTCAAGAACGGGCGATACCATGGATCGGGGTCGATCTCGGTCGAGGGCAACGCGGTAGTGAGCCTTCCCGCTGTGGAGATGCTCGAAAGCGTCGTTCACCTTGCTCTTGAGTAAAATCTTGACTCGGCCAAGACACGTGAGCCGCCGGAACGACCGGTGATTGGGCAGCCTTTCCGCTGTGTCGCACCAGCCAAGATGTTCCTCAACCTCAGTAGGTGACCAAAGCCGGATTCAGGCGACACTGAAATTCGGCAATCTCCGGGAGCGGGGCTGCCAGGCATTGCCGATGGTTTGATCGCCAGGAGCGTGGACGGAATTGCCACAGACGACCATCGAGACCACCCGCGAAGCGGCCAGCAGCAGAATCTAAAACAACGTCCAGGTGGTCCGTTTGGTCTTGTGGCAGTGCAGTTTCAAAGCCTCGACAGCCAATGCTGGCCCCAGTTGCACACTTCGTTCTCAGGGACGATACAATTGAGTTTCGGATGCATGGTTTCCTCCAGAGTCTGGTGTTCGCTGCCCTCAACCAACTTCCAGAAGCCTTGAATTGACCGAGACCCTTCTCACCTTCTGAAAACCACTGAGATGGAGTGAGAAACTCAGCGTAAAGCCCAAGCCAAGGTTCGCTCGTCACAAAACACCGATTTGCGTCGAGTTGGGGTATGCTGATCACAAGTCAAAGCTGGCTAATCCAGAGCTAGTCTCTTGTGCAAGACCTGTGGAGTTTCGCCCAAGGCTCCTTTCACTGAATCATGAACGACCCGGAAACAGGATTTCCGCCGGAACTTGTGAGGCAAGCCTGCCAGGAGGTTGTCGGGCTGCCGGCGGCCGACAGAGAATCATTTCTTCACCAACGGTACCCGCACAACAAGGCCCTGTGGAAAGAGGTCTTATCACTCATGGAACACGATTCCCCGCTGGAAGATCCTCTTGGGCAAGGGATTGGCCCTCTGCTGACAACGTTCCACCAGGCCAATGGTCTCAACCAGACGGCCACAATGCCCACGATCCGTGGATACGAGGGGTTTGAGAAGATCGCAACAGGAGGACAAGGGGTGGTTTACCGCGCCCGTCAGGTCTCCACCGGGCAGACCGTGGCGGTCAAAGTTGTGCTGGAAGGTTCTTTATCCCCGACGGCCGTTGAGCGACTTCAGAAGGAAGCGCGGCTGCTTGCCGATCTGCAACACCCGAACATCGTGACCGTCATCGATCAACCGCAGACCGAGTGCGGATCAACGTGTCTGGTGACACGCTTCATCCGTGGCCTTCCCCTGGACGAATTTGCCCGCCAGCTGCATCAGAACAGGTGGGCTGTGCTGGGTGGGATTTGCAAGCGTATTGCAGAAGCAGTCGATGCCGCGCATCGCTCTGGGGTGGTGCATCGGGACTTGAAACCCTCCAATATTCTCGTTGATGACAACGATGAGCCGTTTATCCTGGACTTCGGACTGGCCAAGTTCCTGCCAGAGACAACTCATGGCGAACCATCCGGCTGCACGGAAGAAGGGCGGTTCCTAGGCTCTGTGGCCTGGGCGAGCCCGGAACAAGTGGATCAAAGTCTCGGTCCGGTCGCCCCGCAAACCGACATCTATCAACTTGGGGTCATCTTCTACCAACTCGTTTCCGGAGGAGCATTCCCTTACCCGATCGAGGGCGGCTACCCGCAAATCTTCAACCGGATCCTCCACGACAAGCCTGCCAAGCTCGTCAATGACGAGTTGAGTCCATCACAGCGTGCACAGCTGGACAGCGTGCTGCAAAGGGCGCTGAACAAGACACCGCAAGATCGGTTCCCCTCGGCGGCCGAGCTGGGCCAGGCTGTGGCCGACGGACTTCGGGAAGCCCCTCACGCACATCGAACAGGCCAAGGACCGCGCTGGCGAAGCAGCGTTTCGCTCTTGACCGGTGGCGGAATCTTGCTGCTTTTGTCGGCCGCTGGAGTGGGGATGTGGTTTCCTCAGAGTGCTCCTCCAAGCCAGCGAGATTCTTCAAGCGAGGTTGCTCCTAAAGCTT
The DNA here is from genome assembly GCA_964648025.1 of uncultured Pirellulales bacterium. Lineage (GTDB taxonomy): Bacteria > Planctomycetota > Planctomycetia > Pirellulales > Pb10988 > CAZYKP01. The sequence continues at coordinate 121,063 of CAZYKP010000010.1, read as the reverse complement.
CAGGAGCAATTCGTCCCACAGAGCGGATCTCTCAGCCAATGGTGGAACCGGAACCCTCAGAAGACCTCTCAGCGGCAGAGTCGCTGGTGGACGTTGCCTTTGCGGATCTTCGGGCGCCACACCTGCCGGACGGCTGGCAAGGCGATGGTGTTGCCTTTGTCGACGGGGGTCAACTCACTGTGCCGAGGGGGACCCGTAGGCCGGCAATGGTCTCAACGGGTTCCATGAGGGTTCCGGGAGACTGGCTTCTCGTCGTTGAGCACCTCGCCGCAGCAAACGGCGTTCTGCGGGTCAGTCTTTTCGACGGGATTGGGGCAACTGTCGATCTCACGATCCACCGGGGCAGGCTCCAGTTCACTGAAGGTCGCACTGAGAAGACGAAGACCTTAGGGCGACGGACACTAAGTGTCCGACGTGAGGGAGATCGCCTTATTGCCTTGCTGCAAGGGGCACAACCGATACACGTCGATGCGACAGATTTTAGGGAACTCTTGCAAGTTCGATTTGGCCTGAGCAACAGCGGTTCCGGTGGCGGTGAGGTTGCGGTCCATCGGGTGCAACTCAAGCAAGTTATCACGAAAGAGCGGAATTGAGCAACACACTCCGACGGTGGTCGATTACGATCCTGCTTGGGCAGGCCATTCTTGTTTCCCAAGTGAGGTCAACCGAACGAGGCAAGAGAGGGCAACAAGAGACGGACGCAGATCCGCCGGATGCGCGATCGGGTCCGCAGTACCTTCCACAGGCGTCACTGGCTGCGGGGTCAAGGGCCTGCTGCCGCTCGATCTCAGAGAGTCGAGGACTTTGACCAATGGTTCGACACACAATCGTTTGTATGTACTTACTTGGGATGTTTGGTCTCACTGTGGCCGGTTGTCATCAAGGCAATGAAGCGACGCCAGCTGAGACCGACGCTCCCCAGTCTTCGGGCAAGGAGGACAAACCCAGGGACGCAGCGCCGGCGTTTGCTGGCAAGCCATCGAGGATCCCAGCCTCTTCGAAGAATACAGCAATGCCGCATGGCAGCAGCGTGCGGGGCAATGGGCAACTCACTCCTCCCAATCCAACGACTGGAGGCCAAGCTGAGAGGGCCGAACCCGAAAGTGGACTGCCGCAATGGATACGCGAGTTCAACTCCCAGGACTCGTCGGTATCGGGCACTTTGACAATCACCATCGCGCCGGAGCCGCAAGTGCTGCGAGAACCGCCAATCGGCAAGGAGTTCAAGTCATATCATCAGCGAGATGAATCGTATCGAACCCGTTCCGTGCAGTTTGGGCAAACGGAAAAAGGGCGCTGGTATACAGGGTATTCGCTTCCTCACTATCGTCGGGCCATTGGCCGACCAGGTCAGTTCGTTTCAACCTTCTGGGAAAAGGCTGACGACAACGGGCTTCCTGTTTACGTGGAGTCCCCGCTTGGTTCAGTTGAACATCATTGGTTTGGGAATCGCCAAGAGGTTGTGCTGGCCGAAGCGGTGTATTTCTTCCGTCATCCCTCTCAGGCAATCAAGAAATACTCCTTGCATTGGTCACAGCGGCTGAGGACGCTGCCGAACTCAGATTTTCAACCTCCGGTGCTTTTGGTGCGTCGAGGGCTGAAGGTGGATCCCAAACTCCCCGATCTACGCGGTGGGCCTTATTGGGGCTTTGTGCTAAGCCGTTGTCCCACGCCGAGTTTGGTTCTCTCGGAATTGGTCAAGCGGTCCAGGAATCATCACTATAGGAACAGGGCCGATGGCCCGGACGAAATTGAAGCCGTCTTTCCGAAAGATGCATTTGGAATTTGTGGGGACTTGAAGCGTCACACGCCATTCTCCGGCCGTGCCATTCTGGCAAATGCTGCCAAGGTCAAGATGACCGTCGATGCTCGCCGAGAACAGTTGATCTCCTACGAGATCCTCGGCCAAGACGGGAGTGTTGTTGAACGGGGTGAGTTCTCGGATTTGCGGAGAACGAGTCCAACCGAAATCTCTCAGTTCATTCCTTACCCCGGTTTGGACACAATAACATTTCCCATCGATATCGTGCTTGCTGCATCGGGCTTGGTCTCCCGAGAAGATTTGCCACTGTGGTTTGTGTCACCCAAGCTGGATGTTGACCATGCACCCAGCGTATTCTTGGTAGAAAAGAATCGAAAAGGAGCGGTTTCAAAGATCGAGGGCTGGTCGTACGAGCCTCCTCCTCAGTTCAATCCACTTGATCCGGATCCTTTCCTAACAGCGATGCTATATTCTCTCACTCCTCAGAAGCCGCGTTGGGAGGTCTCAACCTATAAACATGCAGATCGAAACTTTGTTCAGCCATTTCCAGACGGCATTAATCCCAGCAAGGATAACTGGCGTGTGGATGTCATTTTCGGGATGGTGCAGTCTCGGATCTCGACGTTTATCAACCGGCAGACCGGGAAGGAAGAAGACCTGGATGACCTCGGCGCTGAAGCCGAGCATTTTCGGCAGATGCTCGATTTCCTTCGACCGGACGCTCAACTGAAAACAACTGATCCCCAACGGTATAAGCAGTCTGTTCGTTACTCGGTTCACGCACTTGTGGAGATGGGGCACTTCACTAGCTATCTGTTGTCTTCATTGCCGGTATCAGAAGGGGAGCGAAGGTATCAAGAGGATCGGCTCAGGCTGATCCTAAATGAGCTGCTTGTCCTCATGCCGCACTCCAGAAACGCTTTTCTCAATTCTCCTCGAATCGTTCATCAGCGATTTCAGAATCGATTTGATCTTGATGTCGCATCGCTCATCCTGCGTGAGCCTCAACTGTGGGAACTGTATGGGACCGAGATTCTCGCCGCGGGAGTCAGAGCCCGAAACGTTTGTGACGCCTCCGGTGACGAAGTTGGTTTGACGCATCATGCCAACGAATTCGTAGAGCAACTAAAAAAAGTCGCTCCATTTCGTGATGAGCAGAATGCCCGAATACTGTTGGAGATGCTCAATACAGTCCATATTGGAAAACCCGGATCAGCTGGGCATGTGTTACATCACGGCATCCTGGAGCTCGCGACGTTACGGCCGAGCGATGACAACGGCGACCAGATAGAAGGCGAGTGGAGAGGTGACGGAGTTTGGACTGTTTTCAAAAGCGGAAACGTTTACCGTGCCAAAAATCAGGGCAACCGTCGGTGGGAGAATTTGAGATACTATGGCGGTGGAAACTATTTAGGACTTATGGGAGGAGTCCCCATTCGGCTATCAGTGAGCGGAGACCATATGAGGGCCCTCGGGGGCAGTGATGGCTCCATTGGGTATGCAATTCATGGAAGGCTCGTCAGAGTTCGCAAACGATAATCATCGGTCTGACCAGTTGACACTTCACCAGAAAGAAGCAAAGCGAGACTTTGATGACCTCAATACCAGTTCCCTTTGATCGGCGGCCCATCGTTCGTTTGAGTTGTCTTGTACTCCTGCTCAACCCTCTGGGGGGTTTGCTTGCGGCCGATTCACCTACCGGATTGTGGAAGGTGACTGCCCCTTCCAGTGATTCTTCTGATGGAAGCCGAACAACGATTGTCATCACCGAATCGAACGGAGTCTTCACCGGCCGACTTCACCAGATCAATTACGCTCGAACTGTTTACTCGAATTACACCACCAATATCGTCGTTCTGAGATTCACATCCGCAGGCGAGAATCAGTTTCGAGGTCAAATGGCGGTCGTCTCCCCAAAAACCTTCAATTACTCGATGCTCCCGATCGATTTAACGTTTCGGGGCCATGAACTGCTGATTCCTGCCGATCAAGCGTTTCCAGGAGAGAAACAGAACGGAACTTTTCGACTGACACGCCTCTCTCAGTCCGCCCCCAAGAACCCATCTCTGATCGCAGAACCAACGAGGCCCCCGACGAGTCACCAGCCGACTGAGAGCCGTGTCGAGAGTTCGGGGCAACCAAGCGGTAGGCCAGTCCCAGCGACCGTTCTGGTGAACACCACAGGAACTCCAAGAGGCTTCAAGGAAAAGGTGACCTTTCCCGCCTCGACGAGTGACCGAAAAGCTGTTCTCGTTCTCACGATGTCAACCAAAGCCAGGAATTTTGAGACCTATGAAGCTTTGGTCAAGAGCGGAGTGCTCCTCCAAATCGAACAAGCTTATCCACGTCTCAAAGGTCTCAGAGCATCCCACGCCAACGCTCCCAACCAGAAAGTCAAACGCCAGCTGATGAAACAAATCACCAGCATTCAAAGTCCACTGATCAAGGCTTCCCCTGGCCAGGCAAAAGCAATGGCTAGACAAATCCTCAATACGGGCTTTCTGTATCCGTTGCTCGCCACCAGGGTTGGAGATCAACAGGCCGGACACTCCGTGCAACTTGGCCAAGGCAAACAAACGGTGGAACTCAACATTCCTGCTCACGCGACCACAATTGAGCTGGAGATCTATGGTCCCATGATGACCAACTCCAGTGCAAAGGTTTCTCTCCAGATCGATCAATGAACGTCTGTGACTTTCCAGCATCGGTCAGGACCAGGTGCATTCAGTGCGACGATCGCCAGCCTCGCGTCAGAATCGCATCCTTTCCTCCATGACCGGCTTGCGGCGGACATCGCCCTAACACCTCACTTCCTGAGTCTCAGAGATTTCTTCGCCTCAGGGCGGTCGCCTCTGGCTGGCCCCGTCCCGTCATCCCAACCAAGGGCACACGCTTTCCCAGCACGCAAACTCTGCGTCGATCCGCACCCTGTGAGTCCGACGACCGTGAGTCCGACGATCATGAATCTGACCAAGGCAAGTCGGACCAACCGAGGTCTCATGGGAAAGATGAGCGGTTTTCTCAGCGGCAATCCAAATCCGGGCTCTTGCCGACAGTGCGGAGAACAGGTTGACCGGGAGATTCTCGACGGGAGCCTGTTTGGCTGGGGCGGTCCAAGAGATGGGATGGGGAAGGTCTTCCCAAGCCAAGGCCCAAGGCACTCCAGGCCCCACCCTTCGGCCCGATCGCGGCACTGAGATAGGGAGTTGATCTCGCAACGGGGGCAACTCAGAAAGAGTTCACCGTCTGCCGGGTGCGGTTTTTCAAGTGAGCCCGGTGCAGTGGAGATACCTGTCGGAGCCACCGGGCCAGTTCCAACAAGACATCAGCTTGGCGAGATGTCACCTGCTGATTTTTGAGCACCCATTCGCGAATGGATTGCACTCGCGCCTGAATATCCCGAGGAGCCCCCTCCACTCGGCCGGCAACACATGGAACTTCTGCCGATTTCTGAACTGCTGAGATCAGAGTTGAGGAGGACAAGCCCCCCTTGTTTGGCTGCCAGCCTTCACAGAAGTCAAGAATCTCATCACAAAGACGAAGGGTGGTTACCGGATCCATATCTCTACTCCCGTCGCCTTTTCGCTAGGCAGTAATTTTTGCAACAATGCGCCAGCAGCACCTAGCCACCTCCCTCCACAAGAGGCTTGACTGATTGAAGGCGGTCGCTTCGGTGCTACGTGGTCGCCGGATCGTCGGATTGCGTCCATCCCTTGAACGGCCGTTTAGTCTGGCTCCATCCGCTGTTCCCGTACAGAAGACCGCAGGGCTGATGTCTGCCTTGCTCGGTTAAGTGCCCTCAGGCCGGCGTGAGTTGGTCGCTGGCCATCAGAGTCCAAGCACCGACAACCAAGGCCTCGACTGTTCCAAATCGTGGCGAAGTCTCACTCCGTTGGTCGCCCTCGGTCGAATACTTCTCTAAGGCTTATTGATTCCCTGACAACTCCTCGAACACGCCAACTGCCAACCTCAGACAATCCGGCCTTCCGTTGGTCGCCCTCGGTCGAATACTTCTCTAAGGCTTATTGATTCCCTGACAACTCCTCGAACACGCCAACTGCCAACCTCAGACAATCCGGCCTTCCGTTGGTCGCCCTCGGTCGGAAACGTTTCGGAGCCCCATTCGGTGGACACAGAGTCTCAGGAGGCCAGGGCCACTTCCGGGACAATCCCAAGACTTGGAGCGGAAAAGCACCTCCGCCTCCTCGTACAGTGCTGCTGGTTGCCTGCCTGAAAGACCGACGGCCCCACAATCACTGACTGGCCAACGACTCATGGCCGAAAGAGGGCTCATAATCGATTGTTCTCCTTCCAGCCTGCTTCGCTATCAGGCCTTCTGCCAAAGGTCTTTGGTGGATCCCTCGATCCCCCCCCCGAATGAATGCCATGTCGCAGCAAGAACCGCTCCCAAACGTGCACCCCGCCTCACCAGCAACTCGGTGGCCGCCCTCTTCAGAAGGGGAATTTCCGACTTGGATCGAAGATCATTGATCCGTCTGGATCACCATAACACAGCGTCACTCGGCGATTCTGCCTAAAGACGACCCGTCCAACCGGTCCTCGGCTCAAGCGACGCGGCCGAAACCGGCACCTCCTGAGTTCTGGAACGGTTTGCCCAGACAAGCACTCCGTCTGCCCCATTGGTAGTGCTCAACCGGGGTAGCTTAGAGCTTGACCGCCAGTCTGCTCAGCCCCAGAGTCAGGACTTCGTCAGAATCCACACTCGGTCCGTGGAGAATTTCCTCACCAGTCAGCAAGAGGTCTCTCTGGGCGGGGCACGGCAATCGCCGAAGCAGACCTCAACAATATGATTCCTCCCTGTTACAAAACCTCCGGCAGCCCTCGATATACTGGCGTTGTTGAGCGAGCTGCTGCTGACCACCTGTCAACCTCGAATCATCGCAAGTTGAATCGCTGACCTCTGAGGTTGCCTGGTCGTCACTGGCAGGTTGCGACTGCTGTTGAGGAAAAGTGTTGCTGATCGAAAACGCCGGGTTCACCAGTGATCCGGCAGCCTGCGATCTGGTAGCCTGCGACCTGGTAGCCTGCGACCTGGTAGCCTGCAATCCGGCAACCATTGCGCTGTGCAGGACAAGTCAAACTTCTGCTCAACCTCAGCAGGCCCAGCTTCTGTGCTTGTGGTTGTGTCCTGGGGTCCGTCAGAGCCTCACAGGACCAACTCCCATTCCCGGTGAGATCTGGTGACCAAGGGGATTGTCATGCGAGAGATTCTCAGAGGAGGTCGTGTCATGAAAAGTGGTATGGCGATGCGGTTTGATAAGAGCGTTGGTCTGCTGCCGGCCGCCTGTTTCTACGTTGCAGTCCTGGTGAGCTCTCTTCCGGCGGTCGGAGCCCCGCAGGTGGTCTCGGGCAAAGTCGCCCGAGTGACCCTTTATCGCGGTCAGGCGTTGGTTGTTCGTGAGGTCCCTTTAAAGGGAGTTCCCGGGTCGCAGGAAGTCATCGTCAGCGATCTGCCCGAACATGTCGTTTCGGAGAGTTTGTTTGCCGAGGGCAACGACAAAGTCGAAATTCGGGCTGTTCGCTATCGCCAGCGGTTTATCGGCAAAGCACCTCGAGAAGAAGTCCGCACCCTGGATGTCAAGATCGAGGCGACCAACAAAGACCTGGCTTTGAACGCCAAAACGCGTGAGTTGCTCCAAAAGCAGGCGGCCTATTTGGACAAGATGGAGGGCTTCATTGCCCCAACGGCCAAGACGGAACTCTCCAAGGGCGTGTTGGACCCGGAGGCCCTAAAACAGATCACGTTGTTCAACTTCGAGCAGCGCCAGACGATCCTCACCCAACAAGTCGACAACGAGCAAGACGCCCGACAGCTGCAGGAAGCGTTAGCCCTCTTGCAACGCAAACGGTCTGAATTGACCAACGAGGCCTCGCAAACAGTCCGCGAGGCGGTCATCTTTGTCGAGAAGAAAGGCCCAGCGTTGGAGTCCATCCGCCTAGCCTACTTGGTGAGCAGTTGTGGTTGGTCGCCCAGCTACACCATCCGGGCCGGCGGAGATGACAAAAAGGTCCGGGTGGAGTGCAACGCTTTGATTCAGCAAATGACCGGCGAAGACTGGAGCGGTGTGGACCTGACCCTCTCGACGGCCTCGCCTGCCCTGAGTGCGGCAGCACCTGGCTTGGCGCCGTTCCCAGTTGTTTTGGTCGGCTCCCAGCAACGGAAAGCCACCGGCGGTGAACTGGCCAAGCAGGTCGAGTCGATCCGAATGCGCCAATATTCGGCTATTGTGGAGTTTCAGAATACCACCGAATACTACGACAACCTGGGCTCCAACTGGAGAGCCAATGCAGCGGCCAACGATTTCCAGTGTTTGGAATTGACCAACCCTGGGTCCGCCTTGGAAGGCATTGAGTACCGGGCTTCCGAAGAAGGACCCAGCTTGGCCTATCACATCCCCACCTCAGTCAGCCTGGCCAGTCGCTCCGATCAACAGATGGTCAGGATTGTGCAGACGGAGCTTCCCAGCCGCTTCCATCATACCGCCACACCGCTGCTGACCAGCTATGTCTACCGTGAGGCCGAACTGACCAATAACAGCCAGCAAGATCTGCTCGGCGGACCGATGACGGTGTATCTCAACGGAAGCTTTGTCGGCCGCGGCGAGATCCCCACCGTCGCTCGTGGTCAGACCTTTGTGGTGGGCTTAGGTGCCGATCCTCAGTTGCGGGCCAAGCGTGAGCTCGCTGACAAGGACGAGACGGTCCAAGGCGGCAACCGCCAGCTGAGCTTTTCCTATCGCCTGGTGGTGGAAAACTATAAGGACCAACCCGTCCGGGTGTCGGTGTTCGATCGCATGCCCTCTATGCCTCGAACAGCCGACGTTGAGCGGAAGCTTGGCGAGCTGAGTGATCCCCTGAGTGAAGACGAACTGTATCAACGCATCGAACGCCCCAAGGGTATTCTCCGCTGGGACATCAGTGTCCCGGCCAGTGCAACCGGGGAGAACGCTCGCCTGATCGAATACAGCTACTCCGTGGAGTTCGACCGCAATTTCCACTTGGCTGCCGCGACCTCCGATGTTCCCGAGCAGCAACGTGAGTTCGAGAAACTGCAGCGAGTCCGGGCGAAGCGATAATCCCTGACAGACCGTTTCAAACCCTGAGAACCGTCTCCGAACTCACCGGCTCAGAAAATGTCCCGTTTCTCCAGGACGCTCTGAGCCGGTCTTTTTCTTGGCGACGCTTTCGTTGCGTGGACAAGCAGTTCGCAGAACTGCAAACTCAGGAATGTGATCTGAGGGATGTGATCTGGGCCCTGTGATTCAGGAAACGTGGCTACTGGTGAATTCGGCCGCCGATCAGCCGCACTTGCCGGTCAGCTTGCCTGGCGATGGTCAAATCATGGGTGACCATCACAATGGTCAGATCTTGTTCTTTGTTAAGACGTCTTAACAGCGTGAGAATATCTTGCCCAATAGCCGGGTCCAAATTCCCTGTGGGTTCGTCGGCCAGCAGGACTTGAGGCTCGCTGACTAAGGCGCGTGCGATCGCAGCCCTTTGCATCTCACCGCCGGAAAGTTCTCGTGGCTTGTGCTTGAGCCGATGACCCAATCCCACCATCTCCAGAAGCTCTGTCGCGCGTCGTAGATGCGGGCCGCGATGCCTCCAGTAGCTCAGCAGACCACCGTGACGGATCATCGCCGGAGTCAGGACATTCTCTAAAGTCGTCAGCTCCGGGAGCAGATGGTAGAACTGAAAGATCATGCCAAAGGTTTGATTACGCAACCGATCCCGACGGCCTGAGGGCAAGTGATCAATCCGCCGTCCGTCCAGCTCAATCTTGCCACCGTCGGGACGGTCCAACGTCCCCAACAAATGCAGCAGCGTTGTTTTCCCGCAGCCGCTCTGCCCGGTCACAGCGACAAACTCGCCACGATCAACCTCCAGATCGATCCCTTGCAATACAGGAACTTGGTGTGGCCCCTTCCAGTAACTCTTCGTGACCCCGATTGCCCGTAACTGCACAGACAAGCGAGGCCGACTCACAGGCTGGCTGCCTGTGGGCTGCTCAGCCAGGTGAAGCATCGCATGCGGGCCGCCGGTTGCAGCCGGTCCAGTTGCAGCCGGTCCAGTTGCCGAGCTCAGCTGACCGGCGACCTTCGAGCCCGCGGCGTTGAGGCTGGTGGCGGTGGACTGGGGCGAGTGGTCGTTGGTCTGGGGGTTTGCCTGTGAGATGCCGAGAAGGCCCGCCTGTGGACTGTCATTCTGGGGATCATTCATACCGAAGTGCCTCCACCGGGTGCAGACGGGCGGCGCGGAACGCCGGAGCAATACTGGCAAGAACGGCAATGGCCACCGCCCCAACACCGATCCAGGCCACGGTGGCTACGTGGACCTGCGTAGGGATCTTGTAGAAGTAGTAAATCGACGGATCAAAGATGGTCTGGCCCGTGCACCAGGCCAGCAGATCGGCAATCTCGTTGATGTATTCCACAAACAGTAGTCCCCCGATCATCCCCACCCCAGCTCCCACTCCCCCCAAGAGCAGCCCATACCCCAAGAAGATGCTCAGCACCCCGGAGGCACTGGCCCCTAAACTCTTGAGGATGCCGATGTCTCGGGTCTTTTCGACGACAATCATGAAGAAAATCGCCAAAATGCCAAAACCCGCTACTGCGATAATCATAAACAACAGCACGTTGAGAATCGCCGTCTCCATCTGCACGGCAGCTAATAATGGTCCTTGCTTATCTCTCCAAGTACTGACCAAATAAATACCTTGAGGGAAAAACTTGGATTGTTGCAGCAGCTTTTTGACAACCGGACCCTGGGAGGGATCCTTGAGCTTGATCTGGATGCCGGTCACGCTGCCGAGCCCAGTTTGTGGATCGATCATCCCGCGGACCTTCTGCAGCCGTTTCAGTGGCACAAACACGAAATTGGAGTCATATTCGTGCATCTTGCTTTCATAGAGGTCCACAATCGTAAAGCTGGCGTCGGCCGCTCGCGGGGGGACCGCCGCATTCGGCAGGGAGAGCTTGACATCGTCTCCGGGCAGAGCGGTGAAGCGAGTCCGTCCTTCATGATCGCGGTAAGTGCACAGGGCAATCCCTAAAACGCAACCCGGCTCTTGCTCGATGGCCGGATCAAAGGTGCGCCCTTCTGAGGGCAATGCGGGCCTGCCAAATGGATCGGCGATCTCCGCGCTGGGAGAATCCACAGTCCTCGGAAAAATGGGCCATTGAGCGGCTGGCTCAGCACGTTCTTGGACTGCGGGTGATTGCTCGTCGCCGTTGGGCTGCGAATCTGCGGCCTGTGGTGGGCCTTCTTCGGAGTTTCCGGCTGGTTTGAGGCTCTGTGCCGAGGACGATGAGGAACTCTTTGGCAGCGGAGTTCCAAAGCCGCGGCGGCCAGCATGAGGCAACATCGGGCGGCTCTCGGCCTTCTGCCACCGATCTCGGGCCGCTTTCCAGCGTCGGTAGGGCCCTCCTGCGGACTCCATCTCCGGCCGCGGAGGGGCCTCCGGGCCAGCTTGCTGATCAATGGTGTCGTAACCGCCTTCGCGAAGCTGAAAGCTCGGGGCTTTGCGATTCTCGGGATGCTGCAAATACTTAGCAAAATCCCCTGCTAAGGGAGCATTCTCGGGCAGCCCCACCACCGTGACAGGACGGGTGATCCATTGTCCCAGATACTCGTAAGACAGCATCGCCGGCACGCTAACTGTCGGCGTCATGCACTCGATGTACTCGCCGGCGACCTGGTCGATCTCCGCCATGCGGGCCTGGGGATCGAAAAAGCCGCGGCTGCTGAGGCTCTCCACCACGACATCCGAGAGAATGCCATGAATCCTCTCGTTCATCTCGTAGGTGAAGCCAGCCATGACCGCGTTGACCACGATCATCGTGCCCACCCCTAGCGTGACGCTAATGATACACGCTAAAGCGATGTAGCGAGTTTTCAGATACCGCCAGCAGAGGAGCAGCTTGTACATCGGCGTCCTTGCAATCTCGGCCGACTGCAGCGGGCAGCGGCCTTTTGGCCAGCCCGCCAGCGGGAGTCCCGGCATCCGTCGCTCGGGCACATGTGGGGGCCGAGTATCCGCTAGCTGGCGATTTCTCGCAAGAGCGGCCTCTGCGACTGCCGCCTTCTCTCTTCGTTTTCTTGGGTTTGTCGTTGTTGGGTTTGTGGTCCTTGGGTCTTGCTGCTCTTCCCAGCTGCTCTTGCTTGCCTTGAGGTCTCAGGTTCCGGCATCCTGAGAATTGACTCTCCACCTCAAGGGGCACGGAGCCCAGGTGCGCGGCTTTCGCTGAGGCCTCAGACCGGTTGAATCGAGGGGCCTCCCCGAGCTGTCAAGCAAGACTTCGCATTTGCAATCTTTGGGCTTGACAACCAACCGCGGCCCTCAGTGATCATGGTCCACCGCAACACGAGTCCGAAAGCTGCAGGCGACACCGAGCCGCTTGGCCAGATCGGCCAATTGGGACCAGTTCCCCTCGTCGAAGGGGATACCCGTTTGGGTGCGAACTTGGAGGGTCTGTCGCTCGGGATCCCCGGGCAAGGTCATGCTCTGGACGCCCTCGATTGGTACGCAGCTGCGGACAAAGGCCAAAAGCGAGCTAACCTCGCTGTGAAAATGGTCTTGCCCGCCCAGTCGCTCAGGGTCCAAAGCAAGCAAGAAGACACAGTTGCCATTCTGATTGATCGGTGTCTGACGAGCACACACGCCACCAGAGAGGGCACCGGCGAAGATCTCCACCATCAACGCCAGACCAAAGCCTTTGTAGGCTTGACTGCCACCCATCGGCAAAATCGTCCCAGGGGGATCGTCGTACAGCGCGTTGGCATCGGTTGTCGGTCGGCCCTGGTTATCCAGCAGCCATCCTTCCGGACAAGGTTTGCCGGCGATGCGATGAACTCGCACCTTGCCTTCGGCAGTGGCGCTGGTCCCAAAATCCAAAATCACCGGTCCCTCTTGATGGGGCACACCGATGGCCAAGGGGTTGGTCCCCAGACGAGGCTCCTTGCCGCCTGGCGGGGCCACACGACGAGCGACGCCATGGGTGTTGACCATCATCAGTGAGACCAACCCCGCCTCGGCTGCCTTCTCACAATATTCTCCTAGCCTGCCGATATGATTGCTGCGGCGGAGTGTGCCGACCGAGACCCCCTGCGACTGCGCCTGGCTGATCACCTGTTCGGCCAGTCGCATACATTGAATCTGACCAAAACCCCAGTGACCATCGGCGACCAAAAAGCACTCGCTCTGCCGCAGGATCTGAAAAGGAGCATCAGGCCAAATATCCCCTTGTTCTAACGAAGTGAGATACTGAGGAATCCGCATCACCCCATGAGAATCATGTCCACGCAGGTTCGCCCCAACCAAGCTGGCAGCCACGAACCGGGCTTGCGCAGCCGGCACGCCCGGGGCACTCAGCAGGTTGGTGGCAAACTCCAGCAGATCAGCGGCAGAGATGGTAATCATGCGTCTGTGTGCGTCGTGCCAGCGAACTCGAAAGCTGACCGAAGAAGTCAACCCAAGCAGGAGAACCAAGCAGTCAACCCAACCAGTCAACTCAACCAGTCAACTCAACCAGTCAACTCAACCAGTCAACTCAAGAAGTAGACTCAAGCAGCCGACTCAAAAAGCGGCTTGCAGGATCTCCAGCAGATCCGCCTCCGTCGGCAGCCGGGCGTTGAGTCTCATCAGCCGTTTGATGCCATACGCCTGAGCAGCCAAGCGGGGGAGGTCGTCAGCCTTGGCACCCAGATCACGTAATCGCTGGGGGATACCGATCTCTTGCTGGAGCTGCTCGATGGCTGAGATCGCTGCTTCGGCGGCCTCTGGTTCGGAGAGCTTCTGAGTGTCCTTCCCCAACCAACTGGCGATGTGGGAGAAACGCTGCGGGCAAGCGGAGAGGTTGAACCGCATCACATGCGGCAACAACAGCCCGTTGCCCTCCCCATGCGAGCAATGCGTGGCCGCACCAAGCGGATACTCCAACGCATGGACCAGGGCAACGCCAGCATTCGAGAAGGCAATGCCTGCAAACGTCGCCCCCAGGGCCATTCCCCCACGTGCGGCGGTGCACTGACCATCTCGAACTGCGGTGACCAGATTCTTGCCGATCAGTCGGATAGCCCATTGAGCATAAGCATCGGTCCTGGGAATTGAGCCATGGTAAGCCGGCGATTCGCCAGCAGGAGTGCGTGTGAGAAACTCCTGACGAGGGGCCGCCGTGTAGGCCTCGATGGCATGGACCAAGGCGTCGATCCCACTATCGGCGGTCGCTTTGGGCGGACAAGAAAGGGTCAACAACGGATCAACCAAAGCCACAGCCGGTCGCAGATACGGGCTGAGGGTGCTGACTTTATTGTTTTGACTGGGGTCGGTGACCACCGCGGCGTGAGAAACCTCCGAACCGGTGCCTGAGGTGGTGGGAATGCAAACGACCGGCAGCACAGGCCCGGGCACGCGATTCTCGCCAAAGTAATCCCGAGGTGTTCCGCCATGAGTCGCCACCACCGCGGTCAGCTTGGCCACATCCAAGTTGCTGCCACCACCGAGACCCACGATCGCCTGGGGTTGCACCTGCCTTGCCAACTCAATCGCGGCCTCAGCCACCGATATCTGAGGTTCAGGCTGCCCGCGGTCAAAGACCGTCGTTTGCACCCCGGCGGCGAGGAGGGGCGAGAGAACTTGATCCACAAGTCCTGCCCGCAGCAAATTCTCATCGGTCACAAGCAACACTCGTTGTGCTCTGAGCCGACGCGCGACATCCTCAAGACGACCAATCGACCCATATCCAAAGATCAGTTCCTTGGCACTGACTGGCTCAGGCTGAAAATCTTGAGCCTGTTTGGGCCGGAGTTCTTTGGGCCGGAGTTCTTTGGGCCGGAGTTCTTTGGGCCGGCATTCTTTGGGCCGGCATTCTTTGGGCTGGGATTCTTCGGGCATTGGGGTCACCCTGGGGAAGATGCCGAGCAGAGAACCCTGGAAGTCCGTTCGGTCAACACGGTCGAAATCGACGGACCACGGAAAACCACCCTTGGAGTGTACTCGGTGTGGCGCCCAAAGCTAAGAGTTCGCCGGCATCTGAAACCAGAGACCCTGCTTGCCTTTTGACAATCAGCTGTGATGGGGCCTCAGCGACGGCGAGGGTGCTGACCGAGAATCGAGATCACCGACTCGAGCAAGGCTTTGTTGGTGGCGACTCCTTCGCCGCTACGCATGGTGGGATGGCCTTGCCAATCGGTGAAGGTGCCTCCAGCCTCGACAACGATGGCTTGTGGTGCGGAACAATCCCAAATACTCATCTTGGGGTCGATCATGATGTCAGCCCGACCGGTGGCCACAAGCATGTAGCCATAACAATCACCCCAGGTGCGGTCCATCCCGCTGGCTTTTCGGAGTTCCTCAAACGCAGCCAAACGGCCGTAGTTCTCGAAATGGTTCACGCTGGTGGTGGTGAACAGAGCTTCGCTTAAACGAGAGGTGGTCGAGACCGCAATCCGCCGAGGTTGACCACCACAGCGAACTTCGTAGGCCCCTTGGCCAGCGGCAGCGTAATACAGCTCATCCAAAACAGGGATGTAGACTGCCCCGATGACCGACTCATCTCCGGCATCCTTGGCGGTCACGCCCACCAGATTGCCCCATTGCGGGGTCCCGCGGATAAAACTCTTGGTCCCGTCGATCGGATCCAGCACCCAGCAAAACCCACTGGTGCCGGGTTTTTCTGGAAACTCTTCGCCCAGGATTCGGTCATCAGGAAAGACCGCACTGACCCGTTCTCGAATGAGTTCCTCAGCCGCCCTATCCGCTGCGGTCACCGGCGTGGAATCGCCCTTGAGGTCGATCTCCAGCTCTTCCTGCCGAAAGTACCTCAAGGTCAGCTGCCCGGCCTCACGCGCAACGGCTTTGGCCAACTCCAGACGAGGATTGAGGTCAGCATCAGACAGGGTGCTTGTGGGAGAGGTGGATGCAGCCATGGCCGATCAGTTCGCGGACTTCAAGGTGGAGAACGGATTGACTGCCACTGTAGCCCACCTCCTGGACCCCGCAAGGGGACTTGCCCGCCCTCTCCATCAGTCAGGGGCCCAGCAACTCGCTGATTGCCACTGATCTATCCGATCACAACAATGGCCCCCTTGGATCCAACTGGCCCAACCTCACGATTGTTTTCTGAGATTATGCTAAAGCACGAAATAGGTTTTTTCCACTTGCTCCCAAGGGGAACAGCGCAATTCGGTTTTGGGCTGTTTGTTCTTGGTCTGTTGCTGGGGAATGTTCCGGGGATGCCTGTTGGGGCCGAGGAGCGACCTCGCCAGACGGAACGGCTGCGGACTTACGATGTACTGCACATTAAGGCTGAGCTGAAGCTGGACATTGAGAGAGAATGTGTTGAGGGACGGGTGACGCATAGGCTGTCACCGTTGCACGACGGCTTCAAGCAGGTGGTGCTTGACTGTGAGCAGGTCAACATTCGCGGCGTCAGCATCGATGGTTCCGGTCAAGATGTCTGTCACACCGATGAATCTGGTCGACAGGTCCTTGGCGTCCTGCAGGGCCAAGGGGAGCCTGCCCTGGCGATGGACCCGCAGGGCTTCTCAGGGGCTCCTGCCGAGGCCCGCAAGTTGCGGGTGGATCTAGAGAGGCCCTATCGCCGAGGCGAACGCTTTGACTTGGCCATCGACTACCGGGCCAGTCCCACCCGGGGTCTGTATTTCGTCAAGCCCGACGAGTTTTACCCCAACAAGCGAACCTTTGCCTGGACCCAAGGCGAACCTGAGCTGACCCACTTCTGGTTGCCCTGCTACGACTACCCCAACGACATGGCGACCACAGAGATGATCATCACCGTTGATGAGAATCTGTTTGTGCTCAGCAACGGACAGCTGCTGAAGACAACACACAACAAAGAGGAAAAAACCAAGACGTATCATTGGCGGATGGATTTGCCTCACGTGACTTACTTGATTTCGCTGGTGGTCGCTGACCTCATCGCTTTTGAGGACAAATTCGGTGACCTGGAAATCACCAGCTATGTCCACCGGAGCCGGTTTAACCAAGCGGCCATGAAGCGAGCTTATGCCCGCACCCCGGAGATGCTGCAGCTGTTCAATCGGCTCACCGGAGTGGAATACCCCTGGCCCAAATACTCGCAGGTGACGGTTCCCGAGTTCCGTTGGGGCGGCATGGAGAACGTCTCGGCCACCACGCTGTACGAGTACACTTTACAGGATGAAGCTGCTTGGAAAGAACGATCCATGGATGGGCTGATCGCCCACGAGCTGGCGCATCAGTGGTGGGGGGACTTACTGACCTGTCGAAATTGGTCCCATCTTTGGCTCAACGAAGGCTTTGCAACCTACTTTGATGCTCTGTTTGTCGAACACGACCAAGGCCGGGTGGCCTTCCAGTTCGAAATGAAGGACAACCGCAACCGAGCGATTGGAGTCGATGCCAAAAAGCCCCGTCCTGTGGTGTGGGATCGCTACAAACGACCCAATGAAATGTTTGATGCTCGGGCTTACCCTAAGGGAGCCTGCCTCTTGCATATGCTCAGAGGGTACTTGGGAGACGACAGGTTCTTCCGCGGTTTAAGCGTTTATGCCAAGAAACACCGCCATCAGGTCGTGCAGACCTCGGACCTGCGTGTGGCCTTGGAACAAGTCGCCGAGGAAGACCTCAAGTGGTTCTTTGACCAATGGTGCTACAAAGCTGGATCGCCGAAGTTGAAAGTCTCCTGGTCTTATGATGATCGTAGTTCAAGCCTGCAGCTGACCGTCTCACAAAAGCAAAAGACCAGTGACTTAGTGCCCATCTTTCGTCTGCCGACACAAGTCGCTCTGCTCTACCACGCTCAGTCCGACTCTGATCGGAAGTCCGCCGCAACGGATCAGTCTCCCCAGACTGAAGCCTCCGAGAAAACTGAGCAGGACAACAACCCCCCTGGTGTTTCCTTTCAGGCGAAGACCATCGATCTGGCGGTCTGCCAAGCCTCCCAGACGTTTGTCATCCCCAATGTCCCTCGCCCTGATGCGGTCTTGATTGATCCGGAGCATTTCTTACTGGCAGAAATCAACTACGAAAAGAAACTGCCCGAATGGCGATTGCTGCTTCAGCGCGAAGGCGACCCACTGACTCAGATTCTTGCGGCTGACAAACTGGCCGGTTGGCCTGAGGCAACCCCAGAGGATCAGGCCACCAATCTCGCTTTGATCCAATCGTCCCTCAAGAACGCGGAAGCCGAACAGGTTCGCGCGCAGCTCGTCAAGGCACTGGCCAAGCTGCCAGGCACTTCGGCCCAAGACGCTCTGCTGCAAGCCTTGTCCGACCCTCATCCGCTTGTCCGCCGCAGTGCCGCAGAAGTGCTCAGAAAAGCCAAGGATATTCCAGCAACCGAAAAAAAGACGGTTGTGCGTGCGGTCTCCCAGATGTGGCAGCAAGAAACCGCCCCTCGTGCAAGAGCCGCGGCTCTGGAGACGTTGGTCAAGTTAGAGGCCCCCAAATGGCAAGATCTTCTGGAGCTGGCCCTGAAAAGCCCATCCTGGCGGAGCACCGTCAGCACGACGGCCATCCGGGTCCTGGCCCAAACCGACCATCCCCGCAAGCGAGAGCTTATCTTTTGGAACACCCGGCGCGGTGTTGAGCGGCAGCTGCGGATCGCCGCTGTCGGAGCGTTGGGGGAACTCGCCCAAGAAGATCCCCTGGCTCTTCAGGAGCTGGAAGCCCTGCTGGATGATCCAAGCTTCTTCATCCGCCGGGCAGCATTGGGTGGCCTGAAGGCCTGCGGCGATCCCTCTCAGGCCAAACGCCTCCGCGAGCGTTTGAAGCAAAAGCCCCCGCGAGACCCCAGGGAACGCGAGGCCCTCCAAGAGGCCGCCAAGCAACTGGAAAAGACAGAGCCAGACCAACAGCAGAAAGCCCAGCAAAAGGCGGCAGAACTCCGCCAGCAAGCGGCCAAACTCCGCCGTCAGGCAGCAGATCTCGAGAAAGAAGCTCAAGAGGCACTGGAAGCCACTGAGGATTAAAAGCTTCCCTAGCATCTTTCTTAAGCGGTTCTTGGTGATTCCCCTCGCCACCTTGGCATCCGTCAACTGCCTAAGGCTTGCAAAAACCTCGCTTTTGCCAACAGTGCTTGTTGAGATTCCTTGGCATCAGCCCAGATCTTGGGTAAGCTGCAAGCATAAATTTTCATTGATGCAAGCCCAGGCTTAGCTCGAGTGGGGGGTATTATTCCTTGTCTCACCATGATCAGACAATTGAGAATGCGTCAAATCGTGTTTCGGCTTGGAGCGTTTCTGGGCTATTGGTGTCTTTTGGGGGCAGCCACCCTTGGCGAGGAAGGGGCCCAGGGTCAGGCTGGACAGAATCAGGGCTCAGAGGCTCAGCGAGCGTTCTTTGAGCGGAAGGTTCGCCCAGTGCTGGTCAAGCACTGTTATCAGTGCCATTCAGCCGAAGCGGAATCGGTTCACGGCGGATTGTTATTGGACACGCGGGCAGGGATTCGCGCCGGGGGCGAGGGGGGACCTGCGGTCGTCCCCGGCAAGCCGGATGAAAGCCTGCTCCTGGAGGCTATCCGCTATGAAGGCTACGAGATGCCTCCCTCGGGGCCTCTGCCGGAGCAGGTCGTCGCCGACCTGGAACGGTGGATTCGCATGGGGGCCTTTGATCCGCGCGAGGGACAATCCACCCGACCGGCCAAAAAGCCCCTGGATGTGGCTGCAGCGAAGACGTTTTGGTCTTTTCAGAAACCCAGCCGACACCAGCCCCCTTCGGCTGAGCCGAAATCCTGGCCGCAGGGGCGAATCGATCGCTTCGTCGTGGCACGTTTCCAAAAAGAGCAGCTTCAGCCAACCGTCCAGGCCGATCGCCGGACGCTCATCCGCAGAGTGACGTTTGACTTAATTGGTCTTCCCCCGACGCCCGAGGAGGTCCAGGAGTTTCTCGCTGATGTGTCCCCGCAGGCTTACGAGAACTTGATCGAGAGGCTCTTGGCCAGTCCGCACTATGGAGAACGTTGGGCCCGTTTATGGCTGGATGTCGCTCGCTACGCAGAAGACCAAGCCCATATCGTGGGCAACAATAGCTCTTTATTTTATCCCAATGCCTATCTTTACCGAAACTGGATCATCGATGCCTTGAACCAGGATCTTCCTTATGACCAATTCATTAGGCAACAACTGGCTGCTGACCTGATTGACCCTGAGGATCGAAAATCTCACCATGCCTTGGGCTTTCTCGGCCTGGGTCCCAAGTACTATCGTCGCAAAGCACCGGAAGTGATGGCCGACGAATGGGAAGACCGCGTTGATGTGGTGGGACGAGGCCTTTTGGGGCTGACGGTCGCCTGTGCTCGTTGTCACGACCACAAGTACGACCCAATCCCCACAGCCGACTATTACTCCCTCGCCGGAGTATTCGCCAGCACGGAAATGTACAACCGACCGTTGGCCCAAGAGGCAAGCGACCAGCAAGCCAACAACGGAAAGAACAAACGTGCCGCGAAGAAACCTCAGGACGCTGTGCATATCGTCCGCGAAGGGAAAGTCCGAGATTTACCGATCCACATTCGCGGCGATGCAACCACTCATGGAAAGGTCGTTCCCAGGCGATTCCTCGAAATCCTCTGCGAGGGGCCACGCCAACCGTTCACACAAGGCAGCGGGCGTCTGGAGTTGGCCAAGGCGATTGCCAGTCGGGAGAATCCTTTGACCGCTCGGGTGATCGTCAACCGAGTTTGGCGGGAGTATTTCGGGCGGGGTTTGGTGAGCACGCCGAGCAACTTCGGTCGCCTCGGCCAGTCGCCCAGTCACCCGGAGCTTCTGGACGATCTGGCCGTGAGATTTATGGAGGCTGGTTGGTCCTTGAAGTGGCTGCACCGCGAGATCACCCTTTCGGCGACCTACCAACAAGCCAGTTCGGCATCACCGGAGGTGATCCGCCAAGATCCTGCCAATCGGTGGCTGGCTCGGATGACCCGCAAGAGGCTCTCGGTGGAGGCTTGGCGAGATGCCGTCTTAGCCGTCAACGGCCGGCTCAAGACTCACATCGGCGGTCGATCGATTGATCCAGCCGACCCCAAGCAAACAAGACGGACTGTGTACAGTCGGATCAGCCGCTTGGACCTCAACCCCCTGTTGGCCTTATTCGACTTTCCTGACCCCAACGCTCACGCAGGCCGACGAGCACAAACTACGACCCCGCTCCAAAAACTGTTTGTGCTCAACAGCCCCTGGATGGTCGCCCAGGCCGGTCACCTCGTCGACAGGCTGCATCGCGAGGTGCCCGCATCTGACCGGTTGACCGCTGACAGATCGACTGAAGAAAACCATCGGCTCGAGTCCCTGCGGATAAAGCGGGCTTATTGGTTGCTCTATGCCCGTGCTCCTTCGAAGCTTGAAAGCCGTCTTGGCCTGCAGTTTCTCACCACCGACGGGTGGGACGATCAAGCCTCGGCACAGGCCTCTGCCGAGCGATGGCAGGCCTACGCCCAAGCCTTACTCAGCTCAAATGAGTTTCTGTTTCTCGACTGACCGATCCGCAGCTGCACCCTGAACCCCGAAGTCTCCAGCTTCTCTAGTTCTTGGCTTCCCTAGTTCTTGGCTTCCCTAGTTCTTGGCTTCCCTGGCCCTTGGCTTCCCTGGTCCTTGGCATCTATGGTCCTTAGCCTTGCTGGCCCTAAGCTTTCCTAGGCCCTGGGATTTGCTGAACCTCACCTGACCTCTCTGACCATCAGGCAACTTATGGACGATTCACTGCAGCAGCTTTCGCGACGGGAGATATTAGCTCAAGCTGGCTCAGGGTTTGGCATGTTGGCCTTAGCGGGAATTTTGGGAGCTCAAAGCTCGGCAAGCGAGCACCCGAGAACGGAGAGGTCACCAAAGACTCATTTTCGGCCACGGGCCAAACGGGTGATTTTCCTGTTTATGAACGGGGGTCCCAGTCATGTGGACACCTTTGACCCCAAGCCTACTCTGGCCAGGTATCAGGGCCAAAAGCCCTCTGGCAAGTTATACAAGGCCAGCAAGGCAGGATATCTGCCTTCACCGTTTGCCTTTCGACCTCATGGGCAAAGCGGAGTTGTCCTCAGCGAGTTGTTCCCTCACTTAAGCAACTGTGCTGACGATCTGTGTGTCATTCGCTCCATGCACACTGACGTTCCCAACCACGAGCCGGGTTTGCTGGTGATGCAGTCAGGCCACCAACAACCCACGCGACCGTCAGTGGGAAGTTGGGTCTCTTACGGGCTGGGCTGCCAAAACCAAAACTTGCCCTCCTATGTGGCCATCGCACCAGGAATGCCCGTGGTGGGCCCGCAACTGTGGTCCAACAGCTTCCTGCCGGGCAAGCATCAGGGCATGGCCGTGGATACCTCCGACTTACAAGTTCACAAACTGGTGGCCAACCTCCAGCATCCCCATCTCGCGCCCCAGCAACAACAGCGGCAGTTATCGCTGCTACAAAAACTCAACGGTTTGCACCAACGGGACCGTCCTGAGGATGCTGCTCTGGAGGCACACATTGACGCTTTGGAGACGGCCTTTCGGATGCAGACGGAGGCCAGCGAGGCCTTTGACGTCGGCCGCGAGTCACCGCGAACTCGTGAGGCCTATGGCCGGAGCCTCTTTGGCCAAAGTTGCCTCTTGGCTCGTCGGTTGTCCGAACGTGGCGTGCGGTTTGTGCAAGTCTATTACGTCGATCGTAAGAACAAACAACCTTGGGACACGCACTCCGATAATGATCGCCGGCATCGCCAACTGTGTGCCGACAGCGATCAAGCCACCGCCGCCCTGTTGAGCGATCTGAAAAACCGAGGGTTGCTGGAAGAAACATTGGTCGTCTGGACCGGTGAATTCGGCCGAACCCCCTATGCTCAACCTTCCAAAAAGGGAAAGCCCGGTCGAGATCACCACCATACCGGCTTCTCCACAGTTCTGGCCGGTGGCGGAGTTCGTGGCGGCCAGATGTACGGTGCCACCGATGAGTTCGGGATGAACGCCATCGAAAACCGCATGCACGTTCACGACCTGCATGCCACAATGCTGCACCTGCTGGGATTGGACCACACCCGTCTGACCTACCGTTATAGCGGTCGCGACTTCCGACTGACCGATGTCCACGGACGAGTCGTCCAATCCATCCTGGCGTAAGCTGGCTCGTTGAACCCAACGCTCAAAGGCGGTCCGGCCGAGTGACCGTTGCGGTCCAACCCTGCGAGCTTATGCTTAAAGAACGCTCGTGGTTGGTTTCCTGCTGATTTGGCAGTTGGTTCTCGTGGAATCGGGGGATTCACGTCCAACCGACTGCCAAAATCAACCGACTGCCAAAATCAACCGACTGCCAAAATCAACCGACTGCCAAAATCATAGGAAACAAGGCACTAGGCCCGAAGCTCAAGGCTCTCGCAAGGTGCCCTCAGCAAAGCCTTTTCAAGAAAACTGCACTCGGCTGACATCGACCAGCTGACAGCCGCCGGAACCATGTCCCAGTTGTCGACGGAACTGACGACGCAGCGATTGCGTTTGCTTCCCATTCACTATCCCTTGGCGTTGCGCCTCCGGGATGATGAGGAGGGTGTGCCGCACTGGCTCGGGTGTACGGCCGCTCCAGGATGGATTGACGAGGAATTCCGGGGGGTTCTGCCGGGCGTCACCGAGGATCTCTCCGGTCATCCCGATGTTGCTCCCTGGAATCGGTTGGTCATCGAGCGATCCAGCAACACCTTGATTGGCACTGCTGGATTTATCGGCTTGCCACACCCTGATGGCAGCGTGGAAGTCGGTTATGGCATCGCTTCAGACTATCGGAATCGAGGCTATGCCACCGAAGCGGTTGGTCGGCTGATCGATTGGGTTTTCTCCGATCATCCCCAGGTCGTAGGCGTGTTTGCCACTTGCGACCAAGAGAACACAGCCAGCATACGTGTCTTAGAAAAGCTGGGGCTGGGTTGCTGTGGAATCGTTGACCCCATGATGTTTTGGCAAGTGACAAGACATCAATGGCAGCAGCGAACGAGCAAGCAGCACTCCGGTGGCCAACTCTCTGACAGCTAAGGAGCATGGATCGGATCGATGGGGCGTTTGACGGACTGTCCCTAGTGGTCGGTTTCCTTCTGATTGGGCAGTTGGTTCTCGTGGAATCGAGGGATTCACGTCCAACCGACTGCCAAAATCAACCGACTGCCAAAATCAACCGACTGCCAAAATCAACCGACTGCCAAAATCACAGGAAACAAGGCACTAGTCGCCACAAGCCCGGCAAGCATCCCAGCCAAAACTGGGCATCGATCTAGTCAATGCTCGTTGCAAGATCGGGCAATGGCCTCTGGGCTGACAAATGCCAGCGATGCGATAGCATGCCTTAAGGGGGACTGTTCGTCTTTTGGTCGATGGCTTCACCAGATCAACGAGAGGTTGATCAGGTTGTCTCCGGAGGTTGATCAGACGTTCCCAGGGCAGCACGGAGAAATTGCTGTGTGCAAGGAGCCATCGGTCCAATCGTTGCACTGCTGAGCGTCAGACCGAGTTGTTGAAGGATGCAGCAGACTATGGCGGATTGGCAAAAGGTCGGTTCCCTGGAGGATTGTCCCTCCGGGTCGGCTCGGGAGTTCGTCATCGCTGGACGACTGATTGCGGTCTTCCATCTCGAAGACACGCTTTATGCACTTGATGGGGTGTGTCCTCATCAGGGCGGGCCGCTTGCTGAGGGCACCGTCACTGGGACTGTTGTCACCTGCCCTTGGCATGGGTGGCAGTTCGACCTACGCGACGGACAACACCAATTCAGCCCCTCCACCTGTCAGCCCACATTTCCGGTCAAAGTCGAAGACGGAAAAATCTTTGTCGATATCACCACGCCTCCTGATGCGCCTTAGACTGTCGTTGCAGTCATCTCCTGGACCCCAGCCAAGACAGCGGGTCGCCGGTGGTTCAGGCAGGACGAGAGCATCGGATGTGACCAGGCTTGCTAAGGGGTTGACTTGCGACCGTTGGTGCAGCTGAGCTAATGGTATCGGCGAGCCGGCCCGCCGGAGGATCGGTTTCGTCTTGGCGCTGTGCACTCAGGCTGTTGTATTAGCGCCTGAGAAGTTGCTAGGTCTGCAGGAAGGTTGCGTGAAGACGATCCTGCACTGAGGTTGGTTTCCCAGGAGTTCAACCTGTGGACTTCCTTGAGCTCAGCGGTAGTGTAACAGTTTGGGACCGGTTGGCCTGTCACCAAGCCTGCGGATTGATCGACTGGAGAGCTGGCTGCCTGTCCGGCAGCGAGGATCGGTTGGGGTGGGACGTTTCTGGTGATTGAGTATCGTGCGTTCCGCAATACCGACCCCCCCTTGTTGGCTGACCTTTGGCAAGCATCAGCAGGGCCCCGAAACCTGGTCAGGCCGATGTCGGTCTACGCCTGGGAGGATCTAGTCCTCAGCAAGCCTTATTTCGATCGCAAGGGATTTCTTGTTGCTGCTAACGCTACCAAGATGATTGGCTTTGTCCATGCCGGATTTGGCCCCACCGGAGACCTGCAGAGTTTGAGCACCGAAAGCGGTGTCGTCTCGATGGTCATGGTCCGCCCCGAGTACCGACGTCAGGGGGTGGGCTCGTCGCTGCTGAAGCTTGCTGAGCAGTATCTCGTTCAGGCTGGCGCGAGCCAGATGTACGCCGGAGAGAGCCGACCGCTGAATCCTTTTTACCTGGGCTTGTATCGAGGAAGCGGTGCCGCCGCGGTCCTGGATTCGCTGCCAGGAGCAGGGTCCTTCTTCGCCGCTCATCACTACACGCCCCGCGAAAGATCCATTGTGTGGGAGCGAGACCTCAGCGACTTTGTGGCTCCCATGGATCGCAGCAGCGTGCGGATTCGCCGCAGCACCCGTCTGGAGATGACCGAGGATCCGATTTCTTCTCTTTGGTGGGAGGCCTGCACCTACGGGCAACTGGAACAGTATCGCTTTGATCTGATTGCTCGTCCTGGGGGCGAGTGTCTCGCCACAGCTCAAGTGTGTGCTTTGGAGCCGTTGGCCGCCAGTTGGGGAGTCCGGGCGGTGCTGGTACGTTATCTGGAAGTGGAACCCGCTCACCGTCGGCGGGGAGTGGCTACGTTTCTGCTCAGCGAGATCTTTCGTCGAATGCGGGAACTCGGCGTGACGATTGTGCAAGTCGAGACACTGCAAAGCAATCAGGCAGGGATCGCCCTCTGCCGGAGGTTGAAGTTCCAGCAGGTCGATTCAGGCGTCTTGTATCACAAGTGCCTGTAAGTGTTGGCCCGTTTGGCACGGCGGACAGGCTGGCAAATCCCCAGTTGCCAGATGACCGGCTGCCAGATGACCGGCTGGCAAATCACTGGTGGTTCCGGCGGTTCCCGCGTTGGGATCTCGTTTCCACTTGGACGAGCAACACTCAAGCAGGCTTATCGCTGGTACTTTTTCCGGCAGTAGGCTTTCCAGTCTTCTGTTAGGCCATCCCAGTCGGTCGCCAGGATAGGTCTCAAATGCGGGGTCAGGTCTGTGGAGCCGCTTCGCTGAAAGGCTGCCACCAACTTTCCAAGGTGCTGGCGGTATTTCTGCTGGGCCAGCATCATCTCAATGAGAGTGGCCGCTTGCCAATATCGGGTTGTGGGGATCGGTTTACCTTGACACAACTCCGAAAAGGCAGTCCGGTGGCTGGCGTTAGTGAGTCCCTCACGGACAATTCGGGAAAGACTGTTCTGGGGATGAAATCTCAATTGATAGTAGTTGGCCACGCCTTCCTGAAACCAACTGCCGTCGTCCGTGATACGGCCGTACTGCGTCAGCATTGCATGGATCAACTCGTGGGCATAAACAGGACGGATCGAGCCTTTTTGGGGATCCCAGAACGACGTGGCCACCCCATGGAGGGTATACCCTTCTGAGCTCGGGGGCTGAGCACTGGCATTGAGCTTCTGAGCCAACCGCGGAGAAAACTGTCGATAGTTCGCTTCTTTGGAGAATACAATCAGTACAGCATCTGCGGAGGCGTCTCTGAGGCTTGGCCAGTCACGCAGGAGTTGATCCCGGACTTGGACCAGATGCTTGGCTAAAGACTGTGCATCAAGCTGATCGCTATCGCAGAGCAGCCAAAAACCCTCACGGTGGACTTTGGTAATTGTATGGATCTGAGCACGAGGAAAGGCCAACCCGGAGAGATCGGCGAGGGAAATGTCGGCGCTGTTTTCCAGTCGTCCGGCTCTGAGCACCATCTGGTCGAGGGTGAGATTCCCGGCATCGCGAAACCAAACGCCGACCCGGTCCACGCGATCCCAACGGAACGCTCGACCTGAACCCCAACGAAACCACTTCAGGGGAAGGGTCACCTGCTTCCACCCTGTGTGAGAAAGCTCCAGTTTCCGCCAAGAGCGAGCTTTCCCGTCAGCTTCGAGAATCTGCACCTCGCAGACGGACATCGGGTGAGCGGCGGCTTCTTGCCGGCCACGATAAACCCAGAAAGAAATCGCTTGATAGGCTCGCCAATCGCCGGGCACCAATCCACTCCGCGAATAGACCCCCCCTTGACCAGGCGTCTGCACATGCACGCCGTGGCCCTCAGGAACACTCGCAGGCATTTTGGGCTTGGGCTGATCAAAGGGCGGAACGTCTTGGCGAGCAGCCCGAATCTTGCCGACTGCACGAAACTGCTTGCCTAAGGCGGCGTTCTCAAAATCAAAGAGCACACGTTGTTGGCCGCATGCCGAGACGCAGCCCAACTCCAATAACACCACCACCAGGGCCGGCCAGATAACTGTCAGAAGGGTTTGCCTTGCTGGGCGACGCCTTACTGCTGTTGAGGACAATTCTTGCTCGTTCAAAACGCAGGAACCGGCGGAATACTGACTGATCTGGCAGCCTCGCCAAACCGCCGGACGAGCCAAGATTTTCCTCAACCTCAGTAAGAGGCGCGAAGCAGTCATCATCGTCAGGCGATATTCCGAAAGCGGTGTCAGTCGAAAACGACGGTCCGATTGCCATAAACGAGAACTCGATTGTTCAGATGCAGACGCACAGCACGGGCTAAGACGAGCCTTTCCACATCCTTGCCTTTGCGGACCAAGTCGGAGACGGTATCGCGATGGCTGACTCGGACGACTTCTTGCTCGATGATGGGGCCGGAGTCCAAATCCGCGGTGGCATAATGGGCGGTTGCCCCGATGAGTTTGACTCCCCGATTGTGGGCCTGGCGGTAGGGATGCGATCCGGGAAAGGCTGGAAGGAACGAGTGATGGATATTCATCACCGCCGGGAATTGCTCTAAAAACTCAGCACTGAGGATTTGCATATACTTAGCTAATACCACTAAGTCAATCTGATAGTCAGCCAGCAACCGCAACTGAGCTTGCTCCCCTTCGGCTTTGGTCTGTGAGGTGATCGGGATATGCCGAAAGGCGATTCCAAATCGTTCAGCCACAGGCTTGAGCGTGGCATGGTTGCTAACGATCACGGGGATCTGGGCACGGAGATCGCCTGCCTGCCATCGCCAGAGCAGGTCGAACAGGCAGTGGTCTTGGGTGGTCACCCAAATAGCCATCCGGGGCACCTGATCGGAGAAGTGCAGCCGCCACGATCCGCCCAGCGGACGCAGGACCTCATCCAGCGCCGGCCCGATTTGCTCTCGAGTCAGCTGAAAGTCGGTCAGCTCCCATTCGAGCCGACTCAGAAAGAGGTTCTGTGCAAAATCCGTATGGTGATCGGCATGGATAATGTTGCCGTTGTTGCTGGCAACAAAATTCGCCAACGCAGCGACCAACCCCCGTTGTTCCGGGCAGTTGACAAGCAAAGTCGCAGTCAGACGGGACATAATGTATGAGTCGATCAACACACAGAGCTTCTCATGCCCAACGACGCATGAGCCATCGGGAAACACCTGGGCCTGAGAAAGTCCGGCTGTTGCGGTACAGTGTGCGAGTGAGTTGGCCAACGGGGTGATCGTCGGATTCTGCCCTTTCTGACCCCTCCAGTTCAACCCCTCCCCAGCTGATTCTCGCCGGTCAGGCGGTTGCTTTCGTCCGTTGCTTTCCTTGGTTGCTTTCCTTCGTTGCCGCGGATCCCACAGCCAAGCAGCCTGCTTGGCTGCGGTCTTGGCGGCCTCTACCTCTGGTCAGCTTTTTCTACCTGAGGCGATGGGGAAGGCTGCTGATCGCCTGCATCAGTTGCCGACCAACCATCCGACGAGGGCATCGAAGAAATGAAGGGATTGGACACCGGAAGAGGCTCCGGCCAAACCACTTTGGAATCATCCTGGCCAGCCGTGCTGGCAGGCTGCCCCTGCTGGGTGCTTCTGGGCAACGCAGATGCTCCCTGAGGAAGGCTCTCCGGCAGCGGGGCCGGGGGCAATTCGGCGGAGTTCGCCTGGGCGGGTTGTTGCCCACGACCACCTTGGTCGGTCTGCGGCCAGCTCAGCAGGGAGCGTTTCTCGGGTGGTCGAATCTCGGGTGGTCGAATCTCGGGTGGCCGAGATCGTTGTGGGACGGTCGCAGCGGCAGGGACCACCCGACCAGCGTCTGCCTGTCCCGAGGGAGGCTGGCCGGAGATGGATCGGCCGGAAGGCAGTCGGCCAGCGGGTTGTTCGGCTCGGGGCAGACGTGCGATCGGTTCGCTGGACCGAGGAGTTTCACGCCGAGCTTGCGGGGCGGCCTGTCGTCTCGGCTGCAAGATATAACTGAGATCGACCTTGTTCGGCCCCTCGGCAACAGGAAACTGAACCGCCGTCACAGCGCCGGGCTCAATATCCTGGGGGACTGCTGAGTCAGCTCGTTGGCCGGCGATCGGAGGGTCTTGGGCGGAACTCGACTGGGCAGGAGCAGCCAGAGAAGCAGCAACTTGTAAAGCAGCAGCCTGCGAGGGCGTTAACTGGCCAGAAGAAAGGGCAGTCGGCGTTGGCTGCCGGACGAACTCCTCTTCGGGCAGTGATTCTTGCTCAGTCTCGGGTTCGTTTGTCGGACTGGGCGCTTCGTCGGTTGGCTCGAGCGATTGCTCTGCTGAGTCTGGATCGTCTTCTGCTGGGTCTTGGTTCTCCGGCGGCGGCGTTGTGACCGCATGAGGCGCAGGGGTGAGCACTGAGGTGATCATCCGCTCGCCCGCTTCGGTTTGTTGGACGTACAGACCTCGGCTGATCGCTGCCGGCAGGGTGAAGCCGTAGTCGAGCTTCTGGGCGACTGCACGACGGCGAGCACGCTTTTTGGCATCCAAGTAGGCCTTCTTGGGCCAACCTCCCTCGACCAGCAGCACTCCGTTGTAGTCCAGCAGAGAGCCCTTCTCAAAATGCACCGCCTTGACGGCGAGGTTGTATTCCAGCACAGAGCGATAATAAGCGGTCTCGGCCTGTGCGACGCTTCGCTGGGCTTCCAATCGCTGGTCGAGCTGAAAGGCTCTGCGGCTGGCGAGTTCTGCCCCTTGAAGTGTGGATTGTCCGATTCCGTCGAGCTCGGCCCGTTCCTCAAGAGCCTCCAGGCGTCGCAGAGCGGTGATGCGGATATTATGGTTGGTGCGGATTGCCTGGTAGGCCCGCTCGAGTTCGCGGATGGCCGCGGCCAGATCGTGGGCGACGTTGAGCTCTTGGTCCTGATGGACTGCCTTGGCACGAGTGAGAGCCAGCTCGGCATTTCGCACCGCAGCATGCGCTTGCCGCCGGCCGATGGGGACGCTGAACTCCAGGCCCAACCGCCACTCTTGAAAATCCCCGCCGGTGAGTTCCTCAAAGGCGTTGTCAAAGGGGGGATTATCGCCGCTGGGGTCCAACAGGTCGTCGCCGAACCCACGCCAGCGATACAGCGCGATCGCATCCAAGCGTGGGTAGAGGAAGTTCTGTGAGGCGATGTATTCCAGCTCGCGTCGTTTGATCAGCCAACGCTGGCGACGCAGCTCCACTCTCCGACAGAGTGCCTCGGCCAGAATTTCTTCAAAGGCAAAGTGGATCCTCACGGTACTGGGTTCGTCGACCGGCCGGATCAGCCGGCCATCGTTATCGGCCAGACCGAGCAACAACCGCAGATCGGCCTCCCGAGCGTACAGTCCGCCAGCCCCACGGAAGGTTCCTGCTGAACTGCCGCCGCCGCCGACAGTGGACCCGCCGGGCACGCCGCTGAGGGCATTCTCCACTTCACCCCGAAAGGTCAAATACTGGACCTGTGCCTGGGCCAGGCTGGCAGCGTCGGCCTCCAGGGCCTCAAGCCTGCTCAGCGTCTGCAGGGCCGCATCGCGTGCCCGGATTTTTGCGTCCAGATCCCGGTAGGCGAAGTACAAATCCCAATAGGCGTTTTCGACATCACTGACAAGATTCCGCACACCTGCTTCAAAATCCGCCAGAGCGATATCATGGTTGGTCCGCGCGATCAACACCCCATTGGAGAAGAAGAAACCGTTGGTGAAGCCGGGCTGGGCTCCTGGGCCGGCAATTCTATTGAAGTCGATTCCCGCGCCCTGCAACAGCGGCTGCCGAAACTCCGCCTCAACATTGGTCTCCCAAACACTGGGAAAGGCGATGTTGGTGGTACGATTATTGTACTCATAGTTGGTATTATTTCTCACTGACCAGGTTCCGCCAGTGGCATTGGTTTTGCTGATTTCTGCCGTGAAGAACGCCAGATCTTGGCGAAACAGGAACGGCATCCCAGCCCCGACAGCTCCCACCGCATCCAGCGAGTTGACAGGGCGGTCGTTGTACTCCCAAAAGACACTGGTAGAAAATTGTGCATCAAAGGCGCTCAGAGCACCTTCGACACCAAATCGCGGGTCACTTTCCTGAATGCTGGGGTCGTAGACGGTGGCGATGGAGGCGGGATTGCGGAGCACTCGACCATCTAGGCTCCGCATCACCCGGCTGTTGGACAAGGCAAGACGAATGGCTTCGTCGAGGGTGAGATCGAAATAGTTCGTCACCTGGAAATCGGCGACCGTGCGCGGGGGCAATGGTTTGGTGGCCTCCGCCAAGCTTTTTGTGTGCACGTCAGGATACTCGATCTGAGTGGCGACTTGCTTGTAGTGAGTCACCGCCCGTTCATGAAACGGGTAATATTCCTGACTGACAGCCTGCGAAATGGACTCCCTCACCGCTGAGGTGCATCCGACCAACAGCAGCGCACCGACCAAGATGACAGCTGGTAAAAATCGGACGCGAGGCTGTGGCTCAGAGCTCATCAGCAGAGTTCGGCAGACTCGAGACTGCCAGCCAGAGAAGCCAAAGATCAGTTGGCTGGCCCCTGACTGCTCAAATGCATCGGGGACGCCAGCGGCCGGGGAACGGATTCTGCGAAATCTGCTCGGCCTGCCTGCCGTGGTCTGCTGGCGCGACGCCGGAGGTAGGCGGCGTGTCATGCTCTTGCCCATAAGGTTGTCGGCACCACCGAGTTGAATGTCAAACACGGCGTGATTGGCTTGGCGTTTCCCAGCCTGCGGGTCAGTCGAGCAGATCAACATGGCCTGAGCTAGAAAAATGTCTTCAGCCAAAATAGTTCGTTTGACAGGGTACTAGCCAACGCGGGCCCGGCAGTCGTCAAGGAGCAGCTCTCCTGCAACGTCCGCCTGCCAGTTGGTTGACCGAAGTGGTCGGTTATGAAGGACCACCATCTTGCAGGGCGGAATTGCTCCCAAACTCACTGCAACGAGTTTTTTTCAATGGATTGTCTGACGAGTCGTTTGACGGAAAGACAAGGCTTCTTGCAGACTGACTCTCATGGATGCGCAAACCCGGGGAAAGCAGTTTGTGGCAGATGTGCGATCTCAAGCAAGACCAGTTTGGCAAAAGGTGGACCTCTGGACCTCAGGCCGTCTCAGCCCTGAGAATCCACCCGAGCTCATCCTGCTGCTCTTCAGGAAAACGTTTGCTCGTCCAAAACGCGGGAACCACCAGAATCCCTTCGTTCTGCCTGACCCGCCGACCAGACGCCCCCAAGGCTCTCCCCAACCCGCTTCCGAAAACCAGGAACTTGCTGGAATGCAACCTGCTGGCCGGGCGACCACTGCCTTGTTTCCTAGGATTTTGGCAGTCGGTGAGACGTGAATCCCCCGATCCCACGAGAACCAACTGCCAAATCAGAAGGAAACCGACCACTACTTCGACTCTTCCAGATTGTGGCAGAGGCCCAACCTAGAGGGCCCTCAACAGTTCCATGCAGCAACCTAGGGCTGGCCAATGGCCACATCCTCGACAGTCCAACGACTGACCTTCGGAGAAGTCTTCGACCCAGGGCTTTCCGTCTGCCCCTATTTGTGATGATCTCAAGGGGGCAGCCTGAAGCTGACCGGAAGCCCGGATTGCCAGACAAAAGGTGTCCGCTTCGTCGAAGACTTTTCCGGGAATCAGTAGTTGCCCGAATCGATTTGCGTGAGGAGGTCGGGATCGAGGTGACGGCTCAAGGTGGCCAGCAGCCCTGTCAGTTCAGCGGCCAGCGCCTGATCGGCGGGAGCTCCGGATTGGGCCAGCTCCTGTTGACGAGCCGTCAAACGCCGACGCAGCACATCGGCATCACCACGCAACAGCGTGCTGGCGGCAGATTGGGCAATGCGAAAACGTTGAGTATCCCCCTGATCCCGAAAGCTCTGCAGTTGAACAAGCAGCACGCGGTAGCGAGTGGCCGCATCCGCCACAGCCGCCTTGAGTTCGGCGAACTCCGCTGCATGCGTCAACCCACCCTCGCGAGGCGATAACGCCACCGTCAACTCGGCAGGCTGCCCCGGTACCAAGGGCAGGGTCCCCACCGGGGCAACTCCACGCCGAACATGCACAATCCGCAGTGGCGAGTCTGGATCCGGAGGAATGATGAACTGGCCTTGACGGTTGGTCACCCCCAAACGATGAAATGTGCTCTGACCTGGTGACCGACTCCACAGTTCATACTCTTGAAGCGGCACTGATCCACTTGGCTGCCTGTCCGGGGCGTTTGAGGCCGACTCAATGTCCTCTTGGGAAGTCTGGTGGGGGCTGGCTTGCTCCGGGCTGGCTTGCTCCGGGCTGGCTTGTCCTGCCGTTGATGGGGAGTCGGGACCAGCCGCAGCAACCAACGTCAACAGGGTTGCCTGGCCTGTGTTGGGCAACTGGATCACCAACCAGTGCTCAGGGTGATCTCGCAGCGGCTCCAGGGGTTGGCTGTAGCGACTCACTGCCCTGCAAATGACCTGAGTGCCCTTGGTTGCCTCAACGACAAGGTATGTCCAGGGCAATTCTTGGAAGGCGGGCTGGCGTCGATAAGGAACGAGCACAGCCCCGCGACGAAATGGGGCCCACTGTTTGTCACGAATAGGTAAGCGGGCTGCCTGAGGTTCGACAACCACCCGAGCACCGTTGAGCTGACGGATGCGTCCGACTGGACTGAAGGACTCGATCAGAGCTTGCCAGGCCAACCAGCCCAACGGACGGTTTGGGGAACGACGCTGCACGATCGCACCCCAAGACCCCCGCCATCGATCCCAACACTGAGCTTGAACCGTCACCCCGTGATGCTCCCGGAGGAGAGTCAGCAAAACAACCTTATCAGGTCGCGTGCCGTCAGCAAGCCTGGCGGACTCAGCTGAGGGCAGGGCAGCTCTTGGCATTCTGGCAAGACGCATCGTTGGTGGAGCTTGGTCAAACTCAAGCCTCCAGGAAGTCCCGATGCGGCTGCGTTGGAAGTTGGCAAGCGTTTCCGCAAGCCGCCCCCAGGTCGCTTCGCTCCAAGTGGCCGTGGAATCCAGCGACGTCCACACCAACACGCGATAGGGTCGTTGCAACCAACCTGCATCCTGTTGTGCCGAAACATGCTGAGGTCCCCAGCCCAAGACCCCCAACACGAAAACACCAAGCCTCAGAACGCCTGCACTCAATAGGCCGCCTGAAGACGCTGACATGGGCATCGCAGCCTGATCACTCTGCTCAGCCCGCCAAATCCGCCCAGCTCGCCAAATCTGTCGAAGGTCCCCGGTTGCACAGAATCGCTCCGGGTCAGGTGTCTGAGAAAATACCATCGGGGCAACGTTCCCTTGTCCAAGCGTTTTCAGAGGGTCAGGGGGTTTCCGGAACGTCAGGGCATCTTCCAAGCGGTGAGCGGATTTCGATCCGCCTGCAAGCAAAGTCGCCTGAGCGATCATTGCTCAGGAACTGGTGGAGGGTGACGCCAACTCTTGATGTTCTGATACAACGTCAGCGGCTGATGCCCCACGCCCTTGAGGGATTTGCGTTGAGCGTAGTGCTCGGTCAATTCCCAGAGCGGCAGCACCCAACACTCCCGATGGAACTCTTGGTCAAGCCGTTGCAGTGCGGAGGTGAGTTGTTGCTTATCTTCGGCGGCGGCCAATGCTGAGAGAGCCTGAGCTAACAAAGGATGGTCCGACAGTTCCACGCCAGCCAGCTGCAGCAACGCTCCGGCATCGACACGGGGATCGGCCAAGACGCGTTCGACATACAGGAGATCCCAATGCTGGCGACAGGCTCTTGGATTGAGGGCTTGGACGGGCGTCAATTCGACACCCTCGACTGCCAAGCCTTGTCCGCGTAGCTGCAACTGGCGGACGATCTCAGTGCACACACGCCGTGCCAAGGCAGTCGGCGGATAGGCCAGCCGAAGGTGCTGGGAGCTGCCAGAGTTCCGCCGCGAGGCTGATGAGGGGGTGGCGACTGAAGGGGCAGCGGCCAAGGCAATCATCAGTTGCGGATCATAAGGCTCTGGCGGGAGTGAGCGATCGTTGACTGACCCGCCAGCGAAGGGACCTGAGAGCACACGTCCCAGATCCTGATCGCTGCCCAAGATCAACTGCCTGAGAATGCGAGTTCGGTTGATCCCCAACAACACACCTCGTCGGCTGGTCGGCTCTTGCAACCGGGGCGAGTGGAGGTTGGGCACCAGCAGATGGATCGTCGGGACAGGATACGGCTTCAAGACCACATCCGGGTGACGCAGAACCTCGTCCAATTGCCAAGGGGGAACTCGGTCGACCGCAACAAACCGACCAGCCCGAAGCCCGGCAACCGCCTGTCGGATGTCCGAAAAACGTCTTTCCACGATCTCATGAGGGCCACCGTCTGCCAGCGCTTGGGACGAGCCTGCCGCGAAGGCGTCGCTGCGTACAAATCGCCAGCCGCCTTCGGCATGGGCAAGCGGCCGGTAGTCACCCAGCGATGGCTTGAAGGCGTCGGTTGAGCCTTCTTGCCAAGCCTCAATTTCCCCAAATTCGCTCAAATTCGTTGGCTGGGACGCGTAAGACCAAGGCACTAAGGGTACTTGCCAGAATGCCTGCGGGGACAAGACTTTTGAGGCAAAGCGAACTTTCAGAGTCTGAGGATCGACCACCTGAAGCGTGGCGGCCATTTGCGCCCAGGTGGGATCGAAAGAGGATCGTCCCAGAGCCTCTCCCTCTCCTCGCGCTCGGTCCAGCAACGTCCGGGCCAGATCGTAGGCGGTCACCGGAAGCCCAGGCCGACCTCCCGAACTGAGCCAGCTCCGGGGCCCGGGAAGCGAAAGAGTGTACTCATCATCTTTTTCCATCCATCGGATGAGCCTGGAATCGTACTTAAAATCACCAAAAGAGGTCACTTGAGGTTCTGCAATCAGTGGAGTCGTTAATGCCGCTTGGCGGCGAACGGTCCATTGAGAGAGCACTTCGGCTCCTGCCTCAGCCGCAGTCGGGGGATGACCTTCATCCCAGACGGCAACTGCCACGACAGGATATCGTTGGGCGATTTCGCGATAGAGTTGGGTGGTGTTGGGGTCTTGTGGCCAAATGCTGACTGCTTGAAAGATGGCTTCGTAAGCGTCGCCCCACCGACCTGCTTGCTGAGCTTGGCGGGCACGCTGCCGCCAACCGGCGGCCAGTCGCGAGAATTGGTCTTGCCACCTGCGGACCACGCGATGGTTTGGGAAACGTCGTTGGAGCTCGGCAAGGAGCCGGCGACCTGCACGGTACTTCTTCTCTTGAAAAACCTTTTCGAGCATCACATCGACCACTGAGCCCATCAGCGAGCCCAGCCCCGCCGCCTGTGAGTTGAGCTCGTAAGCTCGGTAACAAAGTGCCAGCGCCTGGGCGATGTTTCCCTCGGCCTTCCACCACTCGGCCTCGGCCAGCAAGCAAGAGACAAAAGCCTCCTGGTAGCCCGGAAATTCCGGATCCCGTCGACCAATCCAATCGTAACACTCATAAGCATCACCAAACCGCTTGGCTTGCACCAGTTGAGCCCCCTGCTGCAACACCAACTGCTCAAAAAGCGTCAACCTCCCGATGTCTGACCACAGCACTTGGTAAGTCGTCCCGGGCCGGCTGAGCAGACGAACCTTCAGAGAGGTCTCAGCGGCTGCTTCCGGTCGTTGAAGTGGCCGACGGGGTCGCAGTTCCAGGGGAACCAGCTGCAATGTGGTCTCCGACTGCTCCTCGGTCCCTTTGAGCACAAGCTGGTCAAAGGGAACCCCTCGGACCAACAGTTCCTCATTCTGCGCCAAAGCATGACTCGGCCAACACGCGAGTGCCCAACATGCCGAAAGCAAGGCGAGGGCTGGAGCCACAAACATCAGTCGCTGGGAAGGCATGAAACTCAGTCCTGTTCGATTCCCGCGTCTATGGAGCAGTCAACTATGG
The DNA here is from genome assembly GCA_964648025.1 of uncultured Pirellulales bacterium. Classification (GTDB taxonomy): domain Bacteria; phylum Planctomycetota; class Planctomycetia; order Pirellulales; family Pb10988; genus CAZYKP01. Next base: position 83,794 of record CAZYKP010000010.1, on the reverse strand, counting down.
AGCAGTCAACTATGGAGCAGTCAACTATGGAGCAGTCAACTATGGAGCAGTCAACGTTTTTGCGGCGTCGGCCAAGGCGTAAACGCTACCGTCTGCACTGGTGACCACAACCGCCGAGCCGGCCACCACCGGCGGTCCGGCCAGCAAATCGCAGACCTCTTTGACAGCACCGACTTGTTGACCGGTTTCCCGAGACCACAGGGCCAATGAGCCTTCCCGGGTGGCAACGACAAAGTGACGCTCATTGAGGGGAACCAACCCGATCACGCGGCCCAGACCAGGTGGCCGACGCCATCGGCAAGTCCCGTCTGCCTGGCAACACCAAATCGAGCCGTCGGCCCCCCGGAGCACCGCTGCAGACCGACCAGACCACAGCAGCGTCGCTGAGCGGGCCAACAACGGTCCACCGGCATCAGCGTTGTCCGGTGGTGCGATTTCTCTGAATCGTTGGTCTCCGATCACCACTGGAGCAGCCCAGCTGTCACCAGACGATCGCTCAGTTCTCGCAACAACAGGGGCACCTCCCTGCTGCCTGAGCCAGTACAGCGTTTCTCCAAAAGCCACCCCAAGCTGTCCCTCAGCCACCAGAGTCGGCCTCCCCCAATAGCCAGGATCCCTCAGAGACAGCGGCGGCCAGAAAGGCGGGCCGGCCGGTGCCAGTGTCTTTGGGTCAAGCAAGTATGCCGGCCCCGGGTGAAGTGCTACAAACAAGTGATCACCCCAACGAATCGGGCGACCCCCCAGTCGCCCAGGCAAGTTGACCACTTCAACAGCGGCATCTTTCAAACGGATCGCCAGGAGCTGGTGGCCTCCGGCTGAGGGAGCCAACACGATGTTCTCTGGAAACTCCCACAGTCGCCCATCTGTGTCGAAACTCTCAGTCAATCCGCCAGCTGAGATCAACGGCTGTGGGGCCTCGGCCAGGGATGGATCGTCCAATTCCAGGAGGAAGATATCGCCACCAGGGTGGACAGCCAGAACTGCCGCCCCTTGGTTGACCGGCAACGGCGGAGCAGCCAACGGCATCGCCAGCTCGGTTTGCCACGAAGCTCTCCATTCTCCCGCAATGTTCTGCCAGCCCAACACGCGTACCCCAGCAGGAAGCCGATCACCGAGGGCCTTCCCTCCCAAGAAGTGATTGGAGCCCGAGAGCCGGGATGAGTGCTTTTGCAGATCCAACTGCGTGGCTAACACCAGGTGCTGGCCAGCAGCAACCGGCGGCTGGAGAGCAACCCCTTGTATTGGCAGAGTTTCCAGCTGTTTCCAACTCACCCGAGGCGGAAAGGAGTAGCTTGTCAGCCTTCGGGTCGCCACCCAGAGCCGATCGCCTTGGAGTGAGAGTCCTCCCGGTGACTGCTCGGTTGCCGGGACGACGGTCACAGGTCCCTCGGCAAGCGGCTCCCGGTTGTTGCCAGAAGCTCGAAAGCAGAGCAACTGCCCTTGCTCGGTCAAGGCAATCAGCACCGAGCCGCCGACTTGGAGCTGGTCTGACAAGCGACCGGGCAACTCCTTCGACTGTACTTTTGGGCGATTCTGGCTAAGGTTCACAGCCAAGAGGCTCGTTTGGTTCCGGCCCTCCTGAGCAACGACGAGCGTTTCTCCGATCAATACCGGCCGAGAGAGAACGCTTCCGGGCGGGTGTCCTAGATAAAGGGTTCGGACTTGATGGTCGGGTTCGATAATATACAGATAAGCCTCATCGGCCAGTTGATAGATGGTCTGATTGGAGTCGACCACTGGCTCGGTTGCCAGCCGATGCGGGAATTGATAATTGTGGCGAATTTCTCCAGACTCTGCATTCAACACCATCAGCTGACCATCGACGCTGGCCAAGATGACCTCATCGTCACGGGATACGGGACTACCGAGAATCCCCGGCACTGCCTGGCGCCAAACGAGCCGGCCAGTCCGAGCATCGACTCGCCAGACCTCTTCGCGGAGGAAATCGATCAAGACAAACCCCTCAGGGTTGTTTTGGGGCCCCAGAGCTAAAGGTCTGAACCCTGCGTGAGGGCCCACGCCACGCCGCCAAAGTAATCGCCCTTCCGCCGGATCAATCCCATAGACCACCCCCAGCCCACCCAACGCCAGAGTGATACAACCGCCTTTGGAAGAAGCAGCAACCTCGCTGACTTGGCTGGCCTGATAAGCAGGCGTTTGATTGAGGCCGCCAGTGCGGACCTCAGCCAGCGGCCGTTGAGTGGAGAGTGTGCCCAAGAGGGGCACCGGCGGGGGGGGCTCAGAGGTCTTCGCTGGCCGCTGGACTTGTTGAGATTGCACCCGGGCGGCCTCAGCCTGGGCAACCTTTCTCATCAAACTCAGCAGTTCGGAACGACTTTGCAGATCGGGATACTCATCTAAGAGTTGCCGGCGGGCTGCGTAGACCTCCTCGAAGGACTCCGAGTTCAAGGCTGTGTCGATCGCCGAGACGGCCTTGCTCAGTGAGAGCTTTTCCTGCCGGCGTCGGCTGAGTTCAAATAGCCGACGTTGCAGGTCAGCCAGATCATTCTCGTGTTGGATCGTTGGGGGAAGAAACTGACAAGCCAGAGTCACCGCTGTCTCGGCTTGCTCCACGGCTTGGTCGGCCTCCAGACCGTCTTGCACCATGGTCTCAGCGCGGCCCACCAGCTCAATAGCGGTCTCGGGAAGGATCCTGGCCAGTTCCTGTTGAGCCAAGGGATGCCGCCCCAGGCCGGACCATTGGTCCAGGACCTCTTCGATCCCGCTGAGGATCTGCGGCCACTGTCGGCTTTGGAACTGCGGCACCAGTCGCGTTAGCCCCAGCCAAACTTCTGCCTCGTTCGCTTGGGCAGCCCCCGGATAGGCCCTGAGAAACGCCTTCAACTGTTCTCCTGCACGGGCGTACTCGCCCCGGCGATGGTGTTCAACTGCGGCAGCGAATCGCTCTTCGGCGGTTGGTTGAGCACTAAGCACCCCCCAAATCACTCCGAGGCCGGCAAGAGCCATGACGCCGGTGAAGATCGCCTGAGAAGTCGAAGAGGTCAGAGCTTTTGCCAGCGCGCTGGGTTGGCGGGGGGCCTCCGGTGCCGGAGTTGGTCCTCCAAGAGCCGGATCTCCCAAAAGATCGTGGTCAAGCCGGCCACTCGGCAATCGGCTCCCCGAGCCCTGTGTGGCCAACCCGAACCCATCTGCTGGCGGCCCGCCTGTCAGCCCCAATCCTTCGCTCACCGGGTCTGTGCTTACCGGGAGTTGACTCGCCGGGTCTTGCCTCATCAACTCTTGGGTGAGCTGGTCGAGGTCGGCAAGGTCTGCGGCAGATCCATCCCCGGCAAAAAGGCCTGGTCCTCCGGGATCCAGGGCGTTGCCTGAAGAGGACACAGCGGAGTTGTTGGCAGCGGGTTCTTTGCTGGAGGACGCGTCGGATGTCTGATCATCGGATGTCTGATCAGTTGAGGAAGACTCGTCGGGCGACTCATCGGCCAGACTGAAGGTTTCGTCGGTCTGGGGAGCCAAAAAGCCGGCAGAAGCCTTCACCGTCGGCTGATTGTCCGCCAGCGACGTCAGATCCATCGGCTGCACGTCGTTGGCATCGGCAGTTGGGACGATGGTCAGGTCGTCTCCCTGGGTCGAGGGCGGATTCTGCCCAGGCGAGCTGCCTGATGCGTGTTTCGGTGTTGGTGAGAGCGGTTTTGGCGGCTGTTTTTCTTGCTGGTTGGAGGAAGCAGCAGAAGCTTCGTTGCCGGCATCCTCGGAGGCGGCTGCGGACCGCTGGGATTGGTCCTCGCCGGAGACGCCGATTCCGGAGAGGCTGGGCGCCAATGCTAAGGAGAAGTAATCCACCGTGACGGAGCCGGCTTCCCCAAACTTCTCAGCGGCTTCGTCGGAGATCAGTTCCAAGCGATAAGGACCAATCTCAAGAGTGTCGCCCTCACTCAGCTCGGTCCGGTCCAGTAACTCTCCATTGACTGAGATCAATTCGCCTAGATGGTACGAGCGAATGACAAATCGCTCGTCGGACCACGAAATCCCGCAGTGCAGCGGATGAACGCCCTCACCAGGCAACGTCAGGTCACAGCTGGCTCGTGAGCCGATGACGGTGGCTTTGTTGAGCTCCAGCAGAAGACAGCGAGCTTGCCCATCGGGATAGTGAATTCGCAGATGCATAGCTTAGTCTTATTAATTCCCTAACAAGTTCTCGACCACACCAACTGCCAACTTCCGGCAATCCGGGCTTCCGTTGGTCGCCCTGGGTCGAATACCTCTCTGCGTCTTATTAATTCCCTAACAAGTTCTCGACCACACCAACTGCCAACTTCCGGCAATCCGGGCTTCCGTTGGTCGCCCTGGGTCGAATACCTCTCTGCGTCTCGGTGGCTTGCCAGTCGGATGGATTCGTTCTGGGAAAAGCGTTCCCAGTTGAGTCATTCCTGACTGGCGATGGTCACATGGTCAACGCCCGCTTGGGCTAAAGCGGTGGTCAGCCGCAGCACCGGTTCGCTGAGGGCAGAAGGGTCGGTGATGACCCGGACATGACCGGGAGTGCGGCCTTCTCTCTGGAGAGCCAGCAATAAGGACCCCGGGTCATGGAAGGATTGGTTGCCCATCTTCAGTTCGTTTGTGTGGGTGATCACCAACTGGAGGTTGGCCGAATCGGGTCCCGCAGGTGCCAGGATGATCGGTTGTGGCGGCAAGGCTGGTTGCGGCAAGGTGGCGAAGACCCAAAGCGCGGACAGCACTGCGGCAACCGCCAGTGACAAGTCGATCGTGGTATTCCACTTGGGCGACAAACGGAGTGTCGTCCTGCCCACTTGAGAGGTTTGGGGTCCTGGAGAAGCATGTTGTGCGAGAAGGGCATCGGCTGCCCGTGCAGGTATCGACGACTCAGATCGGTGTCCGTCGGCGACTGCTGGGCACGATTGAGTCGCGCGTCGCTTCTGGATGGCATTCCCCTGATCGGCAAAGGGAATCTGAGTCGACTGGCCACAGCTGGGGCAATTTTGGCATTTCCCGGCCGCCTCAGCCGGGGCAGCGAGGACTTTCTGGCAATGAGGGCAACGAAACCGAATCACAACAATCCGCCTGAGTTGAAAAGCTGAGAGACTTCTTGATCACCTTGGCTCCACGAACGAGACAACATCACTCGGCTCATTGGCTTTTGTGAACGAAACCAGTCTTCGTCGAGAATCCCGGAGAAGCTCACCAGCCAAACAGACTTCGAAACGCAGCGAGTCTAAGTCCACTCTTTCGGAACATGGCAACCAGCAGGATCGTGTGCTGTGTTTCGCAATTGCTGAGCAGTTTCTCGACGGCCTACTGAGGTCGAGGACAATCTTGCCTCGTCCGGCCTCGTCCGTCATAGCCGAGAGGCTGGTCGATCAACTGCTGCCAAATCACTGGTCTTTCCGGCGGCTCGCGTATTTTGGACGAGCAACAATTGTCCGAGGCCAACAGTAGGCTGAGCGAGAGAGGTTGGATTCCGCCTCCGCAGTGAGTTTTCGCACTGGTTTTTCGTGCTGGTTTCTCGTGCTGGTTCTTCGGCTGATCTGGCTTTCGGCGGCCTCTGGCTCCCGTGCTCGTTGCCGGAGAACTGGCCCCGACGGAGAGCCCTCAGCGGAACCTTCCTCAGGGCTGAATTGACGACGCGATCAGCGAGTCGGCAGCAGCGCCAGAGCAACCTCAACGGACCGGACGTGCTGAAGAGTTTGGCGGATGAACCGGACCCGCCGATTGATTTCGGACTGGTAGACCCCACCGGAGACACGCAGTAACACCCGTCCGGTTTCGGGATCTGATGGAATGTTCTCGAGAATGGCTCGGCCAAGAGCAGCTTGATCGACAATCCGGGTGCCCGTGCCGGCTTCACCAAGCCAGACATCGGTTTGCCCGTAGTTTTCGCCCTGGGCGAGGGTGATCACGATGGTATTTTGCGGCGACCAACCCTGGGGCCACAAAGGGCGGTTGACCTGCGGATTGGAGGCCCAAAGCAACCAGCAGGCGGCGGCCATTGTCAGCACCAAGAGGAAACGGACGGCCCATCGCCAAAGGGGGATAGGCACAGGAGGATCCGCCGCAGGGCTGTGCGATCTGGCCTGCGGGAGTTGCTGGTTGCCTCGAGGAGGCGTGCCCAGGACCGCAGTGTTTCCCATCAGTTTGCGGGAGAACGGCGGCGATGGGACGACCGCTTCGGTCGTAGCGTCCGGGGTGGTGACTGTTGGGGACGACATCAACTATTCCCTCCGACTGACCAGCCAGTTGGCCCCGTCCTACCAAGCATGTGAGTCAGGCGTTCCTATTGCAAGGTAATTTTTTATCCGTTGTGAAACAATCATTCTGAAATGGACTCTGCAACCATTGGACGATTGTTCGTTGGCTGAGAATGCATTCTCTTTGGGCTTGTTGCCACGAAAGACTGTCGACGCAACAAGGCTTGGCTTTCCCTATAGCAAGCGGAGTCCCTCAGTGAGTCCGACCCCCTCTTTTGTAGAAAGTTTTCTGTGGGGTAGGCCTCTCAGGCAGCAGAGTCAAAGGTTGGCCCTCCGTTTCTAGTCCAATAATGTTTGTTCAACGACGTAAAACTCCCAGCCGTTGCCGGGTTGGGGACGGACGCTGAAGCGGGTCAGGGCGATTTGTTCAGGCCTGCACTTGGCGAAGTCTGCCTCGGCCTGGGCCATCTTCTCCTCGGTTCTGGGATGGATAAAGTGCAGCACCGGCCGAGTTCCCACTTCGATGCCGGCCAGAGCGACCAGGGCTCGATCGACCTCGACGAGATCCCCGCTGGAGAAGGAGAGATACAAACGATCCTCGGCTGTTGTGGAACCCTCGCGAAGTTGCGACTTTTGACGTGTGAAGCTGCTGGCGTACTGCACACGTTTGGCAGAGATGACCACCCCTAACTCGATCTGCAATGAATCGAGCATGGCGGTGTAGGCTGCTTGGGTCAGCCCTTCCGGGATCGCAACAACCCAGCGTTGACTCGGATCGATCGGAGTCGGGTGGGGCCGTTGAGGAAGTCGGTCCGGGGCTACCGCGACAAACTCCACCAGAGCCGGATCCGTCAAGCGGTCTGTCGTCTGGTCGATTGAGGCCAACAGCCCCTCCAGCGAGAACTCCCCCGCTGACCGTTCGGCTGCAGCAGGCAGCTCAACGACAGGTTGGCTGGAGGACACAATTGTTCGCTCGTCCGTCTTGTCCGCTCGAGTGAGCCGGACAAAGGGAACTTCCGGAGAATTGATCAGCCGAGAGCTGCTCAGCCCCAGAAGAACAAGAGAAAGAACCAGCGCGATTGGGCCCGCCAGTGCGATGATCCAGCCGGAACCTGACGCTGGACTCTGAGAGGGTATGTCCATCACAACACAGAGGTTACTAGTTTTCTGCCAAGTCTTATGAATTCCCCGAACACTTTTCGACCAATTCTGTGACAAACGACCGGCAATCCGGGCTTCCGTTGGTCGCCCTTGGTCATCGACTCTTCTGAGCTGAGTGATTCCCCGAACACTCTTCGACCAATCCAGTGACAAACGACCGGCAATCCGGGCTTCCGTTGGTCGCCCTTGGTCATCGACTCT
>CAZYKP010000010.1:15213-76168 GCA_964648025.1 uncultured Pirellulales bacterium | reverse complement strand
TCTGAGCTGAGTGATTCCCCGAACACTCTTCGGTCCCCGTTGGACAACACCCCGAAAGCCTCCTCAGGAGTCGGTGATCCTGTTGAACCGCAAGTGCAAATTCGAACAATCCCGGAGTCTGCCAACGCTCTGTCAGTTTGCGGACACATCGAGCCGAACAAGCCACTGCCGACCGTCCTCCCTCAGGCGTTCTTTGAGGCATCTTTTGCCAAGCCTCTCTGAAATTCGTTGGGTTGAGAAACTGTGAGTGAATCGTTGGTCGCTTGGGAACTCCGTAGTTCGGTGACTCCAAAGCCAGGCGAGTCCTCAGGCAACGCTGAACTTGGAGAACTGGGCTGTTTTCGCCAGCGACGAGCCTTTCGGTTCGAGTGATTCATCTGCTGGGAGGTCGATACCCTTGAAGATCGATGTCGGGACGAACTGATTGGTACCACTGGATCCAGCGTTCGATGGCGGCCTGTTGTTGCTCATCGGAGGCTGCAGTGGAGAAGCCGAACCCGTTGCTGCGCCTGGCAAGCCGCCGCAGGGTGTCCCGAGCGGCCAGGGCAACTCGGGGATCGTCATCAGAGAGCAAAAAGAGCAGCAGTGGGCCGAAATCCAGATCACGACTACGCCCAATGGCCCTGACGGCCAGCACACGGATGGAGGTCGGCGCCGAGACGGCAAGCTGGCTGAGAGTCGGGGCCTGTTGTTTGAGCATCTGCCGACTGCCACCTTCGGCAGCGTCAGCCAGCACCGCGACGGCCTCAGACCAGGCCAGCCGTTGTCGGTCTGAACTGGCTTGAGTTGGTGATGGTCCGGAAAGAGTTGCTAAGGCTGCCCTCAGTGAGATCCGCCTCGGCTTGACGACCACGCGGCCATCGCGAACTCGGAGATCATCTGTCTCGGGCAATCCCCGCCCGGCGACCAAAACTGCAGAGCGATACTCCTGCTGCCTACTCTCCAAACTCTTTTTGGTGCTCCGCAACAGAAACAGAATGGCAAAGCACGTATCTGAGATCACACGCGTGGGATTGTTCTTTTGCTTGGCTTCCACCCAGTAGCCTTCGTCCTGGTGCTGATTACGCATCAACAAAGTAGCACCCTGCCGATACCATACCGGGGTGCTGGCCTTGCCCTGGATGCCATGACGTTCGGCGGCATACAGGGCCTTGTAGCGTTCCAAGGCATACAGGTAATAGTAGAGCCAGCCTTTTGGTTTGCTGATGGTCAAGTGGCGGAGCATCCAGCGGTCGGCAGCGACCATGGTGATCTCGAGCGACTTCCGGTCCAGTTGAGTTTTGACCCGGGCTTGACGTTGTTGGTCGGTCTCGAACAAGCGAAGCTGGGGAGGGGTCTCATCGCTGGCAGGCTTCTTGAGGTCACCAAAGCCCAGCTGGTCGCGAACAATGTAAACGGATCCAGCACCAGCGGCGGTCATGCTGTGTTTGACATCTTTTTGGCGAATCCGCTTGCCAAGTTCCTCCGCGGGCATCCCTTGGTAGCCGAATCCTCCGTCGATGTTCTGAGTGAGAATCAGCCAGCGGGCCAACCGCTCCCAGACCTCAATCGGGGTGGGAACCCCGGCCTGCTCTTGAGCTTCCCAGAGCCCAAGAACCGCATATTGCGTCATGGAGGTGTCACAGGTCCCAGCATGCTGGTGACCCTCGGGATAACCCCACGCGCCGTGCTCTTTCTGGCGATCGTGCAGAGATTTGACCAACACCGCGATTTGGTCGCGATACTGCGACGGGTCCACCGCAACCAAGAACATGATCGCGATGCCGGTGGTGTAGATATCAGCGTCAAAACCCTCGGCGCCATCCTTCGTACTGGTTTTGACCTGCTCGAGGGCCTCGACAATTCTTGGGTGGTCCGTAGGGGCCCCGTATTTGGCCAAAGTCAGACCCATCAACACCTTCAAGCCCAGCGAGCGAGCACCATCGGTCTTCTCAAGGAAGGTGATGCCTTGTTCGACAGAGCGATCGACTGCCTCTTGGAACGCACCAGCTCGAGCGCTTGGGCACCCCGGCCAGAGAACGCCCGCAGCCCCCCCGATCCAAGCAGCCGCCACCAGCCATACAGTCCCGGCAAACGACCCTTGCCGATGTGCGTTCACCATGATGCCGCTCATTTCGGAAAGAAACGGAATTGCGAATCACTCACCGCCGAAAAACACTCACCGCCGAAAAACACTCACCGCCGAAAAACACTCACCGCCAACAACCCTGAAGTGCCAGCAGATACCGCAACAAGCCGTGAGTTGGCTGTTCCAGATCAGGATGTTCCAAATATCAGAGGATCGTGGGTTGCGAAGAATGCGTTGATGGATCTCGGAGGCTGATGGGTTGCCAACCACGCACGACCTCAGAGAGTTTGAGGTCTTGCTTCAAAGGACTCATGACAGGGGTGCTGAAGATTCTCCAGGGCCGACACAGGTGCTTTTATTGACCTTACTGTTGGGGGGCCAGCGTTGTCAACGAAATCAGCGACCGTCCAACACTTTGTGTCCTGAAGTCAAATGCCATCACGAGGGGCAATTCCGACGGGTGAGTTGCTCAAACCGGTCTTGTGGGAAGGACTTCGCCCGCTCTGGCAGCCCGAAGGAGTCCACCTTCGGGTGCTGTCAATGGCATGAACCGGAGTGGACCCACTGACGTTTGGGAGGGGAGGGCTGAGGTCAATGCTACCTCACTGACAGCGGGCTTTTCTGCCTGATCCTCAGCGTTGAGGCCGTTGGCCGCAGCGATTCTGTGGTACGGTCCAAGAGAAGGGGCGACTGACCAGGTGGCAGTTCTCACCGTTGCGGGTGTCTTTGTCGAGCGTGCCAGTTTCAAGGAATGGAGAAGCCAGCAGTGGCAATCGGATTGTCGGATAGCCCTGTCCGACTGGGGAACAAACTGGACTGAGCTTTGGCTTTCCTTGCAAGGTCAACGACGCCGAAGTAGCATTGGTGGACAGAAGTTTCACGCAGAAAACCAACCGCTGGACTTTTGGGGGAACTCCGGTGCATTGGTCTGCGACTTATTGACGACTGTCTCCCTCGGCTGTTGCTCTGGGTGGACACAGGGTCTCGGGTCAAAACCCACCAACAAACCAACAGTGTTCCCATCAGAGCTTGATTCACCCAGAACGATTGCAGTTCCTGGGAGACTGCCCACTCACGAAACACACAGTTTGGCCACAACAGCTCAGCGAAACGATTGCTTGTCTCACCGGCAACGGCTATCCGATTTTCCAAGAGTGATTTCGCGCTTGGATTGCTCCTGCGGGCACGTTGATTCTCAGAACATGAGTCTCAGAACACACAACCCCAAGGAGCCCCAGGATCACCAGGAGCCGCATTACCATCAGGAGTTACATAACCATGAAGCGTTTTCTTTTCACCTGCCTGCTGGCCTTTGGCCTTTGTGCTGGAGGCATCCTTGTTGGCACGCACGAAGCGGCCGCACAAGGACAGTCTGGAGACGACCTGTTGGACCTTTTCGGTGAGGGTGTTCACCAGTTTAACTCGGGGCGTTACCAACAAGCCGTCAACACGCTCACAACAGTGATCAACGCGGGGACCGAAGACCCACGTCCGTATTATTTTCGGGGCCTGGCTTATCGTGCTCTGGGGCAGAGCGAGCAGTCCACAGAGGACTTCAAAGATGGTGCAGCCTTAGAAGCAGGGAATCTCAGTCAACGTGGACAGATCAACCGGGCGCTCATCCGAATCCAGGGTCAAATTCGTGCCGAGCTGGAAACCCTTCGAGCCGACGCCCGGGTGAATGCCCAGGACCGCCGCCTGCAGGAGATTCGGAAGCGCTACGAGGATCTCCGCCGTGCCGAGGAAAGTGTGCTGTTACGCCAGAGTCGCCCCAGCAACCAACCACAACCGGTCAACCCCTACGAGGAACGACCAGGCGATGTGTTGCCAGCCAAGCCTCAGGCTTCGGTGGACCCCGAGGCCGCCCTGGCCGGACCAGATATGAAAGAACCTTCGCCGCGGACAACTCCTCAACCTCAGCAGCTCGCTCAACCGGAATCCCCCGCCCCAAGTGCCCGACAGCCCGATGACACACAGGCCGGTGCCGGACTCGGTGAGTCCGATCCTGGCGGCTTCGGAGGACAACTTCCTCAAATACCTGGTGGCTTGGGAGGGATCGGCAACAAGCCAGTTCGCCCTGCCGAACCCAATGAACCTGCTTTTCCCGAACCAAACTTGCCTCTGCCGGCATTTCCTCAGCCCGGCGACACACAACCCGGCGACACACAACCCGGTGACACACAACCCGGTGACACACAACCAGCCACCGAGCCGGAGGAGAAGCAGGCCGGCTTCAACAATGCCAAACCCGGTGCTGCCGGCCGCATCTTTGGGGCTTTCTTCAAACCCTTGGAACGTCTTGGCCAAACCGCTGAAGACGCGGCCGAAGGTGCCTCTCCGCTTTCAGGTGCGGCCCCTTCACAGCCGGAATTCAATCAGGACAATCCAAGATTTGAGGACGGTGGATTTGAGGACGGTGGTTTTGAGGACGGTGGTTTTGGAGGGCCCGAAGACTCGCCCACACCGCCCCCAGCTTTTGGTGAGCCAGGTTTCTAACAAGTTGAACAAGCGATGAGGAGGCAAGGCGATCCTGCAGCTTGGCTTCTCTTCGGCCTTGTTTTATCACCAGCCCAAGCGAACTAGGTCGGCTCTCCACCGACACAGCCACGACAGCTCTGGAGTGTCTTTCCAGTGCATTGGACTTCCTGAAAAATGCCCGGGGTTCAACAACAGCTGGACTCCGGGCACTTTTTCGCGCAGACTCTTTCGTCAGAGAAACCCAGAGGCGAGCTTTGGACTGGACTATTCGGGCTGTGGCCCGCGATGCCTCCGCGTGTGATGGTCGTCGCAAGGTCCTGAGGCTCTCCAGCTGAGCCAGAACCACTCAGGTCATTGCGATGCCATGATGGCCCACTGCTTGGCCGACCCCGTTGGACCGCCCGCCCCAACGGCCCGTTTGAATCGACATCGCCGGTCAACATCACGCTGGCAACCACACAGCAAGGGGTTGACTCTGACCCTTGATTCGATGGTCAAGTCCTCGACGCAACTGTTTTTTGAGGTCGCCCAGCTGCTGCGGCAAGTCAGCCGGCCGCTTTTCATCACCGGCGCTGGCCTTTCTGCCGATTCTGGCCTGCCGACCTACCGGGGGGTCGGCGGACTCTACGAGGGCCGTGAAACCGATGAGGGCCTTCCCATTGAGGAGATCCTCAGCGGGTCGATGCTGGACGCCCGGCCGGCGTTATGCTGGACCTACCTGTGGGAGCTAGGCCGGGCCTGTAGCGCCGCTCAACCCAACCCCGGCCATCGGGTCATCTGGGAAATCGAACGATCTCGTCCACAGGGCTGTGTGCTCAGCCAGAACATCGACGGATTGCATCGAGCAGCTGGCAGTCAGAACCTCATCGAAGTGCACGGGCGTTACTCCAACTTGTACTGTGTTGACTGCAAAAGCCGCTATCAGTCAGAATTTCTAAAGGATTTTGCCAGCCCCCCTGAGAACCTTCCACCTCGCTGCCCGCGTTGCGATGGAATGATCCGCCCTGATGTCGTTTTGTTTGGGGAATTCCTTTCGCAAGAGTCGATCGCTCGCCTCAACAAATTGGCTGAAGATCCACCTGACATAGTCTTCGCAGTAGGAACGACTGCGTTATTTCCTTACATTGCAGCTCCGGTGATTCAGGCTGCTGGTGCCAAAGTTCCTACTGTGGAGATCAACCCCACCGAGACTGCCGTCTCCGACGTTTGCCGGTATCATTTCCGGAGCACAGCTGCGTTCACACTGGAACGGCTCTGGAAACTGGCCAAAGAGCGCTAACGCGACTGGTACCGGCCAGAGACCGCTTCCATCCAACAGGGAGCAGTCGATACGCGAGTACTCCCTCGTTCTCTGGAAAGACCATCGATCAAAGCCTAGAGATCGATCATGGAGGCTGGTCATCCCGCAAGTTCCTGAAATGTTGTTGCTTCTCTCCAGCGACCGCTACGATCTGACTCAGGTCTCAGAGTCTGTCCGAAATAGTGGCGGAGGCACAACGGCTGGTGGCTCACGAGTCTTGATGCAACGAATCCTCGTTGTGCCGGGACACTTCTCGGACAGTCACTCAGGACGGCTCACTTCCACCTGTCTTGAGCTGTGCGGCACTGCTGGAATTCTCCAAGGGAAGGCACAAGGCCAACAACAGCCGAGCGTTGACTTGCCTGTTTCAGAGCATTTTGTTGCCGGTCTTCCCTTGCAAGAGCACCCTACTGACCTTCGGAGAAGTTTTCGACCCAGGGCTTTCCGTCTGCCCTTGTTTGTGATGACCTCAAGGGGGCAGCCTGAGGCACCACAGCAAGCCCGGATTGCCGAGCGAAACGCTCCGCTTGGTCGAAGACTTTTCAGGGAATCAGTAGTTTCACCAAGCTGCTCCCTAAGCGACGATGAGCTTCCGCCCGTGTTGGTTGTCCATGAAATCCCCGCTGGTGTGGTAGGGCGAGCCCATGGGCAAGGAAAGGGGCCATTGACAGAGCCAGTCAGCTCCAGTCATCTCCAGTCACCTCAACTGCGGGCAAAACTCTGCCGAGACGAAGGCCCACTTCTTCTGCGGAGTGTGTGTAGGCTTTCTAACCATCGTTAGGGGAGACCCAAGTCGGCACTTATCGGCTTTTCGATCTCCCCAACGGTCTTGGCCTCCCTCTCCAACTTGCTTTCTGCATCGAGCGTAACTGATGATTCCCGAGCGTTTCCGCATTCATGTGCTCTTAGCAACGGCTCTGGCCTGCCTGATTGTTTTGGAGTTCTTTGTCATCGGCGGGGTGATCCGAGAGGCTTTTGTCTGGGTGGTCAAGACTTACCTGCTGGACCCTACAAACAGAGCGTATTGGCCGGACGACCTGCTCATGCGGTTAGGCTGGGTGGCTGGCACACTGTTTTGCTACTTTCTGATTCCAGCTGCCTTGATCAAAATCGGATTTGGCCAGGATTTGCACGATTATGGCTGGAGCTTCGAGGGTTATTGGAAACATGTCTGGATTTATCTGCTGCTGATTCTGCCTATCCTTGGGGCAATGTTCCACTTGGTCCATGAGGAGTCGTTTCAGCAGACCTATCCTTTTCACCATCCACGAGACCTGCGTGAGTTGCTCATCTGGGAATTCGCCTACGCGGTGCAATTCATCGCCTTAGAGTTCTTCTTTCGCGGATTCTTAGTCCACGGAGCCGCTCGTGCCTACGGCAACGAAGCGGCAGTGTGGCTAATGGTTTTTCCTTATATGATGATTCATTATCCCAAGCCCTTTTTAGAATGCTGTGGGGCTGTGATTGCCGGGCTGGTCTTGGGATGGTTATCGCTCCGAACAAAGAGTATTTTCGGGGGAGCCACCGCGCACATCTTGGTTGCCTGGAGTATGGATTTCGCTGTTCTTTGGTTCAACGGCTGGTTTGCCATTCACCTCCTCTGGTAAGCCTGAGAGCCCCATCGCCCGCCCTCAACAAACTCTTGACCAACTCTTCATCAAGGCTGCGCTAATCCCGATCGGACCTAAGGGTCCTTGAGAGAAGCGTGCGCCGCAAGCAATGGTCCAACAAATTCGCCAAGAAGATGCTGGGCTTGCCACAGCGCCTGCGCAAAGGTCGTGTGGAAGCTAAGTGTCTGGAGACACCAGAAGACAGCTCGCCTAATGTTGGAACCTGCGTGGAGGATATGCCTGTGCCGGAGCGATCACGCCAGGTCAAAGGTGTTGAGAGAACCGACAGTCTGTCGAGCCAATCGCCAGATGACCGTCCCTGGAGTTTTGATCGTAACAGTTAACGAAACTGCCAGGCTGAGTTGGCAGGTCGTTGATTTTCAGGAGGGTTTGTGCCGAAAATCTGAATCGACCCTAATGCGGGCATGAGTCTGCTTCTTCTTGCGAGAACGGTTTTCTGAAATCTCAGGGTGGCGTCCATGCGACCAGTTTTGCGAACTGTCCTGCCTCGCTGGTCAACTCAGGCAGTGATGCTGATCACGCTGCTTGGACCAGGACTAGCGATTGGGCAAGAGGGCCTCGACGGTGGCTCGGGCGGTTTACAAGGACAGTGGCAAGGTGTGGTGCCGCGGTCGCCCCATGTCCACCGTCTCCCAGCTATCCCTGTTCGGCCAGTCACTCCATTCCAGACCGTCTCCCAAGCTCAGCCATCCGACCTGAACCAATCTTCCGAACAGCCTTCCGACCCTTCGTTAGAGCAACCTCAAAACCAACAAGATCCAACTGCGGGTCAACCCGAAGGTGAAGAGCAACCGCCCATCCAGGTGCCCGGGCAGCGGCAACCAGAAGCTGGCGAACCAGGCGAAACCGGCGACCAATCTCCGCTGATCCCAGAGGGCCAGACGCCACCGGCCGACCAACCCGGGCCGGTTGACCAACCCGATCAACCTGGGCAGGATCCTCAGCCTGGGCCTACTGATCAAGCGGGACAGACTGACCAACCTGACGCGGCAGCTGACCAGCCGTATGGTGACGATGGGTCGACCGACACAGGGCAGACCGGAGGGGATGCCCTTGGTGAGTACGATCGGCCAGCGAGCTTCCCTTCGCTTTCTCAGCAATCCTTGGGCAACTCGCTTGGTTCGGCTTCGAGTATCTCCCGGGGCGTCACCGGTAATCTGTTTGACACCCCCAGCTTGGCAACCATTGTCAATCAACAGGAGATCGCCGAACGAGCCGCAGTCGATTTGTTTCAGGCCCTGCAAACCGAAGTGGGAGTCCAGGTGCAGCGGACCGCCCGGGGCCAGGCAGCTCCATTTATCCGCGGGCTCACCGGCCAGCAAACGTTGATCCTCATTGATGGCATCCGCTTAAACAACTCCACCTTTCGGGCTGGGCCCAACCAATACTTCAATACCATTGATCCCGGAATGGTGGAGAGGATCGAGGTGGTCCGTGGGCCGGGCTCGGTGTTGTGGGGATCCGATGCGATTGGAGGGGTGATCAATATCGTGACTCGCACCCCGGAGGTTCGCTATGGAGATTATGGGGACGCCTCGTTTCGGCAGACAGTCAGCACCGCCGACTTTGGAAGCTACAGCCGAGCCAATCTCGATGTGAGCCTCCGTGGTTCGGGGATCTTCGGCGGAGCGAGCTTTCTGAACATCAACGATGTGGACACCGCCGGGCCTCTGAACGTTCAAGATTTCACCGCCTATCAGCAGTACGCCGGGGACCTCAAATTCGTCCGGCAGGTCGGCCGTGACCGCTTTCTCACAGTTGCCTTGCAACACTTCGTTCAGGAAGACCTGCCTCGCAGCGACCGGTTTTCGCCGTTTATCCCAGAGGCCGATCAGCGGCCGACCTTCTTCGACCCTCAGCAGCGGAATCTGGCTTACATTCGCTTCCATGGGTACGACCAATCCCATGCCGCTTTCGACGACTTTGCTTTCACCGCCAGCTACGCCCGGCAGCGGGAAGCAACCACCGTGGAGGACCTGCGTGCAGGCCGCGACAATTTTGACGTCAACGAGTTCACTGTCGATACAGTTGGTTTCATCCTCCAACTCAACAAAGACATCGGCCCGCTGGGGCGGTTGACCTACGGGGCTGAGTGGTATCACGACGAAGTGGATGCCTTCAGCCAACGCTTTTCGGCCACCACAGGGGCGTTTGTGGAAAATAGGACGCCCCAGTTTCCGCCAGATAGCTTTTATGAACAGGTGGGGGCGTTTCTGGTTTGGAATGTAGACCTGACAGAACGGCTGAACTTCATTGCTGGAACACGCTTTCAGTATATCGATGTGGGAGCCACTCCGATTGTTGACGTCAACGGAACACCCACACCGGTGAATCTTGACTTGAACTTCTCGGATTGGATCGGAAGTGGAGCTCTGACCTTTCGACTCTCAGAGGACATTCATTTGATTGGTTCGCTCAGCGAAGGTTTTCGGGCGCCTAACCTCGATGACTTGGCCGCCACCAACACGCTCGTTCAACAGATGGGCGTGGACCTGCCCAGCCCCAACTTGACGCCCGAGCGCTCGCTGACTTATGAGTTAGGTGTGAAGGTCGATCGGCCGCGACTGCGTGGGCAAGTGTTTGTCTTTTGGAATGACTTGCGGGACAACATCCTGAGAAACGAGGCGGGCACAGCACCGGGAACGATTTTTTTTAGCCGAGATAATCGCGACTCGTTTGTCCAAGGTGTCGAGAGCACAGGCGAGTTTCTGCTGGAGGATGGCTGGAGCATCTACGGCAACTACTTTTACACCTTCGGCAAAGACCGCGAGGAGCAGGTCCCGCTGAGCCGAATCCCCCCTCCCCAAGGCATCCTGGGCTTGCGATGGCGTAGCCGGGAGGCGAAAAGTTGGTTTGACATCTGGCTGTGGATGGTCCATGGTCAGGGTCGGCTGGCTCCGCGAGATTTCACCGACGCGAGGATCTCCAACACCGGCAACTCGGGCTTCACAACCTTGAATTTCCGGACGGGAACCACACTGGACGCACGCGCTCGCCACCGTGTGGGCTTGGTCGTGGAGAACATCACCGACCGCTCCTACCGCGTGCTGGGCTCCGGGGTCGATGGGGTAGGTTTCAACGTGGTGCTCAACTACGAAGGAATCCGATAACTCATCCCCGTTTCTCCCAAGGGGACGTGATTGGCCGCCTCGAGGCTCCCTGAGCTCAAGGCCTTTCCCAATCTCACCAACAGTCATCTCCTAAGCTTTGCCGCCCGCATTTTCGTGAGTGATCTTGCATCCTTGGCTCAGGGATCGTCGCCGGCCGTTGATCACAGTTCCCGCTGGCTTCTCACGCAACAACCAGAGGTCCGTCTGCCCTGTAACAGGGAAACACTCGGCTGATTGACACCAGCCTGAGTTCCACCAAGTGCACAGCCGGGCGGCCGAGGAAGTGCCCGTTTTCGATGCGGTCAGGCGCAACTCGGTCCCTCAGGTCAGACCCGGGTCCAATGGCCTTGCTGTCATCGGCCTCAGCCAAAATCGTTAAGACGCCCTCTTGAGCTTTGGTCGTGGACGAGATGGCTCGAGCGTTTGAAAGAGTGTGAGCACGTTGTGACTCCGCGGGATACCTTTGCTGAGTGGTTGTCGTCCGCAGGGTATGTCCCCAGTAGCAGTGCCGTAAACACCTTGGGTATTAGGTATCCGCCAGCACGGAGAGCAAACTGGTGTCGCGGACAAGTCGATCCAAGGCGCCCTCCGAACTGGATGGACCCTGAAGGAAACCGGCGCGAAGTCGAAGTCATTTCCTGCAGGGAAAGCCCTCTGTGGCGTTCCGGTTCTCGGCAGCGTTCCGGTTCCCGGCAGCGTTCCGGTTCTCGGCAGCGTTCCGGTTCTCGGCAGCGTTCCGGTTGTCCCTGGCGTTGAGTCGGTTGGTTGGCCTGCGTGTCGTTTGGCCTGCGTGTCGTTTGGCGAGGAAGGGACATCCTCCGGGCTGGCGTGGGGCACAAGGAGCAGCCCTGACCCCTTTGGCAAAGGGACACAACGCCAGGAAGGGTGTTCCCTCCAGGCGATCTTCCCACCCTGGCTCCACAAATCGCAGCTGCAAGGATTCCAAGCCTCGCGCTATCAGTTTGCTCCTTACTTTAAGGAAAATCCCTAAGCAGCGGAACCTGCCGAACTAGCTGGCTTGTAGGGGTCAATCGACTTCAGACAGGAAAAACCGGAGTAGCTTCGGAAGAGGATCGCCCAAGTGTTCCCGATTGTGGCAGAGGTGCACCCTGGAGCGATTCGGGACAAGCGATTGAGCAACCTTTGGGTGAAGTGTGCCACACTTGTGACAGTCCAACTCGCGATTGTCGGTGGGATGAGTCCAACGGCTGTGGCGCCTTGCAGTCAGCGGCACCACAGCGATGCTCTTACCTGGAGGCTCCTTGTTTAGCCAGTTAATGGCAGTAATGGAAACCAAAACCGGCACGCCGCGGACGGCGGGCAGGCGGGCCCCAGTAATGCTTCCTGATGATCACCGGTGGCGGGGAGTGGCGGATGATCACCGGACGCCGGTCTTGCACGACGACTGGCCTCGGGGCAGGAGCAGGTGCGGGAGCCGGGTTCTGCATGGCGCTGATCACGCTGGAGCTGACGCCGGCCTGTTTGAGCAGGATCAGGTCTTCGGCACCTGGCGGACGCACCAGTCCATTGGCGTTGATGTGGTTAAGGATCAACTCGTCGTCGACCCCTGCGGTGGAGAGCTCGATGACGCTCTCGACAGTAACCTTACCTGCCTGAACCTTGCGATTGAGCTGGGCCTCGATCAACGCACGGTTTCGGGCTTCGGCTTTGTCGATGGAATGACCAACCGCCGCACCGCTGATGGTCCCTGCCGCTGCGCCAAGGGCTGCTCCGGCTAAGGGATTGTCAGCAACGGCCTCGCCAAGCACTGCTCCCAACACGGCCCCAGTTCCACCGCCGACTAAAGCCCCTTGATCGGCCGCGTAAGGGCTCTGGCAACCGGTTCCCCAACCTGCCAGGCTGACCCCGGTGAGAACGAAAAGAGCACGGACAGCGGGGTGGATGGACTGCTGCAATCCGATCATCGCAAGACCCCCACTTGGTGGCAGCGAACAGTCTGCTTCGACTGCAGACCACTCAGCCACGGTCAGGTGAACGCCAGACAACTCCCCGAGCGGCTCACTGTGTTGCGGGCGACTGTCGGGTAGGAAGGTAGACTGTTGTGCCAGCGGCCGATCTGCCGGTCAAGAGAAGTCGACAGGCCGAGCAGCCCAAGCCGCAAACAAGGCTGTGAAACCAAAGGTGGGTGAACGAACCCAGGCTCCTTCTTGAGCATCGGCCTGGTGTCGCTGCAGCTTGAAGAAATCCCCGCATCACTGGCCCTTGGGGAACTCTAGCGAAGCTTTCCGGGGGTGCCGCATTCTCCATTTGTCAAAGGCAGCTTGGCGGGCCTGATCGTTAGCAAATGCCAAACTGGTGGCGTTGTAGAAGACCAACGGGCTGGCTTGGGCGGAAAAACCATAATCTGAAAGCCTTTCTTCTAAGACCTCCGCGGCCATCGCCAGGGCGATCTCCCGCAACTGCACTCCCACCAACTGGCCTCCTCGCTGCGTTTGCGTGCAAACGGTCTCATCCTGAAATCGGCTCTCCAAAAGTGGCAGGTGCCCGGCGGAGCCAAACTTGCCAACGCAAAGCAGAGCATACATGATCACCCTGGGATCGCTCTCACCTTGCTTGATGGTGGCAACCGCTGTGGGCAGCACTCTCTGAAGGTCGTAGCGTAGTGCCAAAACAAATCGCTGAATCAGCAGCTTGGAGCCGCTTTCCCGGGCAACCCAGGCCTGCAATAAATCCACCAGAGGACCAGCCCGAGATTTCTCCTTCAGGGCCCTGTGGACCTCGCTGCGATACGTAAAGCCGAGTAACAACGCCTCACTGGTCTCCTGAAGCTGAATCGTCGGGGTGGCTGCCGCTAGATACATCGCCCCAAGGGCCGGTAGAAGATCCGGCCGAGACTCCTGCTCGGGCAAGCCATATTGGCGGACACTCTGCAAACTCAGAGTGCGGGCGTCGATCAAGGTTTGCAAACGTCCAGGTTCGGCATCCAGTGCAGCCATCAAGGCAGGTTCTGCCCGATGCATGGCAACAAAGAACTCTCGGTCAGCCGGAGTTGCCCCCACAATCCGCTGATAGAAATCCCAACCGGGCAGACTGACCCCGCGTTCTCCGGTGGTGTCATCCTGAAACTGGATCAAGCGGCGATAGTATTCGGCCTCCTGAACGCGGCCCAGGGCTCGCAGACAGCGTTCCCGAACCTCCGCTTGGGGATGTTCAAGACCGGCTGTCAAAGCAGGAATGGCCGGAGAACCAAGCCGCTGCAGCCGGAGCTCCGCCTCACGTCGAGCTTGCGGCAAATCGCTGTTCAACTGGGCGACCAACCGTTCCGCCCGGGTTGCCCGGTGACGTTTCTTGTCAGACCAAGCAGATGAACGTTGCGGCGGCAAAACTTGCGGGTCCACTGCCTCGCTCGAGGTCCGACCTTCGTGGGAGTTGGCCACCGAGACGGCCAAAGACTCTGGTCCCAACATCAGCAACAACAAGGCCGCTGACACCCATCCCTGAGGGGGACGGCTACACAGCTCAACGAGTAGGAGCATGAAAGTCTCTCAGGGTCAGTAGCGCAGGGGCTTCAAAGGACTCGCCGATTCCGACAATTTTACCGAGGTTCTCAAATGTCGGTCCACTCGAATGCTACTCCTTGTCAGCATTGACGGTTTTGCCGTTTGGCAAGAGTGGGCTTGTCGGTCTGGAGAACTCCGTTGGTCTGCGTTTCCCCCAAAAGGCAAAAAGCACCCATGGTCCCCAAGGGCGGCCACAGGGCATATCCTGAGCGGGACACGTTCCTGTGAGCATCACCCTCGGCGAGGCAACAGGACTGACGCAGCGAGGTGGCAGGACGTGTCCGTTGGCAACTGCAGACCCGGCGATGGTTGTCCGCAAAGCTCTGCCGCAGGGAGCCGTCGGGCGTCAGGCCACGTTGGATGACTTCTGACTCGGGTGATCAAGGACCCCAGTGCCCACAGGCGAGCTCCTGTTGGTCAATCGGGTTGTTGACGGCGGAATAGGTTGGGCAAGAATCCTCCGGATTGCTTCGGGGGCTTCGCCTCAGGCTGAGTCGCTGGCCGCAGAGCCGGGACGACCTTGCGGACATAGCCTTGCGGGACAGCTGGATCCCACCAGGGTTTGTTCCCCAACAGTGAATTGAGCACCGGCCAACGAGTGGTGGCGTCCTGGTTCAGGCGGTAATCAATGAACTTATGGGTGGTCTGATTTCCGTCAGGTGCGAAGAGCCTCAGACCCAGAGGCATCATGCTTGCGGAGCCTCCCGCACTGGTGCTGCCGGTGAGGATGAGTTCGGCTTTCTCGAAGTTGGCAGCGTCCTGCTGATAACGAGGGAAGATCTGCAGCCAAATTTCTCCTTTCTGCCGAGCATCAGCAGGAGTAACAATTCGCATCCAATAGCGTTGTTTCAGGTGTTCGGCCTCAGCGACGAAGAGAAACGGCAGCGGGCTGTACTGAAGCCCATTGCCCTGAACCTCGGCTGGCAACTGGTACTCCACCAACTGTTTGTCGGGATGCCGGAATTCAAAGACGGACTTGCCGTTGCAAATCCAATGCTCACCCTTGCCGTCTAGACGCCTCCAACCCGGCTTGCCATCCTGACCAACCTCCCTCTCAAAAAGGACTTGATAAGATCCTTTATCTGGACGGTGGTAGCGGATGACACCTGCTTTCTCTTCTTTCTTGCGGAACACAAGTTTGTAATCCCACAGAGCGAAATTGCACTCCAGGGAGGTGATTTTGCTGGATCGCTCTTCCCAAGTCTTCAGCAGGTTGTCCAGCTCCGCTTGCTCCTGCTCGCTGAGTTGAAACGGTGCCAGACCCGTCGGCTGAGGGCGAACAACGCCCGTTTGGCCTGCGCGGCCGGCAGGAGTTGCCTGGCCGGAGCGGTTTGGCCTTGACCGCGGCTGGGCCGCGACAGATCGCCCAGCGTGGCCGGGCTGTCGCATCCCCGGATGGGCAGGAGACTGATTTTGCTGAACTCCCGCACCACCGCGGGGACCAGAGCCACTGGCCGGGTAGGAACCACTGGCCGGGTAGGAACCACTGGCCGGGTAGGAACCACTGGGAGGGGATCTCCGGGACCCGGATTGGGCCGCTGTGGGGGAGACCTCTCCCAAGGACACCGCCAGCCCAAGAAGACAGGCTGCCACAGCGGCGAGGGTGGACCCCACACCGGAACAATAAACACGCATCAGCACCTCCGGGGTTCTTCCCTAAGCCAGCCGGACCGGACGATCACACCGACTCTCACGTCCCTTGATGGCCGGGGGTCCTCCTGTCTGGACTTTCTTGCCCGGAACTTCTTGCCCGGACTTTCTTGCTGGAGAGTTGATTGCTGGAACCTAACCGCTTGCGAGAGATTCGCTTGCAGGACGTTGTCGTTGACCGTCAGCCGATCGTTGCCCCAGGTTGATGAGTCTGGTCTGCCAGCTTGGAATCTCCGCCGTGTTCCAGTTTTTCGCGGGTTCGTCCTGCGAACGTGTTGCTGCAGGGGTTTCTCTTACCCTACGACAATTGCTTGTCAGCATCAGGCCGAGACCAGATCCTCACCGAACAGGCGGGGCGGATCTTAGCGGCCGAGATGGTATTCCCCCAAGGGCGATTTTCTGGGATCAGAGCGAAAGAGTGAACGAGGCCGACAGGCCATTTCTAGAAGGATACTCGTGGCGGTTTGAGGCGACTCGTGGCGTTGTGAGGCGACTCGTGGCGGTTTGAGGCGACTCGTGGCGTTGTGAGGCGACTCGTGGCGGCTTGGGACTGAATTACCGGGGGCCTTCTTCGACGACGATATCCACGTCGCGAACCAATCGATCGACCATCCGCCGCTGAATAGGGGTCAACCTCTGGCCGCTGTTGGGCCCGAAGGGAATCCTTACAAAAAGCATTCCTTGCCCTTGCAGTTGCCGGGTGTCATCCCATTGGGCTCGTGCCTCCAAGGTGACCCGCGAGCCCTGGCTGAAAAGAGGCAGGTCGTACAAACGCAGTTCCAGCCGTGCTCGTGGCCCGATGATGCTCTCAAAATCGTCGTCGGGTTGTTCGAAGAAGTACGCTCCTGCGAAGGCACGGAGTTCGGCCAGCAAAGGAAATTCGCCCGCATGGCCGGCTTCTTTCTCCGGAGAAACAGGACCATGAGGGTCGACTTGACCCGAGACCTCGGCAGATCCCCCAAGAGAGCAGATCAGCCAACCGAACTCCCCGTCGCAGCCACGATAAGCCCTTTGTTCCGTTGCCGCGGTGACTGGCTTGGGGGTGACATCGGGAAAGTAGGCTGCCAGGCGAAACTCACGCTGGATCGTCAGACCCTCGACCCCCAGGCTGAACTGTTCGAACTGATTGTCCAGCCCAGTCTCTCTGAGATCAAAAGACGCCCAGCCACCTAAGATCCAAGGACTCGAAGTTCGACGCGAGAGCCTGAGATCTCGAACCGCCAAAGCCCAGTTTCCCTGGTGGTAAGCTCCCTCGCCCTCGCGCTGCTCGCCGGTGAATCCACGTAAATCGGTCCAGACCAACGTTTGGTCAGTCCAAGCAAGCGGCAAAAACAGGTCGAGACCGCCAATTCGACGAAAAGTCCCGCCTCCCATGGAGCCCTCCACATAAGGCCTCCACAACGGCGTTTCCTGCCAGAAGATTGTCAGCCCCGCCTCGGAAGCCTCCTCATCCTCAGCAAAAACTCCAGGCTGGAGCGAGACCGCCTGAGGATAGTCTGTGAAAACCTCCTGCGGCAAGCCATCTCCGACGGCCAGGTGAGGGGCACCTTCCGAACCGCCGGTGACCGCAACGGGTCGAGGGCCGACCAGCAGCGGGCCAATGGGCGAGTCGGACTCGGGGAACTCCCCAGCAGGTGGCCCAGCCGATTCGGGCGGAGCGCCGGGCAGGTGAACCGGTGAATCCTCACCAAAATAGGGATCCTGCGGAACGTCAAAGCCTGGAAAGTCGCCAGCGGACGAAGAATTCCTCACCGACGAAAAATCTCCCGGAGGGTCTGGCTGTGCCGCTTGGTGAGCCGGCCTGGTCCACTGTGGATGGACATACGGGAGGTTCTGTTTCAGTCGGCGGTGCCGCTGTTGGCGTTGATCGATGCGTTGCCAGAGGCTTTGGGGTTGGCCCTTCGTAGCTGAGATGACTTGCCTCGGGGGTGGATCCGCCTCTGCGAACCGGACCCGGCAGACTCCAAGGGCAGTCGAAGCCAGGAGCAGAACTGCTGAGAGTCGCAGAGTGTTGCGGGACATAGGGACCTCACCGACGGATACCAACCGACAAGGTGGGTATCGACCGGAGTAGTTTCGGTGGACAGCCAAAATCACCGAGTCCGGAAATTCTGCAGTGCTTGACCAAGTGGTCGTGGATGGTGGTCAAGAACAGTCCGTCTCCAGGCGTTCTCCAGCTGGGCTGCTGCAAATTGTCGCGGAGGCTCACGCTGTCGGGACCAGAAAGAACCAAGGCAACCACATCTGGTTGACACAAGGTCTCCGGCATACGAGAGTTCGGAGGGCAAGGGCCTGTCCGATTAGGCAGGACCGGGCTGCCAATAAGGCTGAATGGCTGGGATGGTCCTGGCGTTGGCAAAATCGATGGAGTCCAAGCGGCCGAAGAGCTTTTCCATTTGATTCAGCGCAATGCGAAACCACACAGTGAAGTGTTCTGGGGAGGAGGCCAGTTGCTCTCGGAGGGCAGACAGATCCTCATAGCGCCAACGAGCGACTTCGTCTGGGTTGATCATCGGCTCAGCATCGGTCACACCAACCAGGACATGGTCCAGCTCGTGTTCGGTGAGGCCTTGGTCCAACTCGGACTTGTACAGGAAGCGGAAACCAGCCTTCAACTCGCAGGCCAGCCCCATTTCTTCCTGCAACCGCCGGCTCGCTGCCGCTAAAATGGATTCCCCGGGCCGCGGGTGACTGCAACAGGTGTTCGTCCACAATCCTCCAGAATGATACTTGTGAGCAGCTCGCTGTTGCAGGAGCATCTGGTGACGCGAGTTGACCACAAAGACACTAAAGGCACGATGAAGCAGCCCCTTTCGATGGGCCTCCAGCTTCTCCATCGTGCCAAGTTCGTCATCGTTCTGGTCGACCAGGACAACCTCATCCTGGCAGGTTGACAAGTCTGGACTCAAGCTCACATGATCCTCCTACACAAACAGCTCGAACCCTACAAAAGAACGGGGCTGCCTTCCCGCGGTTGACGAACAAATGTGGTCCCTCGGAAATCCGGTCCCCCGAAAATCCGGTCCCCCGGAAATCCGGTCTCTCGAAAATCCGGTCTCTCGAAAATCTGGCAAACACCTCATTGCATCCGAGGTCATTCGGGAGGCGCCTGTTAACTCCAATGCTGAACTTGACAGGCCCTGCCTTGTAACGGACTCGCCCTTGTTGACTGGGTCAGAACCAATCGCCACTGTGCTGATAAACGCCAAAGCTCTCCCGCACTGGGTCACAAACACGAGTTACGGGCCAGTGTTCACGGGCCAGTGTTCACGGGCCAGTGTTCACGGGCCAGTGTTCACAGGGGAACGATGAGCGGGGATTTGTCGCCGGTCACCCATTGGGGCAGCGGGACGCAAAATCGGCTACACTGACTGAGTATCTCGATGCAGGCGAGTGTACTGGATTTTGGATAAGTTGCCGACGCAAGACAGCTGACAAGGATTTCCCCAGTCGAGATCTAGACGGATTGTTGGATCACAAGCCGTTGCTGAGATGATTGGACCATCTGCGTGCCCGTCCTCCATGATCCCCAACTTCTTGGATTGCCACTCCCAGTTCCTGGATTCCCACTCCCCAGACGCTGCTTTCGATTCCCATGATCATTGTTTTGAAGCCTGAGGCGACCGAGGACCAGATCAATCACGTCCTCGAGAAACTCGAGGGGATGGGTTTGAAGGGCCATCCAGTTCGCGGCACCTACCGGACTGTCATTGGGGCCATCGGTGATGAACAGAAGCTGCAAGCCGCTCCCCTGAGGGCCATCCCCGGAGTCGCCCAGGTCATGCCGGTGATGCAACCCTTCAAGTTGGCCAGTTCCGAGACGCACCCTCAGCCGAGCATTGTGCACATCGGCCCCATGATGGTTGGAGGAGGCAATCTGGCGCTGATTGCCGGCCCTTGTGCTGTCGAAAGCGCCGAACGGATGGACGAAATCGCCGCCGCCTGTGTCAAGGCCGGCGCGAACGTGCTGCGTGGAGGCGCCTTCAAGCCACGAACAAGCCCTTATGCCTTTCAGGGCTTGGGTGAAGAAGGCCTCAAAATCCTCCGAGCTACCGGCGACCGCTACGGCGTCCCGGTGGTCACCGAGGTGATGGACCCCCGTCGTGTGGAATTGGTCGCTGAATACGCGGATATGTTGCAAATCGGCGCCCGAAACATGCAAAACTTCACGCTGTTGACCGAAGTCGGCCGCACTCACAAACCTGTGCTGTTGAAACGAGGGATGTCCGCCACGGTAAAAGATCTGCTGATGTGTGCAGAATACATCCTCTCGGAAGGCAACCCGAACATCGTCCTTTGCGAACGAGGCGTCAAAGGGTTTGACCCAGCCTTTCGCAATCTCTTTGATATCGCCGCAGTGCCCTTGGTCAAACAGCTTTCGCACTTGCCCATCGTAGTGGACCCAAGTCATGCCACAGGACGTCCGAACTTGATCCCCTCCTGTGCCCTGGCGGGCGTGGCCGCCGGAGCTGACGGGGTTCATGTGGAAGTCCACACATGCCCTGAGGAAGCCCTCAGTGACGGAGAGCAAGCTCTGCTGCCGGAGCAATACGCTGAGTTGGTCGGGCAGATTCGCAAATTGGCTGAGGTGTTTGGCAAAACAATTCCCGCTGCCGCTGTGGCCAGTTAGCCGAAGCCCAACAATCCTCGACCCAGAACGTTCCGGTTTGAACAACCGCACGGCTTCAAGAATGGCATGGCTTCAAGAATGGCACGGTTTGCAAATCCCTGATTTTTTGCTCCTCGACTCTGAACCCGGGAAGTCCCCATGTCTCGACGGCTTTTCATTGCCGGCAACTGGAAGATGAACACCACGGCCACCGAGGCGGTCGAGTTAGCAGGAGCGGTGGCCACCCGGGTGGCTGATCAGACTGCTCAGATCGACGTAGTTGTTTGCCCTCCCTCGATTTATTTGCAGTCGGTCAAAGACGCTCTGGGTGCCAGCACTGTTTTGCTGGGAGCCCAAAACTGCTATTGCGAAAGTCGGGGGGCGTTCACCGGCGAGGTCAGTCCGGCCATGTTGGCCGACGTTGGTTGCACTTATTGTATCTTGGGCCACAGCGAGCGGCGGCAACTGCTGGCCGAGAGCGACGAATTGATCAATCGGAAGATGCTTGCGGTCTTGGGGACGAACCTCAAACCAATCCTCTGTGTCGGGGAATTACTGGAACAGCGAGAAGCCGGAGAGACAGAATCCGTGGTTGAGGCTCAGCTTCGAGGGTGCTTGGCCGGGCTAACACCCGCCCAGATGGTGGAGGTGACGTTGGCTTACGAACCAGTGTGGGCCATCGGCACCGGCCGAACAGCCACACCCCAACAAGCCCAAGAGGTTCATGCCGTGATCCGCCGCTGGCTGGCTGAGCGGTTTGATGAGACCACCTCCTCAGCCGTTCGCATCCAATACGGCGGGAGCGTCAAGCCTGCCAATGCTGCCGAACTGCTGGCCCAGCCTGACATCGATGGCGCCCTGGTTGGTGGAGCCAGCCTCAAAGCCGACGACTTTGCTGCCATTGTCCAGGCCGGTTCGGCCTAAGGAACCCTGTTCTGGCAAGCCGCCAAGGACAGGGGGCACTCGTTTCTTGGTTGGCCACTTCTGGGCTGGTTATGTTTGAGCTGACTGTTTGGTGGTGGGTCTTTTCAGAAGGACTGATTCCCCGTTAGCGCCACTTGCATAGGCTGTTATAACGACCCAACCTTTCTATTTGCTGTGACGCGCTCAACCTGAAAGTACCGGCAAACTATGACGTTGACCGATTTCTTTCTGTTTATCCTCTGCACGCTGATGTTTGTGGCGGGGGTGCTGCTGATCATGATCGTGCTGGTTCAACGGGGCAAAGGGGGGGGTCTGGCTGGAGCTCTCGGCGGCGCAGGCGGCAGCAGTGCCCTCGGCGTAAAAGCCATGGACAACATCTTTTATGTCACCCTCGGAATGGCTGCCTTCTGGATTGTGATCTCGGTGCTGACGCTCAGCTGCGTCAAATCAGTCGGCGAGGTCGACCTGGACATCAAGCCGACCCAAACCCCGAGCGAGGTCGGCTTGGAACCGGCTCCTGAGGACGACGAGACCGACGCCAACGAGTAGCCCCAACTGTCAGCGGCCAACTCCATGTCACCGGCAAGTTCTCGACCAAAGTCGGCAGGCAACAATCCTTGCCTGAAACCAACTTGCCTGAAACTAACTTACCAGTGACCAGCTTGAAACGGACGAGCTCTAACAGGATTGAATTCCTGGTCCCAGTGGCTTCTTCTTTGCCAGCTCTTTGAATCTGCGGAGACCAAACGTGCTGGTGAGCATGACCGGATTTGGGGAGGCACGCCGTAGCACGTCGGCCCTGGATGTGTTGGTCGAATTACGCAGTGTGAACAATCGTTACCTCAAGCTGGTCACCAAATGCCCTGATGGCTACGGCAGTCTGGAGGCCGAAATTGAGGCAGTGCTGCGAGAACAAGTGAAACGGGGCACTGTGCAGATCCTGGTTCGGATTCAGCGGCAGAAACGAGCCGAGGATTACAAGCTCAACTCGGTGGCTTTGGCCAGCTACTGGCAGCAGATCCGAGAACTGCAAACGCAATGGCAGATTTCAGAACCAGTCCGCCTGGAGAGATTGCTCAACCTCCGCGGTGTCGTCGTCGATGACCGCGACCAACTGCCCGACATCGAATCTGACTGGCCGGTCATCCGCGAGGCCCTGATCGCCGCCCGAGAAAACCTTGTCCACATGCGACAGCAAGAGGGGCGAGCCATGGCCCACGATTTGGAGGGAAACCTCGCCAACATTGGTGATCAGCTGGGGCAGATCGAGCAGCGTGCCCCTGAGGTCGTGCAGCAGTATCGAACCCGTCTGCATCAGCGGCTCACCCAGGCTCTGAATGAACACCAAGTGAACCTGGACCCCAACGAGCTGATCAAAGAGGTCAGTCTGTTTGCCGACCGAAGTGATATCTCCGAGGAGATTGTCCGGCTGCGGAGTCACCTCGCTCAAATGGGCCGCCTGATTCGCACTGCCGAAGCCTCCGGTCGCAAACTAGACTTCCTCACTCAGGAGATGTTCCGCGAGGCCAACACCATCGGCTCCAAAGCCAACGACGTTGACATCGCTCGGTGTGTCGTGGAAATCAAAACACAGATCGAACGTATTCGGGAAATGGTCCAAAACGTCGAATGACCCCGCAGCTCACCGAGAATTCAGCTCACCGAGAATTCAGCTCACCTGAGAGTCAGCTCACCTGAGAGTCAGCTCATGTGAGAGTCAGCTCATGTGAGAGTCAGCTCATGTGAGGCGAGTTCAGGTGGGGGCCAGCTCGCCGGACGGAGAAGCATCCGAAAGGGCTGTTGATCGGATGGCACCGAGGACCCTTTCCCTGCTGGTGACTTGGCTACGACCCGATGATCCCAAGGTCACGTATCTGGAGGTCACTTGTCCGAAAGCGACTTACCCAGTGACGGATTCCCAGGAAACCGCTCCGGGGAGACCTCTGGCCCTGGAGAGACTCCATCTCGTTGCACTCCCCCTGGACGAGTGGTCGTGATCTCGGGGCCGTCGGGGGCAGGCAAGAGCACAATTGTGCAGCGGCTCCTCAGGGATTGTCCGCTTCCGTTACGTTTTAGTATTTCGGCAACCACCCGAGAGAAACGGCAGGGCGAGCAAGACGGCCGGGATTATTACTTCCTCTCTCGGGAAGAGTTTTTTCGCAGACGGGATGCCGGTGATTTTTTGGAGTGTTTTGAGGTCCACGGGCGCGGTTATTGGTATGGCACCCTCCGCAGTGAGGTGCAGGCGATTCTCGACGGAGGAGCCTGGGCAGTCTTGGAGATCGACGTGCAAGGGGCTCGGGCCGTTGTCGAGCAGTTTCAAGATGATGCCGTGACGATCTTCTTGGATCCAGGAAGCCTCGAGGAGCTCCAGCGTCGGCTGGAGGACCGTGCTACGGAAACCCCCCAACAGGTCCAGCGGAGGCTTCAAACCGCCCGTGAGGAGTTCCGCCATGCTTCCTGGTATCAACACGTTGTCCCCAACCAACACGACCCAGACCAAGCCGCTGCTCAGATCTGCCAGATCCTCCACAACAGCCAGGCCAAGCATCCGGAACCTCAGTCCACTGACCAGAATCCGGCCACTAACCAGAATCCGGCCACTGACCAGAATCCGGCCACTGACCAGACCGACAAGTGACCAGACTGGCCAGTGACCAGACTGGCCAGGCACCTGACTAGCCAGTGACCAACGTTGGGGCGATGGTCCTTCAGTCACCGGTCTGGAAGTGATTGAGCCTCAGAGCGACTGGGCCCAACGGGGGAATCGGCATTGGGGTTGTGGTCTCTGGGTTGACTGTTTCCAAGAATCTTCTGCTTGAGGTAAGCTAAGACCATGCATGACGAATTGAAGGAAGAGGTAATTGTTCAGAAGGTGGGGGGCCGCTTCAAGCTTTCCACGCTGATACAAAAACGTCTGGCGGCCCTGAACGCCGGCGCACGTCCCTTGGTCGATCTGAAGGACGTCAGCAACCCCGACGACAAGATGGCCATCGTGATCCAAGAAATCATGCAGGATAAGATCCGCTTGGATGTCAACGACACAGTCCGCACCGTCACTGAAGTCGACGCTCCTGTGTTGGATTTCGACGATTTGGGGTAAATCCCGACACAACTGGCTGGCTGCTTCTCTGGCTGGCTGCTTCTCTGGCTGGCTGCGTTGAGAAACAGGTGAAGATCCCCGATCGATCTGTTGCGACAGACACCTCCCTCTGGGAAGATCTTGACTGGTGGATTTCGCTGGTTTGTCACCAACTCGAGCTCCGTCAGCCGATCAAGCTCGCGTCTTGAGTCACTCGCTGGTCGGCAGCCACGGCTTGACGCTTGCAGCTTTGCCGAAGCAGGTCGGGACTGGTGGAGATGGACTGATTCTGGTTGCGTCCTGCCCTTCCCTGCTGATCGAAAGAACTCATCCAAGCACATAGCGTGATATGAAGGGTTACGAACTCCTGCTGGGAATCACCGGCGGGGTGGCAGCTTACAAGACTGCGACGCTGGTCAGCCAGTTGGCCCAGGCTGGTGCCCGGGTCCAGGTGGTGATGACCCCGAACGCCACCGAGTTTGTCGGCCCAGCCACTTTTGAGGCGTTGACTGGTCGGCCAGTCCTCGGCGAGATGTTCCGACAAGCGGATCATCCTCTGGGGCCTCACATCACCTTAGCCCAACAGGCCGATCTGATGTGTGTGGCCCCGGCAACTGCCCACTTTCTGGCCAAAGCCGCCCACGGGTTTGCCGACGACTTGTTGAGTACCCTGCTGTTGGCCTTTGAGGGACCTTGCCTGTTAGCTCCAGCGATGAATACCCAAATGTGGGCCAAGCCATCAGTCCAACGGAACGTCCAACGACTCCGAGACGATGGCTACAGCATCGTCGGTCCTGACTCCGGATGGCTCAGTTGCCGCCAAGAAGGCATGGGAAGGATGGCAGCTCCCAAAGAACTCTTCGATACCATCATGACCAAGCTCCCCCCCAAAGCCCTCGAAAGAAGCTGATGCAATTGAAACAATTCGACCTGTCCAGCTAACCCCTCCAGCCGACCGTGTGAGCGTCAGACAAATTGGTGGTGAGCCTACCATCGCTCGCCAACGGCGAGCCGTCAGCCCGCCGGTGTTGCAGCCCGGGTTCAGCTCAAGCAGGCCGGGTTCAGCTCAAGCAGGCCGGGTTCAGCTCAAGGGGTCACCCCAGGCACCAACCGACTGACCTCGGCAGTTCCCTGAGGCTCACACGAGCCGACCCATCGACCTGACCCGGTTACCTGAACCGGTTACCTGAACCGGTTACCTGACCCATCAGCCGAGAAGGAGAGGTGATGTCCCGCTTGCTCATCACCTCGGGACCAACACGAGAGTTTCTGGATCCCGTTCGCTTTCTCACCAATTCTTCAGGCGGCCGCATGGGCTGTGCCTTGGCTACAGCAGCTCTTGAATCCGGCTATGAGGTCACCATCGTCTCAGGTCCGGTCACCCTCGAGTATCCCCAGGCTGCTTGGGTCATCCCCGTAACAACCACGCAGGAGATGCTCGATGCTGCTCTGGAG
Organism: uncultured Pirellulales bacterium; assembly: GCA_964648025.1. Taxonomy (GTDB): domain Bacteria; phylum Planctomycetota; class Planctomycetia; order Pirellulales; family Pb10988; genus CAZYKP01. The sequence goes on along the minus strand of CAZYKP010000010.1, from coordinate 50,340 downwards.
CACTTTCCCAACAGCCTCGGGGTCATCGGCGTCGCAGCTCCCTGTGACTATCGCCCCCGAGAAGTCTCCCCCGGTAAGCTCAAGAAAACCGGCCAACCCCGACTTTTGGAACTGGTCGAAACCCCCGATATCTTGGCAACCTTGGGCCAACACAAACAACCAGGCCAGTTCATCCTGGGCTTCGCCCTAGAAACAGAGGATTTGCTCGCCCGAGCTGCCCAAAAACTCGTCAGCAAGAATTGCGATCTCATCGTGCTCAACGGCCCCGAGGCCCTGCACTCTGCAGAAACCGCCGTCGAGGTCATGGACCGCCGCCCCAATGGATCGCCCGGCGGCATCATCGCCACTTGTTCTGGAAGCAAGGAAAAAGTTGCCAATGCTATTCTCAAGCTGGTTGCCGAGCGTTGGCCGCCGTCCTAGATTACCAAGACTGGCTAGCTCCTCTTGGGTCAGTGCCTTAGCTGAATTCTGAGCGATCTTCGGCAGCGACTTGACTGACCAAATTCTATCCCCAACAGACACCAGGAATGGTCACAGAACCGCGGATCTATTTGGACAATGCAGCAACCAGTTGGCCGAAACCGCCTGAGGTCTATCAAGCTGTCCAGTACGCATTGTGTCAGCTCGGTGCCCCTGCCGGTCGGGGCACCTACGCAGAGGGTATCGAAGTCGATCGGGTGCTCCGCAGAACTCGTGGCTTGCTGGCGGAATTGCTTGGCCGGGTTGATCCCCAACGTGTGATCTTCACCTTCAACGGGACCGACTCCCTCAACTTGGCTCTCCACGGGCTGCTGCAGCCAGGGGACCATCTGGTGACGACAGTTGCCGAGCACAACTCGGTGTTACGCCCCGTCCGCCACCTGGAACAACAACACCAAATCACCGTCACCAGAGTCGGATGTGATTCCTCCGGTTGGGTTGACCCCGATGAAATCGCCCGGGCGTTACGGCGTCCCACCCGCCTGGTCGCCTTGGTGCATGCCTCGAATGTGACCGGTGTCATCCAATCGGCGGAAATCGTTGGGCGACTCGCTCATGAGGCCGGCGCGCTGTTTTTGCTCGATGCCGCTCAGACGCTAGGACACATCCCTGTCGACGTCCAGGAACTCTCCGTCGATCTCCTCGCTGCTTCGGGCCACAAGTCTTTACTTGGTCCTCTTGGCACAGGGGTTCTGTATGTCGCCCCTGGAGTTGAGCAGCAGCTCTTGAGCGTTCGGCAGGGAGGCACCGGCAGCCGCAGCGACGAGGATCACCAGCCTGACTCGTTGCCCGACAAATACGAGTCGGGCAACCTCAATGTCCCTGCTCTGTTTGGACTGGCAGCTGGGCTGGAGTACCTGCAGACGCGAGGTCTTCAGAATATTCGCCAGCACGAACTGCTCTTGGTGGATCAGCTTCTCACGGATTTGGCCGCTATTGCAGGTGTGACTCTTTACGGGCCCACCCAAGCTGACCAACGATGCGGGGTTGTCAGCTTAAACGTGGAGGGTTTTGACCCTCGTGAGTTGGCAGCCTTGCTCGACAGCGCCCGGCGGATCCAGACTCGGGCCGGGCTCCACTGCGCTCCGCTGATCCATCAAGCTCTGGGCACAGCACCAGGTGGTGGGACCCTCCGACTCAGCGTTGGGCCATTCAATACGCCCGAGCAGATGGCCACAGTGGCCACATGCTTTCGCGAACTTGTGGGAGCCCCCGCTCCCTGAAAAGGTCGCTCTGCTATGACCTGATCCCAGTGAGCACATCCGTTGAGGGATCGCGGTTTCACAGCCAAGGCGTGCACAATTCTGTACAGCGAGTGTATCTGGAAGGCTTGGCCGCCATGGTCACTGATGCGAACCTAGCGAGGCGAGTCTGGAGCAAAGGTTTTTGGGTTGGAGAATAATGATGGATGCTCACATGCCTGAGACAGCGAGTGATCTTGGTGGCCAGCAAGATTCCAAGGCAGCCCCCAAGGCAAGCCAACCGCCTTGGTATCGCGACGGTCTCCGATTCCGGTGCACTGAGTGTGGTGACTGTTGCACCGGGGAACCTGGCTATGTTTGGGTGAACCAAGCCGAGATCGAGGCTCTTGCCAAGCGGGTTGGTTTGGACGTGGAGGAATTCGAGGATCGCTACACTGTCAGCGTCGGGGCGCAACGCAGCCTGCGTGAGTTGGAGAACGGGGACTGCGTGTTTCTGCATCCTCACAGCCGCAAATGCACAGCTTATGAGGATCGGCCGCGCCAGTGCCGCACCTGGCCATTTTGGGCCAGCAACGTGCAAAGCCCAGAAGCTTGGGCCGACACCTGCAAGGTATGCCCAGGCAGCGGACAAGGCGAACTGGTCCCCTTGCAAGAGATTGAGCGCCGGTTGGCTGTGATCCGCATTTAGTTGGACTGTCCCAGCTGTGGCCCAGCTGACCAAGGCGTTGTTGCCTGAATTTGTTGAGGACCCTCCAGATTGGGCCTCTGCCACGATCTAAAACAGTCGAGTTAGGACTCTTGGCAACCTTCCACAGACCAAATGACCGTCACACCAGCCAACGGTGGAACTGGCCAACGGTGGAACTGGCCAACGGTGGAACTGGCCAACGGTGAAACTGGCTAATCAGCGGTCTCTTCTGCCACAAGCTCACCCCGCTGATTGCCCCCCGAAGAAAGACTCGCCCAAGACGACCGGAGACCCAGCAGAGCCTGATCCCCGGCGTTCAACAGTACGCTGCCGTGGGCCGTCGGCCCACCAGCAAGGCCGCCGCGGCAGCGAAATCTCACAGGGCTTCCCTCAGGTGGTTTTACCACCCCCTCAGCGACACCCCGTCCCACTCGCCGGAGGCTCAGGGTGACATCACCTCAGAGGTCAATTCCCGAAAAACTCTTAGGAAATTGCGGAACTTTCGGCGAGGCGGCCTCAAGGGCTTTTGAAATTGCTTGACACTAGTTGTTGCCGTTCTTACACTTGGGGCGTCTTGGCGAGAACGGCGGGGACAACACGATCCCACCAATTCGACACATCCACCTTCCCGATGACTTCTTGAAGTGGTCGGCCGGTCGAAACTCGCGACGGCGTCATCCCCCACCTCAAGGGCTAGGGTCTGTCTGAAAACGCGCTGGTCGGCCAGAGGGCGCGATGGGCGAGTTGCTGGCAAATAGGGCGAAGCAGGCGAATCCAGAAGATTCGTCGATGGCGCCGCCAGCGGCTCGATCCAGCCACCCGAAGCCAGCCGCACGAAGCTAGATTGGCGTTTTGAGACAGAACCTCATCCCTAAAACCTGAGCGAGGGTGCGGACCCAGGAAATCGACGTTGACCAACCACAGGGTCTTGCCATGGACAGCATGGTGGATTTGACTGAGCTCCACCTGCGGTTGAACAACTGCTTGGTGGGTTCTTGATTCCCAAAGGAAAAATCCCCAACGGTCATCGTCTCAACGCAACAGTCCCAATTTTGCTGACAAGTCCCGCTTGCCAACATCGGAACGAAGGGACCAACCCGGCAAATCGCAGTCTGGGGAGGTCCTATCCTGGCGGTGTGACGTTCCCAACGACGGTGACCTGTCTCAAGCTGTCACAAGCCAGCATCATGGTAGGGTTTTTCCTGGTTTGTTGAGCGAAACGTCAGTTGTTGAGCGGAATGTTATTGTTGGCGGAACACCATTTTTGAGCGTCCAAACGATGGGCCGGGTTTTGGCTCAGTGTCCTTGTTGGGCCTGAACTCCGGGATTCTTATCCTGATGTGTTTGGCTGAACCTGCGGGGGTGCACCGATTGCTGGCCCCGCTCCATCGCTCCGACCCCAAGCCGCCCGCGAGGAGATCGTCGTCGTGACCAAGAAAGACATCGTCAAGACGATTTCTGAAGAATGTGAACTGACTCAGTTGAAAACCAAGGAAATTGTTCAAAGGACGCTCAACGCGATTGTGGAAACGCTCATTCAAGAGCGGCGGATCGAGTTGAGAAATTTCGGTGTTTTTGAGGTCAAAAAACAGGCAGCCCGACGTGCCCGCAACCCACGCACCGGCGATCCGGTCGAAGTGGAAGAAAAATATGTTGTCCGGTTCAAGCCCGGCAAAGACATGGAAGAACGCGTCAGGCAGCTGATCGAGCAAGAGGAAGCCCAAGCCGCCCAAGAGGCGTTGGCCGACGGCCACCGATCCGCTCGTGGCAACAAAAACCGCGCCACTCAAAACGGTAGCAGCGAAAAAGCCCACACCAAAAAAACGAAAACTCAGAACTCCAGCACCCAGAATTCTGACACCCAGAATTCCGGCACCGCTAACGGTACAGCGCCGTCTCGAAAGGGCCAAGCTCAGGACGGCTCCCAATCCCGCACCCGAAAGACGCGAAGCAGCCGTTCCCGCAACAGCTCCGCCAACGGGCAAGCACACACTTTAAATCCGGAAGATTCTTCTCAGGACGCAGATTCCCACCCGGAAGAGTCCGGCGTGGGCACATCGCTGTGACTCAACTCTCATTAGCTCCAAGTGGCCGGCCCACGCCCCAAGGTGACAAACCTCGCCAACACCAAAGAGCATCCTGAATTCTCTACCACCCCTGGGTGGACCCACGTCTGCAGGAAGTTGGAGAACTTCGCCTCGCGTCAGTCGAAAGCCGATCGAGACGAGAGCTGATTTTCCCTCCCAGGCTCAAAGGACCCACCAACCGAGCCTCCCGACAAGGTCCCCCGGATCGTCACACTTCCTCGAGAAGCTGCCCCGCCGATCACCCCCGGGCAAGCCAGGGCAGAATTTTCCAGACAGACTTCGAGCAATCCCAACCGACATTTCCCTAAGGACTCGGAGCCTTCCTTGTCGAAAGGAACTCAGACGGATCTTGATCAAAGCCACCTGCCCCCAAAAGTTTCCCTCACACATTCACTGATGAAACGCATGAGGGCGACGGCCTCACGACGACCCAACACCCGGCAACCGACCACAGCATCAGCATGTTGTGCTGTGCTCAGCCTTGAAGGTTGCCAGGCGTCCCAGGTCTCGTGCCGTGCCAAAGCGGGGGGTGGTCTGACGTTACGGAGGACAGCCATGCAGCGGTGGCTTCACTTAGGCGTTCTTGGTGTGGTCCTCTCGGTGCAATCCGGGTGTGCCCTGCCCATTTACAACGGCGACCCGGTTTGGCGAGCTCGGCAGTTGGTTTACACCTCGGAAAACCTTCGCCAGATGCACAATACTTGGGAACGGATTTGGTTTTTGGATCAGCCTTCAACAATGACTCCAGGTCCCGTGCATGGTGGTGTGATCAGCGACGGCGGCCCCTTGCCGTTGCAGGCCGGTGGTGTGCCCGGGAACCCGACAGGTGTCGGCCCTTAAGCCAGCCCAACACCTTGCTGGGCCGCTTCGCCCTGCAGAGCGACTCCACACCAACGGCCAAAGCATCCAACCAATCTGGCTGATCCCATAGGGGGGCTCAGCCAGATTGGCATCTTCAGTTTGCCACCAAAAACTTGTCAACGACAGACTGACACGAGCATCTGACGCCACCGGATGGGCTTACCCCGCTGCCCGCCCCCTTCCACCTGCAGCAAACTGCCTCCAAAGGGATTGTTGGCCAGCGACTGAGGAAAAGTCGCTGTCCAGATTGATGCCGTCTTCTCTCAGACGGACTTTTCCCGATCCTTCGCGACCAACCCACAACCTTTTGCGTATCTTGGATACAGGGATCCAAAGGTTGACGGGGGCTGTCCACCAGAAGGCCACCTCGGTCCAATCCCACAGTCTGAAGGGTCTTGATGAGCGACCACCCTTTTGGGTGACGCATGCTGATACCGGCTGTGGCTCCAGCTCATCCGCAACGGGTCATGGCTGCGGTGGCCGCGGCTGGATATCGATCATTGACATACCCTGAGCACCAAGGTTGTGATTTGTTCCTTGGGCGGCATTTCTTTCTCGGCTGGGATGGAGCGGGCCTCTTCTCTCCTGGCAAAGGGGACAACAGGTGTCTTCGAGTTCGTTACAAGTCCAGCTCGGCCGTCTTTGGCTTCCCAATCCGGTGATGGTAGCCTCGGGAACTTTTGGTTACGCCCGAGAAATGGCGGGGGTCGTTGAGCTGAGCCGGCTAGGTGCTCTGGTCCCCAAAACGGTGACTCAAGCGGCCCGCAAGGGCAATGCCCCGCCCAGGACTGTGGAGACGGCCTCAGGGCTGCTCAACTCCATTGGCCTGGATAATGATGGGATCGTTGTGTTCCTGGCCGACCATCTGCCTTACCTGGCAAGCCTCGGGCCTCCTGTTGTCGTCAGTATTGCGGCCAAGGATGTGACGGAGTTCGCTGAGCTGGCCGCTGTTTTGGCACCGTATTCTGAGGTTGCGGCGATCGAGTTGAACATCTCCTGCCCGAATGTCTCTGGGGGGGTCGACTTCGCAACCGATCCGAGGCTGTGTGGGGATGTTGTTTCGGCTGTTCGCCAAGCCTGCGACCATCCGCTGCTGGCCAAGCTCTCCCCCAATGTCACCGACATGCGAGTGATCGCTGCAGCGGCGGCCCAGTCGGGAGCTGATGCAGTCGTGATCATGAACACGTGCCTGGGATTGGCCGTCGACTGGCGTCGCCGACGGCCCAGGCTCGGCAATGTGTTCGGCGGGCTCAGCGGACCTGCCATCAAACCGATCGCCCTTCGCTGGGTTTATCAGGTCGCCCAAGCAGTGCCCATCCCGATTGTCGCAGCCGGCGGAATCGGCTCTCTAGACGACGTCATGGAGTTCCTTGTCGCTGGAGCCTCGGCCGTTCAGCTGGGCACAGCCAACTTCTACGATCCCACTTTGTCGATGCGAGTGCTGGACAAATTGCCTCAAGCGATTGAAGAATCTGGCGTTGCCTGCCTGCAAGACTTCATTGGCTCTCTCGTCAGAGAACCAACCCCAAAAACACCTCCAGCACAGCCCACCTCCAGCCGAGAAAACTCCAGCCGAGAAAACTCCAGCCGAGAAAACTCCAGCCGAGAGGACTCCGGCCGGGCCGTGGATGCTGGGCAGCTTGGCCAGTAGACTGACGCCATCGTTTGGTCGCCGGGCCAGAAGGCAACAACAGGTGACGGACCAGTCGTCGACTGCAGAGAGTGGGTCACCGATGGTTCGCTACCAACGGCCAGTTCCCAACGGCCAGCCACAATTGATCCGTCTCGGCCTCTCCCTGCCGATGGACCACAGGACTTCATTGTGACGTATGCAGCCCCCAACACACTGCAGGCGCTGTGCATCCGCTGGGGAGCGGAGTTTTTTGAGCGTTCTGCCGCCGGACTCGTTGATCCCCTACCACTCCGGGCGGCCGACGCAGCCGTGTTGACGGAGGTTGGACTCCCCACAGGCCCGGAGGAGTCACTGGCCCTCTCACTGCGGTTTGAGAACGTCCAGATTCTCCACCGGCCTTCTCAGATGGTCCCGGTCCATGAGGCTGAGGACTTTCAGATCGGGGCATATTTTCCTGGGACAGGAAATGCTTCACTGGATCAGTGGGCCGATCTTCGCCGGTTCGTTGTACTGGGAGAAGTTCCCAACGACTTTGCTCGTGGATCGCTCTTTGTCACACGTTATGTCTGCGTTGATGAGATCCTCGGGCATATCTGGTGGGTCTATCCCCAGCTGATCGATGAGTCCACGCAGTGCGAGTTTTTCAACAGTAGTCTCTCGGGCTATCTGGAATCACTGCTGGCTTACAAGGAATTTCGCAGTCAGTGGACGACGCTGCTTCAGGGCTATCCTGATGAGGATCAAGCTTTGGGGGATCAGGCCTACCAGCAGCAAGCCGAAGCGATCCATCAGGCGTTTCGAGAACGTCTGGCTGCGGTTGATCCTCTTGGGTATCGGGAGGGTTTTTGGGAATGCCATGCCTGGAACGAGGCAATCCTGATGGGCATCGACTGAAGCGTCTCCTCAGCCCCAGAGTCGCAACGTGGCAACCTGTTCCTCGATCAATCTCCCTAATCATGACCATGCAGCTGAGTCCATCCTCCATCTCCGCCCGGCTGTCCCTGTCGCTGTTGGCAGTGGCCGCTTTTGCACCCTCCTCCAAAGCCGGCCAAACCCAGACTACCCAGACCCAGACTACCCAGACCCAGACTACCCAGACCCAGACTACCCAGGCCCAGACCGCCAAAAAACGTAACGTCCTGATCATTCATACCGACGAGCATCACTATGGCACACTGGGATGTTACGGAGGCAAAATTGTTGGTACCCCCCATATTGATTCCATTGCGAAAAACGGGGCCCTCTGCACCAGCTTTTATGCGACCACTCCGGTTTGTTCGCCCTCCCGAGCGGCGTTGATCTCCGGACTCTATCCGCAAAAAACATTGGTTGTCACCAACAACGTTCGCATGGATGGTTCAGTGGTGACCTTGGCGGAACTCCTCAAGCAGCAAGGCTATGCCACCGGCTACGCAGGCAAGTGGCACCTGGATGGCCCCGGGAAACCTCAGTGGGCCCCACCTCGCCGATTCGGCTTTTCCGACAATCGCTTCATGTTCAACCGGGGACACTGGAAACAGTTGGTCGATACCCCGCAGGGCCCCAGAGTCGGCAGCCGAAACAACCGCGGCCAACCGACCTACGCACTCAACGGTGCCAACCAAACAACCTTCACGACCGATTGGCTCTGCAACAAAGCCATCCAATTCATCAAAGCTCATCGTGATGAGCCATGGTTTTATATGGTGAGTCTTCCTGACCCTCATGGCCCCAATACGGTGCGAGCGCCTTATGACACCATGTATGCTCAGGTCGAGGTGCCCATTCCGCCCTCGCTGAAGAAGAATCCTGAGCAAACTCCTGGTTGGGGTCGGCCGGCGAACATCACAGCTGCGAGGTTACGCAAGATCATGCCTCTTTACTATGGCATGGTCAAATGTATTGATGATAACGTTGGGCGGATCTTGGAAACACTGAGTCAGGAGAATCTTTTTGAGGATACGTTGATCATCTTCACCTCTGATCATGGCGATCTTTGTGGCCAACATGGGCGTCTCAACAAAGGCGTTCCCTACGAAGGGTCTGCTCGAATCCCTTTTGTCATCTCTTGTCCCGGGCGGATCCGGCCTGGAGTAGTGATCGATGAGGCGCTCTCTTGTGTCGACGTGTTGCCAACGGTCATGGGGCTGTTGCAGATCAAACTCCAGCGGCCGGTTGATGGACGCGATGCCTCGCCGCTGCTGCTGGACATGCAGACCGTCTGGGACGATGTGGCCTTTCTTCGCAGCACGCCTGGAACTCCCTGGCTATGCTGTGTCACCAGCCGTTATAAACTCATCTTTTCCGCTGCAGATCACCCTTGGCTGATCGATTTGCAGCAGGATCCTCAAGAATTGACCAACCTGTTTCAAGATGCCCAGCATGAAGGCGTGGCTTTGCGGCTGACTGCCAAACTGAGGAATTACTGCCGTGAGCACCAAGACGTTTATGCCCGCGTGCCTGCCATCAAAGAAGCCCTCGAGCACGCCCTCCAAAAGAAGAGCCAGAAAAACGAGTGATCCTCCACTAATATCGGTTCCTGGCAGATGATCCTCTCCGCTGCTCAGTTTGCCGCACAGGCGCACGCTGGCCAATTTCGGAAATACAGCCAACCTCCCCGACCCTATTTCACGCATGTTGCTGCGGTGGCCGGGCGAGTTGCCGGATGGGCTCAGGACGAATCGGTCGTGGCCGCGGCGTTTCTTCATGACGTTGTGGAGGACTGCCAGGTCACCTTCGAACAGCTGACTGAAGAGTTCGGGCCCATTGTTTCTGACTATGTGCGGTGGCTGACCGAATACAGCCACCAGGTCGACAGCCGTGAGAAACGAGCGGTGCGGATTGCCATGAATCACGACTATCTTGCTCGGGCCCCCGGAGTGATGCAAAAGGTCAAACTGGAGGACCGTCTCCATAACCTCGAAGAACTACAGGCTGCCCCTGTCGGCTTTCTGCGGCGATATTGCCAGGAGTCGGAAGGCCTCCTGCGAGCTATTGGCTCGGCCGATGACCAGCTCGCCGCCCGTATTCGAGAACAAATCGCCACGCTTCGGGCCTCCGTCTGATGGACCTCGTGCAATCGTCAGAAACCTGGCGAGGACCGTTTGCCCCATGCGACCAGAATTGTCCACTCGTTTGCTGACACTCACACAAGGCCTTTCACTCCAAGGGCCCTGAGTTGCTTGGCGGCCAACCACAGATTAGGATGCCGCCCGCTTTGGAGACACCCAACCTATCGACCCAGACCAAGCCATCCGTCCGGGAACCGACCTCTGACTGAGGTTGGGGAAAATCTCCGCTCGTCCAGTTGGTGGAAAGGCTACGGAATCAGCGGTTGTTCTGCCTATCCAGCGTGTTAGACGAACAAGAATGTTCCCCAAAAGCAGTCGTTGGACTGTCCCAGATGTGGCCGTTGCCCACCAAGATATTGTTGCACGGAACTGTTGAGGGCCTGACAGGTTGGGCCTCTGCCACAATCTGGAACAGTCGAGTTCAAGAGCGACACCGACCACCGTTACAGACCACCGTTGGGGAAACTCCGGTTCGGCCGAGATTCAGCGGCGAGAAAACCCCATCACTGCGGTGGCCCTCGGCCAAGAGTGACAATCCGTCCACCTGACTATATCTCAGCGGAAAGTCTGCCGGGTGTTTCACCTGCGAATCCAAGGCCTCCCCTCTGCCCAGGGAGCTGACTTGCTCCATCGAGACATCTACTCCACCATGAACGACCTACCCAGACCGAACGATCAGTCACCTCGCTCACGAGAGTGAGGCGATCCATTGGCAATCCCTTCACCGCGACCACGCGTTTGTCTTGCGATCAGCTCGGGTTTGTCGATCAGGGCTTGACCTGGAGGAGCTGAGACGTTGTTTGGGATCTTCGGTGAAGGATGGCGATCTGCCTGGCTTTGACGGTGTGCAGCCCGGAGCCACACTGGACTGCCTGGACCGAAAACCGGCGTCTCGGGCAGGAGTGACTTGTTCAACCAACCAACTGGGGTCCATTGATGGCCAAAGCAAAAAACGTCCTAGGCGAGGAACTGCAAACCTGCGGCACAGACCCCATGACCGGTTTCTACCGAGATGGGTGCTGCAACACGGGGGGAGGTGATGTGGGTGTTCATGTGGTCTGCGCTCGGGTCACTGAGGAGTTTTTGAGCTACACCAGGCAGCAGGGCAATGACCTATCCGCTGCGAACCCGCTGTTTGGTTTCCCCGGACTCCAGCCAGGCGACCGCTGGTGCCTGTGTGCCTCACGCTGGAAGGAGGCCTTGCTCGCCGGTGTGGCCCCCCCGGTGATCCTGGAAGCGACACATATCTCGGCCCTGGAATTCGTCTCCCTCGAAGAGCTTCAACAACACGCGGTTGCTCAAGACTAACCGACAGAGCATGTCAATTCCAAGTTTTCACGGTCTGAACTAATGAATGAGCAGGCTGGCTGCCTCTCGGTGCTGGTGCCCGTTTACAACGAGGAAGCCACCGTTACGACGGTGCTTGAACAGGTGTGTCATCTGGGCGAGCTTGTTCGGGAGGTGGTTGTTGTGGACGATGGCTCGACGGATCAGACCGTTGCGGCTGTTGAGAAATTTGCTGCGGGTGAGCCTCGGATTGCCTTGCTGCGTCACCCGAAGAACCGCGGCAAAACCGCTGCCATCCGCACAGCGCTGGAAGCGGCGACCGGAGATGTGATCATTGTCCAGGATGCGGATCTCGAGTATGATCCCAGCGAGATTCCGGAGGTTCTTTCGCCGATTCTCACAGGTCGGGCGGATGTTGTCTACGGCAGCCGGTTTCTGGTTCGCAGGGCGGCTCGGGTGTTGTATTTTTATCATTACCTGGCCAACACGATGCTAACGTTTCTCTGCAATCTGTTGACCAACCGAAACATGACGGACATCGAGACTTGTTATAAGGCGTTCCGCGCTGGGGTGATCAAACCACTCAAACTCTGCAGCCGGGGCTTTGGCATGGAGGTTGAGATCACAGCGTTCGTTTGTAAGACTCGTGCTCGGACCTACGAAGTTCCCATTTCTTACTATGGCCGCACCTACGAAGAGGGCAAGAAGATCAGCATGTGGGATGGCCTGGCGGCCTTGTGGTACATTTTGTACTTCAACTTGATCAAAGCCTATCTTCCTTCGGGCCGAACCTACGTGAAAACCGTCAATGCCTTTTTGGACGACCCCCAACCGAGCCAAAAAGCCCCACCCCATCAGCCCTGCTCGGGTCCTGCTGAATGCGCCGCCTCAGCAGAGAAACCGGGCTCTCACATAGCGGAGTCTTCCAAGCCGCATTCCCGGAACCCGCCAGAGACCGCTTCGCTCAAGCGGCAAGATCAAAACTCCTCTTGAGCTGATCGGCCGCTATTGTTTTGCTTCTCCCGCTTGCTGCTCTTGGGGAAACTTCTTGCTGGTCTAAAACGCAAAAATGGCACTGGTACCAGCGATTTCGCAGCTTTTCCACAAACCGGACGAGCCAAGATTTTCCCCAACCTCAGTGAGAGTCAACATCACCAAGGCAGATCTACGCAAGCCTACCGCAGAGATCCGCAGAGATTAAACCGGTAGCCTGGGCAGTCGAATCCCTGCAGCTGTGAGAGGATATCGCCCGCAGACATTCAGACCTCGCTGATCTCGCTGAAACACTCCATCCACCTGATCCTCGCTTTCACCCAACGCCTCAAGCTTTTAGGCTACCGCCGATCGTCCCTCTTCTGTGGAGCTGAGTCTGGCCGGCGCCGGCACCACCAGGCATCGGGAATCCAGACCACGTACATGGCCATGGTGTAGAAACTGAACCAACCGACCTCGATGAGGGCGTAGATGCCAAGATGAAAGCAGAGGCCAGCCAGAAGAGTCCACATTCGGGTGCGAGGAAAAAACACCAAAAGGGGAAAGAAGACCTCAAAAATGAGTGTAAAGTAAGTCAACGGCGCGGTGATCCACAGAGGAATCGGCCATTGAGCATAAGACCAACGTGTCATGGTCACATCATTGAGCACGTAGTGGAGGCTGGTCCCTTCCCACCAGGTGCGTCCGAAGAGTTTCGCAACCCCGGAAGTCAGATACACCACACAGAGTTGCAGCTGAAACAATCGCACAGGCCAGGGCGTCATCCAGTCGCCTGACGTTCCAGCACGGGGGTGGTCTTGAACTGGCTGAACTGGGACTGGCTGAACTGGGACTGGCTGAACTGAGACTGGCTGATCTTGGGCTGGCTGCTGAGCCTGACGGCGTTTGCGTAGCCAATCCAAAGAGAGCACTTGCCCGCACGGGGAGACCATCAAGAGCAGCAACACCACTTGAAGCAGATCATCGCCACCATTTTTTAGGTCGATATTCCTGGTAACAAAGCACATCGTCATCAGCCAGACGACGATCGAGGCGATCCGCGTCCGCCATCCCAAGAGCAAGGCCACCGTTGCGGACACCCACACCCAAAAGGCAGCATAAATGGCCAGCATGTTATCTGTGGCGAAGAACAGTGCTGTCCACCTCCAGGTCCGCAGCAGATAACCATCGGCAATCCCCTCGGGACACACTCCCTCCGGTCCGTAAAAGTAGGCCAGATTGGGTAGATACTGCACCATCTGATCAGCCAGCAACAATCCTGCAAAGACAATCCGAGCAACAGCCAGCCGCTCTGCTCGAATCGGCTGATGCCAAAACCTGGTCCATCGTGACCAATTCTCGCTGCCGACCCACTGCAAACAGCTCTCACTCATACTGCCACTCGGTTAGCCTTCTTGGCGGTCATCCAGTCAACGGTTCTCTCCAATCCAACCTCTGATCCTTCAGTCCCGGAGCTTTCGCCCTTGCTGAGCCTGCAGATCGTACTCCCAGAAGGGTGGATCGATTTGGTCGGGCGGAGGTCCGGTTTGCTCGGCCAACCACTGCTGTGGGTCGTCACCTGGGGACGGGTAACGGTAGTGCACTTGGAAGACTTCGATGCGAACCAGCGGTGACCCGTTGGGGTTCTCACCAAACTGATGAGCCAGCATCCGACAATAACCAAGACGGGCGGCTCCGTCACGGTGGAGCCGAGTCGCGATCTGGAGGAACTTCTCGCGGAACCAGTGAGAATACGAAGTCAGATCCACCGGGTCGCAGATGAGCCGGTGTTCCTTGTGACTGCCATCGGCGTACACAAGACGCATTCGAGCCAAGGTATCCCGATCACTCACGTTGGGCGAAAACATCGGCCAGTTTTGGTCGATCGCAACCAGACGCTCGCAAAACCGCAAGCGGCTTTCCAGCCAAGCGAGTGTGAACTTGCCCACGTCGTGAACCGAATCGATCCTCTCGCGGACCTTTTCGGTCGGCCAAGGCACCAAAAACCTTCCCGCCGACTGCAGGCTGACCGCATAGCGTTGCCAGAAGGTCCAGTCTTGGGGATGGGTCCCTGCGACACACTGACGAAGTTCCTCCCGGCTAGGCAGCGGATGCGGGTAGCTTTCCATGCCGAATTCTTTCGACCAATCGCCGATCACCGGGGCCAGCGAAAGAAACCCCCGGACAACCATGTCAAAGACGAACACCACCACAAAAACCCGCACCGGCCAGCTCCACCGAGGCGGCCTCACAGCTGGGAGTTCAGCAGCCAGCCGGTGTGCAGCAGGAAGACTCAACTCCGATAGATGGGTCTTAGGGTCATCGGCAGCCAAAGAACTATCCCTCCAAGAGTCGTGTCGGGCTTTTGAGGTGACGAAATCCCGGGATCCAGTTTACACAACTCTGTGCCTTGAGGGTGGTCCTGAAACAGTGATCAGCGGGGCGCGCCGCTCCACCAGGAATCGGGAATCCAGACGGTATACATGGCCATGGCGTAAAAACTGAACCAGCCCACTTCGATCACCGCGTAGATGCCAAGATGAAAGCAGAGCCCAAACAACAGCGTCCATTTGCGTGTTTGGGGGAAGAAGACCAATACGGGGAAGAAGACCTCAAAGATCAGCGTGGCATAAGTCAAAGGCGCTGTCATCCACAGAGGCACCGGCAACTGGGCATAGGACCAGCGAGTTAAAGTGACATCATTCAGCAGGTAATGGACGCTCACTCCTTCCCACCAAGTCTCCCCGGCGAGCTTGGCCAACCCGGTGACGAAGTACACTGTACAAAGCTGGAGTTGAAAGAGCCGCACTGGCCAAGGATGCATCCAGGCGTCTTGCTGCCTTCCTGGAGGAAATGGTCCCTCGGTGGCACCCTGCAGCGGTGGTGTTGCCTCACGCATTCGGCGTTTGCGAAGCCAATCCAAAGAAAGCACCTGACCGCAAGGAGAGATCATCAGCAAAAACAGAATGATCTGCAACAGATCGTCGCCGTTGTTACGCAGGTCAGGGTTGCGATCCAAAAAGCACATCGCCAGCAGCCAGACGACAATCGAGGCAAGCCGCGTCCGCCATCCCAGCAATAACGCCACTGTCGCCAACACCCAGAACGCAAAGGCTGTAGAAATCACCAGCATGTTGTCTGTGGCAAAGAACAGTGCTGTCCATCTCCACGTCCGCAGCAGGTAGCCCTCCACAATCCCCTCAGGACACACTCCTTCCGGTCCGTAAAAGTAGGCCAGATTGGGCAGATACTGCACCATCTGATCAGCCAGCAACAACCCTGCAAAGACAATCCGAGCAACAGCCAGCCGGTCTGCTCGAATCGGCTGATGCCAAAACCTGGTCCATCGTGACCAATTCTCACTGCCAACAACCGGCCGGCGGATCTCACTCATACAGCCACTCGTTCTGCCTTCTTCGCTTTGGTCTGCTCAGCGGGATTTGGTCAACAGCGTTTCTCTGCTTCACAGCGTTCATCTGCTCAACAGTGCCTTTCATTCAGTCCCGGAGCTTTCGTCCTTGCTGAGTCCGCGGATCGTACTCCCAGAAGGGTGGATCGATCTGGTCCGGTGGCGGGCCGATCTGCTCGGCCAACCACTGCGGGGCGTCGTCATCTGGGGACGGGTAATGATAGTGCACTTGGAAGACTTCGATGCGAACCAGAGGCGACCCTGTCGCGTTTTTCCCAAACCGATGTGCCAACATCCGACAGTATCCGCGGAGAGTCAGGCGATCGGAATGCAACACGGAGGCAACCCGTGTGAATTTGGCCGCAAACCACTGGGTGTAACAAGTCGGATCTCCTGGGTCACAAATGACCCGGTGTTCCCGCTGGCTGCCATCAGCGTACACCAAACGCAGCCGGGCCAACGTGTCGTCATCCCCCACATTCGGGGAAAACATGGACCACTTTTGGTCGATCGCCAGCACTCGGCCGCAGAAGGTCATCCGGCTTTTCAGCCAGCTCAGGGTGTACTTTCCCACATCTTCAGCGGAGTCGATCTTCTTGCGGGTCTTCTCGGTGGGCCAAGGCACCAAAAACCGTCCCGCCGACTGCAGGCTAACCGCATAGCGCTGCCAGCAGCTGAGCCCTTGAGGGTGGGTCCCTGCTTCGCACTGACGCAGTTCCTCCTGCGAGGGCAGCGAATGAGGGTAGCTTTCCATGTCCAGTTCTTTGGGCCAATCGCCGCCAGCCGGCGTCAGCGAGAGCAGCCCGCGTAGAACCATGTCCGCGAGAAACGCCGCTAGAAACACCCGCATCGGCCAACTGAAGCGTGGCGGCCGAGCCGCTGGTGCTGCCAGACCCCCCGGCTGAACGCTGGGATCGAAGCCCTCGGCACCAACTGTCTGCCAGTCCCTCTGACTCTCAGGGGGTGCAGGAGACCTCTCCCTCGGTTGAGAATCACTCACAGCAAACGTTGGCCTCCAGGAATCCGTGGTTCAACTGATCTGCTTGCAACTGATCTGCGGTTCATGAGCGTTCGCCCGCTCAACAAAGCCCCCAGCAGTCCAGTGCGGTCTTTATGGTGGCCACAGAAACTTCCCAGGGCAAGCAGGTTGTGCGAAGCCAGTTCAACCTTCGCCCCCAGGCAAGAAAGAGGCCCAAAGGCCCAGTCCAACTGGAAGGATGCCGGATGGACCAGCCGACCGAAGTCAGCAGTTGACCAAGCACCTTACTCCCCTTTGAGACAATTCCCGCCCACGTTGCTGATGCTCACACCCACGACATCACCCGCGGTGACCACTATGCAGTGCCCCTACGGCCTGCCCTGACGGTTGGGTCGCTGGCTGTCCTGGAGGGGGGTTTTCTCTGTCAGCCTGAAAAGCCTTGTTGCGGATTGAGAGAAGCAACCACCCAAGAGGGAGCGAATTCGTTCGGGTTTCAGAAAATCTAGGAGAACAATAAGCTAAAAATGGCGAGACCCACCCCAACACGTTGCTGCATGCTGACGGCATCGGTGGATTGATCGTTGCGTTCTCTGGTGTGCGGTTTGATGCTTGTCCGTCGCGATGGGCATACGGATTGCACGGTGAGATTGTTTGCTCCCACATCGGGGTGAACCTCTCAAATTTCTCCCGCCCTTGGCTGCGATAGGAGACGGCCATGATCCCCACGGTGTCCCCTTTCACCAGGGTGACCTTCGTGCGCGTGTTTTTGCCAGATTATGTCCTTGCCCTTAACGGGCCCTCCTGGCTGCCATGTCCTTGGCTGATTGGCTCCTCGCGGTGGAGTGGCTGGGCAGAGCGCTCCACCCATCAAGCCTTGGTGATCCTGGTTTCCTTGGTGATCCTGGTCTCCTTTGTGTTCTTCCTTGCAGTGTTCTTCCTTGCAGTGTTCTTCCTTGCAGTGGTGGCTCGTGTGCTGGCGTTGTCAGCACGGCTGGTCGAGGCCTGGACTCTTGGGCGTGGTTTCCTGCCGAAGGTTTGCTATGGCGTTCTGGCTTGGCTCCAGCGGGCGTTCCGGGCACCGGTACAGTCTGCTCAGGGCCTTGAGCTGACTCCGCCGCAAAGCAACCGCCTCGGTCAGCCGGAAACGAACAAAGCAGTCCTCAAGCGACCAGGTCTTTACTCTCTGGGTGGCACCGCTGGAAGTGGCCACGGTCTTCCACCAAGGGCGACAGGGAGGTTTCGCCAACTCTGGGCGAGAACCCTTCCGTGGATCGAATCGGAGAGGCAATTGCGAGCTGTGTTCTCAAGTGGTCAATCCCAGTTAAGACAGAATATTAGCAACTGTCGGGGGCACATTCTCTTGGCAGATGACAATGAGGATAATCAGAGGGTTCTGAATTTTCATTTGGTCCGCTGGGGCTTCAGCGTTGCCTTAGTCGAGAATGGTCAGTCGGCTGTGGAGCGTACCTTAGCCGAGAGTCCTGATGTGGTGTTGATGGATATTCAGATGCCCCAACTCGACGGCCGAGCGGCGACCACGCAGCTTCGTCAAGCTGGGTTTGCTGGGCCCATTATTGCCTTGACCGCCAATGACCAGCCGGGGAATCGGGAGCAGTGCTTGGCAGCAGGTTGCGACCATTACTTGACCAAGCCTGTCGACTTTCCCCGGCTGGCCTCTTTGCTGGGCCATTGCCTCACCGGCGATCATGCGAGCAACGATCCGCCAAGACCAACCATCCGCCCGGAAACCTGAGACGCTGTCCCTTGGTCAGCCCGATTGTCCGCCACAATCGATCTGCCAGCTCATGCTGCCAGCGTTCATGGGGTCGCAACAATCGTCCTCGACAATCAATCAGGCTTACCGATCGCAACGGCCATCAGGCTCAGGTCGATCATTGCTGAGGATCCCCTTAGTTAGGTAGTTGCAGGAAGGCTGTCGATGAATGAGCCGCTGCCCAGCGAGTATCAAGACGACCAGGAGTTTCTCGGCATTCTGAGGCTCTATGTCTCCGAACTGCCCCAGCGTGTTGCAAACCTTCGCTTGGCCTGGCAGTCCGGAGATCGCCAACAGCTCGCCCATCTGGCCCATCAAATCAAAGGCGCCGGCGGCATGTATGGTTACCCTGACCTCACACTCCAGGCTGCCGCCCTCCAGGCCGCCGCCGAAGGCCAAACCTCCCACAGCCAGCTCGGCCAGCTCATCGACGCGTTCGCCCATCTCGTGCAACGGATTCAACAGGGTCTCCCCACAGCAGAATAGTACCCAACCCGAGAGCCCTCCAAATCTAGACCAAATCACTAAATAGTTTTCAGGGGACCACCCGAGGGAATGAAGAACCCATAAAAAAGTGTTGAATCGTTGGGGTGGTGCGGCTTACGATAGGCGCGTTTTCGTTCTCTGGCGGGCGGTGACCTGTAAGGCGCGAGTCGATTGCCTTGGTTGGGGTCACTTTGGGGCCCACCCGTACCAACCAAAGGCCGCCGACGGCTGCTGTGCTGGACTGTTTGAGAGATTGTTTCGGATCATCTGTCCGAGCCTTCTTTGGGACGATCTGCGGCAGTCGCCTCAGCAACGGTTTGCTGAGCCAACTTGATCGTGGAGATGTTGCAATGCTCAATATTGTCACTGGCAGCGAATATCGGGATTGCGAGGGGCTCAGCCGTCGCGAGGTGCTTCGTGTAGGGACTTTGTCCCTGGGCGGTCTGACTTTAGCCCAATTGCTTTCGGCCAAGAGCCAGTTGGCCACCGCCGAAGAAACTCAGGCGACACGCTCAGGTGGCTTTCCTGCCCACGTCAAGGACAAAGCCGTTGTGCTATTGTTCTTGCAAGGAGGACCGACCCATGTGGAGACGTTCGATCCGAAGATGACTGCGCCTGGGGAATACCGGGCCATGTTCGGCGAGACATCCACCCGCCTGCCCGGCGTCACCTTTGGCCACCACTTTACGCGGATGGCTCGCCTGGCCGACCAGCTTGCCGTCGTCCGCAGCTTCCATCATGGAAACTCCAGCCACGCCAGCGCCAGCCAATTGGTTTCCTCCGGAGGCAATCCAGCCCAAGCCAGCCTCGGATCGCTGTACGCCCGTCTTGCCGGCAACAACCACCCTCACACCGGAATGCCCAGCAACGTGTTGGCCAACCCCGCGGCCGTCGGCAGTCAATACCGAAAGCTGGCGACCTCCAGCGGGCGAATCGCCTTCAGTGGAAGTTTGGGCGGGGCCTACCAGGCCTTCGATCCCAGTGCCGGCGGGCAAGTCAAGAAGAACATGCAGCTGCAGATTTCCCAAGGTCGTTTGGATGACCGCCGAGGGTTGATGCAGTCGCTTGATGGACTGCGTCGGCAAATCGAGGCCAGCGATGCCCTGGCCAGCTACGACCGGTTCAACCAGCAGGCTTTTGAGGTTCTCCTGGGTGGCGTTGCTTCGGCGTTTGATATCTCTCAAGAGAGCCCGGAAACCTTGGAATTGTATGACACCAGCCACATGAAGATCCCCAAGGATGTGCTGAAGCGGAAACGCAAGAACACCCAGCGGTTCCATCCCATTGCTTTGGGCAAGCAGATGCTCTTGGCCAGGCGATTGTGTGAAGCTGGCTGTGGGTTTGTCACTGTCAGCTCCGGGGGTTGGGACATGCACGGCAATGCCTTGGGCATCGACGACGGGATGCCGGTGTTGGGGCCGGCTGTTGACAAAGCCGTCAGCGGATTCCTGCAAGACGTTCGCCGCCGTGGTCTCTCGGACAAAATCCTTTTAGTGGTAACCGGGGAGTTCGGCCGCACCCCCAAGATCAATAAGAAACTCGGCCGTGACCATTGGGGCAATCTCTGCCCCTTGGTGTTGGCCGGAGGCGGGATTGAAACCGGGCAGGTCATCGGGGAATCCGACGCACGCGTCAGCATCCCTGCCTCCGATCCGATCCGGCCGGATCAGTTGATGGCGACCATCATGCACACCCTTTTTGATGTTGGGACATTGCGGGTGGTCCGCGGGCTGCCCGTTGATGCTGTCCGCGCGATCGATCAGGCCCAGCCAATCCCCGGCTTGTTGTAGTCAGTCGGCACCTTTGTGCACGCCCAGAGTCTTCTCTGCAACCAAGCATGCTCTCTGCACTAAAGCATGCTCTTTGCACCAAAGCATGCTCTTTGCAACGGAGCCCACGCTTTCCCTTGGAGCCTCTTTTGGTGATGGAGAATCCACCCTTAGTCCGAAGCGTCCGAGTGCTCCTCATGGGGCGTGTCCAGGGTGTGGGTTTTCGGGCTGCAACTCGTCGACAAGCCGAGAGTCTTGCATTGCAGGGGTGGGTGAGAAATCTTTCTGGCGGCCAGGTGGAGTTCGTCGCTGAGGGACCTGCCGGGGCAATCGAGCAGTTACTGGCTTGGTCACGGCAGGGCCCTCCTTCGGCTCGTGTGGACAACTTGCAGAACACCGAGCAAAGCCCAACAGGTCAGTTCGTTGGCTTTGTTGTGCTGCAATCGGCCCACTGACCATGTCAGCCTGCCAGTTCTTCCAGCTTGGCAGTTCTTCCAGGCTGCCAGTTCTTCCAGGCTGCCAGTTCTTCCAGGCTGCCAGTTCTTCCAGCTTGGCAGTTCTTCCAGCTTGGCAGTTCCGGCTCGCCGGTTCGGTTCTCGCGGAGCAAGGCTGCTGGTTTGGCTGGCAAAATCGAACCTTCCGGCCAACCAGGGGTCTCTGATATTGTGACGCTCATACTAGGCCGACCACAGTTTCCTCCGGACCACCTCGACGCCGATGCCCGAGAAAACCCTGATCACCCCGAAGATTCTTTCTGGATTTCGGGATTACCTCCCGGAGGTCATGAATCCGCGGGAGCGGCTGATCGAGACCGCCCGACGGGTGTACCGCAGTTACGGCTTTGCCCCGATTGATACTCCGGCGCTTGAACACACCGAGATTCTGTTGGGCAAAGGGGGTTCCGAGAGCGACAAGCAGCTCTATCGCTTCGAAGACAATGGTGGCCGCGATGTGGCTTTGCGGTTCGATCTGACGGTGCCACTGGCTCGTTTTTCGGCACAGTACATCACCAAGTTGGGGACACCCTTTAAGAGGTACCAAATTGCCCCGGTCTGGCGTGGAGAGAAAGCCCAACGAGGACGCTTCCGGGAGTTTGTGCAGTGTGACTTTGACACCATCGGGACGACCAGCAACACCGCAGATATCGAAACAGCCCTGGTCATCCACGATCTGTTCCTGGCTTTGGGCGTTGAGCAGTTTTCCATTCGCGTGAACAACCGCCTGGTGCTCAACGGTCTGCTGGAGAAACTCGGCCTGGCGGATCAGTCCGCCGCGATTCTGAGGGCCTTGGATAAACTCGCCAAAATTGGCCCAGAGAAAGTTCAAGCTGAGATGGTCGCCGAGGCGGGCGCAACGGAGGACCAGGGGGCTGAGGTGCTCAAGTTGGCGGGCATCGCCGGAACCAACGCGGAGATGCTCGGCCAATTGGAGAGCTTGCTGGTTGGCAGTGAGCGAGGCTGTGAGGGAGTGGCCAAACTGCGAGAACTCACCGCTGCAGCCGCAGCGGTCGGCGTCCCCGAAGAGCGTCTGAAGTTGGATGTCTCCATTGCTCGTGGGCTCGACTATTACACCGGCACCGTTTATGAGACCTTCCTCAGCGAGCTCCCCCAAATCGGCAGCGTCTGCTCTGGCGGACGTTACGACAACTTGGCCGAACTGTACACCAAACAACAGCTGCCCGGCGTCGGGGCCTCGCTGGGCCTGGATCGTCTGCTGGCTGCCCTGGAAGACCTGGGCAAAGTCGAGAAAGTGGCAACCCCAGCCCCGGTGTTTGTCCCGTTTTTCGATGCCAGCCGTCTGACCGACTATCTGGCCGTTGCCGACCAACTCCGCAAAGCCAACGTGGGAGCGGAGGTCTACCCGGAAGCCAAAAAGCTTGGCAAGCAATTGCAATATGCCGACCGACGAGGATTTCGGGTTGCCGTGATTGCCGGCCCCGACGAGTTCGACGCTGGTCAAATCCAAATCAAAAACCTCGCTGATGGCAGCAGTCAGACCGTCAGCCGCGCCCAACTTGTGGAGGCCGTCCGTGGCATCCTGGAAAACCCTGCCCCCAAGCAGAACTAAGTCATTGTAAGCATAATCCCTGCCTAAAAACCTCTGCTTTTGCGCTGAGCAACCTATTCACAGAGTCAGGCCGCTCATCAAAACTGCCGCGAGTCCGGCCTGGACGACCTCCTTAAGCCCCTCCAAACGTACCACCCCACCGGTTGTGAAAAAGACTGCCTTTTGTGGGGCACCAACACTTCCCTTTTTTGTGAGATCCGGATTAAGATTGTACTAATCTTTCTTGTGCAGGCCGGGCTGAAAACCATCATCTCGGGATGTTCTTGGGTTGCGACTCGATGGGTGCAAAGAGGGTTTGGGCAACTGGGTTGAATCCGTGATAGGTGGCGATGCACTTGCTGAGCCACAGGGCGAGTTCTGTTGCTTGGCTCCCAGTGCCTAAGACGTTCAGGGGCCGCAATCCGATTGGGGCAGAGAAGAGCATCGCCGAGATCTGGTTTTTTCTAAGAGAGCCTTTGCTGGTGGAACTGCTGAGGGTGAGATCATCCTTTGGCGGCTCTGGCCAAGAGAAGGCTCTTGAAAAATGCCTTGTCTGTTGCGGAAGAGCTTTGTTGAGCCTCAAGAAAGTTTTCGACCGAAGACGGAATCGCGGACAGTCAGGATTTTCAGCCTCCAAACGCGTCGAAGAGCTTTCCGAGGATCACCAGTTGGGGAAGGGGAATGGAGTGGTTTGTTGGCTTGGAAGTGTCGGGGGTCCTGCTGAAAGATCTCCCTACCCTTGGATTTTCTTGCAGGACGACTTGACTTGATGCGGGGCAGTCTCTCTCGACGAGTACACATGACCCTTCCTCACCATACTCCCACGAATTATCGTCCCTCGAATCCTTCCTACGAGCTGTTAAGATCTTTCCGGGGATCGATCCAGCCCTTGCCATTGGCTGTGGGAATCGCCTTAGGGCTGGGGATTGTGGGAACCGCGGCGCTGCTGACGACGGAGCTGGAGACCCCTCGGCAGGGATCCGTTTCTCTGCGGAACGATACTGATCTCCGCGAGAATGCCGCAGGGCCGGCCAGCCGGCCATCACAGCCTCAAGATAACCTGTCTGAGGAGAACTTAGTTCGGCAGACGCCCGGGGAGGACCTTAATGTTGGGTCCGTCGCCGCCGGTCGCTTGTGGGGCCAAAATGGCGATCAAGTTCCGCCCCGGGAGAGTTGGGGGCGTGGTGGACCTACCGGAGTGTTTGCGGAACGCTCTCTGGTGATTGAGGGAGTCGAACGAACCTACCGACTTGCGGCACCCTGGACCATCCGTTCCGATCGCGCGGTTCCCTTGCTGTTTGTCTTCCATGGGAGTCTGGCTTACAACAAGGAGTCAATGCACCGCTTGACCAGGCTTGACGCCTTGGCCAGAAAGCAGCAATTGATGATTGTTTATCCCCATGCCAAGGGATTCTATTGGAAGCAAGACGAAGCAACGGATGACCTAGCTTTCTTCGATGTTCTCTTTGAGAGTTTGACCAGCCAGTACAATGTGGATCTCAATCGCGTCTACGCGACTGGGTTTAGTAGCGGCGGCAACTTCACTCACTGGCTGGCCAGCAAGAGAAGCAAACACATCGCGGCAATTGCTCCACACTCCGCTGAAGCAAGTTGGTTAGCATCGCACATGGATGCATCACGGAAATACTCGGTCCTGCTGATCCATGGCACCAGAGATCAGGTCATCCCCTTAAGTCAGTCAATTCAGGCGCAAGCTCGGTATCAGCAGGCGGGCCACAACGTCACGTTGTTGCAGATCGAGAATCTCGTCCACTATTGGGGACACAAGGCAGACGTGAACGATCAGATGTGGGAGTTTTTCCGGAATCATCCGATGCAATGAAAGCCAAGCATCGACAGTCTGTCTGAAAAGTCGCAAATCCCAGCAACGTGCCGACAACGCTGACTTGCCAGAGGCAACTGCCGAAGTGACGGCTATCGAGGGAGTGTCCTCAATAGCGAAAGACAGCAGCGGCAGGCTCTTGCTGTGGCGTTTGCCCTCGGTCGAGCGGATAAACGGCACCGCGGTGCAAAAGAGTTTGAGTGGCCGCCAGATCGAGCAGATCGTCGTCGCCGGTTTGTGGGTCTTCGTGAAGCTCGACGGCGGCTGTTTGATCATGGAACAGGCCCCACTTGCGAACGTGGAGGTCGACAAACAGCGTCTCGATCTTTCCTTGGTAGGCGGCAGGCAAGATCTGGGAGAGGTCGTCAGAGGCCTTTCCCGTTCCGGCCATCTGGCGATACTTCGCCCAGGCCTGATCGCGTGAGTGCTGCAGCGTGGGCTCTATCAGCCGCCAAGCTTGGCGGTGGATCTCCTGCGCTGAGACGTAATCGAAATTGCCCGTCAGCTCCTTCTCAACAAGGTGAGGGTAACTGCTCACTTCCCGATAAAGAGGAAGCAGATACTCTACACCAGCCAGCAGCAGCGGGACGCTCTGTTCTCGCAAAAGCGGTTGCAGCCCTGAGTCGATGACTCGGAAGAACTGCAGCAGCTCCTCTTTACGGGTATCCGGTTGGCCGCCTTGGCCGTGGAAGACAGCCCCCTGTTTGCCTTCTCCTCCGCGTGCAGCCGAGTGAACTTGCGAGCCGCGTTCGGTCTGTGTGTGGTTCAAGGCGTCTTTCAGATTGGTGGGCACCTCTCCCAAATCGACAGGCTCAATCGTCCAACGTGAGGCATCAAACAGCTGCACTTTGTTCTGGCTCAGCGCCAAGACCATAAAGTGATCCCCACCTTCCAAAAGCGGCATCAAAGGCTTGAGATGAAACCGACGGTTGACAAAAACAAGCTCTTCAAAGGTCGGTCTCAGCCGGTAGCAGTGAAATGAGCCGGGAGCAAGAAAGATCGCCAATCCGTGGCTTCGCTTGGTCCAAAAGACCGCATCGGCCAATCGGTCACGTGCTGGCTCCAGCAGCTCTCGAGCTTCCGCAGGGCGAAGCCAGTTCTCGGAGAGTTCGACTTCAGCCTTCTGCAGCAAGTTCTTCAGCCGCAGGCGATCTTGCTGCCCTTGCTCGCCTGTTGGATGGGTTGGCAGATACACAGTGACACAAGGCGAAGTTTGCTCATCGATGAGCGTTTGCAGTTGGCCTGTTCCGAAGGTATCCATCGTGACTTCTCATCCTTTCTGAAGGGACAAGCGTCAACCAAACACCGCGTGAAGGGATCCGCCCGGCGGTGCTGGCTGGGCTTGCCATGTGCCTTCATGGGCCGGTTGCCCTGCGGCCGTGCACTCCGCTTTTGCAAAACCCGGGAGGTGGGCTTTCAGACTTGGCAGACCGGCTGAACCATGAACGTTCGCCTCAAACGGATCCTCACAGGTCAATCTGCATCTCACCCCAACCGGTGTGGTTTGGCCCGGATCTACAACCGTTGAACTCAGTAATCTTGCCAAAAGCGATCTTGCCAAAAGCGATCTTGCCAAAAGCGATCTTGCCAAAAGCGATCTTGCCAAAAGCGGTAACGCTCAACGCGCTGCAAACGATCAACGGTGGTCGGTTGCTGGGGGGTGGCTCAAGATGCCTGCAGTGGTCAGACATGTGGGAATGTGTGCCAAGAAGCGAACGGAATCCTCTGGTATTATACAGTCGCGGACAGCAGGAATCAGCAGGACTGAACAGCTGGCCGTTGAGTCCCAGAGGCGTCCTGGATCACCCACGCTGAGCGTATTGCTGACCCATGGACTGAGACGAGGCGGTCGTCTCAAGCAACCGCAGGCACGGCTGTCGACCGGCGACCCAGAAGCGATGTAGCAGGCCGGGGTCAATTCCGCTGAGGTTCGTCTTTGGAGGTCTGTGCCCTGTTTTGGAGCAGATAGGCCATCAAGTCGTAAAACTGGGTTTCGGTCAGCAGGTCCGCCACATTGGCGGGCATCGGGGAGAGGAGGCTGACGGTGCGTTGCTCAACTTCGCCGGAGGGTATCCGCAGCTCTCGCCCTTGTTGGTCTGCCAGCAGCAAGAGGTTGCCTTCTTGTCGCAACAAGAGCCCGCTGACGAGCTTTCCATCCTTGGTCGTCAAGACCGTCGTGCGGAAGTTCTGATCCACGATGCGGCTGGGGTCCAGAACGTCTTCCAAAACACGGTCTAAGCCACGCCGGCTCAATCCTTCCAACTCTGGGCCGATCTTGGCCCCCTGACCATCCAACCGATGGCAACCCGCGCAGGTCCTCTGAAAGAGAAGACGACCTTTCTTGGGATCAGGGTTCGCCTGAGGATATCCCCGGCGGCGTTTGCGGATCAGCTCAGCCAGCCGATCGTTCCGAGGAGGCGAGCTCGCCAACGCTTCCTGGAGCCGTTCTGCCCAAGCAGGCCCATGGGAACGCAGCCGAGTGGCCACCGTCCGTTCCCCAAGCCACCCAACGGAGGCCTGTCCTGCTTGAACCGCTTCCAGAAGTTGGTCAGCTCCCGGTCGGGTGGCCGCTAAACCAGCGGCGATCTCGATTCCCAAACTCGTGGGCGCGTCTCGAAGCAAACGCAGCAGTTCACCCCGGGCTCGTTCTGTGTTCAGGCCGGCAAGCACCCCGGCAGCTTTCTGCCGCAAGGGAATCGCCTCACGAGGATTGCCAATGACTTCGCAGAGCAAATGAACGCAGCGATCTGACGGGTCCATGGAGCAGAGCTCCAAGGCCGCAGCACGCAATTGGGGAAACCGCGATTCGGCTTGGGCCAGTTGAGCGACCAGAGGAAGGACCTCGGTGAGGTGAAGTTGGCGAACGAACTCCAGACCCCGAGCTACAGCGGCCTGGTCCGGGTCGGTCAGCAGTTCTCTGGCCAGGGAGACCCCATGTTGGCGGATTGGCCCGGGGAGGGTCAACCGTCGCTCCAAGGCAGCCCGTTGTAGGGCCAGCAAAAGGGATTCCCGCCGATCGGCATGTGCGACAAGCCATCGCTGTCCCAGTTGGTAGACCGCCTTCAGGCGATCCTCAGCAGCCCAGCGGAGGGCATGGGCGAGGGCCTCCGGATCGCGTGGTCCGACTGTCTCAAGGTGGCGGAGCTGGTCGAGCACAAAGGCGGCCGATTCCGCGGATTTGACTCCCAAACTCACCTCCAGCAGCCGTCTGCGATGCTTCGGATGGTCAAAGAGGACCCGCCCCGCTGCAGCGTAAGCGTCCGGGGCTAACAGTTGATCCCGGAGAGCAAGACGGGTGGCGTGCACCAAATGGGTATCCTGGGAGGGAGTCGCTGCCCAACATTGAACCAGCGGAAGGATGGACTCAGGCGAACGATGGTTCCGCAAAGCGCCGGCCGCTGCCCGGCGGACATGAGGGCTGCTGTCGGCCAGTTTGTTGTGGAGGAGTTGTTGCAGCACGGTATTTAACTGGTACTGCCCTTGTGCTAGCCCCTCACCGAGGATCCGCAACAGATGAACGCGGACCAACGGTGATGGGTCTTCTCTCAGAGACCGGGCCAACTGGAGGTCGAGTCCACCGGTGCGGTGCAAAACCCACAAGAGATGGGCACGTTGCCGCGCGGCAGCTGGCGATGGCTGCACCGCAGCTGAGGCCTGCAGCAACTGGCAGACAGATTCCCGCAGGGATTTCCAGCCTGCTCTATCAGAACGGCTGACCAGCAAGTTGGTGGCCAGGACCCGTCTGGTCAGATTCGGATGGGAAAGCTCCTCGAGCAGCTCCTGGTCGGATAGTTCTGTCAAGTCGGGCAGGGAGGGAGGCGTTTGGCTTCCGCCGGTGTAGACGATCCGCCAGATCCGGCCACGGTGACGATCCCGTCCTGGATGAGTCAGCGGCACCTCATAGTGACCGATGATGCGATTGTAAAAGTCGGCCACATAGAGGGCTCCATCGGGGCCAAGCTGCACATCCACTGGCCGGAACCAACGATCGTCGCAGTGCAGGAAGTCCGGCTCCTCCAGGCCTCGGTAACTGGCTCCCCGACTCTGCAGTCTGTCATGATTGAGCCGATTAGTAATTGGGTTGCCAAGAAACAAAGTGTCACGGTAGCCCTGAGGAAAGTGTTCGGCAGCATAATAGGCGATCCCAGCGATCCCAGTTGAGCCATGGCTATGACTGATCAGCTCTGGCCCATACCCGAGGCCATCGTGGGGCCGACCAAAGCTCGGGTAATATGCCCCCGGGATCAATTGATAGGCCGGCTTACTATGGCAATCCGCGCTATACAGATATCCCCAGGGATCAAAAGATAGGCCAAAGGGATTGACTTGGCCGAAGGTGAGGTGCTCAATACGGCTTCCGTCTGGTCGGAACCGGTACGTGTTTCCCGAGTGCATCTGCACGAAATGCCCGTCGGTTCCAGCGACTCGAGAGTGGTTGCGAAAACCATGACAGGCATAGACCCAACCGTCCACCCATAGGGTGAAGGCGTTGTTCAGGCCATGAGTGTCGTCCTGTCCGAATGGGCCGAACAACTGTGTTTTGGTCTCGGAGAGCCCATCTCCATCGGCATCGCTGCACCGCTGGATCGCCGGGATGCTGAAGACAATCGAGCTTGTTGAGGAATCCTCAGGCGACGTGCTTTTTTTGGGGGTGCTTGTTGGCGCTGAGTTCTTCGAAGAAGGCAAGGGGTTGGCAGGCGGCAGAATCCCTGTGGGGATCGTCAGGCCCTGGATGGCCGTTTTGATGGTCACAGCACGGCCTGTGCGATGGTCGAGGGTGAGCACCTTGATGGTGTCGCGACCGGGTTGGCCCTTGGAGGCGGGAAACGGGTAGTCGGTGGTGTCGCTGACCCAGAGGCGTCCTGCGGCGTCGAACCGGAGATTGAGAGGTTTTTGGATCTCCGGCTCGCTGGCGACCAGTTGGATCGTAAACCCCGAGGGCAGGCGGAATTTCCTCCGTTGCTCCGTTGGAGGGAGAGGGTCGGTCCGCACAATGTGTTTGTCCGCACCTTGGGCAAGTCGTGGCGAACCGACAACCAAGATCAAGATCCCACAGAACACCAGCCCACAGAACACCAGCCCAGTTTCAACCGGCCCAGTTTCAACCGGCCCAGTTTCAACTGGCCTAAGCCTTGCTTTTGGTTGCATCAAGACCAGCGGGGTTTCTGGGAATTGTGGGAGTTTGGCAAGAGACCGGCAGTTCATCAGAGTTTTCGAGTTGGAGGACGAGGACTGGAGGGCTTTGGGGCAACACCGCAGTCCACGGGGGGGGGTCGCAACGCAATGAGGTTCGCTTGAGTTGTTGGCTTGTTGGCAAGAATGAACAAAAGCGACCGCACCTGGAGGACCAGGCCGGCCGCTGAAAACCAAGTTGAAGTCGTGCCCAGCACAAAGGTCTGTGCAGCGAGAGGGCTTTGGCCCACCCTCCTGTTGGCCAAAAGGGCGTTGCCAGTGCTCCTTCTCTTGCTGCGGCCAGGGCTCTTGCTGCGGCCAGGGCTCTTGCTGCGGCCAGGGCTCTTGCGGTGGCGAGAGCTCTTGCTGCGGCCAGGGCTCTTGCTGTGGCCAGGGCTCTTGCGGAACTTTGCTCAGAGAGACCCAACGGCTTCAGGAGTGTGAGAACTTAAGGCACCCCAGCACCGATTTGGGGACGGACTTGAACCTGTCGGAACTGAACCATATCCAAAGAGCCAAAAGTTCCGCCTTGGTTGCCAACGCCAGCACGACCAGTGGCCACCAGGGTGTAAGCAATCAGACGCCCTGTGGTCAGCTCAGCGACGTAGAGCACGGAGTTTGAGCCACGGATGCGGCCACCACCAGCCCGCACCCGCATGTTTCCGGTCACCAGCAGAAACTTGGGCTTTTGATTGGGAGCGATGCCCATATCACCCATAATGTTTTTGCTAGCACTAAAGGCGAACTTCCCGGTTTGGCCGTTGAGAAGGAATCCTTTTAAGTCGCCGGTGAGGTTGTCCAGGACGAACAATCCTTCTGAGCCATCGTTGTCCACAACAGCGGTGCAGATGGCAAAGTTTTCGTAGCGGTCGGTGGCCACGGCGTGGACTGGGCTCTGCGGCCAGAAGGCGCTGGCGGTCAAGCCAAGCAGGAGCCCAAGGCCTAGCCAAAGAAGACGAGAGGATGGCAACGAAGCAGAGATCATGAAGAGGCCTCCTTAAGAGTTTGAGAGTGATCCGCAGTTTGAGAGTGATCACGCTGAAAAAGAAGCGATGCCAGTGGAACAGTGCCGGCCAACCGGAATCACCTGACCTCCAGCAGCACTGGAACGATTCGACTGTTGCGAAGATGACGCTTTCTCGCTGGTCTGACAATTTCGCCTGAGGGAATGTTCAGGAGCTGGAGCTCCTCAAGACAATCAGAACTCTCAAGCAACCTGGCCTCCGCCAAGCTTTGATGGTACCTGCCGGCAGCCGATGCTGCCAGCGATCCCTCAGAGCGTGGCTTGCACTTCCCCCGTCCAGTTTGTCAAAGTTCAACAACTCTAGGTTCCCATTGGTAGGGCGTTGTGAGGGTGCCAGACACGACCGCTGCCAAGAGACCCTGAGCGAAACCACGCTTTACCATGGAGAATAGGCCAGACTCCCGCTTTCTCTGGATGGGAAAATCTCAGGCCGAACGCCTTGTGCTTTCTGGCCGATCTGGCACAATTGTCGGGATCGATTTGTCGTGGGACCTCCAGTGTTGACGGGCATCAAAAGTTCAATGCTGTACCATTGGACACAACTTCTGACAACATAACCGGATCACCACACCAGAAACCACACCAAACTTGGGTTGGTTTCTCCAAACAAGAAGGACCCAGAAAGGTTCCCAACTGAGGACGGAAGCCCGAGCGACGAGGGTTTTCGACTTTGATCGATCAAGAACCTTTCCGCGTATGAAAATTGTTAGCGACTTCAACTCCAGGATGCGACTGCTCCTCTGCACCAACCCTGTGAAGAACCGCTTCCCCGTGTGACCATCTCCACCTCCGACCGGCTGATCGTTGGTTTCCAACTGACCAACACGTGGAGTTGATCACAATCGTTCATCACCCTTGAAAAGATCTTCAAGAAAACCCGCAGGCAAGCGGCGTTGCAGAGTGTTTGTTGGAGGGTGACGATTCTTGGGGACCGCTGGCAAGGGTATTTTCGTTTGCGTGCGTTCGTTGGCTGGCGTCGATGGGATGGCGTCAACTCCGTGAGGTCAACCTATTGGGATCAACTCAGTGGCGTTCCTGTGCTGGTGAGCAAGTAAGATGAGCGAGACAGACAACATCGAGGTGGAACTGCGTGAGTTGGTGGGAAAACGGAACAACCGTCGGCTGCGAGATGCTGGATACATCCCAGCTATCCTGTACGGCCATGGCGAAGAGAATGTCAATCTGAAGCTCAAGGCCCACGAGTTTGAGATGTTCGTGCACCGCGGGGGGCGAGCGGCCCAACTCACCGGTGCTGTGGATGAAGCTGCGTTGATCAAGGATTTGCAATGGGATACCTTTGCTTCCCAAATCCTGCATGTGGATTTTGAGCGTGCCAGCCGCCAGGAACGCAAGGAGGTGACCGTCCCGGTGGAGCTGTATGGGGAGGCACCGGGGGCTGCTGGAGGAATCCTTGAGCAGGTCGTCCATGAGCTGACAATCGCTTGTCCGGCGATGGATCTTCCGGAGACGCTACGGCTGGACGTGAAGGATCTGCAATTAGAGCAAATGCTGACTGCCGCCGAGGTGGAACTTCCCAAAGGAGCCAAGTTGCTCACCCCATCTGAGACGGTCATGGTCACCTGCCATCCTGCCCACGAGCAGCCTGAGACCACCGAGGAATAAGCGTCCTTCTGAGTGCCAGTGAAATCTGGAGGCTCGTTGAGGCAGTTGCCATGAAATTGGTAGTTGGGCTGGGCAACCCTGGTCCTCGATATGAGAATACACGTCACAACGTCGGCTTTGAGGTTTTGGAGATTCTGGCACAACGCCATGGGGCCAGTGGGTCCAAACAAGCCTATCAGGGGGAGGCTGCCGAGATCCGGCTGGGATCAGACAAGGTGTTGCTGCTGCAACCTCACACGTATATGAATCTCAGCGGTCGCAGTGTCCAACAGGCTGTCAGTTTCTTCAAACTCGAACTTGAGGATCTATTGGTCGTCTGTGACGATCTCAACTTGCCTTGCGGCAAGCTGCGAGTCCGCCCGGGAGGATCCAGCGGTGGCCAGAACGGCCTGAACAGTATCATCCAGATGTTGGGCTCCCAAGACTTCCCGCGACTGCGTATCGGCATTGATCGGCCCCCAGGACAACAAGACCCTGCCGCCTACGTGTTGGGACGGTTTCTTAAAGCACAACAAGAGGAAATCGACATCAGCCTTCAACTCGCCGCCGATGCCGTGGAAGTTTGGGTCGCCGAAGGCCTCGAGGCCTGCATGAACAAATTCAACTAACTCGACTGGGCGAGATTATGGCAGGGTCCCAGCCTGTCAGGCGCTCAACGGATCCATGCAACAACACATTGGTGGGCAACGGCCACATCGGGGACAGTCCAACGAAATGGCTTTCAGGAATTTTGCTTTCAAGACTTTTCTGAGGCGTTTCGCGAGGAATTACCCGTGCAAGATCCGTTGAACTGAGTCGCAGAAGAGACTCTTACAGTCTGTCCGAAAAGCACCGGAATCCACCTGGATCGTGTTGCACCATGACTTGGGCTCCACAACACAGTGGATTGCCGGATGCTTTTCGGAGAGTCTCTTAGGGGCCAACCAAAGAACCCGCGGTTGGTGAGGCTCTTTGGGGTTTGCAGGGCGATTTCTTGGTGGGCAAAGCGGCGACTCTTTGTTCGGGGTGCTCGGCCTGTTTCTCGATCAGTTTGCGAGAACTGTTTTTCGGTTCTCTTGGAGATTGTTGAGGTCCGCTCTTGTGAAGACGGACTCGGACTGTTTACGTCGTTTCTGTGACACAATCGAGGCTCCGCAAGAGGGTTTGCTTTGGCAGTTCATACCTACGAAGGGCTCTTTCTGCTCGATTCCAACAAATACGCCGCAGATCAGAATGGTTGTGCCGAGCACGTGGGGCAGCTGATCACCGAGGCCGGTGCCGAACTGCTGGCCAGTCGGCTCTGGGAAGACCGAAAGCTTGCTTACCCCATTGAAGGACAACGCAAGGGCACCTACTGGTTGACCTATTTCCAAACCGAGGGAGAGCAAGTCGAAAAAATTCGGCTGGCCGCGCACATCAGCGAAATCGTCTTGCGGTCGATGGTCATCAAGCTTGATCCCAGGATCGCCGAAGTGCTCATTAGCTACGCAACCGGTCAGGTGCCACTGGAGGAGGGAGACGAGTCGGCAGGCCAAGACCAGGCCCCCACGCCCGGTGCCAGGTCCTCCGCCCCAAGCCGCGAAGCGTCCGCCACCTGAGGGGTCTCTGCCAGAGGAAACCTCGCTCACCAAGATTCTTTGATGAGCAAGACTCTGTGGTGGGCAAGACTTTGTGGTCAGTCAGGTTCGGGCCGAGTTGTCGTTGCGGTCCAATCGCTTCTCTGACGAGTTGGACTGTCCCCAATGTGGCCGTTGCTCACCAAGATGTTGTTGCATGGATCTGTTGAGCGCCTGACAGGTTGGACCCCTGCCACAATCTGGAACAGTCGAGCTAAGCTGCTTCTGACAAGCGAGTCCAACTGAGCAGCCCCTGAGCCGCCCGCCAACCGGGGGGCAAGGACAGCGACATGCTCAGCCAGGCTTGGTGACGGCTTGTCTGCCAAGAAACAACCCAGCAACAAGTCTCTGGAAAATGCTGCCATAGTTTGATACGTTTGTACAGCCTGCTCGTTCTTGAAACACTGGTCGGACTTGGGAGACCGATCCAACATTCCGACAAAAGCCTTCGGGGCCTTTGATGGAATCACAAGGTTCTGCCAGAGCACTGTTGAGATCTTGCTTGGGCAACCACCGAACTCTCAAAAAGCATCAGACCATCGAAGTTCCGCAGTGCGGCGTTGCAACAAACATCCACCACGCACGTGAGGTCAAACATGTCGGCGAACTTCAACAAGGTGATTTTGGTTGGCAACCTAACCAGAGATCCAGAAATCAGCGAAACACACAGTGGCAAAAAGGTGGCCAGCCTGCGGATGGCCATCAACGATCGTCGGAAAACTCAGACCGGCGAGTGGGTCGACGACCCCACCTACGTCGATGTCACCCTCTTCGATCGAGAAGCCGAAGTGGCCCAGCAGTACCTGTCCCAGGGTTCCAGCGTGCTGATCGATGGCCGACTCAAGTTCGAGGAGTGGAAAGACAAGCAAACCGGAGCCAGCCGCAACAAACTCAAAGTCATCTGTCAGCGGATGCAGATGCTCGGTGGTCGTGACGGTGCTCGCGAAGGCGGGGCAACTCGACGCCGTGACGAATTCGTCAGCGACTCCCCAGAAAGCGACGCCAGCTTCGCCCCAAGTGGCGGTGCTCAGGAAGACGACATCCCCTTCTAACCCGACCGCTGGGCTTCTGGGTCCCTGGACTGCTGGTCAACTGGACTGCTGGTCAACTGGACTGCTGGTCAACTGGACTGCTGGTCAACTGGACT
>CAZYKP010000010.1:0-15113 GCA_964648025.1 uncultured Pirellulales bacterium | reverse complement strand
GCGGAGGAATCGGCCAGGGCGGGCAACCAAGTTGGCTGCCACTCTCCGCAGAAGAACAGATTCCACTCACGCAAACCTGGAAGGGCAGATCGCTGCTGGAGTGCCCCCAACTTCCGACAAAAGGAAGCTCAGCCAAGATGCTCGTTGGGTGAGTTCTCCTGGGCGGCCTTGTCGGCTATCCTGTTTCTATCAATCGATCACCGAGTCTCGTTCCAATACCTAACCCCCCATTCGTTTGTAGCCCTCAACCAGGAATGTCAGCGCTGCCTCCTGGGGCGTCGCAATGAGTTGATCCTGCGGCGTTTCCCAACGAGGCAGCCATGTCTTCTCCGACGGTGCCTCTGTCGGTCGGCTGGGCGATCAAAACAGGCGTGTCCTTTCTTTCCGTGAACTTCCAACCATGGCCAAGACTAAGCACAGAGATCGGGCCGGCAAACGTCTCCCCCGAGGACCGCACGGGGGTATCGAGCTGTTGCTCGTCCAAACCGTTGAGCACCTCGGCAAGCAAGGCGAGGTGGTCGAAGTCAAACCTGGCTATGCCAAAAACTACTTGCTCCCGCAAGGCTTGGCCACTATCGCAACCGACCATCACAAGCGGATGGTGGAGAAGCACAAACTCAAATTGTTGGAAATTGCCAAGCTTCGCCGGGCCAGCTTGCTCACCAAAGCCGAGCGAATCTCCGCTGAGACGGTCACCATCGAGGCTCGCGCCAACGACGAGGGGATCCTTTACGGGTCGGTTGGGCCTGTCGACATCGTGGCTGCTCTCAAAGACAAAGGCATCACCGACGTCTCCACCGATATGGTCCGACTGCCAGGCGCCCTCAAGGAACTCGGCCTCTACACCGTCAACATCTACCTCGGCCAAGAGGTCGAAACTGACCTCAAGGTGTGGGTTGTGCCAACAGCCGACCAACAGGACGATTAGTTTCCCGGCCCTCCCGCTGCCGAAGCTCACAATCTTTGAGAATCCCGCTCAAACCAAAACCTCTCTTGGCCAAACACGGATTAGCCTTAGCTATCCCACCGCAGGGTGGATCCCAATATGTCGTTGCTGAGCCTTCGCTGAGATACAATTTGCGGAACAGTTCTGGCAATGCTGTTCCGCATTGAGGCGAACGATCGCTTGCATTGGTGGCGAATCGGGTCTTGATCTGTGAGGCTCTTCCAGGACACAACGCTTTGCAGCGGGCAGTCCTAAACACCGGAGTGTCCACAGACCAGCCACCCGATGGCGGCTGACCTCAAAACGCTTTGAATGCTAGCATTTCGATGCTAGCATCCACACTTGGGTCTCGCTCTGGCGGTCCCGGGTATGCCAGGACGGCATTGATGTTAGACAGCGGAATGGATTGTCCCCCCGGTTTGTTTTTGAGAACCCGACGCCCATGCCCTCGTCATCACGCCCTTCGGATGGGCAACAGCCACTGTGGCGTTCAACTTCCACCAGCTCCTCGGCGTCCGGGAAGCACCACACCTCCAGCAGCTCCTCCAACTCAGCAGGCAGCGTTGCTCATGAGGTGACCTCGGAGATTCTGGATCGCTCGCCCCCCAAGAGCGAGGAGGCAGAACGCGGGGTCTTAGGCAGTATGCTGCTTGATGGTGAGATGTGCGACGAGGTCATCCTCCAGTTGGATGCCCATGAGTTTTACTCGCCGTCTCACCAAAAACTCTACGGCCACCTGGTTGCCCTCCATGAAGATGGTTTCCGCACCGATGACACAACCTTGCTGCTGGAGAGGCTTCGCAAAGCAGGTGACCTCGAGGCTGTCGGTGGAGCCACAGGGTTGTATGAGCTGATTCATAGCGTCCCACATGCAGCTAACGCAATTCACTATGCCAAGATTGTCCAAGAAAAAGCCACCCTGCGTGTGTTGTTACAGTCTTGTCAGGAGATCCTGAGAGAGTGTTACGATCAGTTTTTGGACACCCGTGACTTACTCAGCCGAGCTGAGCAACGCATCTTTTCGATTTTGGAGGAGAAGGGCACGACGGAAGTCAGCCGGTGGGAGGAGGTTTTGCAGGAGGCCTTTGCCCGGATCGACGAGCGGCTGAAGCAGGGAAGCGATCTGAGTGGTTTAAGAACGGGCTTCACGGAGTTTGATCGCATGACCGGAGGTCTTCACCCGGCCGAGCTGGTCATTGTGGCCGGCCGCCCGAGTATGGGGAAAACAGCTCTGGCCTGCAACATCGCTGAGAATGTGGCCTTCGACCAAAAGGTCGGCACGCTGTTTGTCAGTTTGGAAATGAGTCGCAACGAGCTGGCCGAGCGTATGTTGTGTTCTTATGCCAGAGTCAACGCACATAAGCTCCGCAATGGTTTCTTGCCAGCAGAAGGGCATGCCAAGCTTGTCGAAAAGGCCTCCACGATCAGCAAATCCCCTCTGTATATCGATGACACACCGAGCCGAACCTTGACTGAGATTGCAGCCAGCGCGCGGCGTCTGAAGCGACGCGAGGGTTTAGGGCTGATTATCATCGACTACCTCCAATTGATCGAGCCGGATAACCCTCGCGACCCTCGGCAAGAACAGGTCGCCAAGATCGCCCGGCGGCTCAAAGGTTTGGCTCGGAGCCTGGAGGTGCCGGTCTGTTGTTTGGCCCAGCTCAATCGCCAGGCAGAGACGACCAAAGACAATCGGCCGCGGCTGAGCCACCTGAGAGAATCCGGTGCCATTGAGCAGGATGCCGATTTGGTGACCTTTGTCCACCGAGAGGAGTACTACGCCACCAACGAACAGGAACGCGAGGAACTTGCGGGCAAAGCTGAGCTGATCTTGGCCAAACAGCGTAACGGCCCGGTTGGCGATGTGCGGTTAACCTTCCAGGCGGAATTTGCCCGATTTGCGAACCCCGCCGACGAAGACAACCTCGACTTTGGCACCTACGGCGGTGAGGATGTCGAAGACCTGTTTAATGACTAAAGCTGTCAACCCCAGGCAGGTGCACTCTGAGCCGTTTCAGCACCCAGCACCTCGAACCACCCAGCACCTCGAAGCACCCAGCACCTCGAAGCACCCTGCACCAGCCAGCAAGTCATGACCTTCCAGCTGAGCGAAGGCGTCGTTCTTCGTCGTCAGCTTGGCGTCCAAACGGGTTGTCGTGATAGGGCCGCCCGCCGGCCATCCAGACCACCAGCCAGGCCAGGAGATCGGCAGGGCCCATCAGCAGTCCCCAGCGTTCGAATTGCCGAAGTTGGATCATCTCCTGGTCCCGGGCCAAGTCCAGAGCAGCCTCGGTTGGTCCGAGAATCGCGTGCCCCAGGGACCGCCGAACTCGGCTGGCAGGCACCTTGGCAACGCGTTGGTCCATGCTGTACACAAACAAGAGCGGTGATCAGGCTCGTTTGGTCTGTCCGGTGGCCTGCCCGAAGTGTGTTTGTTTCCAGTTGTTCCTGTGGTGTCGACCTTCAAACTCCTGCCATCCACTTCGATCCTTGACGAGACTGCACACATGAATTCAGGGATTTCCGCCGACCGAAGTTGCCTCACTGTGCTTTCGGCCATGTTCTTCGGTTTGGCCCTGACGGGGGCGTGCCTTCAAGCCGCTTCCAAGCCGAACATCATCCTGTGCATGGCTGACGACCAAGGCTGGGGAGATGTCGGTTACTACGACCATCCGGTGCTGAAGACGCCTCACCTGGACGGGATGGCTCAAGCGGGCCTGCGGTTTGACCGTTTTTATGCGGCAGCGCCAGTTTGCTCACCGACTCGTGGCAGTGTGCTGACAGGCCGCCATCCCAACCGTTTTGGTTGCTTCAAATGGGGTCACACCTTGCGTCCACAAGAGGTCACGGTCGCTGAGGCCCTCAAGCAAGTGGGTTACACAACAGGCCACTTTGGAAAATGGCACTTGGGCAGCGTTCGCAAAGGAAGTCCTGTCAATCCGGGCGCCAGCGGCTTTGATCAGTGGCTTTCTGCTCCCAATTTCTTTGATAACGATCCGATCCTCAGCCGCGAAGGGGTGGCTGTCCAGACAAAAGGCGAGAGCTCGCAGGTGACCGCCGAGGCGGCCATCGAGTTCATCCGCAAGCAGGCACAAGACCAACAACCCTTCTTGGCGGTCGTCTGGTTTGGGTCACCGCACGGCCCCCATCGCGCCAGCCAAGAGGATTATGCCGCCTACGCAAAGCATGGACGCAAAAAGGCTCACTTCTATGGAGAGATCGCCGGCATCGATCGCGCCGTCGGTCAACTCCGCCAGGTGTTACGAGATTTGGACATCCATGAGAACACCCTTTTTTGGTACTGCAGCGACAACGGAGGCCTGCCCGGCCTGGCCGTCACCGGCGGCCGCAAACACAAAGGCTCTGTCTACGAAGGCGGTCTGCGGGTGCCCAGCATCATCGAGTGGCCCAGGCGAATTGCCCAAGGCCGCATCACTGAAATCCCCGCCAATACTGTGGATATCTACCCCACTCTGCTGGCGATTGCCGGAGCTCAGCCGGATCATCAACCACCTTTGGATGGGGTGAGCCTTCTGCCGCTGATCGACGGACAAGAGATGACTCGTCCGCCCATGGGGTTTTGGGATTACCGCATCGGTGGCATCAGCACCCCCAGCAACGCCTGGATGAGCGAGTTGCTTGCCGCCCAGAAGGCTGGAGACGAGGTCGGCAACAAAAGTCGGCTCCGCCTGGATGCAGGCAAGATCACTCAGACCTATCCGACCGATACCTTTTCCGGACATGCCGCCTGGACGGATTGGCCCTGGAAGCTGCATCGGATTCAAAGCCAAGCAGGAAAAGTCACCTGGGAACTGTATCAACTCGCAGAAGATCCCCAGGAGAAAGCCAATCTCATCGATGAGCAACCTCAGCGGGCTCAGCAGATGAAAGCGGCCCTCCGCCAGTGGCTGCAATCCGTTGTTGATAGCCTCAATGGTGCTGACTACCCTCAAGACTCCCAGTAAGCTTCTTGGCCAGTAAGCTTCTCGGCCAGTAAGCTTCTCGGCCAGTGAGCTTTTTGAGAGGGAACCTTTGCCAGCAAACGGTCGCCGAAGAACAGTTCCCCACCAACGGCCAGCGAGAAACAGCGACCGGACAACGTACCACCTAGCTTTGCAGAACGACCAGCAGTGAACGATGAGTTCGTGCATGACCCGGAAGGGCAGCTTCAGCCGCTTGCCTATCGGTGGGGAGAATTCCTTCCTGCTTCCCAGGTAGCGATTCCTCTGTGGGATGCCGGGTTTGTTCAGGGAGTGACGATCACCGAGCAGTTACGCACCTTTGCCGGGACGCTGTTTCGTCCAAAAGA
Source organism: uncultured Pirellulales bacterium (assembly GCA_964648025.1). Taxonomy (GTDB): domain Bacteria; phylum Planctomycetota; class Planctomycetia; order Pirellulales; family Pb10988; genus CAZYKP01. The sequence goes on along the minus strand of CAZYKP010000010.1, from coordinate 9,858 downwards.
GCATCTGGGTCGTCTGGCCGCCTCAGCCGAGGCTGTGGGTCTGGCTGAGTCAATCGACGCCGAGCGATTGCTTGCTGCCGCCGAAGACCTGGCCGCCTGCAACGCCCGACTGTTGCCACCAGGTGGTGATCTTGGTTTAGCGATCTTGCTATCTCCGGGCAGCTACCCCGCCTTTCTTCCCGATGAAGAGGCCGCTTATGGGCCAGGCGTACTGATGCATACGTATGCTTTACCCTTTCACCGGTGGAATGCTCACTACGAGAGAGGCGTGGATTTAATTATCAGTCAGATTCACCAAGTTCCTTCGCAGTGCTGGTCGCCGGCGATCAAATGTCGTAGCCGGATGCACTACTTTCAGGCTGATCGGGAGGCAGCACGACGCTCACCGGGCAGCAAAGCGGTTCTCCGCGATCACAACGGTGATCTTACTGAAACCAGCACAGCGAATTTGGTGATCCTGCAGGAAGATCGCTCCGGCGGTGTTGTGCTGGTCTCTCCGCCGAAGGAAAGCATCTTACCGGGAATTAGCCTCTTGGCCGTGGCTGATCTGGCACAACAGTTGGGCTGGGAGTATCGCGAAGCTCCGCTGAGGCCCGACGACGTGTTGTCTGCTGAAGAGGCTTGGTTGACAAGCACTCCCTGGTGTGTGCTGCCGGCTGTGCGTTTGGAGGGCCAACCTATTGGCCACGGCAGGCCCGGCCCCAAGTTTCACCAACTGCTGAGAGCCTGGAGTGACCAAGTGGGCGTCGAGATCCCAGCCCAGGGCAAACCTTTCCTCTGAGCAGCTCACTCGCGTGACTCGAGCAAGTGACGAACACGAGTGAGGCACGGACTCGGGCGTGGCATCTACTTGAAGGATTTGGAGAACCAACGCCCCTCGAAGGGGATGCCCCGACGGCCAAGCTGGTAGAGGTATTCAGCTTTTTCTTGCGAAAAGGGTTCATCCTTGAGGACCACCACCGCCGCCAGGCCCATGGTGTAGATGGAACCACCGGAACCGCCCATCCAACGGCCAATCACGCCGCCGTTGCTGCGGCGATCTTGCCGATAATTGATCTTCATTCCTCCGCGGGCTGGCCAGCTGTAATGATCGAACCCAGGGCGGTCGAGGTATTTGACGGGCTGGCCATTGACCCAAGCCTGAAAACGGTTGCTTTTGCCGTCGGCGCTGATGACCAGGTGAAACCAACGGCTGGAGGCCGGTTCGTCTTGCACGTGAGGAAACTGGTAGGAGTGCTTCTTGCCCAGTCCGTTCCCCACGTCCTCGGTGAGGAAGCGACTCGTTGCCGAAAACGTTTGAATCCGTGCGTCCTTGGACCCTAAGCGAAACAATGGGTTGACTTTGTAGATGAGGAACTTCTTCTGCTTGGTCTGCAGCAGATACCAGGCGGCGAACCCGAAAGAACGGGTGCTACCCCCAGGGCGGCCGACGAGATCTTCAGCGAGCTTGGGAAAGTAGACCCAGTTTCCGGTTTTGTTCTTGTTGGCCTTGATCGCCAAAGCATGATCTCCCACCGGCGTGTTGACACCAGGCAAGAGGCCGTTGTCGGGGATCGCTTGAAAAGTGCCCCAGCCGGTCTTGGCCACCTGGACTGTTGTCTCCAGGTCCTGGCGGGAGATCGAGAAGTCGCCCAACTCGGCATCGACCCCTTGCAACACTTGGGGTGCGAAATCCCGCAGTTGGGCTGGTCGGCCGCCTGGCTCTTGACGGTCGTTGGGGACTTGGGTGGGATCGCCCGACTCGCGTCTGAAGAAATTCCAGACACCCAGGATCTCTGCAGAGGACCAACTGACAAACACCATCGACCAGAAACCCACAGTCATCAGGCAGAGGCGAAATGGTCTTTTCGAGCCAAGCTTTCTCATGGTTTGTCCCTTGCGAGATCGTGCAAGAAGGGCTCCCCGAAACTCTCTGGCAACCAAGCCTGAGCTGGGCGATGGTGAACGAGGCCGCCGGCCCCAGTGGTGCTGAGGGTATCCCGGCGATCCCGGGGAAGCAAGCAGGACGCTTGAGTCGTCACGGCCCGCAAGCACCCGCTGAGTAGTCCTCGGTTGGGGCGTTGTTGGTAGAATGCTGCCTGACAGATGACGGTCAGTGACAGAACGTGATGCTTCTTGGGGCAGTGGTGACAAGCGATGGGAGCTCTTGGTGATGACAGAGCCGGTGCGAGTCTGCGTGGTGGGCTCAGCCAATGTCGACTTGATCTTTCGCACGTCTCGCTTTCCCAGGCCTGGCGAGACGCTGAGGGGTCTGGATTGGCAGCAGAACTTCGGCGGCAAAGGAGCCAATCAGGCTGTGATCGCAGCTCGACTCGGCGGACAGGTGTGTTTTGTGGGACGTGTAGGTGAGGACGATTTTGGCCGACAGACTCAGGCTCACTTTCAAAGAGAAGGCATCAATCACGCTCACCTGAGGAGCGATGCTCAGCTGCTCACCGGTTTGGCAAATATCATGGTCGATCAATCGGCCGAGAACTGTATCTTGCTGATTCCGGGTGCCAACGCGGCCTTGTCTGCAGCTGATGTGCAGCAAGCCAGTTCCTCAATCGCTTCTGGTGATGTCGTCCTTGCGCAGTTGGAAGTCCCGGTTGAGGCAGTGAGCGAAGCCTTTGAGTTGGCCAAAAAGTTTGGGATCAAAACGATACTCAATCCGGCTCCGGCTCCACAGGAAGGAGCATCGCTGCCAAAAGATCTTTGGCCACTTTGCGACTGCTGTATCCCCAACGAACTTGAGCTGGCCATGCTGACTGGATCCTCGGCCGAGCAGATCCGGACCTCGGAAGAGGTTTTGCTGAGTGCGGCAAGGGAGTTGCTGGGGCTGGGGGTCGCAAGGGTGGTCGTCACCCGTGGATCACGTCCAGCTTTGCTCGTTGAGCGTCAGCGGACGCTGCGGATTCCCTCTCAAGCCGCCACAGCGGTGGACACCACAGGGGCGGGCGACGCCTTCGTCGGGAGTTTTGGCGTCTTTTGGGGGGCAGGAATGGACATTTCGGAGGCCCTGGCACGGGCAACACGGGTGGCGGCGCTGACGGTCACCCGACGAGGAACACAGAGTTCTTATCCCTCCGCTTCAGAGGCACGGGGATTCTGGGCTTAGCGATTGGCCACTCGTGTGGGGAGGTGCAGTTTCCAAAACCGGGAGCATCCGAAGACAGGCCGCTAGCTCAGCAGCTTAGGCAGAAACGCCCCTTCGAGCCCAAATAAGTTCATGAGTCCTTTCCGGGACTCAGTTGAGAGAGCCAGTAGTGGGTGTCCTGCCATCGCGAGCGGGCCTGCTCGAGTGCTTGCACAGCCTCAACTCGCATATCCAGAAGCACGTCGTCGCAATCCTCGGCGGCACGACGTCGCTGTTGCAAACGCTCCTCGATCATCCGCAGCTGGGCTGCCGCCTGGGAGGCCAAGCAATCCGCCAATTCGCCCATCTTCTTCAGCTCGGACTGCCCGAAGATTGGCTGAGAAGATCCCGGGAAGTTAAGACTGACCATGGCTGTGCTTCTTCAGTTGTGAAATCCGGCAATCACCCTTCACAACTCAAATGGGATTGAGCCCAGAACCCGGACAGACAATTTCCCCTTTTCTGGTCAGGAGCTTAGCCGTGCTGGGCACAGGCTGTCCCGGGCGGGAGTTCCCCATTGCTCGATAAGGTTAATCCGGAATAAAACATGTTTTTGATACCTATCAGGCCGGGGTGTTGGCCTGGCGGGAAACGCACAAGACGGCAGCGACATTCTGGGAATGCACTGCCGTCTTGTTGGTTTGGCTTGTTGTACTGGTCTTGGGGGAAATTCTTGTTCTTCCAAAACGCTGTTGATTCCCTGAAAAGTTCTCGACGACCTCATTGAGGAACCACTGGCAATCCGGGATTCGGTTGGTCGCCCTGGGTCGGAAACTTATCGGAGGATCAGTAAAAGGGCACAATCGCCACTGAGTTCGCAGCCTTTCCAGAAGCCGGACGAGCCAAGATTTTCCCCAACCTCAGTGAGGAGCCTGAGCAGGGCGAACTACGACCGGCGCTGACGAGAAGCACCGCGGGTGAATCCAAGGCCGAAGATGGTCCAGATGGCCAGGCTTGTTGGCTCGGGGATCACTTGCGAGGAGATGCCGTTGATCGAGATCGTCCCGCCGCCAGGGCCAAAGGTGGTGTCAAAGGAGGCAGATCCTGTCAAGGAAAAAGTGGTGGTGGGATTGCCCATGGCATCTTCGACTTCAATGGGGGAGCCGAATTCGTCCAAGAACCGGATATCGAGGTTCTCAACACGTTCGGGGCAGCAACCATCTTGCCTGTTGAAGATCTCGATGGGGAAGGACATCGCATCGATGTCCTGTGGGGTCGGCAAACTGATGAGGTAAGTTTGCCCCATCGAACTGGCCGTGTTGCCGTGCATTCCTGTGCCGCAGCAGTTCCCGATGAGGTCGTCGATCGCCCCGGTGGGGCTGGAGCCAAAACTGTTGCCGGGAAAGCCGACTGGTGTTCCCGTACTGCCAAAAGCCAGCGAGGCGACGTCCGTTCCGGCCGTGTTGAAGATGTTGACCTCTTCCAAGTAAAACCAGTTTCCATCGTTATCGATGATTTCAATATCCTTCACGCCAGTGATCGGCGCTGCCAACGCTGTCGAGGCGGCAAGGGCCACAACTCCAACGAATCCCAGGATTTTGGCCCAAGAAGATTGTAACTGTGATGACATCGTGGTTTTCCTTCGCAGGGGCAGGTGCCGGGAGAGCAACTACAGATCAGTGGGGCAATAACAAACAACGCACTCAGAGTTCGCAATCGCGGCACATGACTTCAAACGATCTCGTCGAGATCGGAAGCCCAATCCGCGATAAAATGGAGGTTGAACTTGAGGTGAGCGGCTGCTGAAGTTGCAGCCACTCCGCCGGGGTGCCAATTGGCCGAGCCGGGGTGCCAATTGGCCGAGAGGACACGTGTCTTCTGGTGAAGGTGTCAACTCAGGTGAGTTGAAGGTGTTGGTTGGGGCAAAGGTAGTATCTATGGTTCTACGAGAATTCTTATAGTGGACCTTCACACGGATTACAAATGTATTTTCATTTTTCCTCAAACAAGGCTCAGCTTGTTGTGGCTCTGCTCGCTGCCGGATCGATGAGAAAACCTGCCGGATCGGCCCTTGCGGAGTCTGGCTGGGTTCCCTCCTGCTGGGCCTTCAGGGCATTGGGGATCTGGTCTGAAACTTTTGAGAGATCGGGGGTCAGTCGGCAAGCCAGTCCAAAACTCAAAGACCCTCCGGGCGGTTACTTGGGTCGGCGGAACCTCAGGAAGTAGTTTTCGCTCAGCCCGGAGACACCGACTTCCTCGACGAACTGAAAGCCAGCTTGTTCGATCTCGCCTCGAAAGACCTCTTTGCCGGCACGCACGTGCCCCACAACCCACTCACGGGAAACTCCGGGAATCCGCTCGAAGTCGATGACCACCATCGTTCCTCCTGGTTTGAGGGCTCGGCGGATGGATTTCAGTGATTGGGCTGGGTACTCAAAGTGGTGGTAGACGTCGCAAATGAAGACAACATCGAGACTGCCCGGTGGCAGCCGAATGTCATTCTCGCCAGAGAGCGCCGGAGTGACATTGGCCAGCTTCTGCTCATCCACCAAACGACCCAGGTGCTGCAGAAACTTTGGTGAAATCTCCAATGCATAGACCCACCCTTTGTCGCCGGCGAGTTTGCTCAGCGGCTCGATGAACAAGCCGGTTCCCGCGCCGACATCGGCGACATGATCGCCGGCTTTGATTTGGAGATTGCGGAGGATCTCATGACGCGACTTGGCAATTTCTCGGCTTTCAGACTCAAATCGATTGATCCAGACGTTGACATCCAGCTGAGGATCCAAAAACGCTGAATTGATTCCCGGTCGGACGCTCTTGGAGAGACCTGGCTTGGTTTGCTTCTGCTGGGCACCACAGGGCACCGTCAAGATCAACACCAACACAACAAGCGTAAAACGACAGATCCACATTGCGGAGACTCTCCTCTGTTTGGAACACTCAGAATTGCCGGCCAGTCGGCCCACGGGTCGTTTGGACAAAACCATACAAGATCCCTTGTTCCGCATCCACCTTCGTTGAAACTGTGATTGGACCTTTTGAGTGAATGCAACACATCCGAGATTGTTGTTGGGCCAAACCGATGATCCCCAGGCAGAGCGTAGACCGCAGTAGAGTTGCCGACGATCGAGCTTGCCACAGCCTATCGATTGATACAACGTTGCTGCAGCGAGTCGAAAAGCCCACGCGCTTGGTCGAGGAGTTCCTCAGGGATCAGCCTTAGGTCGATGTCGTGGCTGCCCATCGGCTGAAGCCGCTCGGCCTGAGCCAGCAACCCTCCGGGATCCTCTCCAACTGCTTCAGCCAGAGCACCAAGCCCTGCCTCAGGCTCATGGCAAAGAAGCTCCAACGACAACCAGCGGACCTGCTCTGCTTCAAGCTCCGAGAGATGCCGGTAGGTGGCCACCCAGTATTCCAGCCAAAATTGAACAGTATCAACTTGTTGAGACCAGTCGTTAGGAAGCCATTGGTCGAAATCGATGGGCTTGAGGTTCAGCCCAAAGTCAAAGTGCCCGATTCCGGCCATATACCGCCGGGCGAAGGGGTTCTTCTGATGCAGCTGAGTGAAGCGGCGATGCTGATTCAGCAGTGACGCAGAGTGCTGGAGAGGATCACGGAGGGGAATGACGATCTTGGCCTCAGGAAAACATCTGGCGAGTAAGCCAATCCTCGCAATATTCGCGTTGTTCTTGCTCGCGTACCGCAGAGGTTCTTCTGGTGAGGAGCGGAGCAAGATGATCTTTCGCATATGGCTCTGAAAGAATCGCAAAAACTCTGCGTCGGCATTGGTTTGCCAAGGGGTGATTCGATCAGTTCTATACTTCCGGCGGAAGAACTGCAGCCACAACACCTCCTCAAAAGCCTCGGGGCTTTCCAGTGAGATCATGATTCCATCCCCGTGGGCACGCTCCCTCGCGGCCTGGTCTGGTTTCTTGCTGCCGATGAGACGGTTCCAAAACCATGGGCAGAGGATAAACGGCATGTCCCCATAGCGATGAGTGGCAAAGAGTCCTGACTGGCTCAGCAGCTCGAGCACGATGGTCGTGCCAGCCCGGGGCAAGGCGGTGATGAACACAGGACGAGAGACATCAACCGAAGTGAGGGTTTGCTTGAGCAGGGAATCCTCGACTTCGGCGATACCCAGTTGGGCAAAGCCGGACCCGAAGGCAAAGCGGTGCAGGAGCCGATCGAAAAAGCCGTAGCGGTCTTCAAAGTTCATCGTGACAGGCGTAGACCAATCGCGGCGAGGAAGATCAGACTCACAACAATCAGAAAAATCGGATCAGCTAAGGACGACAGGACTTCCCCAAACGATAGAAGACCCACCCAACCAGCAAGATAGAGAGCCAACAAGGGTACGCCCGCAGCGATCAGCGTGAGCAACACAATGAGAAAGAAGGCCCGAAACAAGCTCAGAGCCAATCGCCGCAGCGCCACCTCTTTGTCGTCTTCAGTGAGCTTGGGATCGCCGATGGTGACCAGGGCCTCACGACTCTGTGCGATCACGCGACGCCCCACGGTGGCCAGTTTGGTCAGTTGGGCCAGCCCCATAAAGCCCAAGATCACCAACGTTGCCCAAACGTAGCTCAAGGGATCATCTCGCTTCCAACTTGCTGCGGCTGACTGGCTCAAACCGACGACACAGGGAGCTCAGACCGGTTACTGAGCAGGCCGGTCACCGATGGGCTGTTGGTCTCCAGTTGGCTCACCCGTGGAGATGGCAGTTGGGATCTGCTCCGTGTCGGGTTTGCGGAAGCTGCGGATCAGCCGCTTGACCGGATACCAGACAAAGCCGAAGACCGCGGCAATGATGGCCACCACCAACGCCACCGCTGCACCAAGTCCCGAAGCGGCTCCGCCGGGGCCGAAATAGGCAAACGCCGGGGCCGCACCGCCGAGGTTGACCAACAACCCCAACAACACAATGGAGGATTTCTGGGAGATACTCATGGCTCTGATGGTCTCCAGGCTTTGACTTGCTCAGGTGTGAATGGGTAGCGTGTCGCTTCCATAATCTCTGGGATCAATTGGCGGCCATCGGACGCCTGGGCCAACTCCATCCGCCACTCCCAGACTTCGCGGCCCTCTGGGGTGGCCTCGATGGCTCGCCCGTTGCGAGATTCGACAAACAACAAGTTCCCATTGGGAAGCAATTGAACTTTACCGCCGGCACGGGTGTAAAACCCCTTGGAATTCTCGCCGGGGTAAAGAACTTTCCTTTCGCCGGTCTCGGGCTTGATCGCGATGATGCTGCTGCCTTGGTGCATCTCTGAGGGCTGCCAGCCCTCAGGGCCCATGTTGTTGTCAAAGATCATCACCCAGCCATCGCCGATAAAATCGGGGTCATGCTGCTGGATAAAGGGCTCATGCACCCTCCATTTGATTTCGTGCGTCTCAGGTGAAAAAACCATCACGCAGTGAACGTGCTTGAGGGAGACCATGACATCACCTGCCTCAAACAGGGGATACTCCTCGGCCAACTCTGGGGAGAGCACTTCGACATCGTTGAGGTGGAGCGGATCGATGTCGTTGTTGGTGTAGCCAGACTTGAACATCAAGTTTTCCAGGTGATGCTCGTAGAGCAACCCGAGAATACTGATCTCGCGGAGGATCTTGCCTTCTGGGGTGAACTGGAGAATGTAGTCTTCGGCTCCGGGGACTTTGACCAGGGGGAAGCGGTTGTCTTCGTTGTTGTGATAGCGTAGCGCACAGGCCCAGAAGTTGCCTGTATGGTCGCGAAAGATGGCGTGATGGGTTCGTCGGGGCAGCCGCCATTTGATGTTGCCTGCGGCATCCATCCGCACGGTCCCCAAAAAGTCGATACTGAAGAGCAGATCGCCGTTTTCAAACAGATAGGTCCCGTGCACGTAGTTGGTTGAGGTATTGAATTTTCCCTTCATCAGGTCGTCGTGAGGAGAGTCCGGCCAGACTTTGGCGGGGTTGGCATCCCAGCGGTGCAGCAGTGTCCCGTCCAAATCCACAAGATGAATCCCTGCGGTCGGCTCTTGGCCTGTACTCCAATAAGAGGTGAGCAAGGTCACCCCGTCGGCACAGGCTTCTCGATCAAAGATCTGAGCACCAGGGCGATGAGCAAGGGGTTGGCCGTTGAGCTCCCGATCTCGCGGCGGAAACAGATGATGGGGATCTTTCCACATCCACAGAAGCACCCCCGCAACCCCCTCGCGCAGCGGCTGGTAAGTGTGCGCCAGAAAAGCCCCCACCAAAAACGCCAACACCACCAGTGACACCCGAAAGACCAGCAACGCAAACCAGTCTCCTTGTGATTCCTGCCTTGGCAGACTTTTGAGGGCATTCTTCTTTTGCGAAACTTGTTGGCTGCTTGGCCGGTGGCCTTCAGTCGTGTTGTCCACGCCGGCCTCGGAAGCCTTCGGCTGTTGATCAGATGGGGCGAATTGGTCAGTGGCTGCTTGTCGGTGAGTTGGGCTTTGATCGGCTTGCTGGCTACGGTCGCCACCAACAGCTGGCTGGGTTGGCGTGGTCTCTGGGTGCTCAACTGGGGAATTCATCAGGGATTGTTGGTTCTCGCGAAAGTGTTCGACCGGGACAGGCCTGAACCGGTGGTGTCTGAACCTCTGCCTTGTGCCCTGAGTCAGAAACCACTCCAAGCTTCAACGGAAGGTTCAACAGCAGGAAAACAGGAATGAACTGAGCCTTCGGCGAAGGCGTCCAACCCAGCGGTGAGCAGTTCGACAACGAGGATCAGTCCCACCAGTGTCCGGTTTAGCAGTGTCCGGTTTAGCAGTGTCCGGTTTAGCAGTGTCCGGTTTAGCAGTGTCCGG
>CAZYKP010000009.1:0-164712 GCA_964648025.1 uncultured Pirellulales bacterium | reverse complement strand
AAACAAGGGCAGACGGAAAGCCCTGGGTCGGAAACTTCTCCGAAGGTCAGTAGTGCCTTGTTTCCTATGATTTTGGCAGTCGGTTGATTTTGGCAGTCGGTTGATTTTGGCAGTCGGTTGATTTTGGCAGTCGGTTGGTCGTGAATCCCCCGATTCCACGAAAACCAACTGCCAAATCAGCAGGAAACCGACCAATAGGCTTCCGTCGGTCGCCCTTTGGTCCCAAACTGATCTGAGGCTTATGGATTCCCTCGTTAGACTGTCCCAGATGTGGCCGTTGCCTACCTATATGTCGTTACATCAACCTGCTGAGGGTCCTAGAGATAGAGCCTTTGCCATAATCTGGAACAGTCGAACTAACCAGTTCTCGAGAACGTCAATGGACAACGACCGAGGAACTCCCCAGGATTTAATAAGATGCCGAGGCCCGGCGTTGCAACAGGGCCTCAGCCGAGCGGTAACACAGCTCCGCAAGCTCTTCATGAGAGAGATCGCTGAACTGCGGGTTGGCGATGTACCCGGTCATGGCCTGGGCTGCCAGCCAGTCGCGCAGCTGCATCCTTGGTGTCTCGACAGGCCGGGCCGATCCACAACCAAAATCGGGTTCTGACCTGGGTTGATCCGGAACTGAGCAACAGCTCGTGTCCGTTGCTGTGGATGGACCGACTGCTTTGCAATGGCCAGCCGAGTCTGACTCTGCCTCAGACCGATCGGCATGAGACGGTGGGATGTTCGAAGCGTGGACCATGGAAACCCCCGTTCTCGAAGATCGCCCAGGGAGAGACTCCCCAGATTCCGCAAACATAGTGTTAGGCTATTTTCGCTCAGTCATGTTGTGAAAAGCTCGAACCAAGGTTGTTCCAACAAGCCCCTTGCAACTGAGACTGTGCAAAACCAACGAGCCGCCCCCAAACCGATGATTCTCAATGAAGCCGCCATCAGGGTGCCGCAGCTTCATAAACCGTTCGTATGTTCAGTGAACAAAGAAACAGTAACGAAAAAGGCTCCGCATGTCAAAGCCTGATGATGTCAGTTTGGCTGCCGGCTGGCTGGCTCTGAGATGGCACCTAGGCTGGTTGGGGAATCAGCTTGGGTAGGCCGTCGAGATGCCCGATGAATTTGGCGGGCTTGAACCGCCAGCCAGCCAGCACCGAAGTGTGACACCGCTGTCGGAAGCGCGACCTCTCAGCTGGGGGGTCGGAGGATGGCAGGAGAAATCCCGAAATTCCGCCAAGAATCTCATCCGACAAGCAGACGCACCAAGGACCGCCACGGATGGCCCAGCTGCCTAGCAATGGTTTGGAGGGACGAATTGGTGCTGGTCAGACGGCTTGTTCGCCCGTGGAATTGAGCAAGGCAGGCGAACTCAAGATGGTCCGAGGATCCGCAGAGGAGGACGCATGTTCTATTTCGAGTTGGTTGTTGCGGTCGCCTTGGTGGTGACGGGGGTGTTCTTTGCAGGCTTTCCCAATGTCGCTCGGCGGTTAGAGTCCACCCTTTCCGGTCAGTCTTTTGAAGACCGTGGCTGGAGCAACAGCAATACCGTTTACCGGATTCGTGGATGCATCTTCTTAGCCATGGCTGCCTTTGTGCTGTACTTAATCTGGAACTAGACTCAAGCTCGCTGGTGGAGCGGGCGATCGGTCCAACAGTCTGTCGATGAAAATTCACCTTCTGAGACGATCGCGCGACGGTGGAGGTATTTCCTCCCGGGATCGCCCCGAAGCCTCCAGGTCACATTCCCGACCGAGCATGGGTCCTGACAGACGATCTGCCCTGACAGACGAGGAACCCCGACGGACCAATCACAGAGACTTCGCGAACAGTCGCTCAAAGGCGACATCCAGCCAATCTACGCTCCACCGCGACAACGCGCAATCGGAACGAAGGTCGAAAAGCAGCTTCCAAACTGCCAGATTGCCAACTGCCAGATTAGCAACCGCCAGCGTGCCGACTTGTGGGACACTTCCGCTGTGGCGTTTGGTCTGCCCGAGAAGAAGGCCTGTTATTTTCGTGACTCTTCTGGCCCCGAGTGTCTGGACCAGCGTCTTCAGCAGGCCAGCACGGAACCGGAGCGCCTCGTGCATGATTTCGCAGTCGGTCGATCTTTCCAGCTCTGGTCCTTCTCGACTGGCCTCCGAGATTGGTGATTCAGCAAGTGGGAACCTTGCAGTTCGGAGCGACTGCCCAAAAGAGTCCACCTCCTTGTCATCTCGACTGACAACAAGGTGGGCTTGCCTTGGGGGGGTTCTGGGCGTAACCTCTTAGAAATGCTGTTGCCACTGAGTTGCAAATGGCATGCATTTGAGAAGCATTGACACCGGTTCGCATCGCTGTTTGGGTTGATTTCAGATGACTTGTGCCACGGCGGTTCAAGGGAGATTTCGGCAGTGGGACCTGATTGGGTCGGTCCTCGCGGTGGGATGCATGCTTCACTGTGCGGCCATGCCCTTGGTGCTCACGTTTTTGCCGATTATTGGGGCCGAATGGTTGGCCGATGAGGGCGTGCATCGGTGGCTGGCCGTTGCGGCTCTGGGGATCGGCATGGCGACCTTCGTGCCGGGTTTTCGACGCCATCGGAGGGTTTTGGTCCCTTCTTTAGCAGCTGCTGGATTGGGCTTGTTGGTCGTCTCTGCGTTCATGTTACCCCACGACTGTTGCGCTTCCGGGGCGACTCTGAGCAAAGGGGTGGATTTGACCCTGGCCAGCTCTGCGACAGAAACGGAGTCGCTTCCTTCCGAGCTCGCAGCCAGTAGCGATTGCTCGGCTGCGTGTTGCCAGCAACACACCCCAGAGTCATCTGCCAATCCGCGTCCCTCACCGGCTGAAACCGAGCTGGCTTCCGGTGACCAAATCGCCCTTTCTGTCCCTGACAGCGAAGCTGCTCCCTGTTGCTTGTCGGGCACTGCTCAGCAAGGCAGCCTTGAAACAGGCTCTTGTTGTCCGACAACAGTCACCACCGACTCGGCGACTCTTGCCGGCACAGCGGCCACACCACAGCAAGCGGGACTGGTCACCGCCTGGTTGCTCGGTTTACTGCCGGCGGCTTGGTGGACGCCGGTCGGCTGTCTCTTGTTGGTCAGCGCCCATGGATTGAATCAGTATTTTCTTCGCCGCCATGGCGGAACGGGCGGCGCTTGCTGTGCCGCCTCCCGACGGGCCAATGAGACCCCGCAGCTCCAAGCTTGAGCGTTTTCTCAAGGTGTTTTTGAGAGGATTTTTCAGAAAGTTTTTCAGGGTAACTGTTGAGGAAGAGGTTCGGCTACCAGTGCCGCCCGACCCAACGGAGACAAGCTATTGACTGGGGGCGGACTCTTTCAGTGGCCACCACTGCTCGATTCGTTGGCTGAGCTGTTTCACAAGCTCCGGTTTTTCAGGGGCGAGATTGGTCTTCTCAAAGGGATCCTCGGTGATCTGGAACAACTGCACGGCCGCTTCGGGCTCACGGGGGTGGTGGGGCAGGACGAGTTTCCAGGGACCCTCGATGACCCACCGGAATCGCAGGCTGGCGACCGGATCGGTCATGTGCTGGATGTCGTGCTCAAAAATCTCCCCAAAGATGCTGGCACGCTGAGCTACAGCCTCGGCATCAAGCAAATTGATCCCCTGCATCTGCGATTTGGGTTCTGTGCCAACGGCGGCCAACAGAGTCGGCACCAAATCGATACTGCTGGCTAGGTTGGTCTTGTCGAATTTCGGTTTCACCCGGCCCGGCCAGCGGATCATGATCGGCGTGCGAATACCCCCGTCATACTGAGATCGCTTCGAGCGGGGCGCGTAGGCACTGCGATCACGGCGGTTGATCCATCCATTGTCGGTGACATAAACCACGATGGTGTTTTCGCTCAATTTCTTCTCATCCAGGTGAGAAAGCAACTGGCCGCAGGTCTCATCGAACCACTCACACATCGCCCAATACTTGGCGACTGCCAAATGAGGCGTTTTCTTCTGATATTTCTCCAGTAACCTCCGCGGCGGTGTATGCGGGGTGTGTGGCAAAAAGGGTGCGTAGTACACGAAGAAGGGCTTGCTCTCTTTGGTAGCCAGTTCGATGAAGTCAAAGATTGGCTTGAGCCCCTTTCTGCCGATGGTCAACCCCCGATCCCCATGGCGACCTCCGCGAGTGCGATCTCCGTGAGTCATGCCATGGGTGAAGCCGCCGCGGCTGAAGTGCCCTTCCCACCACTTTCCTGACTGGTGCGAAAGATACCCGTGCTGTTGATGCAAAATCTCCGCCAACTTAGGCGCAGCATCGATATGCTTGATGTACTCGATCCTCCGTTGGAGGTACCTTTTATTGCCCCGCTGTTGTTTCTTGGCAACCCCGGCGAGGTTGGAAGGGCGCGGTGGATCGTTTCCCACGATTCCGTGCTGATGAGGATAGAGACCCGTGACGATCGTCGCCAGCGACGGACGGCACAGGCTATCCGGAACATACCCTCGTGCGAAGGTGAGCGACTGCCGGGCGAGCTGATCCAAATGAGGAGTCTGAATAAACTCGTGACCCATGAACGAATAATCTGTCCAGGCTTGGTCATCAGAGATAATCAACACAATATTCGGCGGGGTTTCCTGGCCAACCAAGGAGTCGTTCAAGGAACTGGCAAGCACAACTAGGGTCACTGCCAGGAATAGCATGCGGCAGGGTTTGTCAATCGATGGCGACATAGATCTTCTCGCAGTCAAGAGTTCTGAGATCGCAGCCCAGCAATTGCGGCCCAGCAATCGCAGCACAGATTTGTTGATTTAGAGAGAATGGTCCTGTTCACATCGGGCAAGAGCCAAGGGATTCGCTCACTGACCGAGGGAGCGCTATTGTAGCGGACTTCCTCGGACCTCGACCCCTCAGGCGGACGAATTCAGGTTGTCTGCTTCGCAGAAATGCCACTTGGCAAGGGCAAAGGGGGTCTCGGAGGGGTGTTGTTGTTTGTCGTCAGAGGGACTGAGGGAGTGTGTGAGCGTGAGAAAAGTGGGTCGTGAGCCCGCAAGCGTTTCTCGGTCACCCTTCCCACCCACTTTCCTAGCGCTCACACCTCAGGGCGCAGTCCAGGGCTTTGGTGCCTTCCTGCAGAGAAACCGGGCTAGTAGACTGAAGAGCTGGTTGTCGAATCCCCTGCCCTGCGACTTTGGGCTGTGCCGAGTGGGAACTGAACATACTTCTACCGATGGCGACCCCGCCGCAACAAACCGCACTGCTGCCGTCGGCGGCATGGGATCGGTTGGGCAACCTGCCGCCCACTCACCCCCCGATCGCCGTCGAGAGGCCGCTGGAGCCGGCTCTGCTTTGGCCAGTTCACTTCCAGCCGGTACACTTCCGGCCAGTTCGCTTCCGGCCAGTTCACTTCCGGCCGGTTCACTTCCGGCCGGTTCGCTTTCGGCCGGTTCACTTTCGGGCAGTTCGCTTTCGACAAGCGTGCGTCCAGCGGAGGTAAGCCAGCAGCTTCAAGGGTTGATCGATAACCTGAACAGCGTTGTGCTGGGCAAGCCTGAGGTGGTGCATCTGACGATCGTCACGCTGTTGGCCGGAGGGCACATCTTGCTCGAGGATGTGCCGGGAGTGGGAAAAACCCTCGTGGGAAAGGCCTTGGCCCGGAGTATTGAGGGCTCCTTCGTTCGGCTTCAACTGACGCCGGACCTTTTGCCCAGCGATATTGTTGGTACGACTTTATATGACTCGGCGGCAGGGGAATTTGTTTACAGTCAGGGTCCGTTGTTTGCCAATGTCGTGTTGGCTGACGAAGTCAACCGCACAACACCGCGGACCCAAAGTGCCCTTCTGGAGGCGATGAGCGACGGCCAGGTCTCCGTCGACGGCAAGACTTATACGTTGCCACGTCCATTTATGGTCATCGCCACCCAGAACCCGTATGAGTTTGAGGGGACCTATCCCCTGCCGGAGAGCCAGCTGGATCGCTTCTTGCTGAGAATGCGGGTGGGTTACCCCAATCGGGACAACGAGCTGCAGATTTTGTCCCGCCATCGGTCTGGTGAACCAGTTGATGATCTGCCGCCTGTGCTGCACGCTGCCGAGGTGCTCCCATTGCAGGAGGCGGTTTCACAGGTAAGAGTTGATGACTCGCTGGCGGAGTATCTCCTCGATTTGATCGAGGCCACCCGCCAGAGCGAAGAGTTGCAAGTGGGCGCCAGCACACGTGGTTCGTTGGCTTACTACCGAGCAGCCCAGGCCGCGGCCCTGATTGACGGCCGCGATTATGTGATCCCCGACGACCTCAAGCAATTGGCGATTCCCGTCTTGGCCCACCGAGTGATTCCCCGTGGCTACTTCCACGCTGGTCAGCGTGAGGCCGTCGAGGCAATCATCGCTCGTCTGGTCGAAGAGACCCCCGTGCCAGATTGACCTTCTGCAGTTTGCGGAGCAATCTTGTTGATCACGGAAGCCAGTCAAGTCCTTGACGCCTTACTCATGTCCTCTTCGGCTCTCTCCCAGTTGGCTCGGTTTCTAGCCCGAATCACTCTGTTGACCAGTCTCTGGCGGTTGGTCAAGAAGCTTTCTTTGCCTGCGGAGGGTTGGTACTACCTTGGGATTTTAGTCTTTTTGGCGGGTGGGGCGATGACTCGGCAAATCAATTTGTTGATGTTGCTCTTTGGAATGCTTGCTGGGCCGTTGTTGTTGAACTTGTGGTGTGTGGCCACCATGCTTGGCCGGGTCAGCATTCGCAGACAGGCTCCTGAGGCGATCGTTGCTGGTGACCCGTTGGTGGTGCAGATCGAGGCCAGCAACAACTCACGGTTCTTTGGGGTCTGGGTTGTCGTTGTCGAAGATCGGGTCGTCCGTCAGGGGAGCGTCTTGAAAAGTACGCGGTTTCGCCCCTCTGTGTTGCTGACTCACATTCCTGCCGGCAGAAGCAGGACAGGGACCTACCGTGGCACGTTGTTGTTGCGGGGCCGGTACGTCCTGGGGCCGCTGCGAATGAGCACTCGGTTTCCATTTGGGCTGATTCAATGCACTGAGCAATTGCCTCAAACAGGCGAGCTGTTGGTTTACCCGCAATTGGGACGACTGACCCCTGCCTGGCAGCGTCTGTGGCGTCAAGCCATGCAGGAACGAGTTCCTCGCCCTTCCCCGCGTCGTGGACCGGTCGAGGGCGAGTTCCATGGGTTACGGCCCTGGCAGGCTGGCGATAGCCGACGCTGGATTCACTGGAGGACCACCGCCCGACAGGGCGAGTTGATGGTCCGCCAGTTTGAGCAACCACAACAACGCGATTTGGCCCTTTTGGTGGATCTCTGGGAACCACTACGGCCTGACGCCAGCGATCGCGAGGCAGTGGAACGAGCGGTCAGTTTTGCCGCGACGTTGATCGCAGATTTATGCCGGACCGGTGGCTCACAGATTGTCTTGGGGGTGACGGCCTGCCCACCAGCGGTCAGCGACCCAGTCGTGTTAGCCGGGTGGGCCTCGCAAGCCTTTTTGCAAGAGGCCTTGGCTGTGTTGGCGACCGCAACTGCCACCGACCAGGAGCGGCGGTTGGAGGATCTGCTCGAGTCAAGCTTTCAGCAAATTGCTCCCAGCCTCCGGGTGGTGCTGGTGACCACTCGGCCAGTCGACGAGGATCTCTCCGAGCAGGTCGATCCAGCCGATCTGGGCTTTCCTGCTGGGGTGAGCACACTCCCTGAGATGCCCTCCAACACGCCAGCAGCGGATTTGCTTGCTCGGGCCGTGGTCGTGGATGCCGGTAGCCGACGGCTGGAAGATTATTTTGTGGTACCCCAGTGACCCGGTGACCTTCCCAACCTGAGACTGATCTTCCCACTTCTCTCGATCGGCGATCGAAGTTGCAAGGAACTGCGGAAGTGGCCTACCGCGCGACGGTCTCTCGGTAGAACCAGTTGGAGACAACGGACTCACAGACCAAAATCATGACAAGAAACACCATCAGCCACGGAAAGAGCTCCCAACCGACCCGGCCGTAGCTCTGGGCCTGTTCGATTTCCTCGCGTTCTCGGGCGGTTTGGAAGGGCCGATCCCCGAGCAACTCGGAAAGCTCATCGGCATCCAATCTGGTCAGTTGGCTTTCGCTAGGAGCATAATTGACACTAAAGCCTAACCGCAGCAACTTTCCTTCCACTGAAGCCTGAACGACGGAATTCCCGGGCAGCATTGTCTGGGGGACAACCAAGAAGGATTCGCTGGGCGTGGAGGCAATGGTTGTGGTTGTCTCGTCAGGGAGGGTCAGGGCGAACTGCGTTTGCGGCAGTTCTGTGGGCAGGGGGAGCCGTGCGGGTTGTCCGACGCGGTAGTTGAACTGTCCTTCGAGGCTGCCGGCCAAGTGCAGCACAAGACGATCGGCCAGCATGACAAACGGCCAACCCTCGACAAGGACATTCCAGGCATCCTCACGGCTGGGTGGGTCGGCCACAGTCGTCGACATCACCAACACGCGGCCGCGGCCGATGGACTGTTCGGTCAGAGCTGCCTCGCCGTTGTTGTAACGGATGACTGTTTGAACGTCGTCGTCGAGCTCATCAAACTGCCAATAGTTCCAAACAGGTAACTGCTGCCAGGGGACAGCGGATTTCAGCATGGCAAACTGTGAGGCCACCGGGTGGCTGGGATCGGAAAAATTGAAAAAACGCGGATCACCGCCGGCCTGAGCGACCTGGAGCAGTTCTCCGGGAAGCAGCTCTTGAGGAGCTTGGCTGTTGAAGTATTTGCGATCCCGAAAGCTATCGACGTTGCGTCCGAGAAACACTGCCAATCCACCACCACCGTAGACATACTCCTTCAACGCATCCCAGGTGGCATCAGGCCAATTGGCCGTCGGGTCGACTAAACAGACAGCGGTGTACTGGCCAGCCAAAGGGCGTTTCTCCACCTTGGCAGCAAACTCTGCATAAGTCCAAACATCGCATTGATAACGAGCCTGCTGCCTGCGTCGAAACTCCTCCGGGGCCAGGGCCTCACGCAAATACTGCACGCTCTTGGCATCCTTGCCGACGAGTAACACACGCCAGGCAGGACGAACCTCCAGGGTGAAGAACCGCCGGTTATCCAAAGCCAGAGCATCATTTCCACTCAGCTGGAGCTCCCCCTGATGAACCCCTTCAGGCAATCCCGTTAGTGGAAACTCTAAGGAGCTGCTGCCATCCTCGGCAACCTCAATGGTTCGCTGGTCCTTTTGCTGGAGTTGGCCGTCCTGATCCTTCAGCAGCAACTTGACGACTCTTGTATGGAGAGACTCGGAAAAACTGAGCTCAGACTGCCCGGTTCGGCTCAGCTCGGCCCGCAGCCGAACCGGTGTGTTGCGGCTGACGATCTCGCTGGTGAGGCGAATGCCCTGCAGAGCAAAGTTTTGCGGATCTTCGACTCCGACATCGATGATGTACAATCCAACATCTTGAAGCGGCGGACTTTCCAAACGCTCGCGAATGCGGGAGAGGCTCGCCGAGGTCCAGGCGGCTTGCGTCAGATCGGTAAACAGGTACAGCTCACGCCGCAACTCGGGCTTTTCTTCGAGGAGATCCAGGGCCTTATCCAGCACAAGCGACAGGGGATAAGAACGAGTGTCAATTCGCAACCGTTCCAAGCGGCGGCGAGCCTCGGGGAGGTCGACCTCAAACCGGGCCAACGTCAGCGACGAATCCAACACCGCCAACTCGCTGTCGTCGGGGAGTTGTCCGCCGAGCCAGCTGGCAGTTTCCTGGGCCGCCTCCAGGCGTGTTTGATTGTTGTAGACGTAGCTCATCCGCGGCGAGGTATCAAAGACCATCGCGGCGGCAACAGGGGCTCGCTGATCAACCCAGCCGGCGGGTGCTCCGGTGATCGTCGGCCGCGCCAGGGCAAAAGCCAGACAAGCCAAAGCCAAGATACGCAAAAGCAACAATAACAGGTGCCGCAGGAGTAACTTGCGACGGTTCTGTTGCTGACGGCGGCGGAGGAACTGAAGAGCCGGAAAGACCAAATGGCGTGGTTTCTGCCGCATGATCAAATGCAGCACAATGGGAGCGGCAACCGCGCCCAGCCCAGCCAGCATCAAGGGGTGCAAGAACATAACTCTGGTTTCACAATCGCGGTGAGTTGGACTGCCCCAGATGTGGCCGTTGCCCACCAATATGTTGGTGAATGGATCTGTTGAGGGCCCGACGAGTTGGACCTGAGCCACAATCTGGGACAGTCGAGTTAGAATCGATGCTTGCGGGCCAGGAGATACTCTAAGAGCGCTCGATCAAAGGCCATGCCAGTGTCCAGCTGCACATAGTCGATCCGGCTTTTCTGGCATTCTTCGGTGAGATACTGGCAAAAGCGATCCTTCTCGGCCAGATAATCAGCTCGGATACTGTCGGCATCCAGGGTCAGACGCTCGCCGGTCTCAGGCTCTTCGAATTCCACCATCCCAGAAAATGGGAACAGCGCTTCGGCAGCGTCGAAGATATGAAAGAGGATCACATCATGACCATCATGGCGGAGCCTCCTGAGAGACGCCACGAGCGTGTCCTCGTCTTCACGGAGCAAGTCGCTGAAGATCATCACCAAACTGCGGTGACGCAAAAGCGCTGCGATTTGATCCAAACTCTTGGAAACTTTGGCCTCCCCACTTGGTTGGAGCTGGGACAACAAAGCCAACAAGATCGGCAGTTGGTTGCGCTTGCTCTTGGCAGGCAGGCTATGCTCAATTTGCTCGGCAAAAGCAACCAACCCTACAGGGTCTTGCTGCTGAATCATCAAATAAACCAGTGCCGCAGCTATGCACACGCCGTACTCGAACTTGGTGAGCGTCTCCTGGGCAACGTCCTGGCTCGAGGCCGAAAGGCCGGCTCTGTCTAGGAAACCTGCCTTTGCCTTGCTTTCCACAGGGGCTACTGTAATCCCCGGTGGAGTTCGGTAGTTCATCGAGGCACTGAGATCGATGGCAACGTAGCCGGTGATGTTGGTCTCGGCTTCGTACTTTTTGATGTAGTATCGATCGGTTTTGGCGTAGGCTAACCAATCGAGATCTTTGGGATCATCGCCGTGAGTGTATTTGCGATGTTCGCTGAACTCGACGCTAAAGCCGTGATACGGGCTCCGGTGAAGACCCTGAAGAAAGCCCTTGACAATAAACCTTGCTCGCAAGTCCAGCCTCTTGATCTGGCGAATGACCTCCGGCTTTAAGTACTTTTCTGCATTGGACATTCGTTGGCTTGAGCTCCCGAAGCGGTCACCCGAAGGCGAGAGGTTTGTCGGCCCCTTGGACCACAATAAAACGGCCAGGTCTCACCGCTACCAGAGAAAGTGGCTTACGCGGACGTCGAATCACCGAAGAAATCCGATCACGGACGAACTCCGACTTTAGGAAGCCCGTTTTTCGAACTTCTCGATCGACGGCTCGGCGATTTCTTCAACCAACCGGTCAATGATGTCTTCGTTGGAGACACCTTCGGCCTGGGCCTGGAAGTTGGTGCTGATGCGATGCCGAAGCACCGGGATCGCGACTTTGCGGACATCGTCGAGGCTCACGGAGAACCTCCCATCCATCGCAGCGATGGCCTTGCCGCCGTTGATCAAGGCTTGGCCTGCACGCGGGCCAGCCCCCCACTCCACCAGTTCGCCCACGAATTCTGGGGCCTCGTTCTGTTTGGGGCGGGTCGCCCTGACCAACGAGGCGACATACTTGATGATATACGGGCTCACCGCGACGCTGGCGACCATTTTTTGCAAGCTGACGATGGCCTTGGCAGAGAGCACTTTGCGGACCTCGGCATTCTCACCTCGGGTGGTAGCTGAGAGAATTTGTTCTTCCTCATCGCGAGTGGGATAGCCGATTTTGATGTTGAACATGAAGCGGTCGAGCTGGGCTTCCGGCAACGGGTAGGTGCCTTCTTGCTCGATTGGGTTCTGAGTGGCGATGGTAAAAAAGGGGTCGGGCAGATGATAAGTGCTCTGGCCCACCGACACCTCACGCTCTTGCATCGCCTGCAACAACGCCGCTTGGGTTTTTGGAGGGGTACGATTGATTTCGTCAGCAAGCAGAATGTTGGTGAAGACCGGGCCCTGCACAAAGCGAAAATTCCGCCGCCCCTGCTCGTCTTCATCCAAAACGTTCGTGCCGGTGATATCCGAGGGCATCAAGTCCGGGGTGAACTGAACCCTCTTGAAACCAACATCCAAAATCCGCGCTAAGGTACTGACCATCAGCGTCTTGCCCAGCCCCGGAACCCCTTCTAGCAAGCAGTGACCTCGGGTAAAGATCGCCGCAAACAACTGCTCGATGACATCGTCCTGCCCGATGATCACTTTCTGCAGCTCCTGCTGCATCAGTTGCCGATGCTGAGCAAATTGTTGGAGCAACTCCCCCAAATTTCGCGGCCGCTGCGCCCCCTGGCCCCCCCCACCAGGTTGCTGGAAGGCCGACCCAGACGGGCTTGCCTGTCCGGATTGGCTTCCTTGTGGTGACTGAGTGGACTGCCCAAGTGGACCCGTTGGACCAGCTTGGCTTGTTGGGCCAGCTGGGCTTGTTGGGCTAACTGGGCTTGTTGGGCTAGCTTGGCTTGTTGGGCTAGCTTGATGGTCGTGAACCCCTCCCACAGGATTGGGTGATGGGGAGGCGGACTGTTGGTTGGGGGGAGTTCCCCCAGGTGGATCTTGGGGCATCGCCCGTCACTCCGAGACGGTCGTACAGTGTGCGAAACGAGAAGAAAACCATTCTATCGGCGATGCCAAGTGGCGAGCCAGGGGAGCCTCTGCCTAGGATGAAGACTGAGGCATCAGCAGTTGCAGGAAGTTTCACAGGATGTTGGGGATTGACATGGCAAACGCTCTACTGAGCCGACCGCAAAGCCAAGGTGGTTGGTTCAACTCAGCTCGGTTGATCCGCAAGCGGTTTATCGGCGGCACGACACTTCTTGGTTGGCTTGGTGTTCTGGCTGGGGCGTTGTTGAGTCCGACGCAGGCTGTGGCTGCCGAGGTGACCGGCAAGGATGTTGAGCTGGCCATCGATCGTGCGGTGCAGTTTCTCAAAAGACAACAAAACGATGATGGTACTTGGGCGGAATTCACCGGGTACGAAAGCGGGACAACCGCCTTGTGCACGTTGGCCTTGCTCAGTGCCGGAGTTGAGCCCACCGATCCCAAGGTGGCCAGGTCGCTGGAGTATCTGCGGAATGCTCCACTGGACCGTACCTACTCGGTGGCCCTGCAAACGATGGCGCTTTGTGTGGTCAAGCAGAAAAGCGACATCGGTCTGATTCGAGAACGCGTGCGGTGGCTCGAGAGAGCTCAGCGGCCAACCGGGATGTGGGGTTACGACCGAGACCACGACGGCCCAGCGGACAATTCCAACAGCCAGTTTGCGCTGTTGGCCCTTCACGAGGCTGAGAAATTCAGCCAGCAGGTTCAAGTCGATCGCAAAGTCTGGAAACGGGCTCAGGACCACTGGATCCAGACTCAGAAACGTGGCCAGCAACTGGGTGCCTGGGGCTACCGCCCTCACCGGTTCGACATTCCCACCGCCAGTATGACCTGCGCCGGGATTAGCTCCGTCTACATTTGCACCAAACGTCTGGCCGACCGCAAGTTTGATCCCCAAAACCCCTGCTGCGGAGGGGATCCATCAGTGGATGCTCTCGAGCGAGGCCTCGACTGGTTGGGTCGCAACTGGTCCATTCGGGAAAACCGAGGTCAAAAGGGAGCCTGGTTTCTCTACTACATGTATGGGTTGGAACGGGCCTGCCGCCTCACCGCTCGCCGCTTCATCCAAACGCCTGGCGGTCCGGTGGACTGGTATCGAGCCGGAGCAGCCGAGCTCATCCATGGAGGCCACGCCCAGGATTTCGAAGGGGCATGGAGCAGCCGCCGAGAAGGCGAGAGCGGCCGTAACATTGGCACCGCATTGGCTTTGCTCTTTCTGGCCAAAGGCCGTCGACCTCTGCTGATGGGCAAAATCATGCGGGCAGACTCCGACTGGAACCAACATCCCGACGATGCGGCCAACCTCACTGAATACGTCGGAAACAACTGGGAGGTCGAACTCACCTGGCAGGTCCTTGATGTGGAGGCTGCCAGTCTGGAAGACCTCGAGCAACTCCCGGTTTTGTACTTCTCCGGCAAAAAGGCCCTCAGCTTCAAAAATCCTCAAGCGGTCGCCCGCAAGCTCGCTCTCTACGTCAACCGAGGAGGCTTTATCCTGGCTGTCGCCAACTGTCAACAGAACTCGGCCTTTGTGGACAGTTTCCGAGAACTGGTCCAAAGCATGTACAAGAAGGAGGGTTTTCAGCTGCAGCCTCTGGTGCCCAATCACCCGATCTGGCGTGTGGAGAAGATTATCCCGGCCCAGTTTGTCAAAGAAGGCAACCTGGAGGGGGTCAATGTCGCGTGTCGCACCAGCATCGTGCTCTCCAAAGTGGACCTGTCCTGTCGCTGGCAATACGAGACCCCCTGGTGGCGGCGACAACTCAAGACCTATGGTGCCAAGACAAAGCCTTTTCTGGCGGAGATGGAGCTCCATCACAACGTGGGGCTGAATGTGTTGGCTTATGCGACCAATCGGGAGCTGAAGTACAAGTATGAGTCCTTTGATCAGCAAGGAGGGGAACTCTCCGTCGACAACGTGGACCGAGGCAAGATCAACATCGCTTTGGTGGAACACGGGGGAGACAGCAAGGCAGCCGCTGGGGCCTTGCCCAACTTAAAACGTGCGTTGCAGAAGGCGGGGCTGACCCGAGTGAACCTCAACCGCAGCAAAGAATTGCGTCTCTCTGATGCGGATCTCTTTGACTATCCGCTGGTGTTTATGCACGGACGGACGTCCTTCCGACTCGATCAGCAGTCTCAAGAGCAGCTCAAACTGTACTGCTCGGCAGGAGGAGTGTTGGTGGCCGACGCCGTCTGCGGAAGTCAAGATTTTGTGTTGGCCTTTCGGCGAGAGATAGAGAAGACCTTCGGGGCTAAGTTAGAGACCATTCCACCAGAGCATCCGATTTTTACCTCCGCCTATGGCGGAACGGATATTCAGTCGGTCAGAAGAAGAGAGCCGCAGGAGATCGGAGCGGAGAAGCGGCTGCAGTTGGTGGAGCGCAAGGTGCCACCAACCTTGGAGGGCTTAAAGGTCGGCGACCGGTATGTTGTCCTGTTCTCGCCCTACGATATCAGCTGTGCCTTGGAGAACCATGCCTCGGTCGAGTGTCGCGGTTACGTGACCGAGGATGCCTTGCGAATCGGCCTCAACCTCGTGCTGTACGCCCTTGGGCAGCCCGGCCCGTGAGAGGTTTCCGCAAAATGTTGTTGCACGGATCCGTTGAGGGTCCGACAGGCTGGGCCTCTGCCACAATCTGGAACAGTCGAGCAACTGAGGTTGGGGAACATCTTGGCTCGTCCGGTTTGTGGAACAGCTGCGAAATTGCCGGTTCTTGTGCGATTTTAGCGTTTTGGAAGAGCAAGAATTCTCCCCAAGAGCAAGGAGGACGTGAGTGATGCCGCAGATCCCTCGAATCAACACACAGCCTCATTGGGGGCGAGGGGCGAAATACTTTGGCGTGACTTGCTAGCGAACTGGCTGGGTGTATCGATAGGTCGACCGAAACCTCTCGGTTCGACTCGAAGTTTCTCTGGCCGTTGGCTGGTTTCTTGCAGGCTTTGCCTGGCTTGCAGATTGCCGGTTACCAGCAGATTGCCGGTCACCAGCAGATTGCCGGTCACCAGCAGATTGCCGGGGGTCAGTTTGCCGGGGCTTAGTTTGCTGGGGGCCAGGTTGCCGGGGTTTTTGGATCGGTGCCAGGGCCAAAGCCACCCATCCATGACGCAGTTCAAATTGAATCACGCCGAAGTCGTCCAGACGTGAGTCGGACCAACCGTGGGAGGCCAATCTGTCTGCAGTGACCAAGGGAATCGGCGTCTCGTCGGAAAAGATCTTGTTGAAGATCCCTCGCAGGAGAAATCCTCGGGCTGCTCCGGTGCTCGGGGCTGAGAGACGAACGCCCCCCTCACGGATCAGCCAGACTTGCCCAGCCTGTCCAACGGCGCGGTAGTTGACACGGACTTCCAGATCGTGGCCTTCACGCCGACCGAAACGAAATTCATCCAGCCGGATGACCAACTCCATAAGGCCATCCTGCAGATGAATCCGCAGGGGATTTTCTTGGGCAAAAGTGAACACCAGTGACTTTGGCAAATCCAATTTGGGGGCCGCTTTCTGGCGGCCGAACTGAGCGGCAATCCAGCCAGGCAACTGACCGGCTGCGAGAGTTTGTCCTCCCAAGCCCAATTGGTCAAAGAGGTTGTTCAAGGCCGACTCATGAATCTGCAAACTCGCCCAGGCGTTTTGCGGAGGACGCGGGCGTGGAGTGAAAGCAGCCAATTGATCGGCCGTGGCCACGCGAGTGCGGATCACCAAGGCTCGCTCGGTTGTTTGGAGTTGGGCCACATCGGGACGCAAGCCGACACGTGCCAAGGGAGCCAGCAGTTGTCTTTCCAGACGGGCGCGAGATTCGGTGATCTGCGGGGCAATCTCCTGACGGAGCTTTTCTTTGACTCGCCGCCCAACTCGCCGCTGAATCTCGTCCTTCATTCGGTCGCGTTGTTGGCCATGTTGGTAACGTGCGTAGGCCTCGCTGAGATCTTCCAGCAGTGGCCAGCCGTCGTAGTCGGTACGAACTCCCCGTAGCCACGTGTTGCTGGAGACTTGCACTTGCGGCTCGCTCACCTGGACGCCCTCTCGCCCGATTTGCACACGCGTGGCGGCCCAGTACAGCGAGGTACTCTCGTTCCCAAAGGTGGCACCACTGACATTCATCAGCGTGTCCGCGTCGACACGGCCGGCAGCAACCAGCGAGAAAGAGAGTTGATCCGGGACTGGGTGAAACTGGACGGCCAACTGGGTGGTTGTGACGGAGCGACCGCGGACGGCAGCCCCAGAGATCCGCTCCTGAACAGGGGCGTACTCCGGCTCCGGTTGAGGGAGCATGCGGTTGAGCAGTTCAGGGCTGACGGTCATCCGCACATTGAGGTTGCGGTAGTAACGCTGCAGCCAGTAGCCCAACCGTTGTGCCTCGGGCAGTCCTGAGGCGATTAGCCGACCAGCTGCATCAGCGATGTCACGTCCATCTGAAGCGCTGCCTGTCTTTTCAAAGCGACGCACACGCCTAATCAGCTCATCCAGCGGCAGCCGACCATCCCCCCGCCAACGCAGCCGCTGGGCCAGCGAGACCAAAGGAGGTCGTCGCAAAAACTCCCGTTGAGCTTGGTTCAAGGCTGGGTTCTCGGGCTGGAGTCGGCCTAGCGTGGCTCTCAAGACCTGCTGGTCTCCAGGGGACAGGCTCTTGGCCGAGGCCATAGCTCGCAGAGCAGACAAATTGAGGTAGGTTTGCCAACTGTCACCGTTGGAATCTTCTGCGAGCACCTCTTCGACATGGCTGATGCATTCCAGAAGGTCGACTCTGTTGGAGAGCTCGAGGTCCGCTGACCGCCCCGGTTCTGGGGCCAACACAAAGGCGGCATGCTGGACGGCCAACCACCGTTGCAGTGAGTAAGTTGCCAGCCGCAGCGAAACCTCCGCAGGGATATCCGCTGGGGTCCCATCCAGACGCTGCGCCGTCTTCAGGTCCCCCCAGAGTTCTTTCAACCGCGAATCGATCTCTGCCGCCGAGAGTGTTCCCTTCGAAGCTGCTGAGGTGAGCTCCCGCAGCCGTCGATGAACCCCAGCTGCCCAGATGCCGATTCGCGGATCCTGCCCGAGGTCTTCCCATTGCTTCAACAACCCTGCAGGAATGGGCCAGATCCCCTGCTGAGTCGGCGCCGACCGAGACTCTTCAGGCTGCTGGGCAGGATGAACCGATTCGGGGACCTGGGGCACATCCGTGGCTTGCGTTGGGCTGGCAACTGGTTGTCGAGGGACCGGAGAAATCCGTGCCACCGGGGCGTCTTCTTGGGCCTCAAGGGAGGGGGCATCACTGTCTTGACTGGCCGATTGAGTGATATCTTGTGGTTCCAGGCGAGGGATTTCAGGGCCGAGGACCGGGCGGCGGTCCTCCGGAGGTCGATGGTCGACTGAGCTTCGGTGCTCAGGCAGGCGTGGAAGGCCAGTACTTCGAGAGGTCGGCTGCCTGCCGCGGTGTTCAGCCACCGCTGGCTGCAAGGAGGCAGGCTGGACGAGCTCGTCAACGACCAGAGACTGAGACGGATTGGCTGAAGCCTGGGTCCTGGAGGATTCCGGCGAAGTCGTCGCGTGCTGTGCTGCGGCTGCTGCGGGAAGATGCGAGGCCTCTTGTGCTGCCCAGGAAAGGGCCACAAGGGAATTCTCCGGTGGGGGCAGGGGAATCAGAGCAAGCTCAGGATCCGGCGGTGGAAGCGTGCCCAGAGACGGCCGTCTTGGCACGCGTCCTGGAGGCTGCGGTGTTGGTCGCCAACTCATCTCTGGCAAACCAAGAGGCTTGAAGGTTGCTCGCCTCCGTTGCTCATCGAGCTGGCTGGATACCCGAGACTGTTGAGTTTCTTCTCCTGCAGGGGGGAAGTAGCCTTGCCCCAGGGAGATATCCTCGCCCGACTGACGAAGAACTTCCGGGTTCAGATCCCCAAGGCGGCCAGCTGTTCGCCGGGCAGCTGGTTCCGACACAACCGGATAAACTTGGTGGGCCGGAGGGCTGGACTGATGTGCCGGCAGCGCACGCCTGGGCACGGTCTGAACCTGTTTGGGCACCGCTGTTGGGGGGATCGCGGAGGAGTTCTCCTCCAGCTGGGGAGTTGCGGATTGTGAGTAAGACGGCTGTTGCCAGGGATTGTTGGACTTTTGAGGGAAAGTTCCTGGGTGGTGAGCAAGGGTCGTTTCCAGGGGTGTCCGCCGGGCGATGCTACGCCAGGGTGGGTGCTGTCTGAGCACCACGGCAAAAAGAATCGCCAAAAGAGCGGTCCAGAGGAGCGTGACCGAAACTCGGTGTCGAGTCATAACCCGGCATCCGCAGTGCCATCCGTGTGCTTAAGAAGCAGTGCCGCGTGACACCGCCCGACGGTCACTTCCAACCGTCTGCTCATTTCGGCGGGCTTTTGCAAGCCTTGGGAAACGGCCTGAAGCGACAATACTGTAGCATGCAGGAGATCGCCAACAGGGACTCAGATGTTGGCTGAGTTTTCAGGCGAGTGCCACATCGGTGGATCATTCGGCGATCTCTTGGCAGGAAGTTGAGCCGAATGGTTGCCAAGCCTGCCGGGCCAGTCGATTTCTGGTGAAAGTTGTTTGCCAGACAAGAGGGAGGTACTGGGGAAAGCTCTTGCCGGTCAAGGCCAGGACTTTCCCCAACACCAGAAGAAGTCGATGTCCCCCGACCAGATCGTTAGCGGAGGGTGGTCGGATTGTCCTCGGGATTGAGGGCGGTTTGGGAAGCTTCTTGGGTGTTGGCCTTTTTGGAGGGTCCAGCCTTTTGGAGAGCGTCCAAGAGAGCTCCTTGACTGTAGACGCCGTCGAGCAAGATAGGGTCGGCGGGGCTGTTGGCCGGGTAGATCGCCGTGAGAGGGACGGCGTTTCGTTTCAACTGTTGCAAGGTGGACTTGATCTCCTCAGGGTACTCTGTGTTATCGGCCAACAGCGTCACGACGCCGTTTTGCTCGACCAAGTTTTTCGTCAAGCTGCGATTGAGGGCCCAACGTTCGTTGTATTTGCAGTTGATGCACCAGTCTGCGGTGAAGTCGACAAGAACTGTCTTTCCCTCAGCCTGAAGTTCTGCCAGGCGTTGTCGGCTGAAGGGCTCCCAGTCCAGCTCGGCTTCGTAGTCCAGCAAACTGAAAGCTGCCACGCCGACCAGCATGGCCATGCTGACCCCAACAGCCCACCCGCGGAAGGTTTGCATGAGGCTTGCTCCGGCTGGGATTTTGCCGATCCACCAGCAACCCAACCACAAACCGATGAGCAAGGCGAAGCTGGGAATGAACCATTCGGGATTCAAAATCGAGATTAAGAAGACCACAGTCCCCAGCAGTACAAAGCCCATAGCTTGTTTGAAGGTGTTCATCCATTCGCCGGGTTTGGGGAGGAATCTGACCAGCGAGGGGAACGCCCCGATTACCAGGTAGGGCATGGCCATTCCCAAGGCAGCGGATGTGAACACGGCGTACACGATCACCACTGGTTGGGAGACGGCAAAGCCGACGGCGGTGGCCCAGAACGGCCCGACACAGGGGGTGGCCAAAAGAGTTGCGATGACCCCTTTGGAAAAGGCACCGGTGAGCCCTTCTTGTTCGACGAAGGAGTTGGCCGCGGTGCCAGCAGCGAACCCGGGGATTGGCAGTTCCCAGACGCCGAGAAAGCTGAGCCCCATCACCCAGACCAGACCAGCCAGGGTCAGAACGAAATAAGCGTTGCTAAACTGCTCACCCCAACCAAACCGGAACAGCGCCGTCAGCGTGGCCAGCACAAGAAAGACCGAGAGGATGCCTACAGCGTAGACCCCGTTGAGGAACAACACACGTCCTCGGTCCTCCCCGGCTTGGCCGACAAAGGACATGATTTTCAAGCCAATCACTGGTAGAACACAGGGCATGAAATTGAGGACGAACCCACCGGCAAAGGCCAACAGCAGGTAAGTTCCCACTTCAAGCCAGTTGACTGAAGCCAAAGAAACCGTGGCCGCAGCATCGGTTTTCCCGGCTTGGCTGCCTTCTTGAGCATCGGCTGAGATGAGCTCTTCAAAAGGCTTGACGGTCAAGTTGGTGCCGGCATTCCAGTTGCCTTGCTCAGATAACGCCGAAGCCGCCTTGGAGTAACTCGCGGCTTGGCCAAAGCTCAAAGCAACTGGTTGATTGGCAGATTGCTCAGCGATCTGGAGCTTTGCGGTGAAGTCGACAGACAACGGACCATCGCAAACTTCGTCGGTGCAGGTCTGCAATCCCACGAGGCCAGACAGCTTGAGGGTGCCGGGCTGGGCATCCTTGGGGATCGTCAGAGGGACACGCCAGGTGACTGGTTTGTCGTAATACTTGAGAGGCCCGCCGCTAATCGGGTCCGTTCCGCCGATGGTGGGCTCCCGACCCACCAGAGTTCCTTGAGGCTTCAGTGGCTGATAATCAGTCAGAACGATCAAGGTTTCGGTCATCCCGATCCCCGATCCTTTGGATCCGAGCGGATAAATATGATAGTGCCCCTGAGCATCTGGCTTGGCGGTGATTCTCAATTCGACAGTTTCGCCTGGTTGCGCGGCTTGATGAGTCAGCCAACCGACCAATTCCAGGTGAGCCCCTTGCGGCCGGTAACTTTGAAAGTCTGGCGAGGGCGGCTCTTGGGCAGCCTCAGGGCCTGCGGTACCAGCCGAGAGCTTGGCTGCAAAGGACATCTTCTCGCGAACGCAGGTCCCCTGCGGACCTGAACTGCACACGATGGCAATGATCTGGCCAGGGATCTCCAATTCCGCCAGATCAAGACCTTCGGGGACCGACAACGAAGCTGTCCAGGTCACAGTCCCGGTCAGTTTGTGCAGTTTGCCAGCGATTTCGTCGTCGACGATTTTCGGCTTTTTGTCAGCCTGGAACGGTTTGGCGAAAGTGACCCCCTCGGGCAACTTCGGCTTCAGCGAAATCGGGCGAGCCGGTCCACCGGTCGGTTGGCTCAAAGCATACGTGTAAAACCCATCGGCAATCTTGACCTGAAGCTTCAACTGGGGAGGTTGATCCTCGACTCCCGGAAGCACGGAGGCCGTCGCGGTCGCACGGCTGTCCTCTGCACCAAAGCCAAACTGCGCTTGTGCGACCGTCGGAGACCAACCCACCACGACCAGGCAAGCCACGAGGGCGGCCAGGGAGAAGAGATGGAAATGTGTCGGGGCCCACCAGAGAGAGGAGGCCCGTTTCATGAAGCTTGGAGGAACAGACATGATGTCTGATACCCTTTATGAAGTGAGAGGATTGAGGCGGTTTTGTGCATTTTAGCCGCCTGATTTTTTTAGGGTCAACGCGGCCTCCATACCACAGCGGGGCTTGTGGTCGAGTTGGGCAACGGCCCTCGGCGAACTGCCAAGGTCAGTTGGCTGGTCCTGAGGCCACGCCGTTGGCCTGTGGAGGGCCGACGGGCTGTCCACCCACTTTTCTGATGCTCACACCAGGCTTGAGACCAAAGTTCCGCTGTCGATACGTCTTCGAGAGTTCATCGGTTGAGCATCGGCACCGGTCTGTGTGACACGTTACAAAAGTGATCGAGGCCACCCGTTCAGATTCCGAGCCTGATCCAGACTGGCCTGTCCCTCTTGGGAGGGCGCACCACTGGGAACCCTCGAGACTGCATGCCCTGACTTTGGGGCAATTTCCTTGTTGTGCTTCTTTTTCTCAGCCCAGCTTGTCAGTTTTTCATTGGGATTGTCAGTCAGACGGGCTTGCCGGGGCGATGACTCTTTGCACAAGAGTGCATCCTGGAGGGCCTGTGCTGTCGAACCCTAGTGGTGAAGGACTTGCAGAGACAGCTGAAGTCCAATAAGGCCTTGGTTTGGGTCGAATTTCATTTAAAGTAAACGTGGGTAAACTCAAGTGACTTTGCGAGTTGGCCAACTCTTTCTTGTTCCACACCTGCTAAAGGTCTCCCTCCAGCCCAATTGCTGTCTTCACCTGATGGTTGGCCGCCCCATGCCGGCGGAGCTAGGCTGATTAAGATCGGCCCGGCTGAACTCTCCCACACCAGAGATCCTGTTTTACCAAAGCCTCATGGCACGACTTGAGCGTAATAAACGGGTTGGGTCGACTTTGGATGAACCAGCAGCAGCGAAAAGTCCCGCTGGAAACCGACCTGAGGCCAAGCGACTTGTAGCAGACCGACTCGTCGCAAACGCATCTCTGGTGAGCCGGGGGCTTGGCCCTGACCAAGCGAATGTAGGGTTGATCCCTGTAGAACCTTCTGACCATAAATCAAGAATATGACCATCACTCCGTATTGCGAGAAACGAACCACACGGCCCAGGGCTGAGACCGATCCTGCGGCTTCGATTCCGTCGAGACAACACATCACAGCGGTGCTTCCGCTGAGAAGTCCGATCCCGCGAAGTCTGTCAGCAAGCAGGCTGCTGTGGGTGCTGGTGATTGTCGCTGCGCTGCTGTTGGTCTTGGCCCTGCCGGGGCTGACCCCAGCGGCCGACAAACCCTCTTTGGCGGAGGCAACCAAGGGAACCAAACAGTATCAAGGACTGTTAAAGGTCTATGCCAAGAAGAACAAGCTCTATGCCGAGATCCAGAAATCCCAACTCAACAAGGACTTTTTGGTCCTGATTTCCTTAGCTCAAGGAGTAGGCGAAGGATACTTGCTTGGTGGAATCAGCTGGGGGTTTGGCGACGACTGGCTTTGGCAATTCCGTCAAGTTGATGAGAACAACATGCACTTGGTGCGGGTGAACACCCGTTTCAAGGCTGCTTCGGGAAGCCCAGAGGCCCAGGCGGTCAAGCAAGCCTACGGGGATAGCGTGTTGTTTAACCTGAGAATTGTTACCAACACTCCGAGCGGTTTTCTGGTGGATTTGACGCCGGTCTTTATGAGCGACCTGCCGCAGATTTCCCAGGTGCTTTCCGGGTTTCGCTTTGCCCAGGATCGATCCACCTTTGGTGATATTAAGGCGTTTGACCAGAATGTTGAGTTGCAAGTCAATGCCACCTACGCCTCAGCGGGGACTCGGGAGTTCGACACCGTGCCGGACAGCCGCGGAGTGACGATGGTGATCCACTATTCGATCAGCCAGTTGCCTGGCAACGGCTACAAGCCCCGGCTTGCGGACGATCGGGTGGGGTACTTTCTCACGGCGGTGAAAGATTTTTCGGTCAAGGGTCCCGAAGAACGTTTTCAGCGATACATCAATCGTTGGGATTTGCAGAAGGCCGATCCCTCTGCTGAGCTGAGCCCGCCTAAGCAACCTATTGTTTTCTGGTTAGAGAACACCGTTCCTTACAAGTATCGCAAGCCCATTCGAGAGGGCATCTTGGAGTGGAACAAGGCTTTTGAGAAAGCAGGATTTCTCAACGCCATCGAAGTCCGCCAACAGCCTCCAGGAGCCGACTGGGATCCTGAGGACGTCAAGTACAATACATTCCGCTGGATCACCTCTGGGGCGGGTTTTGCCATGGGCCCCAGCCGGGTCAACCCCAGAACTGGGCAGATTCTCGATGCCGACATCATCTTCGATGCCGACTTCATCCAATTTTGGAAACAAGACTACGAAACCTTCACTCCCCAGAGCATTGCCAATCTGACCGGTGGTCCGCTCACCTTGGAAGAATATCGGCAACAACAGGCTGACATGCCTTCCTGGATGCGACGAAGCTCCGATTGCCGCTGCGAGCTGGCCCATGGGTTTGGCCCGCAACTGGCTTTTGGCTCCGCTGTATTGGCCACACGCTTTGGCGCGGCCAAGGCAAAGCCCATGGAAGAAAAGCTCATCATGCAGGGACTCAAAGAGGTCACCATGCATGAGGTCGGCCACACCTTGGGGCTACGCCATAATTTCAAGGCCAGCACTTTTCTGAGTCTGAAGGAACTCAACGAGCCCGAGAAAACCGCCCAGGTGGGCTTGACTGCCTCGGTGATGGACTATGCTCCTGCGAACATGGTTCCCAACGGCACCAAGCAAGGCGACTACTACTCGCAGACCATCGGCCCCTACGACTATTGGGCGATTGAGTATGGATACAAACCGTTCAAATCCAACGAAGAAACAACCAAACTTGCAAAAATCGCCGAACGTTGCGCCGAAGACGGTTTGGCTTATGCCACCGACGAAGACACCCGCGGCATCGACAGCGACCCGCTGAGCAACCGTTTTGACTTGGGCAAAGACCCCTTGGAGTACGCGAAGCAACAAGCCAAACTCGTGAGCCAGCTTTGGCCTAATGTCATCGAGCGGACTGTCGAAGATGGCCAAGGGTATCAAAAAGCCCGTAGAGCGTTCTTGATCTTGTTGAGCACCCAAGGCCGTGCGTTGTTTATGGCTGCTCGCAATATCGGTGGCTTGTACGTCAACCGAGATCACAAGGGCGATCCCAACGCTCGGGATCCGTTTGTGGTTGTTGATGCCAAAAAGCAACGTGAGAGCCTGCAACTACTTTCCGATCAGCTCTTCAGCGACAAGCCGTTTCAGTTCCCACCTGAGCTTTACAACAAGCTGGCAGTCAGCCGCTGGAGCCACTGGGGGATCAATTCAGCTGATCGGTTGGATCTGCCTGTGCACGAATACATCGCTCGCTGGCAAGAACGAGTGCTCGATCAAGTGCTCAGCTCGCTGACGCTGCGGCGGTTACATGACTCCGAGCTCAAAGTTCCCCTCGACCGGGATTGCCTCACCACCGCCGAGCTTCTCGATGAACTCACCGGGAGCATCTTTTCCGAACTGACCACCCTCAAGGAAGGCCAGTTTACCGCTCGCAAGCCGGCGATCAGCAGTCTGCGGCGTAATCTCCAACGGCTCTACCTGAGCAAGTTGGCCGATCTCGCTTTGGGCAAGACCTCAGCTCCCGAGGATTGCCGCACCGTCGCCTTTCTCAAATTGACCGAATTGCAAGGACAGCTCAAAGATCTCGCGACCAACAAGAAGCTCAAGCTCGATACCTACACCAAAGCCCACGCTGTGGAATCCATCGAGCTGATCGGAAAGGTCCTCGACGCTCGGCTGACAGTCTCGCGGCCGTAGCTGACTCAACCGCTCACCAGGACCCCCACGCAAAAGGCCTGCGGAAAAGTCTCCGCAGGCCTTCTTTTTGCCAACTCCTGCGTTCGCTGGTGATCTGTCTGGCCGGGTGTTGCTTTGGCAGGCCTTCCAGCTTGGGGCTGAGAGTTCGTCTCGACCGATCTGAGCACAGCTTCTAGAATTCGTCTTCTTTGGAGACACTGGAGCTGTTCTGAAAATCTCCTTCTTTCACCTGTCTGCGGGGCGAGTCTGCCATGGACACCGTCCAGGGACGTACAACTCAGCTGTTGAGCAACAGCCAGACTCATCAAGGGCAGGACCCCCTGCAGGCGGAGAATCCCTCCCTCCGCTCAGGGAGTTCCCGACGGGTGGTCATCACTGGCCTGGGTGTCGTTTCGCCGCTGGGATTGGAACTGGCCAGTTTTTGGTCCAATCTTGCGGAGGGACGCAGTGGCGTTGGGCCGCTATCGATGTTGCCTGCTGAGGGATTGCCTTTTGGGTTTGCCGGCGAAGCGGATTTGTTCACCGGGCAGATCGATGATTACGGGCCGCTGCACAAGGATGACAAAAAAGTCATCCGCAAGGCCAGTCGGCTGATGTGCCGCGAGAGTCAGATGGGCGTGGCAGCGGCTCAGCGGGCTTGGCACCACGCTGGTCTGGATCGGCTCACCTGTGAACAAACCAACCAGCCCAGACCTGAGCCGGAGCGGGCTGGGGTGACCTTCGGCACTGGCTACATGGTGACGATGCCCGAAGATTTCTCTTCGGCGATCCGCGCCTGCACCTCCGAGGAAGGACAGTTCGAATTTGGGCATTGGGGTGACCAGGGCCGCGGACAGATCAATCCGCTGTGGTTGCTGAAGTATCTGCCCAATATGCCGGCTTGTCATATTGCCATCTACAACGACCTACGGGGTCCCAATAACTCGCTCACTCATGGAGAGGCCGCGGCGAACTTGGCCGTGGGTGAGGCGGCCGAGATCATCGTTCGGGGTCAGGCCGATGTGATGCTCACCGGAGCAACCGGAACTCGCTTACACCCCTTGCGAACGGTCCAGACAGCCATTCAAGAGGAATTGGCCAGCAACGGGCCTGCGGCACTGCTGCCTGAGCAAGTCAGCCGCCCTTTCGACCGGGACCGCACAGGAATGGTTGTTGGTGAGGGGGCTGCCGCCTTAGTTCTGGAGGATCTGGAACACGCGATCCGCCGCGGGGCCACGATCTACGGGGAGGTGTTGGGCTACGGCAGCTCCTGCGTTCCGACGCTGACCAAATCATCTCAGCCATCTGGCCTGCGTTCTCACCGGGCACGGGCTGGCGGAACTGCTGGTCCAACTGCCACATTCCGGCGAGTCTGGAGTCGCCGAAAGGCACTGGCCAATGCGATTGCTGCCGCCCTTCGCGCCTCGGCGGCCAAAACCGGCCGATCCGAGTCCATCGGCCATATCCACGCTCATGGGCTGAGCACTCGCAGCTGTGATGCCGAGGAGACTGCTGCTCTGTACGACGTCTTCCAGACAGCCAGTCGCGTTCCCGTTGTCGCCGCCAAAGGACACTTCGGCAACCTGGGAGCAGGCGGCGGCGCTGTGGAGTTGGTCGCCAGCATCCTGGCGTTACATCATGGCCATCTCTTTCCAGTGCTCAACTACCAGCACCCTGATCCCGACTGTGCTGTGGCGGCAGTGCGGGATGCCGGAGTCCAGGCCGGAACGAGCTTCTTGAACCTCAGTGTCAACTCCTGCGGTCAGGCCAGTTGCCTGATGGTCCGCAGGTTTTCATAAGCTGGGCTCCAGAAATTCTCATGACTGAGGAGTCTCCGCCGCCAATGATTTGGGAGCTGGCTTGATCGATGCTCATCGTTTGAAAGCTCTATCCCTTGCAGTCAGAATGTGTTCCCTTGCACGTTTCTGCAGCATTTGTAATTGATGGATTTGGAGTGTTTGGCCACCGTCGGTTGGAGCCCTGACCCTGGTCGAGACTGATTGGCTGAAAGCCATACCCATCGTAGCCTATGGGCAACGCCTTAGGTGCTCGCGGTTTTTAGAAGCCTCTCGATCGGACGATCTGGGATTGTGGGCACCTGAGGTTATGGCGGATGGTCCCATTTGATGGTTTGGACATTTCACATTGAGTCGTCCCTCGATCGATCTCAATCGATTGGCTCAGGGCTGATCATCGGAGCACACGTCCCAACGACATCTCATCTGATCACCAGAAAGTAAGTGGTTGTGTGGCCTTCGGCCACACATTTTCCACATGAAGTCGCACACGTTTCAGATTGGCGTCTTGGGGTTTGACACGCTGATCCACATTGTGGGGAAGCCCCACGATCACCTACGGAGCGATGGCAACCGAAAACCAAACCATCAAATGGGACCATCCGCCATAACCTCGGGTGTCCACAATCCCAGATCATCCGATCGGAGCCCTGTAGAAAACGCCGCCCCGAGCACCTAGGGCGTTGCCTCTAGGCTACGATGGGTATGGCTTTCAGCCAACCAGTCTCGACCGAGTGAAAACCCAAACCGACGTTGGCCAATACCCCGGTTCGTCCGACGAGACCACCATCAGGGTGCGCCACAATCCCGAAATCATCCGGCCTCAAGCCTCAGAAAAAACGCGAAGCCAAGCACCTAGGTAGTTGAACCTAGACTATGATGGGTATGGCTTTCAGCCAAGCAACTTGACCGGGGTCAAGGCCCAAATCGACGGTGCGGCCCAACTCCCCAAAAGATTCCAAACTCACCGTTTCTCTTCAATCCCAACGAAACCGCCAAAGGGCCGCAGGCAAAACAGCCACCGTCCAACCTAGCAGAATAAGCCATTCATCCCAGAGATCAACCAGTGTGTCTCCCTGGAGCATGACCCCTCGGGTGGCATCTACCAAGGCAGTCAGGGGAAGCAGTTTCAGCAACGGCTGCCAGTGTTCCGGAAATATCCCCCTGTTGAAGAAAACCCCGCAAAGCACCCATTGCACGAGCATCAGCACACTCACCCAGCCCGAAGCGGCTTCCAGAGTGCGGCCCCGAGCACCGATCAGCAAGCCAACAGCGAGAAAGGTGATAGTGCCCAGCAGCAGGCTCGCCAGCAACAGCCATCCGCTGCCAACGACCCCGACACCAAAAACGACCCCAGCGACAATCAGCACAAAGAGCACCTCTGCAACCAAGAACGCCAGCCTGGCCACCATCAAGCCAGCGAACAGCTCCCCGGTCGAAAGCGGCGTTGCCAGATAGACCCTCAATAACCTCCGCATCCTCATCTCCACCAGCGTATAACCTACGCCTACCAGACTCCCACCCATCACTCCGACCGCCAACAGCCCCGGAACCAAGAAGTCGACATACCGCCCCCCGATGGCTTGCCTTTCTCGAATGACGATTCGCGAGCTCGCCCAATCGGCTTCTGGTCTGGCCTGGGACAACAGCGATCGCAAGAGCACCGACTCCAACAAGGCACGAGCCTGCATGCTGTCGACGCGGTCGGGATCGTAGTGTAACTCGTAAGTAGGTTGACCCTGGAGTTCCTTGCGGCTTGCTTGTATGACCACTACCGCGGAGCTTCGAACTTGCCGAAGCCGCTGCAAACCCTCTGGTTTGGAAGTGATCTGAGGAACCAAACGTCCGTTCGCCTCAAGACGATTGTGCAGGTGAGCAACATGCCCCGCTGTGCCCTGGCCGCCAACAAGGTCCACATGAAGGACCTCCGGGGCCCGATCAGTGAAGGTGAATCCTAGGGTCAATAGAATCACCTGAGGAAAACCGTAAACCCAGAAGATAGCCACCGGTTCTCGGAAGAATTCCCGCAGCCGGGCGATGGCCACCTGAAGCACTCCGTTGACGTTGATCGTCAGTGCGGTCATCGGTGCAGTGATCCCCGAGGTCTTGTGAGAAACAATGAAGAGAAGGCTCAGGGCTGCCAGTCCCGCACTGGGAGAGCATCTCCGGTGAGGGCCAGGAACACGTCTTCCAAAGTGGCTGCCTCGGTCCTCACATTGCGTAGCTCAACAGGGCAAGATCTGAGCAACTCCAAAAGACTGGGAAGAGCTTGCGAGAGATCTGTGCACAGCAGCCGGTAATGGTCATCATGGAGGGTCGCCGAATCCACTCCGGGCAGCTGAGCCAAACGATCCGGATCCGGTGGACCCCCGAGGTGATCACCGCCAGAAGACGTTTCCTCGGAGAGGAGGGAAAAGGACAACCACTGCCCCTGGCTGTGAGCGGCGATCAGCTCAGCAGGGGGGCCTTGAACGAGGACCTTCCCGCGATGCATGATGGCGACGACGTCACACAGCCGAGTGGCCTCCTCCATCGAGTGTGTTGTCAACAGAACCGTACGCCCCGACTGCGTGCTGCTCCGCACAACTTCCCAGATCTGCCTACGGCTGGCTGGGTCCAAACCAGAAGTTGGCTCGTCCAAGAACAGCAGCTCCGGGTCCCCCACCAGGGCACAGGCCACCGCCAGCCTCTGCTTTTGGCCTCCCGACAAGGCGGCCACTCGCCGACTGGCAACGGACTCAAGACCTACCTGGCTGAGGCTGTCCTTTGCCGAGAGAGGGCGGCGGTAGAAGCCTCGAAAGAGCTGAATGGTCTCAACGGCGGTCAGCTTATCTGGCAGCCGAGCCTCCTGCAGCGAGATCCCCATCCGCTGCCGCAGGGAGCGACGATGACCTGCCCAGGCCAACCCGAACACCTCCACAGACCCCGAGGTCGGTTGCTGAATCCCCTCCAAAATCTCAACTGTGGTGGTCTTTCCCGCACCGTTGGGACCGAGCAAACCAAAACAACAACCGACTGGCACTTGAAGATCCACCCGATCCACAGCCAAAACCGACCTCGGCTGCCGACCGAAGATTTTGGACAATCCTTCGCAGCGTAGTGCGATTCTCATGCTCCCCTCGCTGAGTTGGCCCCGATTTAAAACCTTTCCCAGAATGATCTGATCTCGAGGGGGGTTTCACGGGACGAGGATGAAGAGCCCTGGCTGTGCAGGTTTCCGTCCTTGGCCGAGACCTTGCCCGAGGTTCATTGGTAGTCCGGTCCTAGAAGGTCATCAGGGGATGTCCCTCGGTCGTCGAGATGCAACCTACGGCGTCGACAAGCCAAGAAAAACCACCAACTGGGAGTTTCCCAATCGGT
The DNA here is from genome assembly GCA_964648025.1 of uncultured Pirellulales bacterium. Classification (GTDB taxonomy): domain Bacteria; phylum Planctomycetota; class Planctomycetia; order Pirellulales; family Pb10988; genus CAZYKP01. The sequence continues at coordinate 134,005 of CAZYKP010000009.1, read as the reverse complement.
GGTTTTCTAACGCCGTGCGGTCCGCCGACAACTGTGATTTCAGTCAACCTCGCTCAGACCAGCAGTTCAGTCAGCGGTCCGGTCTGATCGAGGTCTTTGAGGTTGGGATCGGCCATGCCGAATCGCTCAACTGACGACCCAGCGAGATGGAGGAAAGTTGTGTAAAGGTTTGCTGTGGTGCGGTGGCCGAGTTGCCCATAGCCAGGGTAATCGACATAGCGGCCGGTTTTGAGCTTTCCTCCGGCGTTGCCCAGCACCACAACAGGCCATTCCCAGCAGCGGCTGTGGTGGCCCTCGGCTCCATCGCTGAGGTACACGATGACCGTGTTGTCCAGCATGGTGCCATCGCCTTCGGGCACCGAATCGAGCTTCTTGGCCAGCCGGGCGATGAGGTCGAAGTGGAATCGCCGGATCATATTATAGGTTTCTTCCCAGCTCATGCCGTTTTGGCTGCCACCATGACCGGTGTGGTGCTTGCCTTTTTTGAGGCCCAAACCGGAGAAGCAGATATCGAAATCTCGGATGCCGGCCGCTGAGGAGATCGTCACGACATTGGTCAGACCGCTGACCAGGGCAGCAGCAGCCAAATCAAACTGAGCGTCCAGACGATCGGTCTCCACTGTTGAGGTGTATTTGTCAGTGGCCACTGGGGCGTGCTTGCGGAGGGTCGGCTCGATTTCGTTGAGACGGCTTTGGCGGTCATCCAGCGTTTCAAAGGTGGCCAGATAGGCTGTGAGTTGCTCACGCTCAGGGCCGGCCAGCTGTTGCTCGGCGCGTTTGATGTCCTGGCGGAGGAAGTCCAGCAAGTTCTGCTGGGCGGTGAATTCGTTCTTGGCAGCGCCGTCGGCAACGCTGCCAAAGAGCATGCCCATGGCTTGATCGGGCTTGACAACAATCGGCAGAGGCTTGTTGCTGCCAATGGCCGAGATGCTGTAGATCACGCTGTTCTCCAATCGCTTGGAGATGCCCAGGCCAACGTGTGGAAAGATGCCGCCGATCCGTCGGGCCAACGCCCCGTCGATGGTGGGTCCCAACACGGCTGTCGACTCCCCACTTTGACCTCGGCCGGCCCCAAAGGCACCGAGTGCTTGATAGTTGTTGGAGTGACCGCCACCGCAGACCTTGCCCGAGAGACCCTGCACAATGGTCAGCTTGTCCTTCCACGCACTGATCGGCGCCAGCGAGTACGGCAACTCACGATCCTTCAGGGAGACATCGAGAAACTCCGCAGGGCCGTTGAGCGGCTCTTGGCGACGACGTCCACGCTTGATCCCCGAAGGCGCCATCTGCTGCGGTGGCACCCCGTTGCTCTCAACTACAAAGACGAACCGCGGCATCTTGGGCACGCCGCCGGCAGCACGGGCCTGCAGTTGAGAAACCACCGGGCCAAGCGCGAGTGCCCCAACGCCTAAACTCGTGTTCCGCAGGAACTCGCGACGGGAGGAATCCAGTTTCATGGTCGTCTTCTCAAAGGATCAAAGATTGGATTTCCGGTTCTCTGATGATGTCTGAAAAAACCAATGCGATCACGCTTTCATTGACCGTCTTGTCGAATACTCTTGCCAAGTAGCCTCAGCCCTTCCTGAAGATTCTCATCGAGTCTGCGATCAGAACCCCTTCCACCGAGTACCAGCTACTCCTCAGATGCTTGATCGGCACTGGCTTGATCGGCACTGGCTTGATCGGCACTGGCTTGATCGGCATACCTGTGGTGCTCGGGAGTGCGATAGAGGAAGGAGTCGCTGGAGAGAACGGCTGTCACCAATGCCCGAAAGCTGCCGCCGCTTTCACGATAGGCTCGATGAGCGGCACGGAGTGAGGGACCGTCGCCGAGGTTTTCGTTTCTGCCTGTGAAGTAGCGGAAGACGTGTCGAACAAACACTTGTTCCACCCGTTCGCTGGAGGCGAGCTTCCGCACAAAGTCGACAGCATCGGTCACATCGGCCTCCAGGCGCTGGTCCCCGGTGAGGTCGATGCGACCGGTGGCGTCAACGGGTTTGCCGAGCTCTTGAGCTCGCCAACGGCCAAAATGGTCAAAGCTCTCAAAAGGCAGGCCGACTGGGTTCATCAGTTTGTGGCACTGCCAGCAATAGGCCTCACGGGTGACGGCCATTCGCTCTCGGAGGGTTTTCTCAGGATCCTCGGGCAATTGGGCATCCACGGTGATGGGGATGTCGGGCACCACGTTTCCCAGCAGACGCTCTCGCACCCACTTGCCCCGAAGAATAGCGTGGTTGTCCTGATTCATGGACCAGGCGACCAGCCAGCTTGGTTGTGTGAGGATCCCCGCTCGAGTTCCCGCGGGCATCTCAAGGGGCTGTTCGGAGGTCCACTTCCAGTCTGGAGGTAAACTGTAGGAGAGATGGATCGGCCTGTTGTCCTCGTACCGAGTGATCCTCTTCTTGTTTTGGTCGTAGCGTGCGTTGACAAAAGCGCGATTGGTCGTCAACAGCTCGCTCAGAACATCTTTGTCTCGCTTGAGGATCCAAAGGATGAGTTGATCGGTATCGCTGACAAGCACTTTGGCTCGGTGGGCCTTAAAATCCTTGGAGTCTTTGAAAACCTCAGTGGCCTTGGGGTATTCAAAATACTCATGGAAGAAACGCAAAATCCGTGGCTTGTTGAGCTTGTCGTCTTGCAACATCTTTTGCACAGCGGCCGCAACGCCTGCGGCATCGTCCAGTTTGCCTTCCCTCGCCTCAGCCAGCAGCCACAAAGGTGGCCGCTGATCGGTCAGCGTGTAAGCAAGCGCCTCAGCAGTCTCCTGGGGAGTCAACCTCGCTTTGCCTTGGTGATTGGGCTTGCCGCCAACTTCGTAGCGAAAGATAGCCTCAGGCAGGAGAAACACCACCGCCAGCGTGTAGCGAACACCAGCCAGCCGACCGGACTCCCGAACGTTCTTTTGCATCAACTGCTCAAACCGCGTCAGCTCAGCTTGGCTCGGTGAACGTCCCAACGCCCGCTGAAACTGCACGGTCATGGCCTTGGCGACAGCCTCCTGGCTGAGGGGCTTCTGCGGGTCCACAAGCTGCAAAAACTCTTTCTCGGCGCCCCTGAGTGGCTTGAGCTTTCCCTCTTCGACGGTGTGGCCCGTTTGCCGCCGCACAATCGTCAGCGCGTTACGCAGCAACTGAGCCGTCGTCGGCACGTCCATCTTGGGAGCGCCCATATCATCGAAGGTGAACCGCGGGTCGGGCGTGAAGGGGTTGCCAACCAGATTTTCAAAGCCCTTGGCCTGCTGCGAGCGAAAGCTCTCGTAGATTTCTGGACTATGCCGGCGGATCCGCGGTGAGACATCCAACCGGGCCGATTGACGGGGGTCAAAGAGCTTCTCATGGGGCACTTTGTTGCCATGGACCACCTGCAGACGACGTGTGAACGTGCGACGGGCACGCTTCATTTCTGCCTTGATCCAAGCCAAGACCGCGTCCACCTCATCTGGCAAGGGACGCGGACGATCCTCCGGCGGCATTTCCGCACTCGCCAGCCGCTGACGCACCACCGCCCAGCGGGCACCGCTGGTGCTGTCCTTCATATCAGGATCTAGCAAATCCAAAGAGAGATCGCCTTCCAACTTTTTTGGACCATGGCAAGCAATACAATGCTTTTGCAAAAACGGCTTCACATTCCGTTTGTAGGCTTCCATGTTTTCTTGGAGGGCCTGCCGATCGGCCTCGGCGAGGGCCTGATTCCTGGCGGCCAGTTTGTCAGGCTTGGGAGCCGCCTGAGAGGCAGTGTGGGCCACCAAAGAAGCCAAAGCCAACACAACAAAGACTCTTGCCTGTCGGAGTTGAGGTCTCATCGTGGTTTCTCTGGCGAACTTGTCCTTGTGGAGACTGGTTGATCGCAACCGTTGCTGGCTATTTCACTTTTTTCAAAGCGACGCGGAAGCCGATGAAATTTTGCTTGTCGCGTCCGGGTGCGGCGTTGCGGAACGAGGATTCGCAATACAGTGGCAGACTGCACCAAGCCCCACCACGAATTTGTGTCCTTCCATCTTTCTTGACCTGGACGAGGGGATCGGTTCCGCCTGGTAATTTCGGACTCAGATGGTCGGCGACCAATTCGGCGACATTGCCGTGCATATCACGCAGGCCCCAAGCATTCGGCCGATAGCTTCCTACAGAAGCCAACGCCTGGCCAACTCCGTCGTTGGTTTCGCTGGAGGCCCAGTAATAATTGGGGTTGGTTCTCAGCAGTGCTTGATCTGCGAAGTTGCCGTACTGGCCCAAGTCGGAGACGGAGTCGCCAAAGCAGTACCGCGTTTGAGAACCTGCGCGACAGGCATATTCCCACTCAGCCTCGGTCGGGGGGAAATACTCCCAACCTGAGGGCAACCGACCTGCTTTCCGTTCCCGGTCATTGAGCTTTTTGCAGAAATCGCGGACCTGTTTCGTTTCGGTGACTCCCCAAAACGGAACGTTCTTGCCAGAGGTGAATCCAGCGGCAACAGTTTTTCGCATGACTATGTTGTACTCGCGTTGGGTGACCTCATGTTCGCCCATCCAGTAACCCTGGGAAAGTGTGACCTGCACGGGTTGTCGGTCGTGGGTTGCTGGGGTGTCGGCCTCAGGCGAGCCCATGGTGAAGCTGCCGGGCGGACACCACCGAAAGGTCATGCCGAGGGAATTGACCAATCCCTCGCCGGGGGTCTCACCTTCTCGTACGGTTTCGGTCGTGGGGCGTGTCGGTTTGGATCCAATGCCTTGCTGGCTGGCTCCGCCGAAGTAATGCTTGCTGGCCCCAGCGGCAAGATCCCCGGTTGTGAGGTCTGTGGAGATTCTCTGACAGGCTTGTTGCAGAGAGCTTTCCAGCAAGGTGAAGTGTTCTGACAGACTGCGGGCCAACGGCGAGACGGTATTGGCTGGCAAGACGGGGATTGTCTGCTCGCTGTCAGCGGCAAACATGACCATCACGGTGCTGGCGGCAGCCTCATCGCTCTTGCCGTTTCGCGGAGGAGCCCGCAGCCCACCGTGCAGTGCGTCTCTTTCGGGTCGGATCGGCGAGTCCCAACAGGCATCCAAGAACAGCAAGCTGGCCCGAGCACCGCTATCTTGCTGGAGCGACCGGATGAGGTCGGTGACAGGCAGTCCTTGGGAGCGATAGTCGTTCTCGTTGCGGATTGTGGCATCCACAGGCCGCAAATAGTTTTCATGCTTGCCCAAGCGTTCGACATGAGCAGCCAGCCCGAGGTAGTACACCAGCACAATGCCGTTTGTCGGCACAGATTGGGCCAACTCCTGCACGACTTGCTTCTGGTCCTTACCCGTTAGGTCCTCGTGTCGCCTCACACGAAAGCCTTCCTTCCGCAGTGCCCGCTCCAGGGTGTCCAAACTGGGACGCACGCCGCCGAGTGTGAACTCCGGATAATGGGCATTGCCCAACAGCAACGCAACTCGATCACCCGAGGGCACCTCAGGGACGCTCTGATCAGCAAAAGCTCTTGCCGAAACGTCCCCTGATATCGAGTCTGCCGCATGCCAAAAAACCAAGGTCAAGGAAATCAAGAAGGACATCCGGTGCATCATCGGTGATCCTCTGGCTGTGTGATCGCTGGAAGCTGTCTGAACCACTGGCTGGTCATCTGGCCTGGTGAACAACCAAGGGCTGAGGGCAAGGCTGGCCTGATCTGCTTTAATGTGATTCGCCAATTTTGGCATCGGTTACTGCGTTTCTGCCCAGAGGGTCAACTGTGCAGCGGCATGTTCCTTCTTGTTGTCTCGCTTCTGCAGGGGACTGGCTGCTGCTAAATCGGCTGCTCTTGAGGGGGGCGGTTCGCAAGAAACCACCCTTGGCTTTACAATCAGCCGCGCTGCCGCTGCTGCGGGATTGCCAGGCAACAGCAGAACAATCCCGCAGAAAGCGGTCCGAGAAGAAGACACGGCTCGAAAGACAACAACAAGGGGAGCACAAGGGAAATCATGGGGAGATTCTTTTTCACTCTGCTGGCCCTCGGACCAGCAGCCATTCTGTGGTGCGGGCTGATCGGGGGGCAAGCTGGCGGATCAGCTCAGGCAGGCGATTGGACGACCTGGCGGGGCGATGCTGCACGCAGTGGCAGCAGCCAGGCTGCCCTGCCGAAAAAGCTCAGCCTCCAGTGGAGGCGTCAACTTCCTCAGCCAGCGCCGGCTTGGCCGGAAGATCCGCGGCTGCTCTTCGATGAGGCCCCCAGCCCGGTTGTTGCCGGTCAAACGCTGGTGGTGGCTTCGGCTCGGGCCGATTGTGTCACCGCTTTGGAGACACGCAGTGGCAAGCTTCGCTGGCGGTTCTTCACCGGCGGCCCCGTGAGGTTGACGCCGGTCATTGCCAAGCAGCATGTGTACTTTGGTTCGGACGATGGCTGGTTTTACTGCCTGAGGCTCTCCGACGGTTCTCTGGCCTGGAAACTTCAGGCAGCCCCAGGCCGTCGCCAGGCGTTGGGCAACAGCCGGCTGACCTCAGTCTGGCCGGTCCGCGGTGGCCCGGTCATCATCGGCGATACACTCTACTTCACCGTGGGTGTCTGGCCTTTTGAAGGATCCTTGCTGTACAAGGTCCACCTTGAAGAATCACCAGCTCAACCAGGCCAGCTGCCGCCTTTTGAGACGGTGACCCTCCCCGAGATCGCACCTCAAGGCCATTTGGTCGCCGCAGAGAACTCCCTGCTGATCCCTTGTGGTCGGGGCGAGGCAGCCTGCTTCCGACTCGAGGAGAACGAGTTTGTCAAGCTCAAATACAGTTCTCGAGGCTTGACGGACGTCCATGTTACCGCCCAGGGCCCTTGGTTATTCCACGGCCACCGCATTCACGACGTCCTCGCCAACGAACTGATGCCCAATCGACTGGCCCGTCCCGTCACGACCGACCAGCAGGCTTATGGAACCAGTGGAGACAAGGTGGTCGCCTTGGACTTGGCCAACCCCAAGGTCACCCGCAAAAAGGATCGCCGGGGGAATCAGGTCGCCACACGGAGCCTGAAGACGCTTTGGGAATTGCCGACAGAAGGTGCTGAAATCCTCCTGAAGGCCGGCGACCGGCTCTACGGACAGCAAGGCAAACGCATCTTTGCTCTGCAACTCAAGCCAGGCCAAGACGACCCAGGCCAAGACGACCCAGGCCAAGACGACCCGGGCCAAGACGACCCAGGCCAAGGCACTCATCTCTGCTGGAGTGACACCCTCCAGGCAGCGGCGGTGAGCATGGCCGCTGCGGACGACCGGTTGTTTGTGACCACCCGACAAGGCGAACTGTTGTGTTACGGCCAAGGGCACAACAGCAAGACGCCCGTGCTGGGTGGGTATCGCTCCGCCGCTGAGGATTGGTCGAACAACACAGCCGCGGGGTTCTCTCAAGAGTCCGCTCAACAGCAGGGGCTGGGCGTGGTGCTCAAAGCCGCCGAAAACCTCAGCCAAGGCAGCGAGTTGCTGCCTTCTGGAGGTTACTGCCTCGTGTTGGGGCTCCAGCAACCTCAGTTGATCGATCATCTGCTGGCACTGACAGACTACCACGTCATTGTCGTCACGCCCGAGCTTGCAACTGTGAAGCAGTTGCGAGAGCGGTTCTTTCAGCATGGCCTTTATGGCACACGGCTGACGGTGCGTCAGGGTGATCCGGCCGATTTTCCCGTCCCGCCTTACTTTGCATCCCTAGTGATCACCTCAAACCAAGTGATCGGCCCAAACCAAGTGAGTGTTTTGGGCCAAGGGAAGCCAGAGGCCGAGGGCAGTTTGGCAACGATCCTTCGCTCCATTCGTCCCTATGGCGGAAGGGCTTATCTGCCTCTGGCGGCTGAGGCTCAACCGAAGCTCGAGCAAGCCGTCAGCCGGCTGGCCAAAACTCGTCCAGAGTACTCCGGCGCCAAGCTGTCTCGGGTGGGCCGGTTTGCGATGATCACGCGGCCCGGCGCGTTGCCGGGCGCGTCGAATTGGACTCACGAATATAGTGACCCAGCGAACACGCTTGTCTCCCAGGACCAACTGGTCAAAGCCCCGCTTGGTGTGCTGTGGTTTGGTGGCGAGGCGGCCGACAGTGATTTGTTCTACAACAGGCATTACTGGGCACCGAGTCTGATCGTCCGTGATGGGCGAATGTACATGGAAGGTCCTCAAGTGCTTTCTTGTGTCGACATCTACACAGGAAGAGTTCTTTGGAAGCGGGAGCTACCCAAGGGCACAAGCCCTGGTCGGGTGGGCAATTTCTTTGAGCGGGTGCGTGTGGGATATCACTTCCTGGCAGGTGAGGACGCCCTTTATATCAGCGACTCGGACAGGTGCCGCCGGATTGATCCGGTCACCGGCAAGGATTTGGTGACCTTTGAGCTTCCTACCGAGCAAGGCGAAAAGGGTCGGTGGGGACGCATGCGTCTGTGGAAGGATCTGCTGATTTGCGAGGTCTTCAAGCCATTTAAGAAGATCGGTGAGCAGAAAGGATCTGGCCCGCTGGTGCCGGCTGAGGTGGTGGCCATGGACCGAGAGACCGGAGAAGTGATCTGGAAGCACAAGGCCTATCAAAGCGCGCCGTTGGCTGCCATTGGCAACGACAAAGTGTTTCTCTTCGATGGTCGCATGGAAGGGTTTTACGATGCCTGGAAACGCCGGGGCCGGATTCCCGAGGCTGAATCCAGCCGCTCCCTGAAAGCCTTAGATGCCCGGACTGGCAAAGTTCTTTGGGAAGAGCCGACACCGCGGGTGGTCACCTGGCTAGGATTTTCTGAGGAGCATGATGTGCTGATTGCCTCCAACCGAAAAGGCATCGAAGGGCGGCAGGGCACCACTGGGAAGGTTCTCTGGCAGAAGGAGGCCACTGGAAAGGGATTTCGAGGACACCCTGAGAATCTCTGGGACAAGGTGATCTTGCTGGGCGACCGAGTGATCGACCAGCGAGGTCCGGGTTTGGCCTACAACATCAACACCGGCAAGGCCACCCAGATGACACATCCCATCTCGGGTCAGAAAGTCGATTGGCAGTTCACCAAAATCGGCCACCACTGCAACTACGCGATTGCCAATCCTCACCTGGTGACCTTCCGAGCTGCCTCCGCAGGCTTCTTGGATCTGGAGAGCGGGACGACAGGACGGCTTGAGGGTTTTCGCTCGGGTTGTCGCAACAGCTTGATCCCCGCTGGAGGAATCCTCAACGCACCGAACTACGCTCATGGCTGCGTTTGCAGCTACAACCTGTTTACCTCGTTGGCCTTGGGGAACGTGCCCGAGGCTGACATGTGGACTTACGCAGCCTTTCGGCCACCAGAAGGGCTCATCAAGAAAGTCGGGATCAATTTGGGCGCTCCCGGCGATCGTCGAGACGAGGAGGGTGTTTTCTGGCTCGATGTGCCAAGTGCGGGGGGGCCAAGTCCGAATGTGGACGTGCAACTGGTCGGCGAAAATCTCCAATATTTCCGCAAGCACTCCAGCCAGTTGGCCGGCCAAGGACCCCAGTGGGTGGCCGCCAGCGGCGTTCGCGGGCTCAGCGAGTTGAGCCTTCCGGTTGCCGGTGACAAGCAAACTCGAGAGTACACTGTCAGCTTGGTCTTTTTCGAGCCAGAGGATGCCAAGCCCGGCGACCGTATCTTCGATGTGCAAATCGGTCAGAAGAAGGTTCTGGAAGACTTTGATGTGGCTGCCGCTGGCGGCGCAGAAGCGCCCGTTGTGAAAACCTTTGAGGACATCTCGGTCCAAGGAGATCTCACTGTGACCCTGATTCCTAAGAAAGGTCAGACGGTGATCTCTGGCGTGAGCGTCCGTCTTCAGTGATCATGCGTTTGAAGTGATCATGCGTTTGAAGTGATCATGCGTTTGAAGTGATCATTCGTCTGAAGTGATCATCAAGCGTTGTCTCGCTCCAACGATTGATTGAGGTCGTATCCTGCGGCTCGCCTGTTGAACCCAACGACAAGGGACAACTGGCGAGCCGTTTTGGTCCCTTCGCAGGGCGTTCTGAGGGAGACCTTGCCGTAAGGCTGTTGGGACAAAGGTTCTTAGGATTTTCTTGTCGGTTACGGTGGGCTGATGGGGGCGATTGTTACTTACTTGGGAAATCTTTGGTGGGCCATTGGCAATGCCTTGGTTTGTCGCGCTGAGCTGTTTCAGGCGGTCGATGTGGGGACTGAGTCGTTTCCGGTGACTTTTGGGGTGGCTTTTGTTGGCGGCGCCTCGTTGCTGCTGGGACAGAGCTTTGTGCTCTTTGCCAACCGGGTCAAGCCAGTTGGGTTTTTGTTGAGTTTGGGCTTAAACGGTTTGATTTATTCCTGCGGATTGATTCTGTGGGCTGTTGCGGTCTGGGTGGTGGGGAGTTGGTGGTTAGCTGAAAATCCTTCGCTGAGGAACTCGACTCAATTGATCTTCCTCAGCGCCGCACCGATGGCCTTCGGTTTCTTAGCGTTGATCCCTTTCTTTGGAACGGGGATTTTGAGGCTGCTGTCGGTCTGGAGTTTTCTGATTGCCGTTCGGGTAGTCGAGTTTGAATACTCCGCAACCTTTCTTGATGCGCTGGCGGTGGTCGCCGGGGGTTGGCTGGTCGTCTTGTTGGTCAATCATACCGTCGGCCGGCCGGTCTTGGCTCTCAGAGATGCCATCTGGACCTATCTGTTGGGCCGCCCCCCAAGTACCAAGGTGGATGAGGTGCTCGGCAAGATCATGGCCGATGCCGGACTGTCGGAGACCAGAACCAGCAGCAAGGGGACCTAAGCTGTGATCGTTGAAGTTCTGCAATTGCTGCTGTTGGGAGTGGTTGTCTTCTTAGTGATCTCCGCCATGCTGGCGCCTTTAGAATCTCTGGGTTGGTGGGCGGGTTGGTATGGTGAAGATGTTCTCGACCGAGCAACTTGGGAAAAAGATCTCACCGCCGCGCCAACAGCGGGAACGAATGAGGCCGATCACTACATCGTTTATCTCTCGGGGATCGGCTCGATCACCGGCAGCTCCATCCCTCGTGAGGAATTGCCGTTCTTGGAGGAACTCCAGCAGCAAATCCCAGGCAGCAGGGTCATCCACGACGTCTTTCCCTATTCGGTCACCAACGTCGGGCTCACCGGCGAGCGATTCTTCTCCTGGATCTGGAAATGGATCGAGGCCCAGCGGCCGATCAATCCCAACGCCATCTGGCTCAACCTGGTGGTGATCCGTAATCTCTTTCAGGTCGCCGTCTCAGCAGATAATCGCTACGGCCCGATGTATAACCTGGGAGTGGCCAAGGAGATCTGGCGAGGGCTTCTTCGCCATGGTTACCAAGTCGCCAGCCACAAACCCGTTGTGCTCATTGGTACAAGCGGCGGCGGACAGATCTCCGTGGGGGCTGCGAGATATCTCACCAGAATCCTCGACGCACCTATTTTGGTGATTTCCATTGGTGGTGTGATCTCAGCCGATCCCGGGTTGCTGGCCATCGATCATCTTTATCATCTCTACGGAACCAAGGATCATACGCATGAGTTGGGCTACAAGTGCTTTCCGGGACGCTGGCGGTGGCCTCTGGCGGCCAACTCGCCATGGTTTCGTGCCGAGCGCCAGGGCAAGATCACCATGGTCGAGCTAGGGCCATGCTGTCACACAGGGCCTAACAGTGCCTTCGACCAAAACCACCACATGCCCGATGGCCAGCGGAACTTCGACAAAACGCTCTCCACGATCACCGGGATCTTGCAGGATTGGTACGCCCGGCTGCAGAAACAATCCTCAGGCACACGGCAGCAGAAACAACTTACAGGCACACAACCACGCGACGGTCAGGTTTCGGCAAATGCCTAACCGCTGGTCCAGGGTTGCCTGGCGGACCGTCCTGCGGCCCTGTCTGTCGGGTCTTGGAGATCTCCACTCGGTTCTCTCGGGAGCATTGCCCCGGTGAGCGGTTTTCCAAGCTCACGAAGTCGGATGAACGCTGGTTGTTGGTGTTGGCCTCATCCAGTGAGGGACTTGTCCTGAGTTTTGGCTGCCGTTGGTTTGGGTTTTCACTCGATCGAGGCTCATTGGCTGAAAGCCATACCTATCACAGCTTAGGGTGAAACCCTACACCGGCGGCCAAAATCCCAAATCCACGGATCGAGCCATCACCCAGGACCATGGTGCACCCGACTCGAGGCCCTGCTGACAACCGATGAACAACTCTAAGGGGCTTGAGTTACCCGTGATTGAGTTACCCGTGATTGAGTTACCCGTGATTGAGTTGTCCCACGTTAACCGGTCCGGGCAGGGCGGCAGAGGGCCGTTGCCCGATTGCCGGGGGCTGAGTCGGTGCGATCGTGATGACACGCTCGCAGCGATCTTGCACCTCGTCGTTTTGGGTGACAACAATCAACGTCCAAGAGGCATGGGGATCGAAGATCGTCTGGAACACCTGCGCTCGATGGGCTCGGTCGATGTTGTCCAGGGCTTCATCGAGGATCAGCAAACGCGGCCCTCCGACGATCGCCCGAGCAAGCATGAGCCGGCGGACCTCTCCGCGGGCGAGCGGCCGACCTCCGATGGACAACTCCGTATACAGACCTTCTGGAAGCCGCGAGACCTCTTCCAACAAGCCGACCCGAGCAAGTGCTTTGCGGACGTCGCCTAAGGTCAAATGCTCACGCCCCATCCGCACATTCTCTAAAATCGTGCCGCCGAGAACTTCCAAATCGCGGACCAGGGCGACCTCCGCACGTAAGTCATCTAGGGGGAGATCGCGAAAATCTTCGCCATCAAAATCGATCACACCTGTGCTGGGCATCCTCAATCCCACCAAAAGATCAAGCAGCGTGCTCTTGCCTGAGCCACTGGGACCGACCAGTGCTACGCGTTCGCCTGGGGCGACGGTTTCGGTGAAGCCACGGATCACCGGCGGACCACCTGGAAAAGAGAAGCTCAGGTTGTTGGCTGAGATCGAAGCAGGTTGTGGGCTGGTGACCTTCAGGCGATGACCCGATTCGCCACCGGTACGCTCCAAGGGGAGGTCAATGAGCTTGCCCAGTTTGTCCACCGCTGCCAGCACATCATAATAGGTCTCCATATGCTTGCCCATCTTAGCAAAAGAGCCTACCACAACGCCCACCAACAATTCGCTGGCGACTAACTGGCCGATGGTCAATTGCTCCTGGATGACCAGCCAACCTCCCAGACCCAACAGGACAGTCTGGGCAAAGACCTGTAAACCCAGTGCCGCCAGAATCTGGCGGAACACCACAGCGAAGTGTGCCTGACGAGCATACACATACTCACGGGTCAACGCGTCTGAACGCCTCAGGGCCTGTTCGGAGGCTGCCTCGGATTTGCAGGAAAGAGGGTTGTGGGCCAACTCCTCCAGCCACGCTGCCACGGCATATTTGACTCCAGACTCTCGTATCGCTGATTTGGTGGCGCCGCGTCCCAGGCCAAAGACGATCCCGGCGACCACAGCCATGAGCACCAGGTCAAACCCTAAAAGATAAGGGTGATAAAAGGCCAGGACCATCATGCTCAGCACTGCTGAGAGCACCAAGGAGACGGCATCCAAGAGCAGCCCGGCGAAGCCCTTTTGAATGGTCAGCACGTCAAAAAAGCGATTGACCAGTTCCGGCCCATGGTGCGAGTCATAAGCTCTCAACTGGACCCTTGGCAAGCGGTAAGTCAAGTCGGCGGTCATCCTAACAAACAGCCGACGCTGAATGATCTCCACTACATAGGTCTGCAACCCACGCATGGCCGCCGAGAGACCGAGAAACACAGAGAGCATCACCGCCAGGACGATCACCGGGGTGACCAAGTAGCCAAAGGCCACAAAGTTCACCAAGGCCTCCACGGCAATCGGAATCGCCAGCAACAACACCCCACTGGTTCCCGCAAAGGTCAGCACCGTGATGATGTCTTTGCGTTCCGGTTGCAGTAACCCCATCAAACGGGAAAAAGGACTCATCCGGGCCGGTTTCTGCGTCTCTTGAGTGCTGGGGCTGGGGCTGGGCGTCGCCGGTGACATTCCGGCGCAGGGGGCCATAGGAACCCCCACGGCCCAACAAATGTTCTGAGAAACCGATTTCACGCCCATGAGCCGGGCGAGTTTCCGATTTCGGATCCACACAGCCTCGCGGCGACAGCCTTGTTGCTCCGGTTCAGAAGCCTCAAGGGGAAACCGCAGAATCTCCGACCAACCCAGCCGCGACCTGAGCACCAAAATCAGTTCGGCAGGCTGATTGGTCTCAGGGTTTCCGCTGCACAGCACAACGGGTGCCTGAGGCCGGGCCCACCGCAGGCCCTCGCGTAGAGGTCGCTGCAATGATTCCATTCGCAAACCGACGTCACGGGCGGCTTGGCGAAGTCGATCTTCCCAGACCTCCGGCCAACGGCCCGGCACATCACGGATGGCTTGATGGACCGCTCCCTGGGCAACGGTCACATCAAATTCCACCATCTTGGCCGCCGCCAGCAGCTCAAGAACCTCCACAGCCCCGGCAGCAGTAAAATGGTCCGCCTTGCGTCGGGGATCCTCACCAGCAGGCCAGTGGGGGTCGAGATTGGCTCGAATCATAAAAGGATCTCCAGGGGATCTTCCCCCACCAAGGACCCCGTCTGAGTTCGAGGCCTCGTTCTGTGACTCTTGGTCCACACTTCACCCCAAGTGATAAGCTGTGGAAAAATAAAAGTTGCGGCGATCGGGAGGGGCTGTCTCAGCGGGCTCGATTGCTTTACGAAAAACGTTGCACTCTGGAAACCGCTTACCGTGAGGCTCGGAAAGAGCTTCTTCCTGGAGAAATTCCCAGCTTGTTGGAGACCCACCGCTGAGTGACTGTCCGAAAGGTGTTCCGGCACAACGAGGATCCGTTGCATCCAGATTCGTGAGCCACCAGCCGTTGTGCCTCCGCCACTATTTCGGACAAACCCTGAGATCATCTGGCGGAGGTTGCAGAAGGCTCCTCTGCAGATCCTACGGCCATCCCTGGGTCCTGGACGGAGTGCGGTCAAAAAGGACCACGCTGACCAGAGGTATCAGGGTCGCAGGAGTGTGGGCGGATGGCTCCTGCAAACGCAAGAGCAGCCGCGGGGATCTTACAACCGGAGCCGAGTGGTTTGCCATGGGGCCGGTGAACAAGGTCGCTTCTCCCAGCGGCTGACCAGACAAGCCCTCGCCGGCTGAATACTGCCGAGAAGAGGGAAGCAAGGGAAGATGCGGGGTTTCTTAGCCTTGCGAGAGACCCCGCCCAAGGAAGTTCGTTGTTCCAAACGACATTCTTGGAACTCTCCTTCGGTTCCTTCGCCCTCAATTCCGGGGAGGGAGCCCCCAGCCAAGAAGCAACTCAGAACAACGCTGGCAACCAGCCCCACAAATCGCAGCAAAATCAGCCGCACGCTGGCAGAGGGCTGGTCGAACAGCCAGCCAGAGCTTGACATGTCGTGCTGGTCAAGCGTTCGCACGAGGATTTGTGGAATCATGTCAGAAACCTACACCAGTCGAGGACCGGCAACAGGCGTCGGAAGGATGTCACCTGAGGCGGAAGTTGCCCTTCACCAATCCGATACGGGTGAGACGCATCGAGTGTTGAAGGGTCCACCGAGCAAATCGCCACAACCTGAGAATCTTCGCTGAGGAAAAAATCGTGGATGTATCTATTCTGTGAATCTACCAAAATACAGACTGGACACTCCCCGATCACCATTAATGTCACCAGAATTATCCCTGAAACCGATGACTTCTTGCGGGCCCAGGTGTTGTCGATTTCTCATCAAGCCGTATTATTGAAGGCTTTTGTTGCGAAAAATCAACCGCCTGGGGGCAGGATTTTCTGTGAAGACTCGTTCGGCTGGTTCCCAAGGCTCCACCTCCGGAAAGCCCATTCGTATCCTGCAAGATGATCTGGTTGCGTCATGATCGCCGGTGAGAACTTGCCACAGCCTAAGGTGTTGACCGCAGCGGGCTTTTGGCCGTTGCCGTCGCTGTTAGGTTGGTCAGTTCCATAAGATCGGTCAGCGTTGCAGGATCCATGGGCCAAGAGGTCCCTGGTTTATCTGTCGGCGGTCTGGCCGAGCCACTGTTGCTTCAGAAAGGTATTGGTGATCTCGAGGGGTCTCTTGTCCTGGTCAACCGAGCAGCCACTCCTTCACGCCAGTGGCTGCATCATCGATGCTCGCAAGCATACTCAGCGATGCTCGCAAGCATACTCAGCCGACTTCCAACCGCTGATTGGGGCAGTTCGGCGTGTTCGATTTTGGTTTGAGAAAAGCAATGGTCAGAAAGAAGTAACAGTTTGAAAGAAATGATGGAGTTACACAAAATTACTGGTGGTTTTGCTGAACTTACGCCCAGGACCAATCGTAGCATCGGCAATCTGCAGGGGGATGTTATCCGTTGATCAGTGTGCGGCAGCCGAGAGTCCGGCCGTCTCAGAGATCTGCTCACCGAGCTGTATTGCATCCGAGACATCATTGGAACAACGACATATCAGACACAGTGCCTTTGAGTGACCAGCTTGGTGGACCATTCCCAATTTCGGGCAGTTCAAGGAAAGGGTGATAATCATGGCTCAGCAAAGTAGTTTACCAGTTAGCTCACCAGGCTTACTGGACTGTAAGGTGCAACTACCCACACTTCGGCTGGTGGAGACTCCCCGGCAGGTACGTTGGGTGGGGCGGCTGCTTTTGGTTTTGCTGTTGGTGGTTCCCGCAGCTCTGCTGTTTGTCCCGTGGCGGCAGACGGTGACCGGTTCTGGGGATGTCGTCGCTTACAAACCTTTGGATCGTCCTCAAACAGTCAAGGCTCCTGTCTCTGGAGTTGTGCTGGGCTGGGAGGTGATCGAGGGCTCGGTGGTCAAAAAGGGTGATCTGCTGACGACTGTGCGGGACTTGGACCGCAGCTACCTGGACCGGTTGGATCAGGCTGTTGCGGCCGCCAAAACCAAGCTGGCCGCTTCCGAAGCCAAAGTCGTCGCCTACAAAACCCAAGTCCAATCCCTAGAAGGATCTATGGCACAGGCATTCCGTCAGGCAGAGCAGGAAATCGAGGAGGCCCGTCAGAAGATTGCTGCGGCTAAGCAAAAGCATGTATCTGCTAAGGAGAACCAAGAATTTTGGAATAACGAGTACTTCACCCGTGCCAAGCCTCTGTACAGGAAGGGGTTAATATCAAGGGCCAAGTACCAAGAAACCGAAACGAAATACAGGCAAGCCGTCGCCAAGACCAACGAAGCCACCGCTGATATCGAGGCAGCCCGCCGAGTCAGCGACGCGAAGCTGGCCAGTCGGGACAAAATCAATCAGGAATACCAAGCCAAGGTCAACAAAGCCAACGCTGATGTCGAAACCGCTCTCAGCGATGTAGAAACCGCCAAACAGAGCCTGCTGAGTGCTAAAATCTCCCAGTCTCGGGCCGACGCTCAGGAAGTCAGAGCACCGCGAGATGGAGTTGTGCTCCGCCTGTTGGCTGCTGAGGGGACTGACCAAGTGAAGGCCGGGGACCCACTTTGTGTGCTGGTTCCGGAAACAGCCGAACGGGCTGTCCAGCTGTTCGTCTCGGGTCGCGATGCCCCGCTGATCGAGGCGGGCGATCATGTGCGGCTGCAATTTGAGGGTTGGCCGGCGGTGCAAGTTGCTGGCTGGCCGAGTGTGGCAGTGGGGACCTTTGCCGGGGAAGTTCGGCTTGTTGATGCCACCGACAGCGGCAACGGACGATTTCGTATCTTGGTTAGTCCGGACCCCGAGCAACCAAATAACTGGCCGGACCAGCAATATCTCCGCCAAGGAGCGCGAGCCAACGGTTGGGTCCTGCTCCGGGACGTGTCCCTGGGGTTTGAACTCTGGCGACAGCTCAACGGCTTTCCACCCTCCCGATCACCTACCAGCCTTGGCCCCGGACAGAAAGAGGGGTTCAAGCAAGAAAAGTTTACCCGCAGCGTTAAGTAACACGCCGCTTAAATCAGAAATTCCTGCTTGCAGCAGCACTGCTCAAGTAGCCTCGGGGCTTGGAGTATCGCCAACTTGACCTCTCGGGTTGGCCAACTCTCCAGGCCCCTTAAGCTGCTGGGACTGTCACGGATGACAAAACCCATGCAATCATTGTTTCTTTGTCGACGTCCTTCTCAATTCCGCACTGTCGGTACGCCAGCACAGTCTGCCTTTTCCCAAAGGGGAAAACGTAGCCGCGGGCTGGCACAACGCCTGTGGGAATCCGCGTCAGACGAATCTGCCCACCTGACCCCTGCACTCCAGCCAGGCTCCTGCCGACACAGCACGAACCGCGTGAATCTCGGCTCTGCTGGTTCTTGGGGGCTCTCCGCTCAGCTTCGGCAGTGCGGGAGGTTCGGATGGTGGGCCCCCGTTGTGGACAGGGATTTTTTTCGAGCCACGCTCACAGCGATCGTGCTTCTGGCCTGGTCTGGAACCTTTGGTGTTGCAGCTGAGCCGCACCCCTCCGCGGCCAGGCTTCGCTGGCTTCCCCCTGTTGTGGAAGAACCACAGCCCATTCCCTTTCCGGCGATCCGGCCTGCCGGTGCAGGTCCTGCCCTCCTGCGAATTCGGCAACAGGCAGCCGACGATTCTGGCGTTGGGCAAGACGCTTTTGTTGAAGGTGACACTGCCGGTGAAGGTGACACTGCCGGTGAAAAAGATCCTGACGCTGAAGAAGATGACGAGGAGCCTGAGGTCGAGCTCGAGGCGATTGAGGAACTGCCTCAGACTGAACAGAACACGTTTCTCTACGACCGGAGACTCGTCCCACAAACCGCCGAGCCGAAGGGGATCGCTCGAAGGGGACCCCTGGAAATCTACGATGTGATCGCTTCGGTCAATACCAACTATCCTCTGCTGCTTCGGTCGCTGCTGCAGCGTGGGGTGGCCCAAGGCGAGCAGGTGGAGGCCTTGGGTCCATTTGACCTTCGAGTGAAGGCCGATACCGATACAACCGCCCGAGGTTTTTACAGCCGCCATGTTTCCAAAGTGGAGGTCAGCCAGCTGACTCCCTACTGGGGCTTAGAGGTCTTTGGGGGATACAAACTCGGCCGGGGTCACTTTGCCATCTGGCAATTAGAGGATAACACCAATGACGGTGGTGAGGTCCAATCAGGCCTGCGATTGCCAATCTTGCAAGGGCAAGC
This sequence comes from uncultured Pirellulales bacterium, assembly GCA_964648025.1. Lineage (GTDB taxonomy): Bacteria > Planctomycetota > Planctomycetia > Pirellulales > Pb10988 > CAZYKP01. Next base: position 115,002 of record CAZYKP010000009.1, on the reverse strand, counting down.
AATTGACAAAGTGCGTGGTAACTTGGCCAAGGCAAATATCAACTTGGTCCAAGTTGGCCCCAAAATCCTCAAGGACCGGATTTCTTTCACCAAGGTGGCGGCAAGCGTTTACTGGGAGTGGGTCGGCGCCGGCCGCGAACTGCAGATCGCCCGTCGGCTCTTGGGGATTGCTCAAGAGCGGGACGAGCAGCTGAAGGAACTGGTCGAACGTGGGACGATTGCTCCTGTTGAACGGATTGATAACCAGCGAGTGATTCTCTCACGTCAAGCAGCGTTGTTGGTGGCCGACCGGCGGCTTCAGCAGGCGGCGATCAACTTGTCGCTGTTTCTCAGGCTCCCCAACGGACAGCCCTTCATCGCTCCGCCGGAACTTCTGCCAGGCGCATTTCCAGAACCGCCTGCACCAGATCCCCAGATGCTGCCGGAGGCCGTTGAGGTCGCCGCCAAGCGTCGACCAGAGGTCCAGATCCTGCGGCTGCAGCAGCAGAAACTCGGAGTGGAGCTGAGCGTCGCTCGCAACACGCGGCTTCCCAAACTCAATCTGGAAATGCTGCTTCGACAAGATTTTGGGCAAAGCACTTCATCCTCGCAGGATAAAGACCCTCTCCAATGGGATGTGAACATCGTCTTTGATGTTCCCCTCCAGCGACGGGCGGCCTTAGGGCGGATTCGGGCCACCAAGGAACAGATCGCCCAGTTGAGCGCGGAGCTTCGCTTTGCCGTCGATACCGTGGTCGTTGATGTTCAGGATGCCGTCAGTGGGTTGGTGCAGTCCTACCAACGCTTCCTTCGGGCCAAGCAGGCTGCCGACGTCGCGCAGCAAGTCGAGGATCTGGAGCGAGAACGGTTCCTCACCGGAGCCGGAACACTCTTGACACTCAACCTGCGGGAACTCGCGACCGCAGACGCCCAGAGCAGCGTCGTCAAGGCCCTGACAGATTATTACAAGTCGGTCGCTGCCTTCCGAGCTGCCGTTGTTCTGGATATTCCTCCCGAGGTCGCTGAGAATTGCCTCAAGCACCCGTCGGAATTCGGCCCCCCGGTTGCCTATGGAACCGTGCCACCTGCGACCGCCGAAGATCGCTCGTCCTCTCCAGATCAAGACCGTGCTTCGGACGATCGTTCCGAGCAAGACCAGCGTGACCAAGACCAGCGTGATCAAGACCAGCGTGATCAAGACCAGCGTGATCAAGACCAGCGTGATCAAGGCCGCATGGAAAGAGAACGGTCTTTGCCTGCTCTGCCCGAGGGGAATTCTGCTTGGAGGAACCCCTCAGCAGGCGGAGTTAGGAGAACAGCGGCAAGACCGGTGCAGCGATACTGATTGAGCGAACTGGGGTCAGCGAAATCTATTGAGCGTGAGCCGTCTCGATTACGCGAGATCGCTCGGGGGAATCGGCTTCAGTCAGACAACTCGGGTGACTGTGGCCGCGAGCCCTCATGTGGTTCAGCAACCAGTCAGAGCCTCCCGCAATTCGTAGCAGGTGTCCTCTTGGCCTGGCGGTCTTCTTGTCGGATGCTTCTCGGAAAGGCAAGCTTCCTAAGAGGCCTGCAGCTCAAGGCTTGCAGCCCAAAAACCAGTACCTGTGAGGCCAACGACCGCCAGGAGCGGATTGAGTCATCTAATAAAGATCACCATGAAAAACAAGCGTGATACCGAACGAGAGATAACGCAGGCCATCATCCGCTTTGAGAAGGAGTTCATGGGACGCGGTCCCTTGGACGCCAAGACGTTTATCATCGAAGACATGGTTCTGGTCCGATTGAAAAACGTGTTGACCCCGGCAGAGCTGAAGCTGGCCAAGGCAGACACCCGCGACCGTGGACGCTACCTCATCAAGCAAGTCCGCCAGGAACTCATCGAGCAGGGCCGCCCCCTGTTGGACGCGGTCATCCACGACATTATGGGGATTCAGGTCCTCAGCCTCCACACCGATATTAGTTCCAAGACCGGCGAACGGGTGATCGTCTTCACGCTTGCGTCGACCCCTCAGTGGGATAGCTAGAGTGAAGAGGACCGATTCCTGCTGAGTTTCCCCACGAAGCAAGTGGATGTTTTGACGGACGTCCCATGTTCCTGTCGATTGCCCCAAAATATCGCTAGAAAAGATCAAATCCGTCGTTGGATTGGTAGCTTGATGGAGTGTTTGAGGGACTGCCATCGAGCGTCCTTTCGGATCGAGGGAGCCCTTCACCGGCTGTCCGCTGTTCCCGCGTGTTCTCCACTTGAGTTTCTAGGCTGACGAGTCTGCGCCCAACGTGTTTCCTCGACGAGCTCAAGGGGTGGGTTGTTGAGGAGTGTTTTCATGCAGATCACCTGCCGAATTCGCCTCAAACTCTTGGCGGAGGTTTTCGGCGGTCGCTGCACAGGAGTGGGGATCGCGGGTCTGTGTCAGCATTTTGGCAAGCTGCTGGCGCTGCTGTGGCGTTAGGATGGTCTGGGCACGGGGGCCGAATTGGCGGCAATGTTCCTGCCAGCCTGGCTGGTCGCAAAGAAGCTCGTAGCCCCGACCCTGGGAGTTCGCCTCGGCCAAGGCCTTGATCTGTGCGGGGTTGAAGGCCAAGGAGGCCATTGCCATGCCCACAGCGGCGAGGGATTGCTGACTGCGAAGAATTGCCCAATTGCGTTTCTGCTTGTCTGAAAACTGGAGAGACTCCTCGACACCGTCGAGCATCAGCAGCAGCGTGTACTCTTCGCGAGAGACGGGATCCGACCAAGTGTCGAAGAGACGATGGAAATTCATCAACATGAACACCGTCAGCCCCAGCACCAGCGCTCCTGCCCCGACAGCCAGCCACATCCCTGGAGATGACTTTTCGGCCCCAGCACCGCCCCCACTTCCAGAAAGACCAGCTGAGGTGTCTTCCCTCAGCTGGCCGGCGGTCTGTGAGGAAAAGCGTTCCCACGGATCGGCTGGGTGACCGGCGGAGGCAGGTCTGGCAGCTGGACTCGCCTGGGGCCGCACGGCTGGTGGAGCCGCTGGCCTTGGTCGTGCAGTTGCAGCCGACCGGACTTGTGGCCGACGGGGCAGAGGAGGAGGTCCAGCAGTCATCTGGCTTCTCAGCAAAGGCTCTTCAGTCGACGATGAGTCCCGGTGGCCCAACTTCCGTTGGAAGGGGTGCAGGGCCTCTCGATCAGGGCGTCCCAATCAGGGCAGTTCTCGGATTCGCAGGTTTTTGAATTCCACTGGGGATCCTTCACTCTCCAGACAAATATACCCGCTTCGGGGGTCACAGTCTTTGCCTCCGGAAACTTCCTCTCCGTTGACCGACAACCGGACTTCACCGTCGACACAACGCAAGTAGTAATGGTTCCACTGGTTGACGCCTTTGCTGACTTCCTTGGAGGGAAAGCTCCGCTTCCCATTGGGGGCTGTCGGAGGAAACGGCTTCATTTTCGATCGGCCGACTGGAAACACATCGCCATGCGTGGTGAACCAGTCCGGTTTCTTGCCAGTCCGCTTGGTGTATTGCTCAGCATAGCCGTGATCGAGCACCTGGAACTCGATCCCATGCGGCAGTTGGCCTGGTTTGAGGCCCTGAAGTGACTCCTGGGGCGTCCACACGAAGATCCCAGAATTCCCTCCGCTGCGGAGGTGTCGCCACTGCACCACCAGTTCGAAGTTGTTGTAGGGCTTCTTGGATTTGATCACCCCGGTCGGCCGGCCCGTACAGGCGATCAGGCCATCGTCGCTCCAGCTCCAAGTCTCTGGTCGACAGTTGACGTTCTCAAAATCGTCCTGAGTCAACGCCTTCCATCCAAGCCCAGTGCCCTCGATCAGTTTCTTCTGAACCGTTTCTTGTTTGCGGTCAGATTCTTTCGTCTGGTCCTCGGCCGCTTGACCGCCAACAAGGCTCAAGCTGAGCACAAGGCCAACTGACACTGCCATCTTTGTCATCACTGGTTGCCCTCAATCAAATCAGGCCAATCGTCTGAAAAGAACACCTGCCGAGTCGTTCCCCTTCAGAAGACCAATCTCCGCTCCGAGATGTGCCCGGACGCTTGGATCCTCCCAAAAGGTCTCCGGTCTCATACTCCAGGTATACGTCCCGGCAACCTGAGCCATCAACGCCCCAAAACCAAGCGGCAGCAAATCCGCCAGCGGCCCCAGAAAACTGTCAGATAACCTTGACAGTTTTACATGACAGTGTAATATTCGAGCATGACCGAGCTGTGGACCATTCAAGAGCTGACTGAGGCGGTGGGGGCGGCCCTGGAGCTGGCTGCTTACGACGGGCAGTCCTCAGGCCGGATTCGAGAGATCCCCAATACCCGAGCGATTCGCTACTACACCACGCTGGGGCTGGTCGATCGTCCGTCAGAGATGCGTGGTCGCACGGCCTACTACGGCTGGCGACATCTTCTGCAATTGGTCTCCATCAAGCGGCTTCAGGCACGCGGGCTCCCTTTGGTTCAAATCCAAGAGCAACTTGCCGGACTCCCTGATCAACAGTTGCAGCATCTGGCCGCTCTGCCAGACGATTTCGCGCAGCGTCTGACCCCAAGCCCTCCACGCCTCACAACTGATCAACACTCGAGGGGCGATCTTCAGGCAGGCGAGCCTGAGAACAACACGCTTCAGAAAAACGCCCCCCAGCCGCGCGACCACAGCGTCGTCATCCCTCACGTTTCCGCGAGCGGTCGCCCGGATGTTGCAGCCCAAGAAAGGGGCCTTCGTGGCCTGGATGCTTCGGGAGGCGGAGAGCGTCAATTCTGGCAAGTGGAAACCCAGACCGATCACCAGCAAGAAGCGGCATGGAGGAGGGAACCGATCTCCTCCGCGGCTCGTCCGGCGGTGGTGCTGCCGCTCGGCCCTGGAGCCTCGTTGCTGTTGGAGGGTTGGTCCCCTCAGTGGCTGGAGGAAGCCGCAGTCGAGTTGGAGCCGTTGCTGCAGGAACTGACCAACCAACTCCACCAAATCCGCCAACGCTCGCAGCCCGGTCTCGATCCTCTGTTGCCCGATCCTCTGTTGCCCGATCCTCTGTTGCCCGATTCTCCAGTGCCCGATTCTCCAGTGCCCGATTCTCCAGTGCTGGGTCCTCGGGTGGATGAGGTGCCGCGAGATCAACCTCCCCAACGGGGAGCCTGAGGCACGCGTGCCTTGTGGAAAGTCAGCGCCGAGGAACAAAAACCTTTCAATCACGGACATCCGACAACCGTCTCTTAGGGCTTTGCCAAAGCCTGCTTGGAAGACTCTTTTCTTTTGCCAAGGGAACGCCCGCTGCCATGGAACAACCTGTGAATTTGCTGGAGGAGGGCCCGGACCTTGATGACCGCCAGCGGCATGAGCTGGAGTCACCAGTCGACCCTCGTTCGAGTTTTGGCGCCCTGCGAACCGCCCGAGGATGTCTGCCCTTAGTTGCCTTGGATGTTCAGGCGAAGCTGGTCGCCCTGGATGCCCAAGTCCGCCTTCGGCAGCGATTTCGCAACACGCTCGACGAACCTATCGAGGCGACCTACATTTTTCCTTTACCCGATCGCATGGCGGTCACCTCCTTCCGGCTCTCGGTGGCAGGACGAGTGGTCCAAGGAGTTCTTCAGGAACGAGCACAAGCGCGGCAACAGTACAACCTGGCGATTCGCCAGGGCCATCGAGCGGCAATTGCCGAAGAGGAACGCAGCGGTACGTTTACCATGCGGGTGGGCAATCTGCCGCCGCATGAAGAGGCCGAGGTCGAACTGACGCTTGTCGGTCCCGTGCCTTACAAGGACGGCGAGGCAACCTTCCGCTTTCCCTTGGTTGTCGCCCCACGCTATACGCCCGGCGTCCCGCTCGACGGGAACAGTGTGGGATCGGGAACGGCCGCGGATACCAACCAAGTGCCGGATGCCTCTCGGGTGACGCCTCCTGTGATGTTGCCGGGCTTTCCCAATCCTGTGCTTCTCTCGTTGCAGGTCGTGCTGGATCTGGCTGGATTGGAAATCCCTTGCGAAGAGTTTTTGGCGAGTGTATCGAGTAGTTTGCATAGCGTCGTGGGCCGGCAATCGGGCACCCTGTATCAAGTCAGTCTCAGGCCGGGGGAACGACTCGACCGTGACTTTCTGCTGCGATATCGGCTGGCACGTCCACAGCTGCAAAGTACCGCCATTGTGCACCAAGGTACTGGCAGCAAGCCGAGCACCTTCGCGTTGACCTTGGTTCCGCCGGAAGCAAACGATCAGCCTCCTAAGCCGCGGAGGATCGTTTTTGTGCTGGACAGATCGGGCAGCATGGCGGGCTGGAAGATCGTCGCTGCACGCCGGGCATTGGGCCGCATGCTGGATACTCTCAGCGATCTGGATCAGTTCAATGTCTTAGCCTTCGATGGACAGATCGAGGCTTTTGCGACGAAGCAAGCCCTGCTTTCAGCAAGCAATCGCCATCGTTGGCAAGCGTTGGAGTGGCTCGGGACGATTGCTGATCGGGGTGGTACCGAAATGGGGCCGGCTTTGACTTCAGCGATGGAGTGTCTCCAAAGCAACCAAGATGGGGAAGCCATTCTGGTGTTGGTCACCGATGGTCAGGTCGCTGGCGAAGATGCTTTGCTCAAGACGCTAACTCAAGCCGCCGGCCGATCGATGCCCCGGATTTTTGCTTTGGGAATTGATCGAGCAGTCAACTTGGGCTTTCTCAATAGACTTGCTGAGCAAGGCGGTGGACAGGCGGATTTTGTGGAAAGCGAGGATCGTCTGGATGATGTGATGGATTGTGTTCACCGCCAGATCGCCACACCGGTTCTCACCGATTTGGAGATCTGCTGCCTGGATGGGAATCTGGTGCCTGACTCGCTTGTTCCTGGCCGTCGCCCTGACCTATTTGCTGGGAGGCCGGTGACGATCTACGGGCGAGTGGCTGGTTCGCCGGAGCGATTGCGACTGCGGATCGCTGGAGGAACACCCTCGGGAGAGCTCTGGCAGCAAGAGGTGCTGGCTCGGGTTGTGGAGATGCCAGGGCTGGTCAGTTGTTGGGGACGTGGCAGGGTCAGGACTCTCGAGGATCGCTATGCCGTTGGAGTCAGCCAGCCTCAGCGATTGGCTCAAGAGATTGTGGCTGTCTCGCTGGAGTCTGAGGTCCTTTCGCGATTTACGGCCTTTGTGGCTGTGGACCAGGCGGAGGTCGTCAACGAAGGAGCCGCGCAACAAGAGGTGACCCAACCGGTTGAACGCCCCGCCGACTGGGAACTGGAATCTGAAGGACGCATCCAACAAGAGGGCCGAACACGAAAGGCCAGCCGTGCCGACGCTTCCCAGGTGAGGGCGAAACGAGCTCGGCACTGGTCTCCTGCGACGATGGGCCAGTCGCTTAAGTGTTTGATGCCAGCACCCGGCGAGGCTGATTCCGGCGATGAGGCTGCTGACGATACGCTCATCAGTCTGGCTATCCGGGAAGTCGCGGGTTTTTCCGCTGACCACCAGAGCCGTTTCATGCGGGAGCCCGAGGAGGAAGTCGGCCACGGAGGACTCGACGAAAGGATGGACGGCAGTGGATCTCAACTCATCTCGTTCGGTGAAAGTGCTGACAGCGTTGTTGATTTTGAGGCTTCCGAGGAAGAAGCCGCCGGAAGCGGGCCTCCGGTTAGTCTGCAAGCCAAGGGGGCCCAGTTTCGTGGCCTCTGCATGGGGGGCTTTCCTCTGTGGATCGAACTTCTTGTTGATTGGAGAAGGGCTCAGCGGGAAGCCAAGACCTTCAAAAGGTTCCGACGATTGTTGCAAGAATTGGAGCTTGCCTTGTCCAAGATGCATCACCTGCAATGGGAGGATTGGTGGTCACTCAGGCGACGTCTGAATCAATGCCGACGAGTTCTGAAGCGATTGGGCGATGACCTCTTCGCCCGTGGGGATTTGCAGCGGGAAGTGGTGTACCTCGCTGACCAAGCTGAGGGTTTGTTGGAGATCCGCCGCGAGAATCGCCGGAACGATTGGGTGCAGCAAGACTACCTCCACTTTTTGATCGACTTGGATGCCTTGCTGAGCAAGTTGGCCTCATGCCAGATGGCATCCCCGGAGATGGGCAGCAGTGCCGGACATTCAAGCAGAGACGAGGAGTTTTGGACCTGAGTTTTGGACCTGAGTTTTGGTTTCCTTGATCAGCGTGGGGCATCAAAAGTTGAGGGCAGAGCAGGTCGGCTGAGGCGGACCCTCTCTGCCCGGTTCGAGCTCCCCGATGGTCTTTGAACAAGCTACCTCGACTGTCCCAGATTGTGGTCAAGGCCAACCCGTAGGGCCCCAAACCGGGACACGCAACAACATAGAGGTGGGCAACGGTCACATCTGGGACGGTCCAACTCCTGAGGTTAAGGAAAACCTTGGCTCGTCCGGCACAGCGGAAAGGCTGCCGAATCGCTGATGGTTCGGGCGGCTCGCCTGTTTTGGCCGAGCAAGAATTTTTCGAGGAAAGCAGTAGGCGAAAGCCTTTAGTGGCCGTGACTGAGATGGCCATTTCCCGAATGACCATTACCTGTGTGGCCATTTTGAAAGAGGCTCCCCGATGCGACGCTGCCTGCTTCAAGCTCGGCGGCGGGCTCGGGGGAGACGACATGGGTTGGGGTGGCCTTTTTGCTGCCCTTAGTCTTGGCATGCAAGGCCCAGTCTTTGCGTTGTCGGCTGCTGGGGATGTTCATGGCCTTGCGATACTTGGTGACCGTGCGACGAGCCACAGTCAGGCCGGCTTTGGCCAGCTCCTGGACCAACTCGTCATCGCTGAGCGGGCTGGCCTTATCTTCCTTGTCGATGATCTCCTGGAGTTTTAATCGCACGGCATCCCAGGCGATTTCCTCGCCGCTTGCGGACTTCGTTCCACCGCCGAAGAAGTCTTTGAGCAAGAAGACGCCTCGAGGGGTCTCGACATATTTCTTGTCGACCGCCCGGCTCACGGTTGTCACGTGCACGCCGACTTGGTCGGCGATCTGCTGCATTTTCAGTGGTTCGATGTGCTCGGGACCGTAGTCCAGAAACTTGGTCTGATGGTCGATGATCGCTTGGGCAACCCGGGTGAGTGTGCTGCGACGCTGCTCGATGGATTCAATCAGCCACTGGGCCGAGCTGATGTTGTCGCGGATGTATTTCTGGATTTCCGGGTTGGTTTCCTCAGCCTTGAGCATCTGCCGATAATACGGACTGATGTACAAGGTGGGGATCTGGGCCTCTTCAACTTGGACGACGTAACGTCCATTGTCGTCTTTGCGGACGAAGATGTCCGGCGTGACAACCTGTTGGGGCTCGTAGATGAACTGAGCAGCCGGCCGGAAGGTTAACGCCCTCATTTGTTCCAGAGCTTTTTGGATCGTCTCCAACGAGTAGCCTGTTTTGCGCTGGATTTGCGGCAGTCGATTTTCCCGCAGGTCATCAAGATGTTCGGCAACGATCCTCGTGAGTTCCTCGTGGTAGGGCCTCTCAGGGGTGATCTGCAACAACAGACATTCCCGGAGACTGCGAGCTCCCACCCCTGGCGGGTCAAGACGATGGATCACTGCCAAGGCACGCTGGGCCAGTTGGTGATCTTCTTCGGTCGCAGAAGGGCCGAGCAGTTCTTCCAGAGAGCCTGGCAGAAAGCCGTTGTTGTCGAGGTTGTAAATGATTCGCTCAGCCATCTGCCGGGTCATCGGGTCCAAGTCGAACATAGCCAGCTGTTCGACGAGGTAATCGTAGAGGGTCTGCGGGCGTGAGACGGCGTTGGCCATCGCGTCATGTTTGCGATCGGCTTCCTCATCGACGCGGTTGGCCGAGACCCTTCGATCGGCCGAGAAGTGCTCGTCCCACTCCTCCGAGAGGTTCATCAAGCGGTCGAAGTCGTCTTCTTTGGTTTTGTCGTCGACGACCAGCTCTTTTTCATCGAGGGTGGGTGCGTCGGAGTCGACCCGATCGGGCTGTTCCTCAGGCGAGTCAGGATCGGATTCCTGCACCTCCAAGACAGGGTTCTTCTCGAGTTCCTGTTCGATCTTCTCCACCAAGCCCATTTGTGGCAGCTGCAGAATCTCCATGCTGAGGATCATCCGCGGAGCCATCACCGGCTTTTGGATTTGGACCTGCCGGGGCTGGAAGGACATATTCAGCGACATCGGAATGACTCCTCAGTCTCGAACCGTCCAGAGGAAATGGTCGGTCGGTTGTGGTTGCCGGCGTCACGTTCGGGCTGGGCACAAAGCTTGGTTCCCAAGACGCATGTTCCAGACTCGGCGTCGGCAGTGGCAAGCAATTCTCGAGCACTCCAACACTGGTGGCTCAGGTCTTGCTTCGGAAAGCACTCTGTGACTATCTGCTTGCTGAGCGTCTGATTTGCTGAGCGTCTTATCTGCTGACCGTGTTACTTGGTGATTCGGTCAGCCTGTCATCGTTTCAGCCTGTCATCGTTTCAGTCTGTGAGAGGTTTCAGTCTGTGAGAGTTTCAGGCTGGGGTTGTTCTGGAGGGCTGGTTGATTTGGTTTCTTGCATCAAAGTCCTGGTTCATCTCTGGCGGAGTTGGTGGTCGCACTCAGATGATCGGATCATGCCAGGTATCCCGGCGATGCCGGCCGTTGCAGCACCCTCCGACCTGAAGCCGACAAATCCACTTTGATTGGACTTTTCCTTGTTTTGTGATTGATCCGGTTTCGGGGGGTGCAATGGTCTTGGTAATCCCCCAGAGACCCAGCTGATTCTGTCTCGATACTGTTCGCTTGGCCCTTCCCATGCTTTGCTTCAGTCTGGCCTGGTTTGGCAAACTCTAGCACAGAAGCAGCACCTTGCGACAACGGCACTTTGCCAAAAAGCACTTTCTCGCCAGACAAACGACCGGTTGCCGAGGACCGAATGGGCCAGCTTTCTCAGCAAGGCGTTTCTCACCGAGGCAACTTTCTCACAAGGGCGATATTTTCAAAGAGCAACTTACGTGCCGAACTATCTTAGTCGACCGAGCTGCCAGAAGCAAATGGAGTGAGGCAACCGGGGCAGCGGGTCAAGGTCGCTTGAGCATTTCGGAGAGTCCAGGCATATCAGCCAGGCCGGGCACGTCGCCGAGGGCTTCTTGCATCACCTCGGCGTGGAGTTCGCGGGCTTTGCTCAATGCTTGGTTGGTCGCGGCAGTGACCAGGCTCTCCAGAAGCTCCCGGTCGTTTTGCTCTAGCAAGGCCGGCTCGATCTGACAAGAGAGAACCGTCATCTCCCCGTTGACCCGCACAGTCACCATCCCACCACCGGCTGATCCCTCAGTCGTCCGGTCCTTCAATTGCTGAGAGACCTCTTGTAATTTCTTGCCAATTGTTTGAGCGTTGGACATCAACGATACGAGATTACCCATTCCACGAAACACGTGCTTCACCTCTTGGTGATCCAGGCGGGACAGTTTGTGCCGGAAAAACGGCAGCTGCCCAAGCGTGTGAACTCGGTTTCAGCGAGTGAACCCTCGGGCTGAGCCAGCGAGGGTCTCTGTGATCAGTCCCTCAGACTGAACGTTCTCTTGTCCAAGGAGTGTTTCCAAGGTGCTCCGATGCCGTGAACGGTCGGACACTTGAGATGATTGTACCAGCCTCGACGGCCCCAAGCGGCAACGTTCTCGGGGAGACTCTCCGAAAACCTGAGCAAGTTCAAGATGTTGTCCCTCGGGAACAGCAAGGGACGAGGTATTGTTGCCATTGGCTGATTCTGAGCACGCCCCGGTCCAACCTTGCCCAACTTAACGCGACCGTATGAGTCCACGCAGGATGACGGCTTCGGTGCTAGTCGTCCTGAACGACCTCAAATCGGAACAGCTCAGCGGCAAACAGTTTGCGTGCTTGCTGAAGGATAGGTCGTCGCTGGACCTCCGCTTCGGCTTCTTGAGGGGTGAGTCGACGCATCGGCGGGCCACTTTGAGATTGGTCTGCAGGGGACGGGGATTCCGGCGAGGCAGTGGATCCCCGGTACGCACTTGATTGTGGGTCAGCAGTTGTTTGTGGATGAGCAGTTGTTTGTGGGTGAGCGGTTGTTTGTGGGTGAGCGGTTGTTTGTGGGTGAGCACGGGAATCCTCCTGCACGCGGAACGCGGCTTCTCCGGCGTTCTCAACAGCAGACGCTGGGGTGGTTGGACGCAGGCTATTGGCCGGATTGTCTGCTAATTTGGGCACGCTTTCGGAACCGGCCGCCACAGCGAATCCCGGCCGGGTCTGGGGCTCCTCCTGCGAGGGAGCCGAACGAAAGACAAGTGAGACCGGCCCACCACAAAGGTCGCTGATCGCTCGCTGCAACTCGTTCTGAGCAGATGACCGTTGGCACATGCTCTGCTGAAACACGTGCTCGCTCAAGAAGTCCACGATCAGCCGATTCGGAGAGAGAAATGTCGCAGAGGCCGCAGACCGAGCATAGCTCGCCAGCGGCTCCCCAACAGCCAACACAGCTTGGTTCCAAACCGACCAAGCACTCTCGGCCGTCAATGGCGTTACTTGACCCGAAGAACTCGCACCCGAAGTACCTGTCCCGTTCAATTCGGTCTTCACCGCTCTTGATTGCTGGGACGTTATTTCTTGGTGGATCGACTCACTGGCCTGGAATTCTGGGGTTTGTGGACCGACGGAGGCCTCGGGGATCCCTCTCTGAGTTGAAGTCTGCGTCAAGTTCGCCGCAGAGTGGACCTCCTGCGGATGCAAAGCACGAGGGCTGTCCGGTTGGTTGGTTTGGGGGGAAGGCTGTGGGGGACTTTTGCCATTAGTCACCGGTTTTTCGGCGACGAACTTTTTTTTTGAGGAGCTTTTTGCCGAGCTGGCTTCTCCGGCTGCCCGGGGTGTCTGAGCACTCCGGGCAGCCAGGGGCGAACCGGCAGCCAGGGGCGAACCGGCAGAAGGGCCGGCTGGTAGGCTTCCGCTTTTGAGGGCTTGGATCAGCTGGGGCAAAGCATCGAGGTATTCCAGTCGAGAGGATCGAACGAGGGCTAGTTCCACCAGGATCCGTACCTGGGTGCTAAAGCGGAGGCGTTGCTTGGTCTCGGCCAGGATCTGCATGATCGCCAAAATGGTTTCCAAGCCAACGCGTCCTGCGGCCTCGAGCAAATCGGCCGCTTGCTCGGAAGTCGAAAACAAAAACTGCTCAGCAGAGCCGCCGACAGCAGCGACCATTAAGTCTCGGCAGTAACCGAGTATCTGATCGAGAAACTGCCCAGCATCGACACCTCCGGCCAGAGCTTGGTCGAGTTCTGCCAACACTCCAGCAGGGTTGTTGCCCAGCAGATGGGCCATCAACGCACCGACCCGGGCTTCATCGGCGGTGCCGAGCATTTGATGGACATCGGCAGTGCTGAGCTGGCGTTGTCCTGCGGCAAGCAGCTGCTCCAAGAGCGACTGACTGTCCCGCATCGAGCCACCCGCCCGACGGGCCAACGCGACTGCGGCGCCCTCTTCCAGATCAAATCCCTCACGTTGAGCAATTTGCTGCAGCCGTCCGGCGATGGACTCCGTTCGCACAGCATCGAAGGTGAATTGCTGGCAGCGAGAGAGAATAGTGATGGGAACCTTCTCAGGCTCCGTCGTGCAAAGGATGAACTTGACGTGCTCGGGTGGTTCCTCCAGCGTCTTCAGCAAGGCGTTAAACGCCTCACGGGTCAGCATGTGGACTTCGTCGATGATGTAGATTTTGAAACGGCTGTTGATGGGGCGAACGCCCGCACCCTGGCGGAGCTCCCGGATTTCGTCGATGCCACGGTTGCTGGCCCCGTCGATCTCTAACACATCAACGTCATCACCGGTGGAAATACTTCGGCAGATGGCGCACTGGTTACAGGGCGTTGGGCTTGTTCCTTGTTGGCAATTCAGTGCTTTGGCCAGGATCCGAGCGGTGCTGGTCTTGCCAACCCCCCGTGCTCCGCTGAAGAGATAAGCATGAGCCACTCGGTTTTGGCGAATCGCCCCGGTGAGCGACTGCATGACCCGCTGCTGCCCAACGACCTCCTCGAATGTCTGCGGCCGGTAGCGCCGGGCCATTACGGTGTAACCTGGAGCCCGACCGGTGGCAGCCCCGGTGCTCTTGTCAGGATCCGACATAACTTCGCCGTCAGTGGAAGCCAAGGGTTGAGAGCCGCTCGTCAAAGCAGTCCAGTCGAGCCCGATCAGTTCATCGCTCAACACAACTGTGTTCGAACCGAACGTATAAGAACAAGCCGAGTTGGTTGGACTGTCCCAGAGGTGTGGGCCTTACCCACAAGCTCTTGTGCCAGCCGAGCTCTTGTGCCTGCCGAGCTCTTGTGCCTGCCGAGCTCTTGTGCCTGCCGAGCTCTTGTGCCTGCTGGAGGCTTTTGCTGAGCCCGAAGGGGCATTGCCTCCACCACAATGGGCAACGGTCGAGCAGAACGAGCCGTGGAAGAACAACCGCGTCAGACCATTTTCGCAAACAACACATTCGCGCAAAAACGACCGGGACGTGTTGAACACGCCCCGGTCCATTGAGACCCACCTTGGGAATTCCCGAAAGAACCGCCCCTGTCACGATGCTGGTTGCCGGAAAGGGACCTCAAGCGGCAAGCTTGCAGGTTGAACCGGACGGCTGCTGGTGAGAGGACCAAAGCGCAAGGAACGTTCGCTTAGTGCTGCTTGTTTCCACCTGACACGGTTCACGCCCGGCCCATCGCCCGGACCTCTCACCGGCAGTCGTCGCGGTGCTTGTTTCTGCCAGAATGAATTGGTGACTCTTGTGAAGTGAGGTCTGTGGCAGATCAAGCTCACATTGGTGTTCTACGGTTTTCTGGCGGCCAGGTCAAAAGGGATTGGTGAGCCAATGGGGTTTTCAACCCAGTTCCAAGCGGACGATTGGGAAAAGTTGACCAACAGCCGGAGGCAACTGATAATCCGAGAGAACGCTGCCCAATAACGGGCCGGGGGGGGGTGATACCAACGGGCCAGCAGTTGGCTTGCCCACATTCGTCGGACCGTTTCTCAAGGACACCGCCATGCCCCGCATTTCCCAACCGTCCCGCCCCAGACCTGGGGTGCTCCGACAGTCAAGGCACCTAAGCCTGGCAAGACACCTAAGCCTGGCAAGACCCCGAAGCCTGGCAAGACCCCGAAGCCTGGCAAGACACTTGAGCCTTGGTGGGTTCTGTTTGATGGCTTTGCTCTGTGGCAGTCAAGAGAGCCTGGCCCAGTTTCAGCCTCAGCGGGCCCAGTTTCAGCCTCAGCAGGCTTTGAGGCCGTCTCAGCGGCAAGCACCCGGAACCAGAGCTCGGCAAGAGCCGAGAATCCAATTTGCCGATCTGCGTCGTCACCAGCCGAACTCAATCCGCACAACCGCACAGCGTGGGTTGGGACGATCTCGGGTCTTTGGTCCTCGGGTTGGTGGCGGCTTTGGTCCTCGATTTGGCGGATTTGGTCGACGCTTTGGTGGTGGATTCGGTCGAGGAGTTGTCCGCTTTGGGCCGAGGTTTGGCCGGTTCGGTTCCTTTGGGTTCGGTTCCTTCAGGTTCGGCACGTTTGGCTTCGGCGGGCCGGTCGTCTTGGGCGGTTCTAGTGTCACGGTTTTGCCATACGGTTCAGCGGGGGTAGGTCCTTACTCTCTATACGGGCCTTTGGTCTTGCCCAGTGAGACTCTCTTCGGTGTCTCAGCCCTGCCACCGATTGTGCGTCCGCCGTATGTTCGCCCTCAGCTGTACTATACGGTGCCCCCGATTTCCGGAACGGTCACCGCCATGCGTGACTTGGGGCCCTTGCCGGGGGCTGGAGGCAGGATACTTCCCGGCGAGCCGGGGGGCCTTGTTCAGCGGAAGCCGCAACCGGACATTCCCGCTCCCAATGAGGCTGCCTTGGAGAAAGCCAGCCAAGCGATCGCTCGAGGAGATGCCCACTTTGCCCAGCAGAAGTACGCTCAGGCGTACCGAGAGTATGCCTCAGCTCGGGTGCAAGCGGTGGGCTGGGGAGAGGTCCACTTCCGCCGAGGTTGGGCCCTGTTGGCCCTCCACCAGTGGCCTGAAGCTGCCGAGGCGTTTCGTTTGGGGCTTTCGCTGAAACCAAACTGGCCGGAAAGCCGGTTCTTGGTGGGCACGCTATTTCAGGATCGCCGTGAGAAACTGGAAAAATTTCAGCGGATCTCCCAAGCTCAGCAAGCCGACGCGAACAACCGTGACCTCGCCTTGGTGATGGGCATTTTCCTGTATTTCGACAACCAGCGGGAAGCCAGCCAGCAGTTTTTCACCAAGGCTGCCGAACTCGGCGAGGCTCCTGAACATCTTCAGGCTTTCGAGCCTCAAGAAAATCTCCTTCCAAGGGCTGCACCGCAGAAGGTCCCCCAGCAGAGAGCGCCAGCCCCAGAAGACAACCAGGCCGTGGGGCCTCCTGTTCCCTTGCAGGAGGTCGGCGGTCGCCGGGGACCTGTCGAGTTTTAGGCTCTGCCTCAAAACGCCAATCTGGCTTCGGGCGGCTGCATCGACGAATCTCCTATGAGATACGTCTGAGTAGGGGATTCGCCTGCTTCGCCCTGCTGGCCAGCGACTCACCCATCTCGCCCTTTGGCCGACCAGCGTGTTTTGAGACAGTGCCTAGCATGTTTCGGGCGTCCACGCGGTTCTTAACCACTTATCTCTGAGAAGAATGCACGTCGTACTGCCCGGATACTTGTGGCGCGGACATCGAGGCGACCTGCGGAATCCCCGTGGTTTGTTTGAGCAAGGGGTTCAGGCGGTGGTCGATGTGGCCTCTGATGAGCCTCCGGAGCTGTTGCCCCGGGATTTGATCTGCTGTCGTGTTCCTTTGGTGGATGGTCGGGAGAACTCTCCGGCGCTGTTGCGATTGAGCGTTCAGACGGTGGTCTTGCTGGTGCAGTTGAACATCCCCACGCTTGTGGTTTGCAGCTCCGGTCTGAGTCGCTCACCAGCGGTTGTCGCTGCTGCATTGAGTGTTGTCACCGGACAACCAGCTGAGGAGAGCTTGGCAGGTGTTACTGCTGATGGGCCGGCTGATGTCTCAGCCAGCTTATGGCACGATCTCACACGTCTTGTCGAACAGTAAGAAACCTCAAACAGCAGCAACTCTCAGGCAGCAGCAAGCCTCAACCAACAATGCCCCACAGCAACGTTCTCCTTGGGAGGCATCAGCCCCTCGGTGGTCCCATGATGGGGGACTGATCGAGAGCTTCCCCGAGAGATGGAAACCCCAAGGGGGCTTACCTCTGCCACTTGAACATCACTGCCGCCAGAGGGGGCAGGCAGCAGGAGATCGAGAACGGCCGGCCATCCCAGGCGACTTCATCGGCGGCTCGGCCCCCGTCGTTGCCGAGGTTGCTGCCTCCATAGTGTTCGCTGTCGCTGTTGGCGATCTCGCGATAGAAGCCTGCTTCGGGAACGCCGATGCGATGGTTCATTCGCGGGACGGGGGTCATGTTCAGGGCAACGACAATGAAATCGCCAGGGTCTTTGGCCCGGCGAAGGAAAGTCAGTGCGCTTTCCTGGTGATTGTGGCAGTCGATCCACTCAAACCCTTCGTAGGTGAAATCCACCTGATGAAGCGCTGGTTCTTGGCGGTAGAGACGGTTGAGGTCGGCCACCCAGCGTTGCAGCCCTTGGTGGTTTTCCCATTCCAGTAAGTGCCACTGCAGGGAATGATTGACCCGCCATTCTTCCCATTGGCCAAAGTCGCTTCCTTGAAAGAGCAGCTTCTTTCCAGGATGAGCCCACATATAGCCCAAGAGCAGCCTCAGATTGGCGAACTTCTGCCACATATCTCCGGGCATTTTGTCCAGCAGCGAGCCTTTGCCGTGAACGACTTCGTCATGTGAGAGTGGCAGCATGAAGTTTTCATGAAACGCATAAATCATGCTGAAGGTCAGCTCGCCATGGTGATATTGCCGGTAAATGGGCTCTTTATGGAAGTAGCTCAGTGTGTCGTTCATCCACCCCATGTTCCACTTCAGGGTGAAACCAAGGCCGCCGAGGTAAGTGGGGCGGCTGACGCCAGCCCAAGCGGTGCTCTCTTCGGCAATGGTGAGCACGCCGGGAAACTGGCCGTGCACCTCGATGTTGAATTGCTTGAGAAATTCAATCGCCTCCAGGTTTTCCCGTCCGCCGAAGGCATTGGGGATCCAGTCGTCTTGCTCGCGGGAGTAGTCCAGATAGAGCATGCTGGCGACAGCATCCACTCTCAAGCCATCGATGTGGTACTGGTCCAGCCAAAAGAGAGCATTGGAAAGCAAGAAGTTCTTCACCTCCCAACGGCCGTAGTTGTAGATCAGCGTCCCCCATTCGCGATGCTCGCCCTGGCGTGGGTCGGCGTGCTCGTAGAGGGCCGTTCCATCAAACAAACGCAGACCGTGATCGTCTTTGGGGAAGTGTCCTGGAACCCAGTCAATCAGTACGCCGATCTGGTGCTGGTGGAGATAGTCCACCAAATACTTGAAATCGTCGGGAGTTCCATAGCGGCTGGTCACCGAGTAGAGCCCAATGGGCTGATAGCCCCAGCTCTCCAGCAAGGGGTGCTCGTGGATGGGAAGAAACTGCACATGGGTGTAGCCTTGCTGGTTGACATGGTCCACCAGCATCGGGGCAAGCTCACGGTAGCTGAGCAGCCGATCGGGTTGGGTGGGATCGCGACGCCAGCTGCCCAGATGAACCTCATAAACGGCGATCGGCCCAGCCAACGAGTTGCGTTCTGCTCGCTGGGCCATCCATTGGTCATCGTTCCAGGCGTATTGCGACAGATCGACCACGCGGCTTGCCGTCAGAGGCGGGACCTCGGCACTGAATCCGTAGGGGTCAGCCTTGTCGCGGGACCACCCCCCGTTGACGATGTGATATTTATACAGGTCCCCCGCAACAAGCCCGGGGACGAATAGCTCCCACAGTCCATGGCCCGGATGCTTGAACATCGGATGTCGCAGGTGATTCCACCCGTTGAAATCCCCAACAACGCTGACGCTTTCGGCATTGGGAGCCCAGAGGACGAAGTGCACCCCGGAGATTCCATCGATGGTCCGCAGGTGCGCGCCCATGCGTTCGTAACTTCGCCAATGGGTTCCTTCGGCCAAAAGATAGAGGTCGTAGTCGCTTAATTGTGGGCCAAAGGCATAAGGGTCATGCAGAGTGTGCTGCTTCCCATCGCGTTCGGAAAACTTGATTTGATAGGATGCTCCTCGGCCGTGACCCCCGTCTGTCTGTGCTGCAGCTGAACTCGACGCTGGCGAGAGATCCGCATCCAGCGGTGGGCAGATCGCCTCAAAGAGACCCGCCGGATGAATACGTCGCATGGGACGGGGGCTGGAGTCGTGGGGCCCACGGAGCACCCAAGCCTGCAGAGAGTCTGGCAGAAATGCCCTAACGGCCAAAGCTCGGCGGCCGTTCTCGACAACCTCGTGGGGCCCCAGAATTTGCTGCGGATGATCGTGCCGGCCATCAACAAGCCGCTTGATCTCCTCCAACTGGACGCTCGTTCGCACGCTAGCCCTCCGGTCAAAAAGTCGACGCTCTTGGCAACCCCCCGGTCAACGCCTGAGGTCAATTACCCAGGCGGAGCCAGAGTCGAGCTGCGGGTTGGTCCGGATGAGTCACCCCGGGACAACCGCTGCTTTCAGACCGGGAGGCAGTCAAGTCATCTTGATCAGACCAGGGCCTCATCGACCAGGGCCTACCGGAAGACGACCTCACCAGAGCACGGCCCGACCAGAACAGGGTTGGCGATGCGGGGCACTTTGCGGACAGTCACTCAGCTTGGCCTGATCTGAAGGTCTCGAGGCCCAACCGAGCTTTGGTGATCGCCACGGACAATCAGGCTCCCAGCTGATCGGAGAATCCCTCGCAGGGATTGTTGCTCCCAAGGCTCCACCAGCCACAAGCCCTTGTGGCAGTTTTCACACGACAAGGACATCGCACTTTGCGATATTCTCCGCGTGGATTCAAGGTGCCCACGTTGCAGCAACCGATCTGTAGATCTGTGACCCTTGGGTAAGGTAGGGAATTCAGGTAAGCCAGGGGTTTAGGGGCGGCTGCTCCAACCAGTTCTGCTGAGTCCCCCAATGCTTGGTCATCGAGGGTCCAGGGCCAGCCTGAGGGGGACTACCGAGACGGTCTTGCCAAAGCTCAGCAACGCTCAAGCTTGCCGCCAAGCCTCTTGGAGGATTTCTCGGCTGAGTTGCCACCACTTTCGAAACGGAGCGGTCCATTGATCCAGAGGAGCTGACTCGGTCTCCAAGCTTTCCTGGGGACCGCGTCGGAGTTCCTGCTGACTGGCCACAGATGGTGAGCCAGAAACCCTTGGGACTTGCCGATCGCCTGAGAGCCGACGCTTTGCGACACGACCGGCAGAGAGGTGACTGGCTGGGAGTTTTTCGGCCGAGACGGGATCGTCTGTGGCGGGGATCTGTCGCGGCTGGGTCTTGGAAAGCTGGTGTGCGACGGCTTCGTGCTTGGAACCCCTGCAGTGAGGGAATCTGTCCTTGCGGGCAGGCTGTGCCTGAGGTGAGTTTCGCTCAGACCGAGGGGACTGTGGCAAGACCGCACGCTGCGTTCCGGGATTGGGAAGAGTGTAAGGGTAGTTGGGATCAGGATGGGGCCGATCAAACCGCAGACGGCGACAGCGGAGAGTGTGAAACTGCAGAACACGATCGAGCCGCTGCCAGAGATCGGCATTGGCAATGCCGATGACCCGACCATGACATTCCCATTGCCATCCGCTGGCTCGCCACCGGCTCAGGCCAGAGACCAGACCATGTTTGAGGTAGCCGCTGGCCCGAGCGAGGGTGACCGTGGAAGGCCCTTCCAACGATTCCAAGGCACGAATGAGCGTGAGCAGCTCCAGACGCTGCTCGGTCAGTCCGCGGGAAACAACCTCTCGATCGGTTGCCTGCACGGGTGGACCGACCGGCTGAAAGTTTCCGTCGATGGGCTGAAGCCTGAAGCCCCATTCAGCCCAGCCCCACTGGAACCAGCCCTGGTCCGACCCGCATCCCTCGGTCCCACCTTGGGGTAGCAGGGCGGCCGGTTGTTCACCAAGAGAAGCCGTCGGAACAGGCATCTCGCCTTCGGCCGGCTTGTCAATTGAGGCGTCAACCAACAACAAATACTGGACTTCAGTCGGTAAGCTTGCGTTCATTGGTGTCTTCCAGCCCACTGAGGTTGACCTTGGGTGATCGTTCACGCCACGATCGGACTTGGCACCTGTCGGTATGAATGATCCTGCTGGTCCCATCCGCTATCTGTTTTGTGTCAGCTTTCGGGTTTTCGGTTTCCCTAAGCGGCAGGTCGGCACGCTGCGAGGGATCGGCAAGGACCCTTGTCGCCCCAGGCCAACAGTAACTGGCCAAAAGCCAACAGCATGTGGCCAAAAGCCAACAGCATGTGGCCAAAAGCCAACAGTAAGTGGCCAAAGGCCAACAGTAAGTGGCCAAAAGCCAACAGTAAGTGGCCAGAGGCCAACAGTAAGTGGCCAGAGGCCAACAGCATGTGGCCAAAGGCCAACAGGTCGCCCAAGAAAACCTACCCGGTCTGGCACAGTTTGCCTGATCGGCAGAGTCGCTTTCGGGCGAGGTCGTGGCAGGCTTGTCCTCAAATTCTGCATCATCGGCATAGCCTTGCTCGCATGGTTGCCACCGATGTGGCTGAGGACATTGGCTGGTTGGTCAGCCTGGCCCAAAGGGGTTTTTGGGGCCTGTTCATGATCGGTTGCCGCCGGTAGTGTGACGACCTAGCGCCGGTCTGCCTTGACCTGTTCGCCTGAGAGTTGTGGGAACTCTGCAGCGTCTGATCAACGGAAGCGGCTGTTTGCTTCGGCGTCTTTGTTTCTGGTGACTGAACACTCCATGGCTGAAACGCCCCTGACCCTCGAACCACAACCGCCCATTGACCGGGTCGCCTTTGTCACCTACGAAACCCCGTACACGCCGTGCGGCGGGGTTGCAGCGGTGATGAAGCACTTGCCAGCGGCCACGCAAAGAGCCGCCGGCAAGCCGACCATTGTCATCTCTCCATTTCACCACCGCATGCGGCAGCTGAGCAAGATTCTGCCTCAAGTAGAACGCCTCGGAAATTTGGGGGTGACTTATCTGGGTGAGGTCGTCGAGCTCCAGATCCTCCGCTACCTAGACGATTGGTCCTGGTACTTTTTGGCAGCGGAGGACTCAAGGTTTTTTGCTGGGGCAAGTCACCCTTATGATGTGTCCGACGAGGGGATTGGCACGGGAGCGACGCTGAAGCGGGATGCGTTGTTATTTGGGATCGGTGTTGCCAAGGCCCTTCGGATGCTGGCGCCTGGTCAACGTTATGCAGTGATGATGCAAGATTGGGAAGCCGCCACCGCGGCGATTGCCCTGCACGATGATCCTCTTGAGCACAGTTTGCGGCTGACTTTGCACAACAGTTACGATTGCGAGCTGACAGATGGCGACTTGTGGGATTTCGGGCTCCATCTGCCCACAGCGGGTCCGACGGTCCTGCAGCGTGTCGCTCCGCTGGTGACTCCGCCGATTACAACTGTCAGCCGTCAGTTTGCCACCGATATGACCGAGGATACCCTGCAGTGTGTTGTCACCGCGCCACATCTGCAGGGGACCTTCCACACAGTGGGTCTAGTCGGCGTTGATAACGGCCCGTTTGTTCAGCAGATGGTTCCTCAAGATTTGTGCCAGCAGGCCGCAGCCGGCCACTGGGAGGGCCTGCATCAGTGGAAGCTGCAGCGACGAGTGGCCTTTGTCGAGGCTCTGCAACAAGTCGGGCAAGCTCTCCAAGACCAACAGCCGCTACCCTGGGGCACCCCGGATCGCCCTTGGGGTGAGATCCCGGCGTTTCTTGACGGCTTTGATCCCCACGATGAGACACCCTGGTATGTGATGGGTGGTCGCGACGATCCTCGCCAAAAAGGCTACGACTTGGCCTCGCGAGCGGTCCAGCGATTTCTGCAAGATGGCGGCGACGGGCGGTTCCTGTTCTTCCCCATCCCTGGTGACGAGGGCCTGCTGGGTTTGTCGTTTCTGCGGGGCCTGGCCCAGGACGAGCAGTTCAACCGCAGGGTGATTGTCTTTCCAGTCAGATTCCGAGACGGCTTCCTCGCGGCGCTTCAGGGATCGACCTACGGCCTGATGCCGTCGTTGTACGAGCCCTTCGGAGCTGCCAACGAGTTCTACCTCAACGGAACTGTCGGGATCGGCCGAGCCACAGGCGGCATTGTGCAGCAAATCGTACCGGTTCGCGACACTCGGGCCTTTTCAGAAGCAGTTCGCTGGCGTGTCGATCGCTGGCATTCCGCAGAAGCTTCCCCGACAGGATTCCTGTTTCGTGAGCCCGACGGGTTGCCCAGCCAAACTGATGATTGGCAAGCCATCAACGCAGGGCGATATAACCTGGAAGGAGGTCAGCCCGATCGCGTCGAGCAGCGTCGACATCTCAGAGTCTACGAAGAGATGGCCGACCAATTGCGGCTCTCGCTCTTCGACGCTGCAGATCTGTTCCGACAACACCGCCAGAGGTACTACAAAATGCTCGCCGATGGCGTTGAACATATCCGCCAAAACTTCAATTGGGACCGATCAGGCCAAGGCTATCTGGAGGCCTATTTGCCTTAAAGTTTTTGCTTAATAAAAAACCGTAGGCTACGATCCGTCTGTCTCGACTGTGCCAGCTTGTGCCAGATTGTGCCAGATTGTGCCCTATGATGCCAAAGCGTGCTCGATTCTGTCGGAGGCTCATTTCGTTTGGGGCCGAAAAAGGCCCACACAACACCATCTGCAGGACGATTGGCCGCATCTGGCACAGTCCAACGCAGAGGTTGTTGGTAAGTTTTTTCTTGAAACTCTCGAGTTCGATTGTCCCTTTTGAATGTCCCTTGACCACAAGTCGGCAGGCGGCCTCGCCGAATGACAGCGGTCGCTGACCGACACGGCCCAAAGTCCCCACATTCCATCTCGGCAGGGCCCCCGAGCCGAAGCTGGTTTGTCTAGCCCTTAGCTATCAAAACCAGTGGAAAAGACTGCGTTGTCGAGCCGCTGCCTCTTCGGATTCGCAGGCGGTGTTGTGGACTTGCCCTCTAGTGGTCGGTTTCCTTCTGATTTGGCAGTTGGTTCTCGTGGAATCGGGGGATTCACGTCCAACCGACTGCCAAAATCAACCGACTGCCAAAATCATAGGAAACAAGGTAAGAGGAGGATCTTCAGCAGACAGTCGGCCGAGGGCCCGATCATGAACTGTCGACTTGCAAAAACATTGAATGATCCGCCGTGACGGGTTTCTAATTGGATTGAGCCGAGGCCCGCCAGACGGAATGGCCGCCATCGAACTGAAGTGTCTCGGGCATGGACTTCAGGGGAGAGAAAATCCTCCCAGCCAGCAGAACGGCTTACAGCTGCTGAGGTTTTTCGCCTATACTAAGCCCAAAGGAAGTGGACCCAACTGCCTCATTTGGCCAAATCATGTCAACTTTGGGTCACAGACATATGCTTGACTGTGTGCTGCTGTGGACCGACGGAGGGATTTGTCGTTTCCATCCTTGAGAGGCTGACTGACCACTGAGTTGCCGGTCAGTCGTGCAGCTGAGTGTCACTTTTCCTTGCTCTTGCCGACCAAATCGAAGAAAAAGCATGAGGGCAGAACCACAGTATCGTCGGTCCCGCTTCAGACAGCTAAAGTGAACTTCGCGTTTTCAAGCCTCTCACCAGGATGGGAACTTACTGGGCCGAGAACTTACCGGGCCGAGAACTTACCGGGCCGAGAACTTACCGGGCCGAGAACTTACCGGGCCGAGCATTACTGGGCCGAGTACTGCGGTAGATTTTCGAACCAATCTCCTTCGGTGTCCAAGCGTCGACTTTGGCAGAGGGTTCCGCCGGCACCAAAACTGCCGAGCTTGAAGATTATTCGCTGCCCCAAAACGGTGCCAAGTACGCCTTCGGCAAGCAAACGACCAGCGTTCGTCAGCACTATCAAAACCCACAAAGGCGAATGCTCAACTAAACAGACCAGACCGCCGCTTCGTTGATTGGCGATCTCCGCTTGAATGACCTACACTTCACGCGTTCCGTTATTCCCACACTAGGGCGGAAGCATGGGCGCTTCGAATGCCTCGCCCAACAACTCCAGTTGTCCCGGTTGCGGCGCTAAGCTGATCGCCCATCGGACCCATTGTTCGGAGTGCGGACTGGCTTTGACCAGCTTCACTGCCTCCGAGGAAGGTCCTTCTAGTGGCAACTTAGGAACCACAAGCCAATTTCGAGATCTCCACTGCGATGCTGGGCCTGATGAGCAAATCGGCGGCCGACCCAGTGAGTGGCCCAGTGAGTGGCCCAGTGATCAACCTGGCAACTGGGGCGGGGGGGTGACGGCGGGAAAGGATGCTCAAGCAAATCCTCCCCGACATCACAGCTTGCCAGAGACGAGTTTGCCCGTTGTCCATGGGGACGATGTTCACACGCCTGTCAGTCAACTCGCTGAGGCTGACACGCCAAGAAGCCATTCGGGGGCTGGGGTTTCGATGACCACACCTGAGGGGATGGCACCTGGGGTGCCGTCGGCAGCGGATTCTCGCACCGAGTCAAAGCCTGCCGAGGTGAACACCTATGGCTCGCTTCAGCCGTTTCGTGGGGGTCTTTATCCTGGAGTGACAGGAAGCCAGGGCGATCTGTTGCGTCTGGGAGAGGGCTACGGCAATGAGCAAGCCGAAGCTGCAGGTGGGACTTTTGCGGAGGGGCCGCCCCCAGAGTCTGCACCGCCCGAGTCGGCGATGGACTTGATTCCCAATCTTCCCCTCTGGCAGCCGGTTGCTCCAGAGCAGAACCCCTATGCGGCTGTTGACGACGTTGTCGAAGAGCCTTCCTCGGTCGTCGCTCCTAGTCCTCTGAGCCAGAGAAGCCCTCAATACACGCCCTCGGCCCAATCGTCTGAGCCATCCGGCCCGTCCCTGAGTTCACGCCAACAGCCCTCGGCAGCAGAAGTCTCCTTGCAAACCCCTAGCGGATGGCAGGGCTCGGCTGGATGGCAGGACTCGGCAGATTCGAACCGGCCTCAGGCGGGACGACCAGTGCCCACCTCCCCGGAGGCCAGGCCAGTAAAAAACGGTCTGGGCAAGCCCATGCCACAAGATCCTTTCCATGATCGTTGTGAGGCCCGCCACCGCTCTCCATCAGGGCCGGTTGACTCAAGCGATCGAGCGTCTCATCAGCCCTTTGATCTGCCTTTTTCTGGACAGTCAGGTCCGGAGCATCCTCGAGCGACCAGCACAAATTCCATGTCCTCTCGTCCTTCCCACGACCTGGTGAATCCTGAGGATCCCTCAAGTCCGGTGGCCAAGAGCCAGTTTCCTGGGTCCCATGCCTCAGGGGGCTCAGGTCGTGATGAAGACGGCAGCTCGTTTCAGGTTTCTTCTGAGAAGCGACATGCCAACAATGCCTCCGTTTTTACGTCAGTCAATGCGGATGAGGAGGATGTTTGGAGCGAGTTTCAGTCTGAGCACGGATTGGACACCGTTCTTGGGGCCGAGGCTGTGCAACGATCCCGACATCAGGATCCAGTGTTGAGAGGATCGGAGGGTAGGCCGGAGGTGGGAGAGGAGTCTTCGCTGGACCGACTCGCTCCTGAGGACGAAGCGGACCCTTGGGAGAATGACGGTCAGGACATCCCCTGGCCGGTTTGGGGCGACGGTCTTGGGGATCAGTCCAATACGGTCTTGGCAACCGACGCAGACCAAACGGCAGACTCTCCGGCCGCTGCTGATCTCTCTTCTGAGGTTGATGAACAGGACTTCGTCGTCGACCCAAACGCTGCCCTTGAGTTACCCTCCAGCTTTGTGCGCGAACGCGAGGATCTGGACGATACCGGCGAGTCAGCCCTGCCCTGGGATCCTCGCGATGACTTCCCGAATTCTCCGCAGACGGCAGGCTTGCCCGGAACCGGTCCCTCGATTTCGCAGCCCAAAGACCCTGACCTCGACGACCAGGACACCAACGACGAGCCTTCGAGTTTCCCTCAGGCTGATCCCAACGACCCTAGCTTCATGCGGGTTGCCGTTCAGACATCTCCGAGCGGTCCGGCCGAGGCTGCACCAACCCGAAAAGGGCCCCAAACTCCCTGGTTGCCCGGCGTTCCCGAGTCTGTCGAGCCCCCGCCGGCGTTACCTGACTACGCTCCGACGGATCGCCAGAGCCAATGGGATCCTACCTTCGACGATCACCCAGAGAGTCGGCACTTACCCGCCGGAGATGCTGCAGCCTCAGCGGAACTCTCCGTTGATGGGCCCATCGGCTATCTGCCCGGCGAGCATTTCTCAGACGAACAGTCCCTGGCGGAATACCGTCCGCCAGAGCACACCAGATCAAATGACTCGGGAGGAGGTTCTTCTGCTGCAGGTTCTTCCCGCCCAGGGTTTTCTGGAACCGGCTCAAGTGAATCAGGCGCGGACCATTCTGGGTTTCGCTGGTCCTCCGCTCAGGGCTATTCCGGCCAAGGTCCTGATCGGACCAGCGTGGAGAGTTATGATCCTGGCTCCCGCATGCCAGGCAGTGAGTCTGGACAAAGCAGCCGTTTTGAAGGTTCTTTACAACCCTATCCCAACTGGGATCAGGGAGATCCCTCTGCTGGCCCATTGCAGAACCAGCCAACGCCCTATCAAGCCAGAGGACCTGGAGAGGGAGTTGCCGATGGTGGCATGCGTCCACCAGCTGCCAGCGCCGGTTTCCCAGAGACAGGCGAGCCGCCCGCTCGCTTTGAGGGCCTTGACGTTCCGACTGCTGAGCCAGAGGAGCCTGAGTCGAGTGATGGGCAAGATGCTCTGCCGGCGGATTACGCGTCTCGGCATCGTTCCAACTACTCTCGACTTGCTGGGGCTCCCTTTGGCAGCCCAGCCCCCGTGCAGAAACGAGAGAGCAAACGTCAGCAGCCGGCCGAAACCCAACACGAAAGCAAACGGTCGCCCAAGAAAGAGAAAGAAACCAAGCGAAGCGTCACTCGAGACCGCAAACGGGAGACCAAACGCTCTTCTCGTGAGCCAAGTCGCCGGTCCTCCAACAACGCCGGCCAGCAAGTGCTCGTGGTTATCTTGGCCTGCCTCGTCATTGTGCCGACGGCCATCGTGGTTCTGAGCAACTGGCCTCCGATTGACTCATCTGCGGAACCCCCGGTCAACAGTTCGCAAGACGAGCAGGCCCAGACAATTGCCGAGCGTATTGAGCAGCTTGCCAATCCTCAGTTGCAAGACATGGCTGTTGACGACTTGCTGGGATATGGAGTCCAGGCGGTCCCCCAGCTGAGCAAAGCGTTGAAACGGCCTGATCCCAAGATTCGGCTGCCGGTGATTTGGATTCTGGGAGAGATTGGACCTGAGGCAGTCGATGCTGCCCCAGATTTGATCAACTTAGCAGAGCTGAGTGAAGATCGGGTCGTTGGTTTGGCCATCGAAGCCGTTCGGAAGATGGGGCCTTCAGCGACCGGTTCACTTCTCCAGGCCGCCCAGTCCAAGCGGACTCGTGTTCAGGTCACCGCAACCACTGCGCTCGGGCAGCTCCTCCAGAAGGAGCTTCCGCCCGATGTGGGTCCGCAGATCGTTGGTGTGCTTTCGGGCCTTTTGCAGGATGACGATCTGGAGGTTCGTGTCTGGGCTACTGAGGGCTTGGGCTACGGAGGAACCGGGGCGGTCGAGTTTTTGGTCGATGCTCTCAAGCCGGAACGAGAGCTGGATGTTCGCTTAGCCGCAGCACAGGGATTGAAGACCGTTCGTCCCACAGAGAAAGCGGCTGTCCGCGGGCTTGCTGTTCTGATGACCGATGGAGCCAATTTGTCTGATTCGACCCTTTCCAAAAGAGTCTTGCACAAGACCGCAGAGGCTCTGCAGGCAATCGGAACTCCGGCTGTCCCCGAGCTGATTCAGATGTTCAAGCACCCACGCGGAACGATCATCAAACAGGCTGCTGAATGTTTGGCTGCAATCGACCCTCCTCCGATCTCAGCGATGATCACAGCCCTCAAGGATCCCTCTCCCTTAGTGAAGGTCGGAGCCGCGGATGTGCTGGGCCGACTGGCGCCGAAACTGGGCCGCCAGCGAGATGAGGTTCTCTTTGCCCTGAAGCATTTGGAGAATCAGCCCGGACTCGGGCGAAGTGTGAGCTTGACCGCCCAGGGCGCCATCAACCGAATCAAAAGCGCCAGTAACCGCTAAGTGACTGTCCGAAAAGTATCCCGGCACAACGAGGATTCGTTGCATCAAGACTCGTCAGCCACCAGCCGTTGTGCCTCCGCCATTATGTCGGACAGACTCTAAGAGGTTCAGTCGAAGGTTCCTCTGGGGGCTTTGGCCGTCACGATGAGAATCGCAAAACCTCCAGCGACAAACCGATCGCCCCGACAGCCAGCTCAGACCCAGCTGAGCGAACTAGTCCAGCTCGTGGTCAGTCCAGCTCGTGGTCAGTCCAGCTCGTTGAGAAAGTCGAAGCTGACGTCTTCCTCTTCCGGTTCGGTGGCAGCTGGCTGCTTGGATTCTTCCTGACCCTTGGGTTTCTTCCGCTTTGCGGAGGCCTCTATAGGCTCAGGTTCGACGATCTCCAACCCCTCCTCACCGTCAACTTCCAGAGCCTCCTCGCTTCGGCTTCGCGAGGCGCGTGGCGAGCTGCCCACGCGGGTACGCTCTCCGTCGGCCTCACGCTCCAAGAGGACCAGCGAGCAGAAGTTCTCACCGCTGCCACCCATCGGTGTCTCTCGAACTGGCGACCAGCCTTGATCCAACACTCGGGAAAGGCTCAATCCTTTTAAGGATCTGTCGCCTGCAACGACCGCAGTCTTGGCGTTGTTGTCCGGGCTGACGATGACCACAACGTAAATGTGCTCTTTCATGGCTCCCCTTCCGGAGGGCGATGATGATGGGTCGTCTCGACTCGTGCCCTGGCAGCCTGAGTGAGCCAGCGGCCAATTCAACGACCGGGGGATGGAACAGAAACAAGTGTTCAGACTATGCAGATCCAGCAGCGTCGAAGGAGCACCTGCGAAGCGCTCGCCGTGTTGACGGTTTGCTTGGAAGGTGCCGCCAACCAACCACGTTGTGGCAGTTATCCTTTCAGGGAACAAGCAAACCAAGTGTCGAAGGCACAACAATCGTCACCGTTGGGAGGCCAACAATCCTACAGTCGGATTTCCCGAATCGATTGTGACACCCGTCTGTGATGACCCCCTTCACCACACCAAAAACCACCTCACAGCAACATCGGTGAGTTATGCAGTTGAGGGTTCGTCACTTGACTGATTTGTGTGGGAAGCCAGGCGTCCTGCAACATCGCAGTGAGTTGTTCAACCGGTCAGTTGTTCAACCAGTGAGCTGTTGCAGGGCGGTCTCCGGCCGGATGGGTGTTTACTATAAACCAACAGTGGTCTCTTCAACAGCCACCCAGACAGCCGCCCGAGGGAAAACTCCTGTTGGTGTGGTCCTGC
Source organism: uncultured Pirellulales bacterium (assembly GCA_964648025.1). Lineage (GTDB taxonomy): Bacteria > Planctomycetota > Planctomycetia > Pirellulales > Pb10988 > CAZYKP01. Next base: position 84,712 of record CAZYKP010000009.1, on the reverse strand, counting down.
TGAGGGTCACCAAGAACCGCCACGCCATCCCAGGGGCGACAACACTCGGCCAGAGGAACCGTTTGCAGGGAGTTGCTGTGGCGGCCGCCAAGAATTTCCTACAAACAGTTTGATATTGCCTGGGAAGTCTCTTGCTCTGCCAAGGGGGATTGGACCTTTGCCAACCGGAACGTTCCCAGAGAGCTCTGCGGTGGGGGGCATTGGCAAGGGGTTCTTATCTCCAAGAAATCGGAAGGTTGCTTAGTCAGGAGAATCCATGACTCTGTTGTATACCAGCGATGTGTTTCTGCAGCACCAGACGGGACCGGGACATCCGGAGTGTCCTCAACGGTTGGAAGCGATCGTCAAGGCGTTAGACGAGGCCAACTTGCCCGACCGCTGCAGGCGGGTTTTGTGGAGAGCCGCCAGAGAGCGGGAATTGCAGCAGGTTCACTCGGCAGAGTATCTGGTCACCCTTGAGCACTATGCCTTGCAGGGGGGAGGACGACTCGACGCTGATACCGTCGTCAGCGGTTCCTCGCTGGAAGCGGCCCAGCTGGCCGCCGGAGCAGCCTGTGATGCGGTTGGGAGGGTCTGCCGTGGTGAGGACACCAATGCGATGTGCCTGATCCGGCCACCGGGGCACCATGCGCTTCCGACGGGTGCCATGGGGTTTTGTTTAGTGAATAACGTAGCCATCGCCGCTCGTTGGGCTCTGACTGAACAAGCCTTGGATCGTGTGTTGATTGTGGATTGGGATGTTCACCACGGCAATGGCACCCAGGATACCTTTTACGAGGATCCTCAGGTGGCCTTCTTCTCCATTCATCGCAGCCCCTTTTATCCAGGGACAGGAGCCCTTGAGGAAACTGGGACAGGCGACGGTCTTGGCCTGACGCTCAACCGCCCCTTGCCAGAGACCATCTCGCGTCAGCAATATCACGCGGCCTTTGCCCGTGACTTGGAGGAGATCGCTCGACGCAGCCGTCCCCAACTGATTTTGGTCAGCGCCGGCTACGACGCTCATAAGACCGATCCCATTGGATCGCTGGGCTTGGAGACCGAGGACTTCGCCGAGTTGACACGCCTGGTTTTGCAGGTCGCCCAGACATACTGCCAAGGCCGCACCGTTCTGTTGCTGGAAGGCGGGTACAACCTCAACGCTTTGGCCGAGAGTGTTGTTCTCACTGTGCAGACGCTCCTGGAAACCAGCCAAGCTCCTTGAGGTCTCCGGCGGCTGCTTGACTGCTTTGGGCCGACAGCCTCGTTGCGGAAGCTGGGGCTTCAGCAGGATGCTAGCGCTTCAGCAGGACGCTAGCGCTTCAGCAGGACGCTAGCGCTTCAGCAGGACGCTAGCGCTTCAGCAGGACGCTGGCGCTTCAGCACGACGCTGGCGCTTCAGCACGACGCTGGCCCGCATCGGGTTGTCTTCTATCTGGCAACCTCCGACCCGTTTTCTGGTGATCTGTTCGCTTGGCAGCCTGCCGGTCTGATCTGGATTGACCCCAAGTCGGGATCTCTCCCGAGTCCGAATTCCTTCTGGAGAACTGGTGGTTCCAAGCGGGGAGCCTCACCTGTTGCGCTAACCGTTCAACTGCCGCAGAAAGCCTGAACCACATCAACCTCTGCAACCGACGAATGGACAGGAACGCAGCAGCCTGGGCTCCGTACTGATTTGAGAAGTCGTTGCGGGCGATCGATTTGGTTTCCAGAGCTCCGCCGGATCTTAGGCACTCTCAGCCAGAATCCAACAGCCACTGCCAAATCTCACGTAGCCTTGCTCTGCTGAGTGAGCTAGGTTGTGACATCTGGCGGTCCCTGGATTTGGGCGATGGCGGGGATGCAGTCTCCAGTGTCAGTGCCAGGCGTCAGTGCCAGGCGTCAGTGCCGGCAACCGGAGTCCTCGGTTTCCGGAAACCCTCCTGAAGCAAAGCAGCGTCTTTCCCCGAGCAAGCGATCTGGCGAGGCTGCCTGCACCCAGGAGCAGGTCCGCAGAAGCGAATCTCACAATCGGAGCAGGTCCGATGGACTTTGCGACTGTTGCTGTCCTAAGTGTCTCCACGCGAGGGTTTGCAATTGTTGCTTGTGCCGGTGGGTGGGGGCTTCAAAGAATAGTGCCAGCGTGATTCGCCAAGAAAACTTCATGGCTACTGCGGCGAGTGTTCAACAGCGTCACCAGCGGCGGCGCACAGATGGTCTCGCCTCGGGAAAATCTTCTGAGAATCTTGCCGCTGATGGTCAACACCCGACTTGCAGAGATCCGAAGGCCCCATAGAATTGGCCGCAGTTTTCCCCACATTCCTAGGGCGATTCGGTTCAACTGTCGAGGCTGATGCGTCCGAGTTAGCATTCACCCACCAACGATTCAACATCATCGTCTCTTCCCGTGCCGGCGACTTCTGGTTCTCATCGCTTGCGATGCCCTTCACTTGAGATGAGCCTGAACTACACGAAGTCTCAACAGCGGGAAGTCTGAACAGTGGGGAATCTGAGCTGCGGGGAGTCTGAACTGCGGGGAGTCTGAACTGCGGGGAGTCTGAACTGCGGGGAGTCTGAGCTGCGGGGAGGGTGGCCATCGGAATCATCCGCCACAAACCGCCCGGCAGAAACCAAGCGCCGAGTCGTATTCGTAGTTGGAGAAACAAGCAATGGGCGGTCCGATCATTCGCGACGGGTCCACACCGGAGTATGCAGCGCGACACCGAGAGATATTCGGTGATCCTTCAAACTCAACCGTTTCGGTTGGCACCAAAAAGCAGTCGGCCAAGGCCGGCAAGAAGAGTTCCACCAAGGCCAAAGCGGCTGGCAAGCTGGCGAAGGCCTCTGCCAAGGGGACCAAATCTGCAACAGCCAAGTCCTCTGCTGGCAAGTCTGCTCCAAAGTCGGCCACCGCCACCTCAGGGGCGAAGTCCTCAGCCAGCAAAGGCACCGCGACGAAGGCTGCAGGAGCCAAAGCCTCGAGAACAGGTGTCAAGAAAACCGCCGCTGTGAAGAAGCCAGCCGGGGCGAAGAAAGCAGCCGAGGCCAAAAAGGAGACGCTAAAAAAGGCTTCCGCGAAGAAGACCGCCACCAAGAAGGTCCCCACCAAGAAACCTGCCGCCAGCGCTGCCAGCAAAAAGACGCCCAAGAGGAAGAAGGTGGCCAAGAAAGGCTGAGGGTTTCCCTGCCAGCATGAGGGCCCGATTCGTCTGCTGCCTTTCACCGAGCCTCCGACTCACACTCAGGCAGATTCAGGCCAGCTGGTCGTTGAGCAGCCAACAGGTTTGGCATCCAATTGCTCTTGCCGCCGAGCACGTCCTCAAGAGAAGGTTGTTGACCAGAACCGCTTGTCGACGAGGAAAGTGGTCAGTCTCGCCCTCCACTCGGATCCGCTTGGCCCAGCAGCAATCCCCTCAGTGGCGGAGCGTTCGCATGAGGGCCAAGCACTCATAGGCAAGAGTTTCCAAGCAAGAGTGGCCGAGCAAGAGTGGCCGAGCAAGAGTGGCCGAGCAAGAGCCGTGGCAGCGATTCCCGCTGAGGACCACTCCTTCCAGGCCAGCCAGAACCGGGGAGGTTTTTGTTCAACGAACGAATCGATACACACCGCCGGTTTGCTGAGCCAAAGCGGCCATATAGCGTTCGGCTGCGCGGTTGACAAAGCACAGAGCGTGAACGGGGATCGGTTGCTCTTGCTGACCGCACAAGGCCAAAATCTGTAAGTGAGTGGCGAACTCCCCGTCGGTGAGCAAAAAGATGGCATCCGGCTTCATCTGCAAGGCGGCCGCCACGGCCATCAGTGGGTTGGTGCCGCCACCGGGCGACTGCCGACGCAAACGGTTTTCGGTTTCCAAGAGGGCCTGTCGGCTGACGGAAATCAAGCTGGTGCCGGTCAGCGGGAAGGCGACATCGTTGTAAAGGACCACACCGAACTTTTGTCCCTCCACAAGTGACCTCAATGAACGCCGCAGTTCATCCATCGCACGAGTGTAGCGAGCGTTTCGGCTCATGCTCCCGGAGATGTCCACAATAAAGACGAAGGATTTTCCAGCGGCGGTCACCCCGAAGAAAGTCGCCGATTCCCCGGAGCCGGTCTGCTGGTGCTGCCCACCTTGTTGAAGGCCTGATTTCTGATCCAGCCCCATCCCGCGTTCCAGTCCGATCCCCCACCCCAAGACAGGGTTGTTGGGCAATCGCAGTTCGGCAAGTTCCACGGCGATCTCGGGGGCTCCTCCGCCGCCGGTAACCGCTTGCATGTCCACATCGCCCTCAACTGCTTCTTGCAATAGCACCGGTGAACTGATTTGGAACTGGCGGTCTGCGATCTCTTCAGTTTGAGCTTGAATCTGTTCTGGCCAAGGCGGCGGAGCCAAAGCCACCAATATCCAACTTGCCAACAGAAACACAGCTGTTGCATGGGCAAGCATTGAAATCCCATAACCGTAGGCCTTCGGTCCCCCACGCGTCGCCAACTGCCAAGGCCGAAGAACGATCGCCAACCCCACGAGCAAACCCACATACACAACCAACCCCACCAGCAGCGTGCAGCCCGCTTGGAGAACCTCTAGGCAGCCGGCCAGCCACCAGCCCCAACGCAACCGGCTAGCACCAGCCCCGAGGTTGGTGGCGGCCTCGCTTGTGCGGGTTGCGCTGGCGGAGTCACTGCTTGTAAAGTCAGCGCTTGCACCCTGTCCGGAGTCGACTTTGTCTGACTGCCAGGATCCCAGCGCCGCAAGACGTTCGGCCGGGCCTGAGTGCAGCAATGAAGAAAGCGTCATGGGGGTTCCTCGGGCTGGGTGTCATCCTCGGCAAGATTCTATCCTACTGGGACCGGCCTCCGCTGCGAAACAGTTCAGGGGCTCAGAGGAAGGACCGGGAAACAAACAATCGCTTCGCGATTTCGGTAGACATTCTTAAAGCTTGAGGAAGAGATGGCCATGACATCGCATGTTCGTGTCGGAGTTGATTCTGAGGGATCGACAGAGACGCCCGAGGCTGGTCATCCGCAGCCGGCCGAGACAATGGCCGAGACACTGGCCGAGACACTGGCCGAGACACTGGCCGAGACAGTCGTGATGACTGTCTGGCCTGGGGTTGCTAGCACCTCCTTGGGACGGTTGCTAGGCTTGTTGATTGATGCGGTTCCCCGGTGGGGTGTGGCCTATGTGTTGACTCTCCGGCACTTGGTGGCCTTGGCCTGTGCCCCGCTGGCAGTGGCTGCATTCCTCTGGACTAGAGCACCAATGGTCTGTCGCCGCTATCAGTTGACCACCCGTCGGCTGTATCGCCAGCGGGGGTATCGAGCGGATCGGGAGGCGAGCATTGGTTTGGAGGAATTCGACACCATTGAAGTGGAGGTCCGTGCGGGGCAGAGCTGGCACAAAGCGGGGGATCTGGTCTTCCGCTGGCAGTCGCAGGAATGCTTTCGCGTGCCCGGGCTGCCGCGTCCGGAGGTTTTTCGGCGAACCTGTCTGAAAGCTCAACAAGCTCAGTTGCAGGTTGCTCGCTCTTTGCAGCGTCAGAAGTCAGGCCCCTAAGCATCTTCATCCAAAAGGGTCTTCATGCGGAAAGGACTCAAGGACGCATTGCCGCAGAGGTTGGTCCCATCGTGTGGTTCTCTCAGCGGAGCCCAACGGCCGCAGTCCTGGGTGAGCAAACGCTGCCTGGCTGGCCTCAGGGACTCGTATTTGGCAAAAGATGACGGTTCTATTGGCTTTTGGGGTTCTATCGGCCGATTCAACACAACTGGGGCCACCACCTCTGAGATGGCCAGATGGGTTAGGGGTGTCTTCCCCGTGGATGCTTTCAGGAACCTCGCGCCGGCAACGGTGAGCTGATCCAACCGCAAGGGGGAATCGATGGTCAGCGAACGTTCATGGTCCTCTGGGCTGATGTCTTTGGGGCGGAACTCTTTTGGGCCACTGTTTTTCGGCCTGAAGGTTTTGGCCTGCCTGGCAGTTTCGTTGGCCGTGGGGCCTGTGGTGGCTGGTGAGGGTCCCAAGCCGAGCGAGTTAACAGGCCAAGCTGCCTCGGCTCCATTACCACCGGAGGATGCCCTGCCGCTGTTGACCACCAAGGAGGTCGATCCGCTACTCTTGCGACGAACCGAGCTGTTCATCCAACGCTTCGTTCAGCGTCGAGCGGAGCTGGCCGAACCCAAAGATCCCTTTGATAGCCCAAGCTGGAGCGGGATCACCGAACCTCAGGTCTTCCGCCGTCGCTCCCAATCCCAGGTTGCTCAACAGGCTGAGCCTCTCCAACAGGACTCCGAAGCGGTCGGGCCAGCACAACCTCATGTCCCGGAGAAGCGAGTCGACTCGCCCGATGACCAGCCGCAGCCCTTAGCCAAGCCAACAGCCACATCAACCAGGCCCGCCCCCTGGATTCCACCGGAAGAAGAACTGGTCCTGGAGCAGCCACCCGGCAAACGACCCAGCCAGCCAGCCGAGACCTCCGTTGAAGAAGCCGAGCCGATCAAGGAAGCCAAAGTCGCTTCGTCCGGCGAGATTGCTCGGGCTCCAGGGTCCCAGCCTGGACCATCTCAAGATGGTTCTTCGCCCCCCAGCCCAGGCCAGTCACCAGTGCCCCAGCAAGCCAAGGTCGCTTCTGCCCCAAGCAACGCGATGGTCCCAGGCACTGGCCCGAAGGATTCAGGCCCGAAGGATTCAGGCCCGAAGGATTCAGGGGCAAAGGATTTGGGCGCGAAAGGTTCAGGCGCGAAAGGTTCAGGGGCGAAAGATTCAGGAGCTCACCGGTTTGTTGCTGAGCAACCGTTGGAGGGAGGATCTTCTGGCAAAGCGGCGGACCGGCCGCAGCTGGCCAGCGACGATGCGGCAACGCTTGCCTCGCGGCGTGATGAACTCCTGAGTAGGGTAGCTAGGGGTTTGACTGTAGAGGTGGCTGGACCGCACAGGGTGAGTTTGGGCGAGCCGGCTGAGTACAGCTTGATTGTGCGAAATCGAGGCAACATGGTCTCTCAGCCTGCGATTCTGGAAGTTGGCCTGCCCGATGAGGCGACCCTGTTGAGGGAGCGACCGATCTTCGACCAAGGCAAGCACCGGTGGAATGTCGCTCCGATTCGGCCAGGCGAATCTCAGCGGTTCCAAGTCTCCTTCGCCTGCCACCGGGCTGGTCAAGTCGGTCTGGAGGGACGACTGGCTGTGCCTCAGGTCAGCGTGCACCAGTTCGAGGTCTTGGCGGGCAAGCTGTCCTTGGTCGCTGCTGAACAAGTGCGTGTTCGCGTGGGATCCCCCGATACCTTGGTCTTTGTCGTTCGGAATTCTGGTCGGGCAGTCGCGCGAGATGTCGAGGTTCAGCTCCGTTTGCCGGATTCCCTACGCCCCGGGGAGCGTCCGGCCCGAGTTGTTCGCGTCGGCAACCTTGAGCCTGGCGAGCACCGGCGAATTGAGGTCGCCGTCAAGCCGCAGGGCTCTGGGACCGTCGAAGCTGTGGTTGTCGCACAGGCAGCCGGGGGGGTGCAAACTCAAGCGGTGCAAGAGGTGGTCATCCTCGCCCCCAAGTTGTCGGTCGAACCCACCGGGCCCGAGAAATTGAGGCTTGGCGAGATCGAGACTTTCATCGTTCAGCTCACCAACGAAGGAACCTTGCCACTGAAAAAGGTGACCGTGATCACCGCCTTAAGCGAGGAGCTGCGGTTGGTTGACGCGGAAACCGGAGCCCGGGTGGATCCCTCAATGCGTTTGTTTGGCTGGGATCTGGCCGAATTGCCGCCCGGCCAAACCAAGACGTTGCGTTGGTGGGCCACAGCTCGGCGAGAGGGACGTGGTTTGCAACAGGTGTTTGTCGAGGCCGAGGGCGGGCTGCGATACGAAACCAGCCTCTCCACCGAACTCAAAGCGATCCCGCAAGTTGTCCTTGAGGTCGAAGATCACCAAGGGCCAGTCTCCGTTGGTGACGAGGTGATCTATCGGGTCCGCATGGCCAACCACGGTCGCACCGACGCCAAAGAGTTGGTCCTCCACGGAGAACTGCCCAAGGGACTCCGCCCTTTAACGCCCGAGGGCGCCGCTGGACAAACTTGGGATGGTAATCGGGTCACCTTTGCCACCGTTGGCAGGTTGTCCCCAGGTGAGGTCCGTTGGTTCCAGGTCCGGGCTGAGGCCCGCCAGCCAGGTCGGCCTGCTTTTCAACTGCGACTGACCGGCCAAGGCGAGGAGATTACCAGGACCCGAGCCGAACAGGTCGTGCGGCAAACCAAGAGCCCCCTGCGTCGCTAAGTGACTGTCCGAACAGTGTCCCGGCATAACGAGGATTCGTTGCACCAAGACTCGTGAGCCACCAGCGGTTGTGCCTCCGCCACGATTTCGGACTGACTCAAAGTCCTGAAAACTGCTGAGAACAACTCTTCGAGATCAGGCATGAGCTAGTCCGGGGCTCTCGGTCAGGGGCTCTCGGTCAGGGGCGGTTGCTCGTGTTGCCGAAGGGCCACGCTGTCAGGGATTGCCGTTGCTCGAAGTAACCTTGATCTTCCTCAACCTCCTCCGCCAGCGGTGGCAGGCTTCTGCGAGCCTGCCGCCGCTGGTCCTACCAAACTCGAGTGTTCCAGATTGTGGCGGAGGTTCCAGCTGAGGGACCATCCACAAACGCTGCAACGACATCTTGGTGGACAACGGCCACATCTGGGACAGTCCAACTCAAAGCTAGAAGGACGGCCTTCGCCGCAGCCATGCCTCGGTGGTCCCCAACAGCCTCTGGCGGGACAGGTCCGTTCTCAGCCATTCGCTGGGACCATAAGAAATTCTCCGGAAAGACCTTAAGGCCTGCCGCTGAGGCGAAACCGGTCTTGCGATCGACACCGCAGCAAACTCGGGTTTTTGCAGAACCACTGCAGTTGGGTTTGTTGTGATCAAACGCATTGTCGGAGGCTTGGACTGGATTGCTGCAGATTGGGCGTTGTCAGAGTCCTCCAGATCGGTTGGCCAACCAGGGTGGGGTGATTCCAACAGTTGGACTCATCAGCCAAGTCGAAAGCCGGTGGAAGACCACGCCTCACCGAGCTACAAGTGAACAAGGGCTCCAGGTCTTCTGCAGGTGTTGCCCGGTCGCGTGTCTTGTCTTCTTTTCTGCTAGGGTCTCTTTCTGATGATGGCTCTGCCCGAATTTGCTTGGCTCTTATTGATTTCTGAGGAGTTTCTCAACGGACCGAGGGTGGGTTCGGCAGTCCGCCGACTTCCTCTTGCGGGGGTCGTGACCGCGGTGCTGCTTGGTCTGATTGGTTTGCTTGGCTGCTCTTCGGAAGAGACGTCCCGAACCGAGCCGCGGCCCTTTGAGGGAGTCAGCCTCACATTAGGGGTGGTTGGTTCGGACCGTCTTGCCGAGGCCATCGAAAATGCCCAAGCCGGTTACCAGCGACAAACTGGCGTGAAGCTGACGGTCGTCCGAGGGACCGATACGACGAATTTGCCCAAGTGTGACGCCCTGTTGTACCCTGCGGCCGAGCTGGGTCCTTTGGTTGAACGCAAGGCAATCCAGCAATGGCCGGAGGAAGACTCAGGCTCTGGCTCGGGCACCGGCGGACAAAGGGTCTTCACGGCCCTTGTTGAGGGAGAAGCCCACTACGGGGGAAAGCCCTATGCGGTTGTTTGCGGTTCCCCAGTGTTTGTTTGCCTGGTTCGCAAGGATTGGCTGACCGAGCCATCAACGCTTCGGCCGATGCACTGGCCTGAGTTGCCGAGGTTTGCCTTGCAGTTGGTCACCAGACAGCTCAGCCAGCCAGGATCCCCGGAGGCCTCGCAGGTCGTCGGACTTCTCAGTCCGCTGGCTGACGGTTGGGCATCCCAGGTGCTTTTGACCCGAACGGCGGCTTATGCTCGTCATCCTGATCACGATTCCACATTCTTCAACATTCAGACGATGCAGCCGCTGATTGACAGTCCACCTTTTGTGAGGGCTTTGGAGGAACTGGTCGCTGCTTATCAGTCCACTGAAGATCTCCTGGCGGCTGCTCCCTCAAGCAGAAGTGGAATGGAGTTGGATCAGTTGAGGATGACACCGGACGATGTCCGTGAGGCCTTTTTCGCGGGGCGGTGTGCGGTTGCCCTGACATGGCTGCTCCCGCCTGAAGCTCACCCCTCCCCCGTCGAGGTTGACGATTTGCCAGCACGAAGGGCCGACCAGGCAGCAGAGCCCATTGCGGTGGCAACCCTTCCGGTGCCTGGATCCGGCGACGTGTACAACTACCAATCGAAAACTTGGCAGCCACGAGAGACACCCCGATCAAGCGTGCCGGTCTTGAGCATGTCAGGAATGGTCGGCAGCGTCAGCGCTCAGACAGATGCGCCCCGGGCGGCTGAGGCGGTGTTGCGGTGGTTGGTCGATTCAAAAGGGGGACGTTCGGTGTTTCGCTCCTGTGCTCAGGTCACCCTCAGCAGGCATCCCCAAGTTGCTGAGGCGGTCTTGTGGGTGGACGAACGGCTCACCACCGAAGACGCGCAGGGGTACGCAGGTGTAGTCGCTGAGAGTTTGAGCGGTCCTCTTTGGTTGGATGGCCTGCGGATTCCCGGCCGAGCCGAGTATCTGGCGGCCTTGGACGATGCTGTCCAGCAGGCTTGTCGGGGGACGGCCACTCCGCAGGAAGCGTTGCAGCAGGCCGCTCAAAGATGGCAAGCCATTTCAGTTCGGCTGGGGCTTGCTCAACAGCAGGCTGCCTACGTTCGGAGCGTGGGACGGCAACCTTGAGTGTTACTAAGTCAGCACTGCTACTGGCTCGAAACCGACATCGACTCGCAAATGCTTGGCGACTTGCGTTGGTGAACCGAACCGTTGGGAGAGGTGTCTGAACGTTTGACAGTTCGGCTGGTCCGTTCTAGAGTTTGGCGAGAGTCCCACTAAGGGGCGGTAGCTCAGTTGGGAGAGCGTCGCGTTCGCAATGCGAAGGTCGTGGGTTCGACTCCCATCCGCTCCACTGATTTGGCCAACTCGATTCAACTTACCGGTCACGTCCCACGAACAAACCCGTTGCTTTTGGTGGCAGCGGGTTTTTTGATGCGCTACAGTGGTCTCCTTATACCGGATTGGGTCGCTGGGCAACGTCCACAAACCGTTGGCTCAAGTCTTTCCGGCGTCATCTGACCGGACGATCAGAGATGCCAGCCACCGTCGGTCGAGGTCATACCTCTGTCGAGACAGGACCCAAACAGACGACGGCCGATCATTCGAGATCAGCCGGTCGTGCATGTTTTGGGAAGGGACGAGGCGACGGACCTCAGGCGTCGCCCAGACCCAAGGTGGAGATGGGCTTCGGCCGAAAAAAGACAGATCATCCAGGCCAGTTCGGTTACTTGTCTTTGACTGCGGCCTGAGCAGCGGCCAGTCGGGCGATTGGCACGCGATAAGGGGAGCAAGAAACGTAATTCAGGCCGAGTGAGTGGCAGAACATGACGCTGTTGGGATCGCCACCATGTTCGCCACAGATCCCGATCTTCAGCTCCGGACGCGTTCCGCGCCCCTTCTCGACGCCGATCCGCATCAAGGCCCCCACGCCGTCCTGGTCGATGGTCTGGAAGGGGTCGGCCGGGACAATGTCGTTTTCCTGATAGTGTGTGATGAAGCCGCCATAGTCGTCGCGGCTCACGCCCAGCGTCGTTTGGGTCAGGTCGTTGGTGCCGAAGCTGAAGAACTCGGCGCCCTCGGCGATCATATCGGCCCGCAGCGAAGCACGGGGGATCTCGATCATCGTGCCAACCAGGTAGTCGCATTCCATGCCCTGTTCGGCAAAGACCGCCTTGGCGGTTTCTCGGACGATCCGTTCTTGATCACGAAATTCTGTCAGAAATCCAACTAAGGGGATCATCACCTCGGGCAACACCTCGATGCCTTGCTTCTTCACCTCGCAGGCGGCCTCGAGGATCGCCCGTGCCTGCATGGCGGTGATTTCGGGGAACACAATTCCCAGGCGGCATCCTCGATGACCAAGCATCGGGTTGGACTCATGCAGCTCGGCGACCCGTCGTTGGACATCCTCCACAGGGATATTCAGTGCCCCAGCCAGTGTTTGCTGAGCACTTTCTTCATGGGGCAGAAACTCGTGCAGTGGCGGATCGAGCAGACGGATCGTCACCGGCTTGCCAGCCATGGCTTGGAACAAGCCGACAAAGTCCGACTTCTGAAACTGACCCAAGGGGACGAGCGCCTTTTCGCGATCGGTCATCAGGTCTTCGTCGAACTGGCCGGTGGCAAAGACCGTGCTGATGTTCTGCCCGGCCCGCTTCTTCAGCAGTTCTTCGCTGGGCGGAGCTGCCAGGATCATCTGGCGGAACCGCGTGATGCGATCTTCGCCCTTGTTGTGATCCTCGAAGAACATGTGCTCAGTGCGGCAAAGGCCGATGCCCTCGGCCCCGAAGGCAATGGCCTCACCAGCCTGGCCCGGTTGGTCGGCGTTGGTTCGCACGCCCAGCTGGCGGTACTTGTCGGCGATGGTCATCAGCTTCGCGTAACGCTGATACATCTCCGATGACTCAGGCTGCAGCGTCTTGCGGATGAGGACCTGAATGACCTCGCTGGGGTGTGGCTGGATCTCTCCGGCAAAGACTTCCCCAAAGAACCCGTCGATGGAGATGAAATCACCTGGTTTGAACTTCTTGCCCTTGACCGTCAGACTGCCTTGGGGAAAGGCGGGATCTGGGTCGCGGTATTTGATCTCCAGGTCACTGCAGCCAACCACACAGGCCTTCCCCATTTGGCGGCTGACCAGAGCAGCGTGGGAGCTGGCGCCCCCTTGAGCGGTCAGAATACCCCGCGCGACTTTCATCCCTCGAAGGTCCTCGGGGCTCGTTTCCCGACGGACAAGGATGATCGGCGTGTTCTTGTCTTTTTGAAACAGGGCCTCGGCTTCCTCAGCATGGAAGCAGATCACCCCGGTGGCGGCCCCGGGGCCGGCAGGAATGCCCTTGGCCAGCAGGCGGTCTTCATCCGCGGCGGCCTTTTTGGTGGATTCCTCGAAGACAGGTTGGAGCAGCTGATTGAGCCCGTCTGCGGGGATCCGTTTGGGATTGAGGACTTCCTTTTCGTCGATCAAGCCCTCTTCCAGCATGTCGACTGCAATTCGCACCGCGGCAAAGCCGGTTCGCTTGGCATTGCGAGTCTGCAGCAAATACACCTGGCCTTGCTCAACGGTGAACTCGATGTCCTGCACGTCTTTGTAATGCAGCTCGAGCTTTTTGGCGATTTCGTTGAGCTGTGAGTAAGCCTCAGGCATATCCTGGCTGAGGGTGGTCTCAATGATCTTAGGAGTGCGAGTCCCGGCGACCACGTCCTCGCCCTGTGCGTTGATCAGGTAATCACCGTTGAAGCCCGGCTTGCCAGTGGCCACATCGCGGGTCAGGCCCACCCCGGTGGCACAATCGTCGCCCAGATTGCCGTAAACCATAGCCTGGACATTGACAGCGGTGCCCCATTGGTGAGGGATGCCATAAGTGCGGCGATAGACGATGGCCCGATCGTTCATCCAACTGCCAAAGACAGCACTGATGGCCATCCAGACCTGTTCCAGGGGCTCCTCGGGAAAAGACTGGCCGGTTTTGTTCTGAATCAGCGTCTTGTATTGGCCCACAAGCTCCTTGAGCTGCTCGGCGGTCAGTTCGTAATCGAATGTGACTCCGGCGGCCTTCTTCTTCTGGTCTAAGAGATCATCGAAGGGATCATGTTCTTCTTTGCTCTCAGGCTTCAAACCCAAGACCACATCGCCAAACATACTGACGAAGCGGCGATAGCTATCCCAGGCGAACCGCTCGCTGCCGCTCTTCTTGGCCAAGGCCGCCACGGTGGTCTCGTTGAGCCCAATGTTGAGCACCGTGTCCATCATGCCCGGCATGGACTCGCGTGCACCAGAACGGCACGAGACCAACAGCGGGTTCTCCGCATCGCCGAACTTCTTGCCCATGTCCTGCTCAACTCGGGCCAGTGCCTCGGCCACATCGTCTTTGAGCTCTGGCGGGTACTGACGACCGTGGTCGTAGTAGTAGGTGCACACCTCAGTGGTGATGGTGAATCCGGCAGGTACTCGGAGCCCAATGTGGCTCATCTCCGCTAGGTTGGCTCCCTTGCCACCAAGCAGTTCTCGCATGCTGGCCCGTCCATCGCTGCCAGACGGGCCAAAGTAATACACGTACTTCGTTGCCACGGCCATCTGCGTTCTTCTCTCTACTTGCTGCTTGGGCGGCACTGCCGCTGCGGGAGAGATCAGACCCCCCGCCAAAAGCTATTGGATGATCTGAGGACCACGACTTGAGAGCTTGTCAGGCCAGTCCTCTGCCGTGTTTCCGCTGGTAATTCAAACTCCAAGTCGCTTGGAATCTAGCAATGGCCAATCTGACCGTCAAGCAACGCAGATGTGACTCAAGGGCCACCAACAGTGCGTGCCTGGTTGCTGCCGGAGTGATTCTGTCTTCTCAGACAAGGCTCCCGGGCCTTGGGGACTTGCCAGCGATGGGTGCTCTCGGTGATCCTGCCCTCGGCTTCGGAGTCGCTGCGATTCGACCGGGCAGAGGTCCGCCCGCCTGCATCCGGAGGAAAAGTCCTCAGGGAAGGTTGTGGGCACCGACACCACGGACCGCTCAGCAAAGACTGCCCTGAACTCAAGCAGGTTTGCCCTCTTGAAATCCCCCTCCGCGTTGTCCCGCAACTGGCAATGTTTGCAGTCTTCGGTGATGCCGAAGTCTCCTCGCCCGAGGGCCCCAAGAAAACAGCAACCTTCAGCGAGTCGCCCTCAGTTTGGCCCTTGCGGTGGTCGGCTCCAATGAGAAAGGCTGTTGGCTCTTGGATAAGGTGTTTTCGACCGAGACTCGGGTCAATCCCTTCCCTCTGGGCATCCGTTGGGCCTGAAACTACCCTGCTGAGTGAGGGATCAAGCGGTGTCGAGAGAGCCCAGAGCCGAACACTCTGGCAAGCCTCAACGATTTGGACCGTCCCAGATGTGGCCATCGCGCAGCCAGATGTTGTGTTGGCTCTTCTCGACCCCAGCAGGGCCAGGTTCCGCCACAATCTGAGACAGTCGAGCTACGATTCTTGGAGGATGGGTCATGATGAAGGCGAAACGCGTCTACCTGGCAGGGCCAGAT
Organism: uncultured Pirellulales bacterium; assembly: GCA_964648025.1. GTDB lineage: Bacteria > Planctomycetota > Planctomycetia > Pirellulales > Pb10988 > CAZYKP01. The sequence continues at coordinate 69,680 of CAZYKP010000009.1, read as the reverse complement.
GTCTTCTTACCCCAACCCACTGCGATCGCTGACCAGAAGAAAACGCTCTGCCAGAAGCATGGTTTTGAAGGGGTCTTTCCCTTAGATGCTGAACTGGACCTGATCAGCCTGAGCCAACCGGAGCAAGGCTTGAGAATCAGCCAAGCCAATGAGGAGCTGATCCGTGGCTGTGATCTGGTGATTGCCCATTTGACCCCCTTTCGTGGTCCAAGCGCCGATGTCGGCACAGTCTACGAACTCGGCTTGGCCCGAGGGTTGGGTCTGCCGATCTTCGGATACAGCAACACAACCGAGTTATTTGCCATGCGGACACTCGAGTTTCTGGGGGATGAGGTCGCTCTGGCAGAAGCCGGCGAGCCTCGTGATGAGTTTGGGATGCAAATCGAGGATTTCCTGTTGCACGATAACCTTATGATCGAAGGGGGTATCGTCGGCAGTGGGGGGCAGTATATCGTTCGGGAGACTTCTCAGAAGTCACGCTATACCGATCTGGCCGCTTTCGAGGAGTGCCTCAAGGCCGCTGTGTCCCACTTCGACCAGCAACCTCAATGACTGATCCGCACATCCTGGCAGTGAGTGGGACTGTTCCAGATCGTGCGACGCACCAATCTGGAATAGTCAAGACAGGAGACAGCTATGGGAATCTTGAAATCGAGTTGGCAATGGGTGTTGGGCTGCTTCGTGATGGGCGCATTGGCCTTGCTGCCTCTGGTGGTTACTGTTGGTGTGGTGATTTGGCTGGTGGGTTTTGCTGAGAGTTTTGTGGGGCCAGATACTGTTGTTGGAGGAGGGCTCAGTCAGGTCGGCTTGAAGTTTTCTAACGACAGTGCGGGAGCCTATCTCATCGGCTGTTTGGTGGTGCTGGTGTTCGTCTTTCTGTTGGGGGTCGTTCTCCAGCTGGGAGCCGCCAGGCTGTTTCGCCAGCTGACTGAAGCGGTTTTTCAGCGCATTCCGATCGTTGGTCAGATCTACGGAACCACTCAGCAGTTCGTTGGCCTGTTGGACAAAAAGAAGGATACCGATCTGCATGGAATGAAACCGGTCTTTTGCACCTTTGGCAGCCCAGGGTCGACCGGGGTGCTAGCACTGCAAGTCTCGCCTGAGGTGTACCCGATCAACGGTGGAGACTACTACGCGGTGATCATTCCCACCGCTCCGGTTCCCTTCGGCGGTGGACTCCTGTTCATCCCAGCCGACCAAGTCCATCCGGCTGAGATGTCCGTGGATGCTCTGATCAGCGTTTATGTCTCCATGGGCGCAACCACAGGCCGGTATCTCCAAGATGATCAACCTCAGCCGAAGACAAAGCAGGCCTAAGCCACAGCTGTCGTGGCGTCCGTGGCCGACTTTCTTGTCGTCACTTTCCAATACAGAAACGGCTGAAGATGCGGTCGAGTATGTCATCGGTGTAAACGACGCCGATCACCTTGCCTAATTCGGTCAGTGCCAAGCGTAATTCCGCGGCGATCAACTCTTCGCCCCCAGACGTTTGAACCAACTTCACCGCTGTGGTTAAGTGCTGGTCCGCCCGGCGGAGACTGTCTCGACAACGTGTGGCTGTGCTGCCGACGACGCTCCCTCCCTCAGAGGACTGGACTGCCATGGCCGCTTGGGCGATGGCGAGCCGCAGCTCAGCGAGCCCTTCGCCGGAGGCGGCACTGGTGCGAATCGCTGTTGCCCTTTGCTGCGGAGGAAGATAGACCGAGACCACATCGGGACAGTCTGCCTTGGTCAGCACCAACAGGGAGCCAGAGTCGCCTTGCAGTTGCTGAAGCTGCTCAGCGGAGGGAACTCGACTACTATCCATACACCGCAACACCACCTGCGCTTGGGCCACTTGCCGCTCTGAGTGCTGCTGAGCGACAACGCCAGCGTCGAGAACCTCTTGGGGGGTGATGGCCTCCCGTCCTGCTGTGTCCACCAACAAACACTCCAAACCTTCTAGCGATACCTTGTGTGTAAGGTAATCTCGGGTCGTGCCAGGTCTGTCCGAGACCAGCGCTGGCAATGCCCTAGAAAGACTTGATGCTGGCCGGTCCGATGGTGACCTTGGGTCAGGTCTCGGCTTCTCTGAGGCGGTCCTCAAGAAGTCCGCAAAAGCATTGAAGAGGCTACTTTTACCAACGTTGGGTTCCCCTGTCAGAACCACTTGCACTGTTGGGGCCGAGGTCAGACGGGTCTGGGCCTGCTGCGCGAGTTGGTCAATGCTCCGTTGGGCACGCTGCAGCCGCAGCAGCAGGTCTTCGCTGCTGATAAATTCAATATCTTCTTCAACGAAATCCAGGCCCGCTTCGAGTTCGGCTAGTAAATCCAACAGGTTGCCGCGAAGGTCCGAGAGCAAACCTCGCAGTCCCCCCGCCAGTTGAGAGAGGGCCACCTGAAAATCCCGACGATCACGAGCGTCGATGACTCCGAGCACTGCTTCGGCTTGTGTGAGATCGAGTCGCCCGGCCAGAAACGCCCTGAGGGTGAACTCTCCCGGTTCGGCAGGCCGTGCGCCGTGGCGACAAAACGCCTCAGTGGCCAGCTCCAACAGCGGCCAACTGCCGATTGTATGCCATTCAGCCAGTGGCTGACGGGTGTAGCTGCGTTCGGTCGGCCACAAGTAGAGGGAACCGGGCAGCCAGAAGGTTTGCTGGTCGCACTGAAACGCGTCGTCTGGGTGCAGGTTGTCTGGGGATTGGTTGTCTGGGGATTGGTTGTCTGGGGATTGGTCGCCCTGGCTGAGCATCAGCCGCCCTTGGAGGATCTGCGGACGTGTGGATTGTGTGAACTTCTGAGGGGCAGTGCAGTGGAAGACGGCTCTGAGGCAGTCGAGCAGATGGGGTCCGCTGAGACGAATGATTCCCCGAGCACCAGAGCCCGGTGGGCTGGCGACTGCCACAATTGTGTCGTTCAGGGGGAAGGCGGTCACCGCAAGTCAAGTTCAAGAAGAAGTGCGTTTCAGCAGAGTCTTGGACGAAGAAAAACGGCGAAGGCCAAAGCCCTCGCCGTGAGGAGTTGTTGAAGTTGGACTCAGTTGGCTGAGCATTGTCTTGTGAGCTTCCTCAGCAGAAGGTCTCACTGAGAAAGCTCGCAGACGGACAGCGGTGACGAATCACCGTGGTCAATCGAGAAATCCGCAGAGCTCACCGCTACGGCTTGGTTGCTGGAGCTTGCGGACGGCTTTGGCCTCGATTTGCCGGATTCGCTCACGGGTGACTTTGAAGATATGGCCCACCTCTTCCAAGGTGTAGCTGTAGCCGTCTCCGAGACCGTAGCGGAGCTTGATGATCTCACGTTCGCGGTAGCTCAATGTCTTGAGGACTTTGTTAATGCGACCGCGGAGCATTTCCAGAGCGGCGCCGGTGGCGGGACTCTCAGCTGCGCCATCGGGCAGCAGATCGCCGAACTGACTATCTTCGCTGTTGCCAACGGGTCTGTCGAGGCTGATGGGGTAGCGGCTCATGGCCAGCACCCGGCGGGCTTCCTCAACGGTGACCTCAGCAGCCTGAGCGGTTTCTTCGATAGTTGGCTCGCGGCCCATTTCTTGTTGCAACGAGCGGCTGATGCTGCGAACCTTGGTCATCGCCTCGACCATGTGCACAGGGATGCGGATGGTCCGGCTTTGATCAGCAACAGCCCGGGTGATCGCCTGGCGAATCCACCAAGTGGCGTAGGTACAGAACTTGAACCCACGGCGGTATTCGAATTTGTCGACCGCACGCATCAGGCCAGCGTTGCCTTCTTGGATGAGATCCAAGAAGCTCAGGCCTCGGTTGCGGTATTTCTTAGCGATGGAGACAACCAAGCGAAGGTTGCCCTCAGAGAGCCCCCGCTTGGCCTTTTGGTACTGTGCGTAGACACCCTGCAGGAAGGTGACGCGATTCCGCAAGCTGGTCGGCGTTTCTTGGGTGAGCCGGAGGTAATGCCGGAACTCGGTAACCAGCGGTTCGAGGGCTTCTTCGGGGAAACCTTCTTGGCGAGCTTGAGCGATTTGTTGTTGGAGCTGATCGACCCGGTTGCTGATCTCGGCCAGCCGAGGAATCTGTTGCTCGATTTTTTGAGTCCGCAGACCGAGTTCCTCGACCAGATTAACCGCACGACGACGGCGTTTGCCCAAACGTTTCCAAGCTTCCCGTCGCTGGGGCCATTTCGCCGAACGGGAGGTCGCGAGTCGATAGTCCTCGGCGTTTTGTTCAAGCAGCACGTCGAGGGTTTCAAGGTTCCGGGGCAGCCGGCTGAGGATCATATCCTTTTCGAGCCGATCGGTTACAGAGACTTGCACGGTTCGGTCAAAGGGCAAGTCTCCGTTTTGCACTCGGCGGAGCACATCCACAGCGATCCGGATGACGTAGTCGCACTCAAGCAACCGGTGCCGGAAACGCCTGCGGGTGACCTCGATCTCCTTAGCCAAGGCAATCTCTTCCTTGCGAGTGAGCAAGGGGATTTCGCCCATCTGAGTGAGATACATCCGCACTGGATCGTCGGACCAACTTCCGCCGTCATCGTTCTCCAGCAGCAGTTCCCCTTCTGCGTCAGCATCGGAGTCGCTGTCGGAGTCCCCGTCGGAGTCGCCCGTTGCGGAGGCTGAGGAGTCGTCGCCATCTTCATCGTCGAGGTCGACGAGGTCTGCATCTTCCTCGTCCAACTCCTGAGCTTTCTCGCGGAGCGTTTCCTCGTCGTTGAGACCGGAACGGTCGTCTTCTAACTCCAGCAGTGAGTCGTACAACGTTGCCCTCCTACGATGAGCAAACAGTTCCCTAAGCGGGACTGGTTGACAGAAGTTTTCAGTTTCAGCAGCGTTGTTCGGCCTGACATCGACCGTTTTCAAGGAACTCTGTCAGTGCTTGCCAGCACCGTGCAGAGATTCCTGCGGGGCCTGTGACCCGCTCACCAACGTGGTCAGGGGAATCGCTACTGTGAGGTCACACTGTCCACCTAATTGGAGGACAAGGCCTCCTGGGTGAATTGTTCGAGCGTGAGCGTTCAGTTTCCAGGTGGTAGCTGCTGGGGCTACCTCTGAGGCGAAGCTGTTTTGGTATTGCGGCTGTGAATCCTGTGATTTCCGGTTTTACGGCCTCTGCGTGTGTGACTTCCGAGTCTGGGGCCTCAAGTTTTCCAGCACTGGCGTCGGTCTGTGTCCACGCATCCTGCTGGTCTTCAACAAAGTTGTGCCGCTGTTTTTATCTTGTTTTGTGTCTGGTTTTGTGTCTTGGGGCGGTCCCAAATTGAGGAGATCCGTTTTTCCGCCGAATGACAGGTGTTCCCAGCGCTCAGATGGGTCTTGAAGGAAGAAATTTGATTGGAGTACCAAAGATTGAAACGAAGTCATTATCCCATCTGATTGGGATTTCCAGGCAGCCCCAACTTTTCAACTCGTCTTCGTGTTCGGTTGGAAATTGCTTCAACATCCTTGGAAGCTGAACTCCGAACCAACCTTGATTTCTCCCCGACTGGAAACCTTTTGATCAGGCTAGCCCACAACCCGCTCAGATTATGACGATCCCGGGCCTCACCAAGGGACGTTGCGACGCGTGCCTCAACAATCAGCCTTCTGGTGGTCTCAGCCTCGAGCTCGTCCAAGAGTGATGGCCTGGCCACCTCGGCTCGCTGCCAAGGCTGTCGCCAATTCTGTTGAACAAGCTCCTACCTGCCGCTCAGTGTTTCGATTTGCCTTTTTGTGTTCAGGCAAGGATCACAACGAGTCAAATTTTAATCAACAAGGTTCTCTTGCAGGTTTGGTCTCTTCCAGAGCGTTGCTTGTGTTTTTGGTCCTGCTTCTCGGCTAGCAAAGTTTTTGAAGCAAATCGCTGATCCTTGGGTGGCACAGGACACGAGTGCAGTGATTCCAAGTGTTTGCCGGAGTCTTCGCCTGGGTTTCTGAAGGAGATCTTTTTGAAAGCCCAAAAGCCGTAATGCAAGTGATATTCTAAGGTTCCGTCTTGCATGGTCTATAGGGATTTTCTTGGCTGCTGGAGGTTGTTCGAGCAGGCTGGGAGCTTGTCTCCTCAGCGGATGTGCCCTAGTCCTCGTTGGATGGACCGATGCCAAAGCCTCCCGGAGGATAAGGCCATTTCCCGAGTTTCTGGCCTCCGGAGGGCGGACTGGGTCTGGTCTGCGGAGGTGGCTCCAATGGTGGAGGAGCTTCTGGATCCAGCAAGGCCTCCGTCGAAGCAATCTCTTCGCCCGACGTTTGGCTCCCCTTGGTCGGCTCTGAGGGGTTCTGGGAAGCATCTGCTTGGCGTTCCAGCAGCTTGTCTTCTCGAGGATCCTCACCAGCAAAACCGTCGCTCAGGGGAGCCAAGTTTGGGATCGCGTTGCCGGATTTGTTATTACTTGACTCGTCGTTGGCAGGCTTTTGTTTGGCTGACTTCTTGCCTTGTGAGTTGCCTTTTCGTGACTTGCGATCGGATTCCCTCGATCGGGAGGGTTTTTGCCTGGAATTCTTGCCTCTCGGTCTAGCATTCTGCGAGGGGCTTCCTCCACGCCAGGTGCCAGAGACTTCTTGCCCGAGCTCCTGAAAACGACTGGCGTCTTGACGAGGGTTTTGCCGGCCCGGTTTCTTGGCATCAAAGAATCCTTTGGATTCCATGAGGAAGAGAGCGATGATTAGCCCGATTACGGCTGGGACCGCCGCCCCGATGATGATCGCAGTGGTTTGATTCTTCTTCGCCCGCTGGCCTGAGACCCCCCGTTGGCCCGGGACGCTTGGGGTGCCAGATCGATTGGTTGCCGGTTGCATGGAGCGATGTCCTGGCTGGAGTCCGGGATTCTCTGAGACCACCACCGGAGCTGGAGCGTTCCATGTTGCCACCGGCACACCCGCGGAATGCGGGCCAGTCTGGGTGGCCGGACCAAACCGCTGATGGTGCGCTCGCTGGTCCTGCTCGGCTGGATAGCCTTCGGCCCGGCTATGTTCGGCCCGGCTGTGTTCGGCCCGGCTATGTTCGGCCCGGCTATGTTCGGCCCGGTGAAGAAAGCCAAAATCAACCCCCGAACCGCTGTTTGCTTTGCCGGATCCACCTGGTGCGGCAACATCCTGATAAGGCCCTCCCCTGCTTCCAGAGGCTAACGGCACCCCGACCGCAAGAGCTTCAGCTTCTTCTGGGATGCCAGGCTCCCCATATGCTGGGGGGCTATATTCTGGAGGTGAATGGTGGTCTGGAGGGTAAGCGTTCGGAGGGTAAGCGTTCGGAGGGTAAGTGTTCGGAGGGGACGTTTGAGGACCAAGTTGAGGTCGGTTGTTGGCGGGTTGGTTTGTGACAGGAACCGTCGCCGGCACTTGGATGGGGAAACGTGCCGAGCAACTCGGACAAGTCACAACCCGACCAACAAGCTCTGCGCGCTTGACGCGAAGCCGAGTGTCACATTGGGGACAAGCAGTCTCAAATGGTTTCATGCCAGCGGGTCTCGTGACTCGCTCCCAGGATTTCCACGACTCTGCCAGACCTGGTTTTCTGCACCCCGTTGTGGCTGGGGATACGGCCTGAACCATCCACCTTTTCCCGAAATCATCGCCTGCAACCGATTCCACAAAGTCGGTTGAGCTGGCCTCACTGTCTCTTGTTGGACACTCTGCCTGATGTTTGAGGCGGTCCTGAAGTTTGAGTTGTGCTTGGTTTTGGCGTCATGCTGAGCATCGGGACAAAGCCTTCACAAGAGGAATGGTTCCAAGCCAGCTTGTCGCTGCAGACAGCTTCACAACACCGGGCGGCGGTTGTGGCTGTCACCGGTTGTTGGGACGTCCGTTGTGACGTTCCCGGGGAGGTTGTGCCAAATTGTTGCAGATGTGCCTCGGATTATTGGAGTGTTTCAGAAGCCACAAATCTTTCGCGGTTCCGATGGTTTTCAGGCAGGCACGCCTGCAATCAGTTGCCTGGAAGAACGTTTTGGATTGTTCGATGTTATGTGCAGTCTGATTTCTGGAATGCCCTTGTTTGGGGGGCAACTCAACGAGTGAGTTTGTGTTCTGATTGTCAACACATCATCACCAGAGCATCGTATCGTAACCGGCTCAGACCGAGGAAGCAAAAAGAAATTCGAGGAGTTTCCGGCAAACTTCGTCGCACACGGACCCGATTCGTTGGGTTGAGTCCGGCGACACTTCTCGCGGAATTTTCCCCTCTTCGGCAGACCATTCTAGTTGATTGGCCCACAGCAACTCGACGTTTCTTGTCATTTACAAAAAGTCGTCGCCTTTTCAGCACCCCAAGGCATGTGGTTATCAGGCAAGCGACGGCGGATCCAGCAGCAGGACCGCCTGAGCACTGTATTCAGGCACCCAGCTCGGCATCGGCCAACTCTTCGTAAACCGCTCCACTGGGCCTCAGTTGGCTGCTGAAGAGGACAACTCGGTCGATGCTCACCGAACCGAGGGACACCTCGACCTCACCGGCCAGTAGACGGCCCAGCTCCGCAATGGCTTCTGCTGGGCTTTGGCGAACACGGCCAATTGTCACATGGGGGGTATAACGGCGACCCTCGCTGCGAAATCCCAAGGGCCGGAGTTCGTTTTCCACAGCCTGATGAAGATGGACCAAATCCTCGCTGCCCTCTTGAACACCAATCCAGACTGTTCGAGGGGCCTGCCGTCGGGGGAACGCTCCTGCCCCGACTAACTCAAAAGCAAAAGGTTCCACCTTGGCTGCCGCTTTCTGGAGGGCCTCGCTGATCTCGGGGATCCGTTCCAGGGTGATATCGCCCAGAAACTTCAGCGTCAGGTGCAGGTTCCCAGCCTCCGTCCACTTGACCTTCGCCGGGCTCTCCTGAAGGCGCTGTATCAGTTTGCGTGCCTCACGTCGCGTCAGATCATTCAGTTCCGCAGCCACAAAAGCGCGAATGGGTTTGGACATCGCTTCTCCTTCGATCCAGACAACTCTTGATCCAGACAACTCGTGATCCAGACAACTCGTGATCCAGACAGGTCTCAATCAAGCGGAACCCTCTATCCAGGACGTGGGGTTTTCGGAGATACTCACCAAGTCTTCAGCGGAAGCTGTTGACCGACGTCCCCAAGAAGAACCCACCCGAGATCAAGCCTTTCTGAGGCGGTTCACAAAAGTTGCCGTCGATTTCGCTCGCCGATATGCCCGTGGGATCACCCTGCACTTGCTCTGTGAACGACCAAAGGTTTCCCACTGTTCTGCACAGAAACCCCGACTGGACAGACACACCCAACGGCAGAACCGTTCTGGAGGTTCTCGCCGAAATCCATCGCCCGACCCGTCCGCTGGTCGTGGTCAGTTCGTGGTCAGTTTGTCAGCGTCACACCTTCCGTGCGAAACTCTTGCAAGCGCGGAACTCCCAGAACCGCGGAACTCTCAGAACCGCGGAAATCTCAGCACCGCGGAACTCTTGACGGAGGCCTGAATTCATGTGCGGCATTGTCGGTTACGTTGGTTCAAACGATGCAGAAGAGTTCTTGTTGACCGGTCTGCGGCGCCTGGAGTACCGCGGCTACGATAGTGCCGGCGTCGCGGCTGCCTCCGGGAACACGCTGCAGCTGACCAAGACCGTCGGGCGTGTGGCTGCCTTGGCCGCATTGATCGAACACACTCCTTTGATTGGGAAAGCTGGTGTGGGCCATACACGTTGGGCCACACATGGGCCGCCGACTGACGAGAACGCTCACCCTCACATTGGTGGAGATGCCGTTGTCGCGGTGGTCCACAATGGAGTCATCGAGAATCACTTGGCTTTGCGGAGTCGTCTGCAAGAAGCAGGATACTCATTCCGTTCGGCCACTGATTCGGAGGTGGTGGCTCATTTGGTGGCGTATTGCCTGGCCGAACTCACAGAACAGAAGCTTCCTGATTTTGAAGACGATCCGTTGAGCTTGCCGATGGAAGCTTTGCGCAAGGCCATCACGCAACTGAAGGGCACCTACGGTCTGGCGTTGGTATTTCGGGATTATCCGAACGCCCTGTTTGCCGCTCGTCTGGGTAGTCCCCTGGTTGTCGGTGTTGGCGAGGGCGAGCACTACCTGGCCAGCGACGTAACTCCCCTGCAGGAACATACCCGTCAAATTGTGTACCTCTCGGACCATGAGCTGGCGGTGCTCACACCCAATCACCTGCGGGTCATCCACCGAGAACAGGGCCGGGTCAAGCCCAGTATCAACGTCCTGGAAGAAGTCCAGGTTGAGAGCGAGCTCGGCGACTTCCCGCACTACATGCTCAAAGAGATCTACGAGCAGCCCAAGAGCTTAGCCGACTGCATGCGGGGGCGGCTCAACCATGACGAGGCAACCACGCATTTTGGAGGTCTGAACCTTCCGGCCAAACAACTGCGGGCAGTGGAGCGGATTGTCCTGGCTGCCTGCGGGACGAGTTGGCATGCGGCTTTGGTAGGCGAATACGCCATTGAAGAACTGGCTGGTATCCCCGTTGAAGTGGAATACGCCAGCGAACTACGATACCGTAACGCGCCTCTGGATCGGAATACACTCCTCTTTGCTATCACCCAAAGCGGCGAGACAGCCGACACCCTTGCGGCGATGCGTGAGGTCCGGCGTCGGGGGCATCCCGCTTTGGCGATTTGTAATGTCGTCGGCAGCACCATCGCCCGGGAGAGCGATGGCGGTGTCTACCTGCACGCCGGGCCGGAGATCGGAGTCGCCAGCACCAAGGCCTTCACCTCCCAGTGTTTGGTTTTGGTCATGTTGGGCCTCTGCTTGGGCCGGATCCGAAACTTCAGCTTCACCCGAGGACGTCAAGTCCTCAAGCAGTTGGAGGCCCTTCCCGAGAAGGTCGAACAGGTGCTCAAGTGCGACAGCCAGGTTCAAGAGATCGCAAAACGGTATGCCGAATGCCGGAACTTCTTATTTCTCGGCCGCCAGTACAACTTCCCCGTGGCCCTCGAGGGCGCCCTCAAACTCAAAGAGATCAGCTACATCCACGCCGAAGGGTACCCGGCTGCCGAGATGAAACACGGACCCATCGCCCTGATCGACGAGAACACCCCGAGCGTGTTTATCTGCCCTCAGAGCCTTGTCTACGACAAGACGCTGTCCAACATCCAGGAAGTGAAAGCTAGAGGTGGAGCCGTCATCGCCATTGCCGAGCAGGAGAACAGCGAGGTCGCCAAAGTCGCCGACGATGTCATTTACGTCCCCTCGGTCGACGAATATCTCCAACCGATCATCTGCAGCGTGCCTCTGCAACTGCTGGCCTACCACACCGCTGTGCTTCGGGGGTGTGATGTCGATAAACCTCGAAATCTGGCAAAAAGCGTGACCGTCGAGTAACACCCGACTATCCGTGGGCCATTGGTTCTTTGAGGTCATCAAGACCGCGGCTGCTCTCGATCCAAAACGACAGTCCCGCAAGCGAAGTCCACCAGGCAAGGATGGTCCACCCACGCGGTTGTGAGACTGTCCCAGATACGGGCCCTGCCTGGTGAGACTTTGTGTCTACCCAGACTTTGTGTCTACCCAGACTTTGTGTCCACCCAGACTTTGTGTCCACCCAGACTTTGTGTCCACCCAGACTTTGTGTCCACCCAGATAGTGTTGCGTTGGCTTTTTCCGGTCCCTGGGGAGTGAGCCTCTGCCAAATCTGGAACAGTGGAGGTCGGTGACCGCACAAGAACGTTCCGGTTGTTCTCCGGCGGTCTCAACATGTGAGAGCTGCACTCGAAGTTCGTCCACACTCTCCTACGCCAGGGAGCTATGTCATGCAACCGAATGTTCCAGCGCTCCCGCCAGAGCAGCTGCCCTTCGTTGTCGTGGGGTTCCTGTTGGGCACCGTTTGCGGTTCTGCGGTTGGGGCGTTGATCGGGGCGCTCTTTCTTCAACTGGCTGCCCGATGGACTGCCTCGCTGGACCTCTCCTATGGGACTGCTTATCTCATCGTCTTCATTAGTGCGATCGTCAACCAATTCATTTCGCTGATCGTGGAGCTCATGCTGCTGCAAGCCGGTGCCGACCCTGGCACGCAGATCCTGGCCAGGTTAGCGACCATGCCCATTGGTGTGTTGGTGATCGCTGGTGTGATCTCGGCTCAGTTGGATCTTTCGTTTGGGGACTCGGTGGTCATGGCGTTTGTGTTTTGCTTGATCGGATTGGTCCTGGCGTTGGCCCTGGGATGTGTGATTTTCATTCTCTACATTGGGATGGCACGGGCGGCTCCACTGGCTGGTCTTGTTGCTATGGGTGGGGGATAATCGCACCCTCCGTTGGAGTCCACCAGCGAAAGGCTCTGCAGATGCTCAGTGGGTGACCGCACAAAAACGACTCGGTTGTCGGATCCCTCCAGGCCAATGGAACGTCTGGGTCCAGGACTTGGCGTTGGCCAGCTCTCCTGCCGAGGCAGTCACCTGAGGCAGCCCGGTGTTCCAGCGATGCCGCCAGACCAACTGCTGTTGTCATCGTAGGATTCTATTTGCACACCGTTTCTGGCTTGGCGATAAGGGTTTTCAGCAGGGGCTGGTTTCTCCAACTGGCCGCATGATGGACCGCGTCGCTCGACCTCTCTGCTGCGACCGCTGATCTTATTGTTTGGAACCCCGATCCTTCATCAACCGTCTTTCATCAACCGTCCGTCATCCATTTCGCCGGCCGACTGCCGATTCGCTGGTGACCCAAGCAGGTGTTGATCCCGAGACTCCATCGTCCGCTCAGTCCGCGAACTTGCCATTTGGCGTGCTGGTGTGATCTTTCCTCAGTCTAGTCTTTTGTTGGGGTACTCGGTGCTTGTAGCGTTTGCTTTTGCCTTGATCGGTGTCTCTGTGGCCTTGGGCGTCCTCTGAGTGGATGGCGTTCTCTTCTTTGGGTGGGCCGAACGCGGCTGCTGTTCTCGCCCGTCTCCGTTGAGCGTTCTGGCTGCGGGTCAGAGATGCTTTACTGGCCAATCAAGTCCAGCACTGTCCAGAGGCTTGGATCGTCTGCAGTGGGAAACTCTGAGGAATTGCCCAGAGTTTGCTCTCCGTATTCGGTGTCTTGCAGGCGGTAATGAAAGCCCAGTTGTGTGGTCTCTCCCGGGGCATAGCCGTTGATCGCCGCTGCAGGAATGAACACCTTCAACAGGTAATCCCAATTGGCCTGACTTTCCTTGCCCAGACGGCCTTTTCTTGGTCGGCTGCCGGCAGGACGATCGCTGGAGATCAGCGTGCTCCACGCCCTGACGAGCCCCTCCGCCGCCACCGGGGCTTGCTCCTTGGCTCGGTTGATCAGCAACTGGCCGACGATCGGATCCCCGCTGGGCGGGTCTTTGCCGCCCCCCGAGGAAAACGGCAAGGACACAAAGTGGTGACAAAACCGCGTCGCACGGCGAATTTGATCAAATGGACGCGCATTGATCAAAAGGTGCAGCCCATCGCTCTCGGATAGCCGCGCTGGCCGACACCAAGAGGGACGCCTCTTTCCCTCAGTCCGCACCTGACAGAATAAGCCCGCTTGGCTCCAACCTACGCGGACTTGAGCATAGCCGCCCTCTCCCTCCAGCCGTGAAAGCTCCGGCAGCTCATGTTCGCCGGGCAGGTCTGGCCATCCTCCTGGCACAATGCCCTGGTGATGGTGGCAGGGGATTGTAAAGCGGAACATCAGGCGAGCCGGCAGGGCAACCTGGGGGATCTCAGCCGCATCCATGGCAAGTCTTTGTTTCTGAGAGAGAAAGAGCAACAGGACGCAAACGTCAACAAGACCGAGGCGGCAAACGCTTGCTTAGCGGACCCCAGCAGTGTTGGCAAAACAGGCTTAGTCCATCAAGGGAAGCTGCAGCCGGCTCGGGTTTTCGCCGGCCGAAGATCGGCGAGTTGACCGGCGGGTGCTTTGCCGGTTGCGTGGGTTGAGGCTTCCTGAGCGGAAGCCCTGGAGGTCCACTGTGATATGCCGAAAACCCAATTCAGAGAGCCGCCTGACCAATTGCTCGCGGATAGGAGGACTGCAAAGCCAGGCAATCTCTTTGGTAGGCACCTCCACCCGGGCCAAATCATCGCCGTGATAGCGAACACGGACTTCGCTCAGGCCCAGTGACTTCAGAAATGCCTCAGCAGCATCGATCTGAGCCAGTCGCTGAGATGTGACTTCCTGCCCATAAGCAATTCGACTACTCAAGCAAGGGGTGGCCGGCTTATCCCAAACGGGGAGGCCCCAGAAAAAGGCGATTTGACGGACAGCGTCTTTGGTGAGTTGGCATTCGGCCAGGGGGCTGCGGACCTGCCACTGAGAAGCCGCAGCCAAGCCCGGGCGGTAATCGTTGAGGTCATCGGCATTGGTTCCGTTGACGATCACCTGAAGGTTGTCCTGCTGCTGGAGCTTGGCCAACTGCTGGTAAAGGTGGTCCTTGCAGTGGTAGCATCGGCTGAGCGAATTTTGCCGGTAGGCGGGATCGGACACCTCTTGCGTTTGGATGATGATCAGCTGAATGCCGATCTGTCGGGCCACAGCAGTGGCTGCCTCCCGTTCCCCAGAGGCCAAGCTTGGGCTGTCGGCCAGAACCGCCACAGCGCGATCTCCCAAGGCCTGATAAGCAGCTTGGGCCACAACAGCGCTGTCCACCCCGCCGGAGAACGCGACAGCACAACTGCCATAACTCCGCAAAGTGGCCAGCAGTTGCTCGACTTGGTTCTGCAGAGATGAGTGTGGACTGGTCAACTCCCTTCCCCTTCTTGAAAACCAACACAGAGACCCCTCACGGCGACTGCTTTCCTCAAGGCTGGCTGAGCAGCATTATAGCAAGCCCTGCCCTCGAAGACTCCGCCGCGAGTTGTCTGCCTGCTCACCGTTGGCCAACCCTGTCCAGCCGAGCTGAGTACCAGTCCCCAGGCCGGCTTTTGCGGTTGAACGGCTTGACCAGCGATGAAGAGGAGTCCGACTTGGTCGATCCGCTGCTCAGATCGGGAAGTTTCCCGCGTCGTCCTCGACCTCGCGTGAGGGCGTTCTCGACTGAGGAGCTTTTTGATTGAGGAGCTTTTTGACTGAGGAGCTTTTTGACTGAGGAGCTTTTTGGCTGGAGCATCCGGAGTTGCTGGGGAACTGCTCCAGTTTGAGGGATGTCCTCCCCCGCGGCGGTTACCTGGGCAGTTTTAACAAGCCGTGAGGTGCTGTGGAACGAGGCAATATCGGTAGACTAGAAATGGAGCTGAATTCGGAAAAGTCAGTGAACTGGGAGAGGATTGTGGAGTTCTGTTGTCAGTTTTCGGACAAGAGGGATCCGTTGGAAACTTTGATTCGATGACCAGATTGGTGAGCTGGAGGTTTGAACCTGAGAAAAACCTCCACCGCAATGCCGTGGCGACGTGTGCTCGAGAGCCCGTTCTTCCATAGGGGGAGCCGTCGACTCTGGGTTGTGTGATCTAGAACGTTTGGGCCGTTCTGCGACGGCGGTTCTAGCTATACACGCAGCCAGAGAGATAGCTCCCAACGGGTTCTGTTATCGGCTCACGGAACAGGATGTCGGCAACACGAACATGGCAGAGGAATTTGCTCGAGCAAGCAGTTGGTTTTCTGGGAAGAAGTCACTGCTCTGCTTCAGCCAGACAATCTTATCGGGCTAAGGCCCAACGCTCAACCAGGATTTTTTGGGTCTTCGCTCGACGGAGTCACAAATGGCGGTGCTTGCTGAAACAGCGATCCAAGCCTGCCGCAGTTGGTCTAGATGAGGACACTCTGGGGAGAGAATCACTCGTCATTGTCACGAGAGATGGGTTCCATCACTTTGGTGTTTCGTTCCACCGCGACCACGATCGTGCGTTGTTCCAACCCATCGGCGCTGGAGGCGACCGCCGGGATGATCTGACGGCAATCGGGCAAGGCAAACCGGACAGTGAAGGTTCCGTCTGGACGGAGCTGAACTGGGTCACCTTGGAGAGTGACGCGGGCATCAGGCTGAGTGGTTCCCGAGATGATCAACTCAGCGTCGAGTTTGAACTCGAATTCCGGGCGAGATGCCCCGGGCAAAGAAAGCGCCAGGGATCGGCTCAAAGGTGAGTGCAGCGGGCGTTGGAGACGTTCTTCGAACAATTCCCGCAACTCTCCACGAGGGGAATCAGCGTTGTAACCGCCACTGAGGGCATAAATCTTTTCACCCTGTTCGGCAACATCGGACCAATTGTCGTCGATGTTGCCCTGAGCGCCAGCCCTCGGCGTGTGCACCGTGGTGCTGCGGCTGAGCAAGAAGAACCTTCCAGAAGGAGGGGGCGTGAGATAGCCGATTTCGGCCCGGAATGTCTTGGGGGGGTCCTTGACGTTGAGGTACCAGCTGGTGGTGCCCCCGTGGACAATCTCTTCGCGGACTAACTTCTCGCTGGAGTTTGTTGCCCCGTGATTGACGACCTCATACAGACGCAGCACGGGCTTGGCGGTGTGCCAATCCTGGGCGAGAGCTGCCTCGGCTCGCTGAATGGCGCCTCGGGTGATCTCCCAGTAAGCATGTAACCAGTACGGATCACGAACCATCAACACCAAGAGGTCCTTGCCGTGTCCAGATGGTTTCCCAGGTATGTCGCGGTAAGCCAAGTTCTTAGCGAGCTCCAGTTCTTGTTTGACGGCCTGGAGAGCCTGGTTGGCCTTTTTCCCGGAAGACCGGGTAGTTGGAGAGGCCTCAGTGGCCTGAGTTTCTGGCGACTGAGAAATGGGAGATGGTTTCTGGATAGCTTCCTGTGGCTGAGGCTTTGTCTCATCGGCGCGGACTTGTTGGGAAACCTCTGTCCCGGCCGAATTCGTTGCGGCTGTGGTTTGCGGAGATGTGGTGTGTTGGGGTTTTCTGTGCTGGGCTGTTCTCGGCTGGGTGAGTTTTTCCTCAGGGGCTTGGTTCTCAGAGGTGTTGTTGGGAAGCTGCTGCTCGGGTGGCTGGGCTGGAGTTACTGGGGAATCGGAAGACTGCTGCGGTGCGCGTTCGATGGCCTCTTGGGGGGAGTCTTGTCCAGACTGTTCGGGACGCTGGGCGGCACCGGTGTTCTTGACGGGCTTGCTCTTAGCTTTGGCCTGTTTTGGAGACGACTTGCTGGGTCCGGTGGCTATGGTGTTGGCCCCGTTGACGGTGGCCGTTGCCAGACCGGTTTGTGTGGCCTGGGCTGTTTCGGACGCCGGGGTTGGTTTGTCAGAGGAAGGAGCAGACTGAGTTCGCGAAGCTGTCGCTTTGGTTGTTGAAGCTTTCGGCTGCGTGTTCTTCGCTTGTGTGCGTTTGGTCTGGGGACTCCTGGTCTGGCTACCTGAAGACTGTGAGCTTTTGGCCGGTGGGTTGTTTTTTGTTGTTGGCTTGGAGGCTTTGGTGGTCTCTGCTTGGGAGGATCTTGTCTGAGTGGATTTGGTGGAAGGTTGTTTGTCTTCGGCGGAACTGGCTTGAACCTTCGTCTCTCCCAACTCGGGCTCTCTTTTCGTTTTCTTGGCAGCAGATTTTGTCGCGGTTTTTGCTGAGGATTTTTGGGGCTCGTTGGGAGACTCAGCGGTCTTCCGTTTGGAGTGTTGAGCGCGGCTGCTGGTCGACTGACGACCCGAGGAATTCGAATCGCTCGTGGGAGGTGTGGGATCGCTTGGTGACTGGGTCGGGGAGGACTTTTGGTCGTTTGTGCTCTGCGAGACGGCCGCCTTGGAACCCACCCGTTTGGATTTGGCAGTTTTGGTGTTTGCAGTTTTTGAGTTTGTTGTGTTGCCGCTGAGTTTGGTGCTGGCGGACTTCCGGTTGCCGGTGTTGCCCGAGGAAGCTGTCGACGAGGCAACTGTTGAGGAGCGTTTGCCCTGCTGGCTGGAACCTGAGGAGGAGGTCGTTGCCTGGACTAGAGCTTTGACCAACTCCTCCTTCCGCATGGTATGCCACCCGGAAACCCCGTGTTGTTGTGCCAGGCGGTGGAGATCCTTGACGGTTTTGGTGCGAAGTTGTTCAGCTGTCATCTTCAGGGCTGACTCCAAGATCGGGTCAGTGGTCCCGTACGCGGGCGTCGCCGGCGGACAGGGTGGTCTTCGATAAACCTTCCGTGGACTGGCCCGCAACTCATCGACACAACACTCGGAGGCACATTGACTCTGGCAACCGGACTCGGAAGACTAGCAGCCTGGGAGAGTTCGGCTCCGCTTTGTGAGCGAGGTTGCGCTTTTAGTAGGGTCGCTTCCATCAAGCCGCTTCAATCAGGTCGCTTTGGGATGAAGCAACCTTTGGGGACAGGGCTTCCGTGTTGTGGGTTGTGTGGTTAGCTGCTCATACCAGCTGCAATCACTTCAACGACTGCCAAAAGCGGGAGCATCTGTCGGCAAATAGCATTTGTGCGAGAGTTGTGAGGGTTTCCTCTCAAAACACCTGACTGCTTTCGCGGAGAATTCTTGCTCGTCCAAAACGCTGGATAGGAACAACCGCTGATTCCGCAGCCTTTCCACCAACCGGACGAGCCAAGATTTTTCCAGATCTCAGGACGTGCAAGCGTGTTCACTGCTCTTGGCTTAGTTACTCTTCTTAGCTGATTTGCCCGATATGGGTACCAAGGGTTTTGGATCTGAGGTGTGGTGCTGACGGACGGCTCCGTTGGCAGCGACCACAACAAAAAGCAACGGCTGCCTTCGGGGGTCCCAAAAGCAGGTCGTCGCGCTTGGGTTTCCCGGGCAACCGATACCTTTCGCGAAAACTCAGAGCCGACAGGCCGAGCAACCATCACAACGCAGGCACAGACTTCTTGCCTGAGGATCGATCCGCTGTCGATCAATCAACCAAACACTTGCCAACCAAACACTTGCCAACCAAACACTTGCCAGCCAATCACTTGTCATCCAGTGACCAACCAACAAGCAATCGCTAGGTTTTGAGCGGGTCATGACTGTGTTTGCGTCAAGACTTGTGTCTGCTGAGCTCTGCGGCACCACAAGGGTGAATAGGAGGTTTGAGTTGGTTGAGGATTGCCAACCAGTTGCGGAACCCCAGCAGCCGCCTCAAGCAGCCAGCCACAAAGAGCGTATGAACTCGCTACTTGTCGGTAGCCGGCCGGGTTCATGGTATCTAAACCGCGAGGGGAATTCAACTACTCGCAAGGCTTCGAGGGCCGACTATTCTGTCAACCCTCCTTGTGAGGCATCCAGACAACTTTCTTGGCTTAGTCTCGAAGATGACCTGGGATGCAAAAGGTTGTTTTGTCCTTTGTGTGCAGGGCGGCCAAGGTCGCACTCGGTTTGCGAACAAATTGCCGCACTGAAGTGGTCGCACGTTGACAGGACGTTTTCGCCTTCGCTAGATTCCCCACACTTCCACGGGTGATTGGCGATCGAAGCCTCTGGCATCGGCTGATGAGCGAAACGACCGATACGGCCTCCTCACCAACAAAGTGCTCAATTGCCAAGGTGGGCAGTCAATTGCCGAATGAAGTAATCAATTGACAACCGAAGCGGTCAATTGACAACCGAAGCGGTCAATTGACAACCGAAGCGCTCAATGTCGCAAAACTCAGCGTCGCAGGATTTGAGACCCGAAGATCCGCCGCGGCACCCAACTGCCGTTGCGCTGGAGTGGTCCACCAAGATTACCACAGTAGCACTTGAGATGTGCCTGCCAGCGGTGGGTGGGTGGTATCTTGACCAAATGTGGGGAACGCGATTCTGGGTTCTCATCGGTGCGGTCATCGGCCCACCGGTTGGGATCTGGCATCTCCTCCGAATGACTCAACAGGCTCAAGCAAGCCTGCCCAATACAAAAGTCACTGAGGCAAGTGAGTACAAGTCCAGCCGTGACCAGGGTTCCACTCCAGGTTGGCGGCAGTCCCAAGGTGGTCGGGGCCCAACAAGTCGAGAGGGCTCTGCAGAGCGAGAACGCTCCGGCGAGACTCTGGCTGATCTCCCTCCGGCAAACTCAGACGAATGACCTGCAGCCCTAACCCCCTCAGGCCCAACCTCCTCAGGCGGGGCCGAGACAAGAAACGCGACAATCGTGGCCGATTCTCCAGTTGACGCTCAGCAAAACGGCACAGACAAGAAACGCGGGACAAGCGAGCATCGACAGCGTGACCTCGGTCCGACCGCCCCAGATGGCCTTCCATCACAATCGACTGCGACAGCCGCGAGTTGGCGGAGGTCTTCGGTGTGGGGTCGACTGGGATTGGGTTGGGCGGTCCTCTGGGTGGTTCTGGGGCTTTCGTTGCTGGTGGGATCTCTTGCTGCTTGGGCAGTCAACGGGACGGTGGCTTGGGGCGTCTTGGGGACTGCCGCTCTCATTTGCGGGCTGACCTCGGCGGTCACCATCGTGCCGCTGTTGCTGGCTGGCCGACCTACTCTTTGGATGCTCGGGGTCTTTGGCGGAATGCTCGTCAACATGATCGTGCCCTTGTCCTTGGGCCTTTGGCTGCACTGGTCCGGCGGGCTCTGGCAAGAAAAACACCTGTTGCTTTGGATTGGCATCTTCTTCTTGGTCGGTCTGACCGCCAAAACAGCCGTTGTCGTTTGGCTCGTCTCGCCGCCTGATTTCTCCGAACAGCGACCCCAGAAGCCTCCAAGATTTGACCAAGCGTCCACTCAGGGTGATGCCGCCGGTGCGGTTTGGGAGTCCTCTCAGGCCCCTGAGATCACTCCTGCAAAGCGGTCAACCCTTTGAGGTCCACCGAAGAAATACCATCGCTGACCAAAAGACAACTCGCAGCAAAAGACGATCTGGAGGGGCCGGAAACCTCAAGGCACCACAAAGCCTCAACAGAGCCAATTCCAATGACAGCTACCCAGATGACGGTCGCCCAGGCGATATTTACCCAGACGACAGTCACCCAGACGACAGTCACCCAGACGACAGTCACCCAGACGACTGAGAAACTGCCTTCAAGCGGGGGATCCTGAGAATGGCCAATGCAATCTCCCACGTTAGCGACAGCTACTACTTTGAACTTCCGAAGGCGATTTGGAGTTACACCCCAGAGCAGGCGAAGGAGGCTGCGCCGCGGTGGCTGATTTCCTCGCTCGAGGAGGAACTCGGCCGTCAGCCAAGCGGCGAAGAGCTGGCTGCCACGATGAGCGGCAAGGTGCTGATTCCGCAGCCCTTTGGGACGCCAGCAGATTTGTATAACCCGGGGACCGGCTTCTCCCTCTCTCGCTACATGATTGTGGAATTGGTGGTCGCGATCGTCCTTGCGGCGGTGTTCATCGGTCTAGCCAATCATATTCAAGCAGGGCGTCGCGCCCGTGGCCGCTTTTGGAATTTTTGGGAAGCGATTCTGCTGTTCATTCGTGACCAGGTCGCTCGTCCTACCATTGGTAGTGGTGATGCTCAGCGATACTTGCCCTACATTTGGACTTTGTTCTTCTTTATTTTGTTTGCCAATCTGTTTGGGATGATTCCCTTTTTAGGAACAGTGACCGGATCGACAGCTGTCACAACCACCCTTGCGCTGATGACCTTTTGCGTTGTTGTCGTCAGCGGGATTGCCAGGCTTGGTTTCGGGGGTTTCTTCGGCAACATGATGCCCAAGGGTCTGCCCCTGGTGATGCTCCCGCTCATCGGTGGGATCTTCCTCATCGAGTTGGCCTCCTTCGTTGTCAAACACGGCGTTTTGAGCATCCGATTGCTTGGCAACATGAACGCTGGGCACTTGGTGCTCTTTGGCTTGCTCGATATTCCCTTCGTCCTGGAGGCACAAGGAACCCCAGAGATCGCACAAACCCTGGTGATCACAGCGTCCATCATCGGTGCGACGCTCTTTAGTCTCCTGGAACTTTTTGTCGCTTTTCTGCAGGCTTACATCTTCGCCTTCTTGACATCTTTGTTTATTGGTGCGGCAATACACCACCATTGACAGAATCGCCTGTCAGAAACTCAATGATCCCCATTGACAAGAGTATCGGCCTGAAGGGCAGTCAGCTGAGTCGTTCTGCCCAAAGAAACACCTCAGAGGAACAACCAAGAACAGGTGGCAGACAAGACCTCACACTGCTGTGCTCAACCAGCCACCAACAAACGCAACCGAACAAAGAGCGACCGGCTCACACAAGACCGGCTCACAAAAGACCGGCTCACACAAGACCGGCCCACAAAAGACCGGGCTCACAAAAGACCGGCTGAATAGCCCAGAGCGATTGACGCTCAAGGGCCAGCGACTCCGACCTGTTCTCGTGGCTCCTGGTAAGAAAGTCATTTTGAGGAAGTCATCCTCGAGAAGCCGTCATTTCGGGAGCCAAACTATCTCGACGATCCGTGTTGTGGCACCATTGGAGAAACCGATGAAGCGATTCCTCACAATCTTGGCCCTGATGGCCCTCGTCTTTGCTGTTTTGGCTCCCGCTGTCGCTTTCGCCCAGGCAGAGACAGGCACGACAGAAACTCCTGCCGCAACGGACTTTAACGCGTTCGGCCGAGGCCTGCTCGGGATCGGAGCAGGATTGGTGACCATCGGCGGGGGACTTGGCATTGGCCGAATCGGCTCGGTCGCTTTGGAGAGCATGGCTCGTCAACCTGAGGTCGCCGGGCAGCTGCAGGCCAACATGCTGATCGCCGCGGCCCTCGTGGAGGGACTGGCGTTTTTTGCGCTGATCATTTGCTTCTTGATTGTGCCGGGCGCCTGATCAAGCAAACCCAGAGATGTCACACGAACTGGCCTGACTCGTTGGTCGGCCAGTTCTTCAGGCATCCTGTTGCCCCGGAATTGCCGCAGCGAGGGTGACAAGCGACAGCCCTACAGCAGGGATCCAGGCCTATCTCTGTCAAATACGTTTCTAAGAATTCGTCAGTGCCTGAAGGAGCGTTCTTGATGCCCCGCCTTGCCATGTTGATTGCTCGTGTTGTTTTGGCGGTTTTGATCGTCACCGCCTGTCCGTCTTGGGTTCTGGCAGAACATTCGGAGCTTGGCGGCCAGCCCGGCGGCATCACTGAGTTTCGAGCCGACCACGCCCTGTTTACCCTGATCGTCTTCGGGATACTCTTGCTCGTGTTGGCCAAGTTTGCCTGGGGACCAATCACCAAGGCCCTGGAATCACGTGAGAAACAAGTCGCCGACAACATCGCTCGTGCTGAGGAACTCCGCAAACAAGCCGAAACAGACCTTTCGCAATACCGCCAGAAGCTGGCCCAAGCCCAAGATGAAGTCCGGGGGCTGTTGGAAGAGGCTCGCCGCGACGGAGAGCACACGCGGCAGCAGATGATCGCCAAAACCGAAGCCGACTTGCTAATCGTCCGCGATCGGCAAGTTCGAGAAATCGAAACAGCCAAGGCTCAAGCCCTCAAAGAATTGGCCGAACGCAGCGCCGATTTGGCCATCGACCTGGCCGGCCGGATCGTTCACAAGCAACTCAGCCGGGGTGAACACTCCCAATTGATCGATGAGGCCCTCGAGCGTTTCACAAGCTCAGCCCATCCTTCAGCCAACTAAGCCAGTGATCACTCACAAATCGCGTTGGTAGATGGCCTGCCAGTCTGCCGGCAACCAGTTCTCAATGAGCAAGTTTGCTCGAAATCAGTTCGTGACGGTCCCAATTCGGATGAACGACGCCAGCAACTCCACCGGTCGCCTGCCGAATGTCTCTGATGTCCTGGCGGCTCCCTTGAATCGGGTGTACGCTCAGGCCATCTATGAGCAAGCTAAGAAGGCTGGCTTGCAAGAGGCCTTGGTTGCCGAGTTCTCATCCTTTGTTAGCGAAGGCTTGCAGAAGAACCCAAAACTGCTCGAACTGCTGGCCAGCTCTCGCGTCGAGCTGGCAACGAAGGAACGAGTGCTGGATCAGGTCTTTCAATCCCGTTTGCAATCAACGCCCGTTGATGACTTGCTGGCTCGATCACTGAAGATCATTATTCGTCGCAGACGAGCCCCTCACATCCCAGGGATCGCTCGCCAGATCCAAGAGATCCACGAACGGGCCTCCGGCCGACTGCAGGTGGAAGTCTCCGCGCCTGTGGAACTGGGACCCGTCGAGCGTGAGAAAATCGTCAACCGGTTGCGTGAAGCCACCTCGGCTGAACCGGTGCTGGTGACCCAGGTTCGCCCCGAGATGCTTGGGGGACTGGCTATTCGGATTGGGGACACGTTGTACGACGGCTCAGTGGCTACCCAGTTAGGCTTGCTACGCCGAGAGATGATCCAGAGGAGCGTCCATGACATTCAGAGCCGACGAGATCGCTTCGGTCCTGCAGAAGGAAATTGAACAGTTCCACACTCAGGTCGACGTCCGTGAGGTCGGCCGAGTTCTCGAGGTCGGCGACGGGATCGCCCGGGTCTACGGCCTGGCCGGCGTGATGGCCGGCGAGATGGTCGAATTCGAGACCGGCGACCCCCAAACAGCCGTCCGTGGAATGGCCCTCAACCTTGAGGAAAGCTCCGTCGGGATCATTATCCTCGGCGATTACCTCAAGGTACGCGAGGGCATGGAGGTCAAAAGCACTGGCTCGCTGCTGAGCGTCCCAGTCGGTGACGCGGTCATCGGGCGTGTGCTGGACCCACTGGGTAACCCCCTGGACGGCGGCGGGCCGGTGGTCACCAGCGAGACGCGTCCTGTGGAGAGCCCTGCTCCTGGGATCTCCGAGAGGCAACCGGTCAAGGAACCTCTGCAGACAGGCATCAAGGCCATCGACGCGATGACTCCGATTGGCCGAGGCCAACGCGAGTTGATCATCGGCGACCGCAAAACCGGCAAAACAGCCATCGCTGTGGACACCATCCTCAACCAAAAGGGAACGGGGGTGAAGTGCTTCTACGTGGCTGTCGGTCAGAAGGAATCCAACACCGCGGTGATCATTGAGGCCCTGCGGCAATACGGGGCGATGGACTACACCACGGTGATCTCAGCTGGAGCCAGCACGCCGGCGCCGCTGCAATACATCGCCCCGTACGCGGGCACGGCGATGGCCGAGCACTTCATGTACAACGGCCAACCGTGCTTGATCGTCTACGATGACTTGACCCGTCAGGCGGCCGCCTACCGTCAGCTGTCGTTGCTGTTGCGTCGACCACCGGGACGTGAGGCATACCCGGGCGATATTTTCTATTGTCACAGTCGGCTGCTGGAACGCTCCGCCAAACTGAGCAACGAATTGGGGGGCGGCTCACTGACCAGTTTGCCGCTGATTGAGACCCTTGAAGGGGAGGTCTCTGCCTACATCCCCACCAACGTAATCTCGATTACCGACGGGCAAATCTATCTGCAACCCGACTTGTTCTACCGCGGCCAGCGACCAGCGATGAACGTGGGGATCTCCGTCTCACGCGTCGGCGGCAACGCTCAAATTCCCGTCATGAAAAAGGTCGCCGGTGGCCTGCGGCTGGACTTGGCCTCCTTCCGCGAGTTGGAGGCCTTTGCCCAGTTGGGCACCGACGTCGACCCGGCCACTCAAAGGCGACTCAACCGTGGTTATCGCTTGGTAGAACTGCTCAAACAGGGGATTTATTCCCCGATGGATGTGATCGACCAGGTTGTGAGCATCTTCGCCGGAACACGAGGCCACCTGGACCAGATCCCCATCGACCAAGTCCCCCTGTGGGAACAAGAATTCCTCGCCTTTATGCGTGAGCAACAAAGCGAGCTGCGGGACAAAATCGAAGGAATTCAAAAGTTCAAGGCAGAATGGCCTGAGCTGGAGGAGAAGCTCACCCAGGCTATCAAAGAGTTCCAACTCCAATTCAAGCGTTCCCGAGAGGCCGAACAAGAAGCCGCTGCCGCCGGAGCCGCCACCCAAGAACAATCCGCAGGACAACAACAGCAAACAACCGCCTCCGGCGAAACCGTCGGAACCTAGTGGTCGGTTTCCTTTTGATTTGGCATTTGGTTCTCGTGGAATCAGGGGATTCACGTCCAACCGACTGCCAAAATCAACCGACTGCCAAAATCAACCGACTGCCAAACTCAACCGACTGCCAAACTCAACCGACTGCCAAAATCCTAGGAAACAAGGCACTAGGAACACAAGACAAGAACAGCTCTCAGCCAACAACCTGCAAGGTCCTCGTCGAGGGCTTTTCAGGGAATCAAGACGACCTGAGAGCTCAGCGCTGATCTGGCAACTCTCACGACAAAGCAGTAGCACCTGTTATGGCTAAAGCCAGAGCTCTGGCGAAACGACGCAAGTCGATTCGCAATATCCGAAAAATCACCCGCACGATGGAGCTGATTGCCAGGGCGCGATTCAAAAAGGCTCTTGATCGTGCCCAGGCAGCCACGGCCTACACAGAAAGGGTGACAGCGCTTGTCCGGGACTTGGCACAGTCGGGCCTACCGGTTTCTCATCCGGTGTTGGAGCCACGTTCTCACGTGCACAATGTCAGATTGCTGGTACTGACCAGCAACCGTGGGTTGTGTGGCAGTTACAACAGTCATGTTGTTCGTCTGTCCCAACTGCGCTACAGCGAGTACGTGGACACGTATGATGACGTCAAAGTAGAGATCTCTGGAAAGCGAGGACTGAACTGGGCGCGCTTTCGTGGAATCCAGCCGCATCAGTCCTATACGCATTTTGAAGATAAACCGACCTTTGACGAAGTGGAGCAGCTGGCCAACCGCTATTTGGCCGAGTACATCGAGTCCGACCTGGACCGACTCGATGTGGCCTATACGCGGTTTGAGAGTATGGGTCGGCAGACAGCTGTTGTCGAAACACTGCTTCCCTTGGGGGACATCGGCGGAACAGGCCAAGACAAAAGCGTCTCGGCAAACGGAACCGCTTCGGGCCCGGGAGCTGTTTTGGGCGATAGCGGGGCCTCAGGAAATGGGGCAGCCTCATCCAATGGATATCGCAGCCAATACGAGTTTCTCCCTTCTGCTGAGAGCATCTTGGAAGAAGTTGTTCCCACCAGCTTCAAGGTGAAATTGTTCAAGTGCTTCTTGGATGCAGCCGTCAGCGAGCAAATTGCTCGCATGCTGGCGATGAAGGGCGCCACCGACGCAGCCGGTGGGATGATCAAAGATATCACATTGCAATATAACCGAGCTCGCCAATCGCAGATTACTAACGAAATCATTGAAATCATCGGTGGTGCGGCGGCTCTTGAATAAATCCCAGGCGAGAGAAAATCACCTGTGAGTGTCAGGCAGTTGGGTGGGAATGGTGGTTGAGTTGGGACCGCCCTCGGCGAACTGCCGAGGTCAGGTGGTGCTTCCGTCGAACCCTTCAGCTGGACCCTGCCTGGAGCATATGCTCCGCGTGCAGGACCGGAGGTTGGAAGCCTGGCCGTTGGCTTGCGCTTGCGAACTTCTCCTACGTTTCTGCCGCTTACACGTCCATGACAGTCAAGAGTCGCTGGCAGTCATCAGGTTCTGCCGAGACTCTATTTTGGCGATCAACGGTTGACTCCCTTCAGACGACTGGCCCTACAAAAACAAGCCACCAATTATGGCCATTGCAGAGCAGACCAACATTGGCACCATCACCCAGGTCATTGGGAGTACCTTTGACGCTCAGTTTTCTGAGGAGAATCTCCCGGCGATCTTCAATGCAGTGAAGATCAAGGCTGAGAACAAGGGCGTCCACATCGACCTCGCCGGAGAGGTTCAGCAACACCTTGGTGGTGGCCGAGTGCGGTGTGTGGCCTTGGGAGGAACCGATGGCCTGATTCGTGGCCAAGAGGTGGTCGACACCGGTGCCCCGCTGTCTGTCCCCGTTGGAGAGGAAACCTTGGGGCGAGTGTTCAACTTGCTCGGCGAACCGATCGACGCCCGAGGTCCAGTTGAGGTCAAAGAGCGATGGCCGATTCACAGGCCCGCTCCCATCGCCACGGAATTATCCAGCCAAACCGAGGTCTTTGAAACCGGCATCAAGGTGATCGATCTGCTGACCCCGTTTGTCCGCGGTGGAAAGGCGGGCCTTTTCGGTGGAGCCGGTCTCGGCAAAACGGTCATCCTGACGGAACTGATCGCTCGGATCGCCAGCAAACACGGGGGTTATTCGGTATTTGCCGGTGTGGGTGAGCGAACCCGCGAGGGCAACGACCTGTGGCTGGAAATGCAGGAAACGAAAATTGGCGACACCGGCCGTCAAGTCCTTGAGCAAGCCTGCATGGTCTACGGTCAGATGAATGAACCGCCTGGGGCACGACTCCGGGTGGCCCTCAGTGCGTTGACCATGGCGGAGTGGTTCCGTGATGCCAAAGGAGCTGACACTCTGCTGTTTATCGACAACATCTTCAGGTTCTCCCAAGCCGGTAGTGAGGTCTCGGCTTTGCTGGGGCGGATGCCTTCTCAGGCTGGCTACCAGCCAACGCTGGCCACAGAGATGGGCCAGTTGCAGGAGCGGATTGCCTCGACCAAAAAAGGCGCCATCACCAGCGTGCAGGCGGTGTACGTCCCAGCCGATGACCCGACTGACCCTGCCCCGGCGGCAGCCTTTGGAAACCTCGATGCGTTCATCTACTTGGAGCGGTCGATTTCCGAGAAAGGGATTTATCCGGCGATTGACCCCTTGGCTTCCTCTAGCCGTATTCTAGACCCTCAGTTTTTGGGAGACCGGCACTATAACGTGGCCAAGCGAGTGCAAGGGATTCTTCAAAGATATCGAGAGTTGCAGGACATCATCGCCATCCTTGGTGTCGAGGAACTCAGCGAAGAGGACAAGCAAACAGTCCAACGCGCACGGCGGATCGAACGCTTTTTGAGCCAGCCGTTTATCGTCGCCGAGGTCTTCACCGGCAAACCCGGTGAGTACACCACCTTGGCCGATACCATCCGCAGCTTTGAAGAGATCTGTGATGGAAAGTGGGACCACCTTATGGAAGGTGCCTTCATGTACGTCGGTCCCATCGAACAGGCCGAAGAGCAAAACAAAAAGATGCTCGAAGAAGATAAATAGTCACTTTTCCGAGAATCCATTCCATTGCAAGGTTCTCGCTGCCTCAAGAATCTGACAAGCTTGATCAAACATGGCCACTGCTTCGCACTCATCGGCTGAGCGATCCTCCGGCAATCAGCAGGGACGGCTCCACTGTGTGGTTGTCACACCCGAGGCGACCGTTTTGGACCACCGCTGCGAGTTTGTGGCTGTGCCCCTGTACGATGGTGAGCTGGGCGTCCAGCCTCAGCATGCCCCGCTGATTGCCAGGCTTGGCAGAGGAGAGTTGCGTTGCTGGAGCAAGGCTGAAGACGAGCCAATTCGACATTACATCGAAGGAGGGTTCGTCCAAATCGCCAAGAACGTTGTCTCGGTGGTCACCACCCGGGCCACTGCGGCCGAGTCCTTGCAGATGGAAAAGCTCACCGAGCAATTGAAGGAGCTGGAAAAGCAGCAGCCTCAGACCGTTGCGGAGCGGGTCGTCCGTGCTCAATCCGAAGCTCGCATCCGCGCGCAGATGCGAATTGTCGAGAAACTCCCTCATCGGCTGCGGGCCATGCCCGAGGAACCCGAACGCATCAAGGGATCTTGAGGGGCTGACCCAAAGTCCACGGGCTCCCGGGACACTCGGCGTTCGCTGGGCAATTGAGTTGACTCCTCCAGCGTCGACTCCTCGCCGGGTCCCTCATGGGACTTCCCCAGATGTAACCCCTGCCCACCCATGTGTTGTTGCGTTGACCTACTCGACGGCCCTCCAGGTTGGGCCTCTGCCACAATCTGGAACAGTCGACCTAAGCAGAGTCGAACTAAGCAGAGTCGACCTAGGCGGGCTAGGCTCAGACAAGCTCGGCCAGAACCGACGCCCGAACGGAGCCGGCTGAGGCCTGTCCTGGGCCCCCTCTCACACGAGCATCTCTCTTCTTCCTCTGCCAATTGTCGCCCCCAAGAAACACGCTGGGGTGGGTCTAGTGCCTTGTTTCCTAGGGTTTTGGCAGTCGGTTAGACGTGAATCCCCCGATTCTACGAGAACCAACTGCCAAATCAGAAGGAAACCGACCACTCGGGGCTTTGGCCGGACTTGTTGACCCTTGGCTCATCGGCCGATAGAGTACGCCGTGGCCAGACCAAGCTCTTCGGGCTGCATGAGCGTTCTGCTCGGACCTTTCTCCTGATGCCTTCCCTAATCCTGCCATGTGTTCCAACTCGCGATCCCCGCTGACTCCCTATGCGCTCTGGGCACTCTGTGGCGGCCTGCTATTTCTTGCTGTGGCATATAATGTCAAGGGCTTCTACCTATTGACCATGGGAACTGATCGTAGCGATGGCTTGGATTTGCGGTTCCGCTGGACCGAACAGCGTTATGTTCTGTCGGGTCGGAACCCTTTCGATATGTGGCTAGCCAATTCGCCCAGAGCTGAAAAGGAGGGAGTGGCTCATGTGGTCAAGGATCGGGAGACTGAGGTAGTTCCCGAGTTAGGGCTGAAGCCTCCCGCGCATCCGCCGTGGGGGGTTTTGTCTGGGTTGGTGATGCTTTGGCCGAGCTGGACGGTGACTCGTTGGTATTACGCGGCTTTCAATGTGTTCGCCCTCGGTGTGATAGCCCTGTGGGCTTACCGAAGCGTCGCCCAAAAGGACCGAAGGTATGCGTTGATGGCCGCACTCAGTTGCCTGGCAATCGGTGGCAATGCAACGGCTTTGGAGGTGGGCCAATATAGTCTGGTGGTCACCGCAACGCTGGCTGCTTGCCTTTTGCTAGACAGACAACGCAAAGGTATCCCTTCCGGTGTTGTGCTGGGTATTTCTGCAGTCAAGCCGACCATCAGCGGCCCGTTTTTCTTGGCTGCTTTCCTTCATCGCCGTTGGATGATGGTGTTTGTTTCCCTTGTTTATCTTGCACTGGGCTCATTGATCACCTGGGGGCTGACCCAAACACACCCTTGGGAGATGCTTGGCCAACTACTGACTGTGGGAGCGGTGATTGGCTCGGATGGGACTTTGGGGCCGATCCAGATGTTGTTTTTCTTGGGAATCGACCGACGCCAGGCCACGCTGATTGCCGTTGGTGGGGTGATGGTGGTGGCTGTTCCGCTGATGCTCAGTCGCCGCTGCCATGATTTGGTGATGGCTTTTGCCGTTGCGGCTGTGGCCGGCAGACTCTGGACTTATCATAAAACCTACGACGATATTATGTTGAGCTTTTTGATGGTCGCCTTGATCCGCGAAGCGATCGTCAGCAAGCAAGGTCGGATTCTCTGGGGGGCGTTTCTGCTTGTCGGTCTGAGTCTCTGGATTCCCGGCAGAGTCTCGATATTCTCCCTCGTCCAGGCAGTCCAACTGGTCATCTGGGTCGGCGCTCTGGTGACGCTGTTTCGTTACGGGGGGGACCCCTTGCCTCAGTTCGCAACTCAGCCTCAAGCCCAGTCGCAAGGCACAGGTCAGCCTCACGGCACAGGTCAGCCTCACGGCACAGGGCAGTCGCAGGCTGCCTCACAGCCCCAATCTGAAACGCCGTTGCCAACGGAGCAACCAGCCAGTCCGGTGGGGGGCCAGGATCTTGGTGATCACCTTCAGCAAGATCCTTGAGATTTTTCGAGACCGGAACGCGGGCCAGTGTGCTCGTCAGAGAAGTACGCGGTGAGCCCCTATGCACAGGCGATCAGCCTGGCGTCGGCCCGCTGGATTTCCAGGCCGAGTTCAGCGGAAGGGTTTCGCCAAGACACCAATTGCCACCTGCGTAGGGCTCAATCGGTGGCTAAGGAGCTGAGGATGCGTCTTCGGGTTGCCTCGGGAAGGTCTCCGTCGGCAAGTCGGCGGCAAGCCTCGTTGGTCAGATCCAGCGTTTGGCAGACTGAGCGGCATCGCTCGGAGATCGTCTGTGGGGAGACCGGGAAAGGCTCGCCCCGATCAAGAGCCTCTTGCTTGGCAGCCAGTAAGTCCAAACACACTTGTTTGGAATAGCAGGGCTCCGGTGTTTCGCTTTTGGGCAGCGATTCGACCAACACGCTTCGCAGCCGCAGACGGGCTCGGTGCAATCGCGTTTTGACTGTTTCGGGTTTGATTCCCAAAGCCTGAGCTGTTTCAGCAATCGAGAGGCCGAGGATCTCTTTGAAAACCACTGGCAAGCGGAACTCGCCCGGCAGCGCGGCGATCGCTTCTTGGACGTTTCGTGTTGCCTCGGCCCGCAGCGCCTCGGCTTGAGGATCATCCTCTCCCAACACGACCGGAGTCAGAGGTTCGCTTTGGGGGAGGAACTCGTCAAAGGAGGCCAGGCAGTCGGGCTCTCCGGCACGGCGTCGGTGCATCCGCTGGCAGGCATGAGCGGCAATGGTATACAGCCAGGTGGTGACTTTACTCTTGCCGGCAAACTGATCCCAGTTTCGCCAGGCCTGCAAAAAGACCTCCTGCACTAAGTCCTCAGCCTCCTCAGGGCTGCCGCAGAGCCGCAAGCCGATCCGATACATCCGTGCTCCCACTGTTGCCAACAGTTGAGGGATCACCTCGTCACGATTGCCTCCCCAGCTCGGCTCGGTCTCAGTTGACCTCATCGCTTTTCCCTCCTTTGAGCCGTCGCGTTGCCTGTCGTTACGTGTTGCCTGCTATGGCGTTGCCTGCGGTGGCGTTGCCTGCTGTGGCGTTGGTCCTTTGGGTTGAAAACCCCCTATTCGGGGTGAGGGCATTGGATGCTTCGGTGCTTCTGGAGAAGGCGTTGGTGCGTCGGAATGTGAGGGCACGCGGGGGCTGATCTCAGCTGCACGTCAGGCTCAACTTTTTTCCGCTTTTGGGGAACCGGTGCCCTGAGCCGTGACTCTACGCCAAGAGAAGGTTAAAGCCAGAATCAGGACAAGGCCAGGCCAGCATTTGGCCTGAGGTCTTTGATGGCGGGGCTGGCAGGCCCCTTGTTGCACGATTGCGGATTCCTGAACAGCCCCACAGCTGGGTGCCCGCGAAGGTGCCATCACCCCAAGAGTTGTTGGGGTTGATCGGGAAGCTGCAGCCTTTGAGCTCAGGAGAATCAGCCGATGCAACTTCGACAATACTACCTCGGATGTTTGGCCCATGCTTCTTACATGGTCGCCGACGAAACGACGGGGACCGCTGCGGTGATTGATCCGCAGCGTGACATCGATCAATACGTGGCCGACGCGGCAGCCAACGGGTGGAAGATCGAGCATGTCTTTTTGACGCACTTTCACGCCGATTTTCTGGCCGGCCACATCGAGCTGCGGGAGAAGACCGGGGCGAAGATCTATCTGGGGGCCAAAGCGAAGGCAGAGTATCACTTTACGCCCCTGCGGGAAGGAGAGGAGGTTGTGTTAGGAGAGGTGCGATTCCGCATCTTGGAGACTCCTGGGCATACCCCGGAAGGGATCTCCCTATTGTTGTTTGACACCTCCAAGAGTGCCACCGAACCTCAGGCGGTCTTCACCGGGGATACGCTCTTTATCGGGGATGTGGGCCGGCCGGACTTATTGGCTTCCATCGGCGTGACCGCCGACGAGCTGGCTGAGATGCTCTATGACTCTCTGACGAACAAGCTGATGAAGTTGCCCGATGCCACCTTGGTCTATCCGGCCCACGGCGCCGGGTCGATGTGCGGCAAGCAGCTCAGCAGCCAACGCGTTTCCACCATCGGCGAACAGAAGCAATTCAACTATGCCCTGCAGCCGATGACGAAAGAAGCCTTCATCAAGTTGGTCGAAGTTGACCAGCCTGAGGCCCCGGGGTATTTCATCTACGACGCGATTCGCAACAAGCAAGAGCGACCTGCGTTGGAGGAATCCTTAAGACAAGCGTTGACGCCACTGCCGGTCGACGAAGTGCTGCGTTTGGCCAATCAAGGGGCCCAAGTTGTCGACGTCCGAGAGACTGCGGAATTTGCCGGTGCTCATCTGGTCGGGTCGATCAACATCGGGTTGCAGGGCAAATATGCGACCTGGGCAGGGACCTTGCTCGATCGCGAGAAGCCCATCGTCGTGGTCGCCGAGCCAGGAACCGAGGAGGAAGCCATGATGCGACTGGGCCGCATCGGCTTCGATAACGCCGCTGGCTACCTCAAAGACGGGTTGGCCGCCCTGAACGATCGGCCGGAGCTGATCCGCAGCACCGCACGTGTTACTGCGGCCGCATTGGCTGAACAACTCGGGCAGCCAGAGGCCCCAACGGTCTTGGATGTGCGGGCCCCCAACGAATGGCAACAGGAGCATATCCAGGGCAGCGTGAACATCCCTCTGCCGCATTTGGTCGACCAGTTGGATCAGCTTTCACCTGAAAACAATTTGGTGGTTCACTGTCGCAGCGGGTATCGCTCCTCAATTGCTGCCAGCCTCTTAGAGAAACATGGGTTCGCCCGTGTGACCGATTTGGTCGGTGGGATTGAGGCTTGGAAGGCCTCTCAACTGGCCGTGGCTGCGACGACTTCATCGGCCGGGTGAGAAGAGGTGGCGGGAGCGGAGAGAAGGGAGCGGAGAGAAGGCCGGCCTGGGGAGTGTGGCCTCCAGAGAGGTGTCCTCAACGGGCCTGGCATCGGAGGGAAAAAGGGGCTCTTCGTTGCAAGAACGGGGACTCTGTCGATGGAGGATTGCCAATGGTACACGCGGTGGTGGGAGCGTTGGTCATTGGGCTGACACTGGGGTTGTTCGGCTCCGGCGGCTCGATCATGACCGTGCCGGTTTTGCGATACCTGCTTGGCCATGATGCCAAAGTTGCTGTTGCCGAGTCGCTGGGGATTGTTGGAGGAGTTGCTCTGGTGGCCATGTTGCCTTTTGCTTGGAACAAGCAGGTCGACTGGCGCAACGTGGCCTTTTTTGGAATTCCCGGGATGGCAGGGACGTATCTGGGCGCATGGCTGGCCCTCTATGTTCCCAGCCCAGTGCAGCTGTCCCTCTTCGGCGGTGTCATGTTGCTGGCAGCAGGGATGATGCTTCGCAGTTGCACCCCTGAGAAACCAGAAACTGCCACACCCCAAGCTGACACACCTGAGCCTGAGATCTCTGGGCCTGAGATCTCTGGGCCTGAGACTTCTGAGCTTGAGAAATCTGGGCCTAAGAAATCTGGGCCTAAGAAAGCTGGGCCTGGCAGGCTTCAACCTGAGATGATGGAATCCAACAGGGTGGAATCCCTCATTGATTTAGCCAATCCTTCGGAGAAGGTGGACCAGCACGCTCTGTGGAAGATCGTGCTGGAAGGGGTGATCGTTGGGGTGATCACGGGGCTGGTCGGTGTGGGAGGAGGGTTCTTGATTGTCCCAGCCCTGACGTTGTTCGGCGGTCTGCCGATGCGGACTGCCGTAGGGACAAGCCTGGCCATCATTGCGCTCAAATCGGCCAGTGGCTTCTCAAAGTATCTGCACGTTCTGGAGGAACTGGACCTGAGCGTCGATTGGCCAACCATCTGGCTGTTCGTTGCTGTCGGAATCGTGGGCAGTTCACTGGGCAGTCTGGTTGGAGCGCGTCTCAACCAGCAGCTGGCCAAGCGGGGCTTTGCCCTCTTCCTCCTGGTGATGGGTACCGGCGTCATTGCTCGTGAGTTGCCTGGTGTGCTCCGCTCAGGTCCTTTTTAATCCTCCTTGAGCTCTGAGCCTCCGTTGGTCGCCCTGAGTTGGAAACTATCCTGAGTAGCAAAATCACAGAGATCCCCAAGAACACTCTCAAGCGGTGGCTTCAGAACACCCCCTTGGTCAGTTCTCAGCCAAGACATTCTCCCAAGACAACCAGCAGAACACCCACTAAGATCTAGGAAGCAGAATGATGAGCCAAGCACACCATCAAGTTGTCATCGTAGGAGGAGGCACAGGCGGCATTACCGTGGCTGCTCAATTGCTACGCGGCTGGTTCAATCATCTCAATGTCGCAGTGATTGAACCCAGCGAAGACCACTACTACCAACCACTGTGGACCTTGGTAGGGGCTGGGGCGGCCACGCGTGAGCAATCCAGAAAGGCCGAACAGGCGGTCATGCCGAGTCGGGCGAAGTGGATCCACGATTCTGTGGAGGGATTCTTTCCAGAAGAGGGGTACGTCACGCTGAAAGGGGGCGGGAAGGTTGGCTACGACTTTCTGGTTGTGGCCATGGGGATTCAGATCAACTGGCATCAGATCCCTGGGTTGTCCGAAGCTCTCGGCCATAACGGGGTCTGTAGCAACTACTCACCTCAGTTTGTCAACTCCACTTGGGAGAACATTCGCAATTTTCAAGGGGGCCGGGCTGTTTTCACGCATCCCAGCGGGGCGGTCAAATGCGGCGGAGCCCCGCAAAAGATTTGCTACCTGGCGGATGATTACTTTCGCCGCTCAGGGGTCCGGGACAAAACGGACATCATGCTGTACTCCGCCAACCCGTCCATCTTCGCCGTGGAGAAATACCGTAAGACGCTTGAAGAGGTGGTCCGCCGAAAAGAGATCCAGACGCATTTTCAACATGATCTGGCGGAGATCCGCGGCGATTCCCGGGAGGCCGTCTTCCGTAACCTCAAAACTCAAGAAGAGGTTGTCCAGGGCTACGAGATGATCCATGTGACCCCGCCGATGGGCCCGCCGGATGTGATCTCCCAAAGCCCCTTGGCCGATGGCAAAGGATGGTTGGAGGTGGACAAACACACTCTTCAGCATCCACGGTTTTCCAATGTGTTTGCTCTCGGCGATTGCAGCAATCTGCCCACCTCCAAAACCGGAGCAGCCATTCGAAAACAAGCCCCGGTGCTCGTGACCAATTTGCAGGCTGTGATGGCCGGCAAGTCCCCCACAGCCTCTTACGATGGCTACACCTCTTGCCCCTTGATCACCGGATACGGCAAACTCGTGCTGGCCGAGTTCGACTACGACAAAAAGCCTCATGAGACCTTTCCCTTCGATCAGTCCCGGGAAAGACGCAGCATGTATCTGTTAAAGAAATATCTCCTGCCGTTGATCTATTGGCATGGGATGCTCCGTGGACGGATGTAGTCGGCCTCACCCTGCGAACGATTCAGCCCTCGTCTTCAGGACAGTCATGAACCAACGATTCTCCATGTCGATCAACAATCCAAGCGGTTCGTGGGCAGCGGTGGTTGGCTTGCTCGCGCCAGCTCTCTTTGCTCTGGGCCTGTTGGTTGTTTCCTCTCGAGCGACCCCACCTGAGGACGCGACAACCCCAGCTTTGCCATCTCAGAACTCCCATCGCCCTACCGCCGGACCGACTGAGTCGCCTGCTTGGGAGAATCCTGTCATTGCGGGGCACGGGAAAGTCGTGCCAGTGCCTGGAGGTAGGGAAGGTCCACGTGCCGGCTCCAAGATTCTTGTCGATCTGACCACCGGAGCCCAAAAGGCTCAGGTCAACGCCGGCTTGGGGAAGATCGCCCGGTTTGTCAATTTGTATGCTGCTGGCGGAATTCCCAGTCAAGGCCAGGCCCGCAGAGCCCAGGCCCGCAGAGCCCAGGCCGGCGTGCGGTTTGTGGTCGTTGTCCATGGAGAGGCCGTTTCCTGCGTGCTGAACACCAGGGAGAACCAAGCCAACAAGCGATTGATTCAAACTCTTTCCCAAGCCGGCGTGGAGTTTCTCATCTGCGGTCAAGCTCTCAGACACAAAGGTCATAGCCCAGACCAGGTCGTCCCTGAGGTCAAGCTGGCGTACTCGGCTTTGACCGCCTCGGTCAACCGCCAAGCTGATGGCTATGCTTACGTCCCGCTGAAGTGATGGGGGTCGTGGATTTCGGTCCATGCCGTTGGCGGCGAGGGTGGGGCGATTTCGCATGATCGGCCCTCGTAGATTGTCAAGGGTGGATTGTCCGATGGCGTGACGCATTTCCTTAGCCAGAAGCCTGCTATCCCATCCGGCAAATCTTCCTTGACGGACCACTCGGCCACATTGATCATGCCTTGGTTCATCGATTGACTGGTCTTGGGGAAAATTCTTGCTCGTCGGAAACGCTAAAACGGCAAAAGAACCGCTGATTTCGCAGCCTTTCCACCAACCGGGCGAGCCAAGATGTTCCCCAGCCTCAGTAGTTGGACTGTCCCCGATGTGGCCGTTGCCCACCCATGTGTTGTTGCATGAACCTGTAGAGGGCCCTCTACTGACCTTCGGGGAAGTTTTCGACCAAAGGGCTTTCCGTCTGCCCTTGTTTGTGATGACCTCAAGGGGGCAGCCTGAGGCACCACAGCAAGCCCGGATTGCCGAACGAAACGCCCCGCTTCGTCGAAGACTTTTCCGGGAATCAGTAGGTTGGGCCTCCGCCACAATCTGGAACAGCCGAAGTAGGGCCATTGTCTCATCGTTTGCCTCAGCTTTTTGGTGATGCGGTTTGGGCCGATGGCTTCTCGTTGGTTTGAGTTTTCCTCCAATCGAATCTGGTTGCCGGAAGAGGAAATCCGTCAGAAGCAGATGGTCGCTGCCGGGTGAGACCGCCGAAGTTGCTCGATCTGCCGGAGCCCAGAGCTGACATCACCGACGTGAATCCAGGGTGATGAACTTCAGTTGGGGCAAACCCTTCAGCAAATTGAAATCGCTCAACCTGTCGCAGCGATCAAGATCGAGTCCGCGAAAATGCCGGGTCATTGGCCAGGCCATGACCAGCAGGCAAAACCGTTATTCGTCGCTTACCCCTTTGTCCCGGGAAGGAAAGAGGGGACTGCGGACCACCAAAGTGCCGGCCAGTAGGTCATGACCACACCGCCAGCGAGGGCTGAGAATCAGCATCTTGTCGACAACCCAAGTTATTAAGCCGATAATCAGCAGCTTCTCCAGGACGAACATGCTAAAACTATTCATCTTCGGCGCCAGCAAAAGCATACTGGGCGGGAACAGGACCACAGCCAAGATCAAGCAGCGGAGTCCGATTCGTGCAGCCGAGGCAGGCGACCCATCTTCGCGGATCACTTGAGCTCGCAAAGCGAGTTTGCCGACTGTCTGTCCACATTGCTGAAGCCAAGTGAGTTGCAGCAAAGCCAAGCCCAGTAAAAGTGCCAAGCCAGTCAATGCTTGCACCCAAGGAAGATCTTCGACGCTCAGGCCCATGGCTGGGGCGGCGTTTTTGGGCAGGTTCAGAGCAACCACGATGATCAGCACCACCAAGGACCAGTCGAGGGCGGCCGCTCCCAATCGGACAAACGGCGCAGCCAGTTGTCGCGGCTCGTCGGAATCGACCGGTCTGCAAGACGGAGTTGTTGCCGGTGGTGCGTAGGGGTTCTCAGAGGAGAGGTGCAGTTTTTGGGTCACGCTTGACACCCCAGGCAAAGGGGGGGAGAGGCAGGAAGCCAACAGTTCTTAGAGAGGCGAAACTGCCTTCTGAGCACTGCCGAGCAGGTCACGGGGCTGTTGATAGGTCGGGCAACCAGTATGATCGTGCAGTATGCTCGAGTGTGCCAGTCTGATCGTGCATGCTCAGATGCGTCGGTTCTGGGGGACAGATCGATGATCGCCAGGAGTGGTTTTGATGGATCCTGCTCGGATTGGGGTTGTC
This sequence comes from uncultured Pirellulales bacterium, assembly GCA_964648025.1. GTDB lineage: Bacteria > Planctomycetota > Planctomycetia > Pirellulales > Pb10988 > CAZYKP01. Next base: position 30,623 of record CAZYKP010000009.1, on the reverse strand, counting down.
ACAGTCAGCGATCGAGCCAGCCGCGGAGAGTATGAGGACCGCAGCGGCCCAGCCATTCGGGAGTTTTTGGGCGAGGTGCTCAGCAGCCCGTGGGAACCAGTTGTCCGGGTGATTCCTGATGAACAACCGTTGATTGAGCAGACACTTCAGGAACTCTGTGACCTGGAGGGTTGCTCATTGGTGTTGACAACCGGCGGCACCGGCCCGGCCCAGCGTGATGTCACCCCTGAGGCGACAGAAGCCGTCTGCGAGAAAATCCTCGATGGTTTCGGGGAACAGATGCGTGCTGTCTCTCTACAAGTTGTGCCCACGGCCATCCTCTCGCGTCAGATCGCTGGCACACGAGGACGCTCACTGATTGTCAATTTACCAGGGAAACCGGCAGCCATTCGCGATTGCCTCCTGGCGGTCTTTCCCGCCATTCCTTATTGCATCGATCTGCTGGAAGGCCCTTCTCTGCAAACTCACGATCACGTCGTTCGGGCATTCCGGCCCAAGGGATCCTACTGATTTCCTGAAAAGTCTTCGACGAAGCGGGGCGTTTCGTCCGGCAATCCGAGCTTCCGGTGGTGCCTCAGGCTGCCCCCTTGAGGTCATCACAAACAAGGGCAGACGGAAAGCCCTTTGGTTGAGAACTTCTCTGAAGGTCAGTCAACTCGGTCGTCTGTCGCTGTGTGTGGTCGTCTGTGGCCCCAGCACTATTCGTCCCGAAGGCAACAAGATTCGTTCTCTTCTAACTCGACTGTTCCAGATCGTGCCTAAGGCCCAACCTGTCGGGCCCTGAACATTTCCATGCAATAACATACTGATGGACCGGGCCACATCGAGGACAGTCCCACTAAGAAGAATGCGTCGACTGAGTCCTGGGACTGCTGGATGCAGGGCCGCAGCATCGGCAGTCCTCTTCCGGTCGAGGCTCGTTGGCTGGAAGCCATAGCCGTCTTAGCTTAGACCAGAGTCTTAGGGGCTTTCGCTCGCGTTTTTCTGATCAACCGCGTTTTTCTGATCAGGTGCGTTTTTCTGATCAAGCGCGTTTTTCTGATCGCTCGCGGTTTCTGCGCTCGCGGTTTCTGATCACTCGCGTTTCGATGGGTGGGCTTTGATGGCCTCTGTCGATCGTGGATCCCTCCTCGATTCCAACCAACAGCTCAAGGGTCCTCTCAGCTGGAAAATGTCCTTTTGTCCAATCAGGCGTCATTGATGACCCACGAATTGGACCCTCCGGCCTGGGCCATCGCCCTGCGGATGGTGTTGCATTGGCTCTTGCTGGTCCTGACAGAGCTAGGGCCGACAGAGGCCGCCAGAGTCAGCCTTCGCCACAATCGAAAACAGTCGAGCTAAGTCAGATCGCGGTACTCTCTTTGGCTGAAGCAGAACAGCCCAGCGGCCAGGGCCAGCCCGGAGATCCCCCAAAGTGCCAGGTGGGCATGCTGAGTGCTCACGGGGCTAAAGTATTCACCGGCGGGCATTTCCAGGCCATAGTCAGCGCCGGCGCGATACATCAAACTCCGCGCATAGAAATTCAAGGTTATCTGCTTGATGATGCCCGGCATATTCCCAATAAGAGACTCCATAAATAACGTATAAATCAACGCGATCACAGTCGCATGGCGAAACATCGCGGCAGCAAAATGGAACACCGCAGTGTAGGCGATTCCCAACTCCACAACGGCCGGAACATACACTGGCAGGGCTTGCCAACCCACCGGCCGAGCGACCATGCAGTACAAGGCTAAACTCCCCACACTGACAAGCAAGACTATTGGCAGGGCGGCCAAAAATTTTGCTAAGAAGATTCCCCAACGTGGGATCGGCCTCAAAAGGAGGTAGATGAGGGTCCGGTCCTCACGCTCAGCCCCTAAGCTGCTTGTTGCATAGGCGACTGCCACAATCGGCACCAGAAACGACGAAAAAAAGCCAATCACAAAGGCTTCGCTCAACCAGCGAAAAGCCACCTCCGATGGCGAACTGAAGCGACCGTTGTACCGTTCGATCAGCAGAAAAACCAAGCATCCTCCCAGAGGCAGCAACAGCATCAGCGTGTTGCCCGACCAAACGAGCCGCCGCAGTGAAAGGAAGACAAGGTAGCTGGCTCCCCGCCAGGGCGAGGGCGTCCTCTCCGCCCCGCTGAGATTCACTTGCCCGGCTTCCGACTGAACAAGATCTGGCTGTGAGCTCGCTGGCTGTGAGCTCGCTGGGTGTGAGCTCCCCTGCCGGGTGATGGGATGCGCGGCAGAGAGGGCCGAGTGGGTTGGTTGAGGGGCTGAGGGATCGACAACATCCACGATAGCGGGCTTGCCAGCAGAGGGTGAGATGGGTTTTGCCCACACCGTTGAGAGTTCGTCCCATCGGCGATGGCTTACGAGACGGCACGATTCAGATAATTGAACACTGCCTCGGCACCGGCGTCGAGCACCTCCAGCCTGTGGATGGTGGCCTGGCCATCTCGGGCAAGTTGGCCGATGGCCTCAAAGACCTCCGCAGCCTCGGTTGTGCGAATTCGCAAAGCCTCTTGGTGGATCTCGATGGAAGTGACAGCCGGATGACCAATCAGCGTGGCGGCTGTATTCCGCATGGGCTGAGCTTGGACCTCGATGGTCAGAGGTTGATGAGAGAGCAGGTCTCGAACCTCACGAATACTCCCAGAAGCCACCAGTCGGCCGCGGGCGAGCATGAGGATGCGATCCGCCAGCGACTCGACCTCCGCCAAGATATGACTCGAGACGATCACCGTTTTGCCCGTTTCGGCCAGCTGACGCAACAGCCGCCCGAGTTCCCGCCGACCTGCTGGGTCAATGCCAGTCATCGGCTCATCCAGAAGCAACACCGGAGGATCGTGCAGCAGTGCCTGGGCCAGTTTCGTTCGCTGCCGCATGCCCCGGCTGCAACCAGCAAGACGCCGGTCTCGCCGGTCAGCCATCCCCACACGATGCAGAATCCAGTCGGTTCTCCGTTGGGCTTCCTCAGCCGGATACCCATGGAGCCGAGCTATCGTCAGCACAAACTCGGCAACGCTCATCCGTTCGTAAAACCGATCAATGTCCGGGCAGAGCCCAAGCAATCGCTTGGAAGCAGCCGACCAAGAGTCGCTTGCGCCCAGGCGAACTTGGCCAAGAGTCGGCTTGAGTTGCCCGCTGGCCAACTTCAAAAAAGTCGTCTTGCCCGCTCCGTTGCTGCCAAACAATCCCGTAATCCCCGGACCAATTTCGCAGGTAATGTCGTTGACTCCAATCACTGGACCATACAGCTTGGTAACTCGATCAAAGCAAAGATTCATCAGGACACCTTTCCGTGGGGAAATCGTTGCCAGATCGTCGCTGGCTCGTTATCACCGAGGTGATGGCTCACAGCTACCAAATCGCCCCAAAAGACCAACTGCCAAAAAAAGAAAAGACTTGGCACAAGAACTTCTCAGTCGAAGACAAGACTTGCCAAGCAGAACGTCTCCAGGCACGAACTCCAACTTTGACCCCTCTCGTTGACATCCTCTTTAGTCCACTCTCGCTCAACTTATGATAATGTTGATCAACCTTATCCAGACCTCTGAAGCTGTTCAGAAGCGTTCGGCCCACTGTCTTTGGGGCCAGACTTCTTGGAGCCAGACTTCTTGGAGCCAGACTTCTTGGAGCCAGACTTCTTGGAGATTGCCGGCTGCGGTTCTGGCACTGACTTGGGCCTTCGGCAGCTTGCTTGGGGTCGGCTCCTCGTCTGGTCAGATCCCTCCGCCTGATGCGGAATGGACATCCAATGCGATCTTGGATCCTGGTCAGGCGGCCACAATTCAGGGAGTGGGAGCTGCCCAGGGAATTAGCTTCCATCGGGGCAAGTACTACATTTATGGGGATGTGTACACGGCCAATCCCCGAGTGGGCGTGATCAAGGAACTCAACACGCAGTTGCAGCCAACCGGACGTGTGTTGACTCTCACTCAAAATGGTCAGCCGAAGATCGTTCATCCGACAGGACTGACCTTTGACGACCAACTCGGTTGTTTCCTCGGAGACACCGTGAATCAAAAGGCCACCATCTACAAACTCGACTGGGAAAAAGCCTGGGATGACGGCAATCTCGATCGAGCAGTGCTCGCCCAGGTGACCGATGATGCTGCGGTCAACGGATGCCGCCCGCAGTTTGTCACCCTCGAGGGCAAACGCTGGCTGGCGACAGCTGACTATGGTGATGTCCGTCCGGAGATCCGCCTGTATGATCCAGCAAAACTCATGGCAGCCGGACGATCCAGTGCACCAGGAGTCATCGGCGGCCGGGTGCTTTGCGGCCCCTTCAACCAAAACTTGCATTGGGACGCCCAACGCAAAAACCTGATCTGCGTGCAAAACGTCGTCGCCGGCCGTGGTTGGCAGCTGGACGTTCTCAACCTCGCTAAGGCCATTGCTGATGGTCGAGCCGACGGGCCTGGTGTGCGTGTCGCCAAAATCGTTCTACCACCGCACACAGAATTGGAAGGTTACTGCCCCTCAGAACAACAGTCCCCAGCAGAGGGCTTTTCGGGAATCTCCCCTTTGGGGGTGTTCGTCACCGCTCACCCTCAGGATAACTTAGCCACGGGGACGATCCGGAAGATCAAACCCCAAAGGTCACCGCAAGGATTCGCCAAATACAGTTTTGAGGATCGGTGATGGGCAAACGCCCGGGAATGAGCGGTTTTCGTCCGAGGACGGACGGCCTGGCACTCCTGCCCTCCCTCCCCAGTGACGGACCTGACCGATGAGAACCCAATCGGCCGGGACCGCCCCGGTTTCTTCGCCTCCCGCCTCTCACATGCGAGCCACTTCGAGTCCGCCCAACCAGTCCCCGCCCAACCAGTCCCCGCCGGGCCAGTCCCCGCCGGGCCAGACCTCCCAGCACCAGACTTCCCAGCATCAGGTCTCAGCGACCCAGGCTCGAGAAAGCCAGTCTTCAGAAAACCAGGCTTCGCAAGCCTGGTCTCGGAAAGGCGATTTGCCCTCAGGTCCCCAGGAGTCACAGTCCATGCCACCGGGTCGGGGCCTGCAGGATTTGGGCTCACCGGATCTCGATCAGCCGGGATATCTGCAGCGCAATTTCGAGGCCAGCGAGGGTGTCCTTCGTCCTCTCAACCTCCGCTGGGCGCCCGACGAGGCGGGCCATCCTCCTCAGAAACGTCAACAAACTCAGTCACAGCGGATCCCCGCTTGGTCCAGTAAATTATTCCGCAAGCTGTCACTGGCTTATGTTGGGGTATGTTTTGCACTAGCAATGGCTTTTGCGATGGTGGTTTCTCGGTCGTTTCGGGATGCCCTGCAAGTCCAAACGGAGGATCGTTTGGAGGAACTGGCCTCGGTGTTGGCCGGGCAACTGGGCCGCGGGAGGTTGCTGAGCGATCGTGATGCCTTGGTGGGGATGACGCATGATTTGGCCAGTCAGTCCCGAGTTCGGGTCACCATTGTGGCAGCCTCCGGAGTTGTGCTGGCCGACACTCGTTATGACCCAGGGAGGTTGGACAATCACCGAGGACGCCCGGAAATCGTCCAGGCAGCGATTACAGCGAGCGGAACGGGACGCGACATTCGCGTTGACCCGCTGGCGATCGACGCGCCGGAGCTTTCTGGCCAGGATCCCGACGAGGGCCTGGTCAAAACGCTCTACGTGGCTTGCCGTGTCGATCCCAGTCAGGGACGTGGTCCACTCCAGCTGGTTGCAGCTGACCCGAAAGCCTCAGGCCAGGCTGGGTTGCCGCTGGGCTACGTTCGAGTCTCGGTGCCCCTGCAGGAAGTGGAGCGGCAAGTGGCCGAGACCAACCGTTGGGTCTGGTCCTTAGCCTGGGGCGGGGCAGGGGGAGTGATTTTGTTGACCTTCGTGTTGGTCCGTCGGCTGGTGCGTCCTTTGGTGGGGTTGACCGCCGGGGCGGAATTGATCACTCGCGGGGATTACACCTACCGGGTGAGTGTCTCTCGGGGTGATGAGCTGGGCACGCTGGCTCGTTCGTTCAATCGGATGAGCAAGGAGCTACAACGAAGAACCGAGCAGCTTCGCCAGGATGGTGAGCGGCTGGCCACGGTGCTGGGCAGCATGGTCGAAGGGGTGATTGCTGTCGATGGGGACGAGTGTGTGCTCTTTGCCAACGAAGCAGCTGGGCGGCTGTTGGAGTTTGACCCGCATGCTGTCGTCGGGCGGCCTCTTTGGGAAGCGGTCCGTCACCCTGTTGTGCAGCGTTGCGTGCAAGAGGCGTTTTCGCAGAATCGCCCGGTTAGCACGGAGTTCGAGATCACGCGGACTCACAAGGTGGTGGCCATGAACGCCATCCGCCTGCCCGGCCACCCGTCCCCTGGTGCTGTGTTGGTGCTCCACGATGTCACCGACCTGCGTCGGTTGGAAAACCTCAGACGTGATTTTGTGGCCAATGTCTCCCATGAGCTCAAAACCCCGTTGACAGCCATCCAGGCCTACACCGAGACCTTGTTGGCCGGGGCCATTCACGATCCAGAACACAATCTGCAGTTCCTCCAGCGGATTGAGCAGCAGGCCGATCGGCTGTATCAGTTGATCATGGATGTCTTGCGGCTGGCTCAAATCGAGACCCGCCCCGAGACCTTTGAGGTCAGCGCGGTGCCGCTGTTGGAGAAAGTCCAAGAGTGTGTGGAGGCTCAGCATGGGGCAGCCTTGGCCAAGGACATCTCCCTGACTGTGGAAGCCAACACAGCCGAACTCAACGTCCGCGCCGAAGCCGACGGCCTGCGAACAATTCTCGACAACCTGCTGACCAATGCCCTGAAGTACACGCCGGACAACGGCAAGGTCATCGTGCGGTGCCAGACCGAACGCGAGATGGCCGTCGTCGAAGTGATCGACACGGGCATCGGCATCGCCCCAGAACAACAAGCCCGGATCTTCGAAAGGTTCTATCGCGCCGACCGAGCCCGCAGCCGTGATCTGGGAGGCACCGGACTCGGCCTCTCCATCGTCAAGCACCTCGTGCAAACCTTTGGCGGAGGCGTCAGCGTCAACAGCCAACTCGGCCAGGGCAGCACCTTCACCATTCGACTGCCCATCGCCTGAAGCAGAAAACTCACCAGATCACCAGCCTGCCCCGACCAGCTTTCCGGCCCAGCTTTCCGACTCAGCTTTCCGGCCCAGCTTTCCGACCCAGCTTTCCGACAAGGAGAGTGCTCTTCCAGAAAGGACACTCTGGTAAAGGACACTGAGTCAGGACACTCGCGAAGGATACTCTGGGCACGGATCCTTCTCAATCGGCTCCCGCAAGGGAGAGCCTGCTTCACGGATCTTACGGGACTCACCGATCACAACCGGCCTGGTCCCGCCGACCCTTCCAGCCGGGCCAGAACCACAAACCCCGCCATTCCGACCCCGGCCATCTGGCAATGCGGCTGATGTCCTTCGGGGGCTGGAGGACAGTTCCTCATTGCGTTGCCAAAAAGAATGAAATCTGATGAGAATTCTTCAAAGAGCCAATTTGGGATCTCGTCATCCAGAAAAGATCCGCGTTTGCCGGAGAAGGCACCCATGTGATTGCAGGTGACCCCCAATGTTGTGTATGTTTCTTTTCGTCAGTTAAAACCTGACCATTCAGAATTCAAACAACTATCTGCTGCCTTTGCTACATCTTTTCTAAGCTTTGACAGGCGATGGTCATGAGCACACCGTACAGGCGTTGGCTACTGGTCTTCCTGCTGCTGGCCGTTTGGGGATTTTCAGCGACGGCATCGGCTCAACCGTGGCGATATCGCTTCCGGAGGCCGGCTGTGGTGGGGGGATTCGGAACGGATAGCGGTTATCATGCCTCGACAGCTTTGGAGGGTGCCTTAGTCGGTCGCGCAGCTGCGATCAGCGCGGTCGGCCGAGCGTTGCGGCATGCTGCCGTGGCTGCCGAAACGTTGGAGGACGCCAAGGCCAAAAACTTGGCCAATCGCAAGTTGGGAGTACAAACCTACTGGCAAATCCGGGAGGTTTACGAACAAGAGGCCAGCAGGCGGCGAAGGTTGGTTCCTAACCTTGACAAGATCGGGCGTATGAATGCTTGGTCCCACTCGAAAAGGCCCACCTTGATCCAGATGGACCCGATCTCGGGGACGATCGCCTGGCCGAAGGTTTTCCAGGGAACCGAGTTTGCCCAACGAACCAACGCCTTAGAAGAACTCTTCCGCACCCGAACCGTTAGCAACTCTGGCCCAGGCAGCCCGCTTGCTGAAGAAGTGGCCCGGCTGACCGAGGATTTGAGAGCCACCCTGCGGGAAAAGACCACTCAAGGAACTGTCACCTGCCAAGAACATCGTTTGGCCAAGGGTCTGCTCAATGCCTTGAAGGAAGAAGCTCGCTTCCCCCCGCCTCGAAACCGAGAAGCCCGCCTGTCCGATTGATTCGTTTGGTTCTGACAGTGTTAGCCCAGACAGTGTTGGCCCAGACAGTGTTAGCCCAGACTTTCTGGTTTCCGGGGTCGTGGTTACCGTTGAGCGGCTGGCTTCACTCTAAGGGTTTTCCCTTGCAGTTGGTGGGTCAGTCCGACGGGCATGAGCACGGCTCGGAACAGCTCATCGGATGAGGCGTTCTCGATTTGGTAGCTCACTAACTCATCGAGGGAGATTCCGCTGGTTGCAAGAGCTTGCTGGTCCATCAGCAACGTGAGTCCTCTCTGCTGGCACAATGCCTTCAAGACCAAACCCAATGGCTTGTTTTTGACCTGGAGGTTCCATCGCTTTTCGGTCTCGGTGACCCGCGACCGGCCAGCAGGGCTGCGGATCAAAGAAGCAATGCGTTGATGATCTTGCCAGCTCCCGCGGACCCGATACCTGCGCCCGGCTCGGCTGACTTGGGCCTGGGGGGCGATGGCCTGAATATCGCGGAGTCTCTGAGCGATTCGGGGGCCGACCGGATAAAACCGTTCCAACTGAGGATCTTCAGGAAAGGGAACGAAAGTCACCTTTCGGCCCGTTGAGTCCACTTGAAATGTGAGATCGAATTGCCCAGCGATCAGGCTGAGCCGATCCGCCAGGGTCATCGCCGGCAAGTCGACGCCAGCCCACAGATCGTGTGGGATCAGTTGCAGATTGGTATAGCTCAGCCCATTTCGCTCGGCCAGCTCCTGCAGGATCTGTCGTGGTGCTGTCAAATCCTCCCAATGGAGGGATTTGTTGCCAGACCAAGCGGTCGGATGTTTTCTGGCCACTCTCTTGGCATGATCCCTGGCCAGGGCGGCCACAGTCGGCCAGACCTCTGCGGCAGCCCTGGGAGTCAACACAATCACTGGTCCAAGGCGGCAAGTTCCCAGTTTGAGATGACTGGCAACTTGCTGGAGAGCCCCCGCCAAAGGTGTCTCTGGAACCCGCAGGTTGACCGGCTGGCCAGGGTCCACCCGTCGATCCAACACCAGGCACACTCGTTGGCTGGCTGAATAGGTGCGAACTCGCTCACGCAGATCGTTTCCCCGCCAAATCAAACTCGTCGACAGGGTCAGCTTGGTCTCCAGCCCGTTGCCGGTCAGCCAATCGACATAGGGAGTCTCCTGGCCGGCTGAGGATCCAACATCGACCCAGGCCAGCCAAAAGCAACAAATAGTAAAACAAGCCAAAAAGCGTGAAGCGAGGGAGGTTTGTTGCCGCTTGCAAAGCACTTGCCGGTGGATTGGCAAGACTATCAACGGAGAGGCTTTTTGGGGGTTCATGGCATCTGGGATGGGGCTTGTGATTGGGAAGCGTCTGTTTCTTCGTCCCGACAGATCCAATCGGTTGTTGCGGGTTCTTAGAGTCTGTCGGAAAGAGTGGCGGAGGCACAACGGTTGGTGGCTCACGAGTCTTGATGCAACGAATCCTCGTTTCGCCAGAAGGAGGAAGGCAAGAGGCGGCCTTCGGAGGGAAACGCCGGAGGGTTCATCGCGGGACCAACGCTTGATGGCGTGGACCAGCCTGGATGGGCAACCCAACCAGCCTGAGGGCAGTTGGGAGCAGGAGCGACAGCTTGGTTGCTTTAGCGAGGTTAGGGCAATTGTCGGGGCATTAGCAACGGCAACAAGCAACAGCACTGACGAGTTTCAGAAACATCTGCCCGGTGCCAACTCCTCTTTGAAGTCCTTGGCGGTTTCAACCGATTTACTCCGTTGGGTTGTCACCGGTGCCGAAAGGCGGTGTTGAATCCTCAAACAACCGATTCTGAGGCCCTGACGATGGCTGGAGACGATGCCAGAGGCACTTCCAGTAGGGACCAGGGAACGCCAGTCGGCCGGGGGGGCCGGGAAAGCCTAGGAGTGAGCATGATCGGGATGACGACTTTCTTGCACTCACGCTCCGCGGTACGACAACCGCGATCGGCCGCACTCGGACTTGCCCAGAGGACAAGTTTGAGATGGGCTGGCTGGGCGATTTTCGCAGCCGCGGCGATGCTGAACACTTTGGCGGTGCCAGAATTGCGGGCCGACCAAGCCAGTCGGCGGACGGCCTTGGTCAGGGCGTTGGAAAGAGCCCGACCTTCGGTGGTGAACATCCACAGCGAGAAAACGCTCAACTCAACCGATCAGCGATATGGTCACATCGAGACCAGCCGGCGGGTCAACGGGATGGGCACTGGTGTGGTCATCGATGAACGTGGCTTCATCATCACCAACCAGCACGTCATCGAAGGCGTGGAAAAGATCCGCGTCACCCTGCACGATGGCTCGGTCTACAAGGCACGCCTGGTGGCCGCAGATATCGACACCGACTTGGCGGTCATCAAAATCGAGTGTCCCAGTGTGCTGCCGACGATCGCCTCAGGTACCTCAGCCGACCTGATGATCGGGGAGTCCGTGGCCGCTGTGGGCAACGCCTATGGGTATGAGCACACAGTCACCCGTGGGATCATCAGCGCCTTGCATCGGACCGTTCAACTGAGTGAGGAGCAGCAGTACCTGGATTTGATTCAAACTGATGCGAGCATCAATCCTGGCAATTCCGGTGGCCCGTTGCTAAACATCGACGGCGAGATGATCGGCATCAACGTCGCGGTCCGGGCCGGAGCCCAGGGAATCGGCTTTGCCATTCCGGTTGATCGAGCGTTGGAGGTGGCCGCCCGGCTGGTCAGCGCCAGCGAGATCGCCGAGATCGAACACGGGATTGTTCCGGCCAAACACGAAGAAAAGGGTCCCCTGCGAGGTTTGGTGGTCGCCAAAACGCAGCCCGGCAGCGCCGCGGACGCTGCAGGTCTCCAGCCGGGCGATGTGGTCCTCTCGGCGGGAGATTTTCCGGTGAAGCGTGCGTTGGATCTGGAAAGGGCACTCTGGGAGGCCAAGCCTGGGGAATCGGTCCCCCTGCGGATCAAGCGTAATGAGGAGATCCTCACCGTTGCCCTTTCCATCCAGGAGATTGGCCGGGTGGGTCGCTCCAAAGCTGCCCAGCAGGCCTGGCACCAGTTGGGCCTGGCACTGCGCGAGGCCTCCTCAGACGATCTTCGCAAGTACAATACCCGCTACAGAGGTGGATTACTTGTCGTTGATGTCCGTGAAGACGGTCCAGCGCACCTGGAAGGGATCCGTGTCGGCGATGTCCTGGTGGGGCTACACATCTGGGAGACCATCTCCATCGACGATGTCGCCTACGTGCTGGGGCAGCGAGATCTCCGCCAGGTCCTCCCCCTGAAGTTTTACATTCTCCGTAAGGGGCGAACCTTCTTTGGGCACCTCAGTGTCCGCGGCTCGTAATCTCCCGAAGTGACCAGTCCTTTTTGCTGCCGCTGTTGAACCGCTTTTGCCGCGGTTCTTGTCTCGGGCACGACCTCATGGATCACCCGCTCGGGGTTTTCCCTAAACCATGTCTTGTCTTTGAGATGGGGTCTCCGTTGGTCGAGACTGCGTGGTCGAAAGCCCTGCTTATCGTGGCCTCAAGCAATGCCTTAAGACCTTGGGCTCGCATCTTTGCTGAGTCGCCTCTGGTCGGTTGATCCCTCATCGTTTCCAATTCCGAGTCTCAGGGCCATTCCACTTGGGCTGACTGAAATGCCTAGCACATCGTCTTGGGCTAAGATGGCTACGGCTTTCCGAGAATCCGACTCGATCGAGACAGGACCTCACCAGGGCAGCGACAAGATTCTTCGGGAATCCCTGAATGAGCCCCTCGAACGTCTGGTGAGGTCAAGACAAACCTCTCTCGGGGCTGAGTTGCATTTTGGTGATCTCAACGCGGTCGCTATTTGTCGACTGGAGTGCTTTGGGGTGCTCTTCTTTGAGACCGAATCGCTGTTGGTTGCTTGAAAAATTCGAATTGAGCGATCGGTCAACACGGCAACTTGTGTCGGCCTTGCAGAGGTTTGCTAAAATTCGGTCAGAACGTCTTCACCCAGACGCCCCCAGCCAGACACCTCCACCCAGACACCTCCACCCAGACACGACTGTGGAAAACGACTTTGTTGCGGCCCTGCGGGCTCGGCTGCCGACGCATCCCTCTGTGACTCTTGGTCCAGGAGACGATGCCGCGGTCCTCTCGGGCTTTGCTGAAGGCCTGTTGGTGAGTGTGGATTTGCTGACTGACCGGGTGGATTTTGATTTGCGGGAGCATGACCCTCGGCGTGTGGGTCGGAAGGCCCTGGCTGTGAACCTCAGTGACATCGCGGCCATGGCAGGCACGCCGGTGGGGGCTGTGATCTCCTTGGTGTTGCCCAAGCAAGGCGGACTGGCCTTGGCCGAGGGAATCTACGAAGGCCTCTTGCCGCTAGCTTCTGAGTTTGAAGTGGCCATTGCCGGTGGTGATACGAACACTTGGGAGGGGCTGTTGGCGATCAGCATCACGCTGTTGGGCCGGCCCCATCCCAAAGGAAGTCTCACCCGAGCGGGAGCCCAAGTTGGTGATGTGGTCCTGGTGACCGGGCAGTTCGGGGGCAGCATCCTGGGCCATCACTTCGATTTTCAGCCTCGTGTTCGCGAAGCTTACACGCTGCAGGATCGCTATACCCTGCACGCCGGCATTGACTGCAGTGATGGCCTGGCTTTGGACCTGTCGCGGTTGTTGGCCGAAAGCGGAGTCGGGGCAATCGTTGACCCCGAACAAGTCCCCGTGCGACCTGCCGCCCAAGAGCTCGTCGGAGGTGTTGGCTCAGGGCGGACGCTGTTGGATCATGTCTTCGGCGACGGAGAGGACTTTGAGTTGATCCTTATCGCCCCTGCCGACTCCGCTCAGGCCATGCTGGCCGAGCAACCACTGGCAGTTCCGCTGACGGCGATCGGAGAGGTCATCTCCACTGCAGGACTCTGGCAGCCTGACCGAGGCTCTTCCAAGAATCCCGCCTGGTCCAAGAATCCCGCCTGGGCTAAGAATCCTAGCGGTTGTCGCCCCTTGGAGGTGATTGGATGGGAACACCCAATGAGTTAGCAAGCAACCAGTTCAGTCAGCAGCCCAACCAGAAACCGGTTGAGTTTGTGTACCAAGCTGTTGGTGAGCAAGCCACCCAGCAGCTTGGAAAAGCCCTGGCCTTATGTTTGCTGCCCGGGTCGGTCGTTGGCCTGGATGGGCCACTGGGAGCGGGCAAGACTCGGCTTGTTCAGGCCATTGCCGCAGCCGCCGGGGTGCCACCGGATGAGGTGACCAGCCCCACGTTCGTCCTGATCCATGAGTATCCCGCCAAGATTCCCATCTATCACTTCGATGCCTACCGAATCCGAGATGAGGATGAGTTCTGGGAGCTCGGCGTGGATGAATACTTTGCCGGCTCTGGCTGGTGCCTGATCGAATGGGCCGAGCGAGTGATCAACTGTCTGCCCAAGGATCGCCTGCAGATTACCATTGAACCCACTGGCGAAGACAGCCGGAGATTCGTGATCGTGGGACTTGGACGGACAGCAACCTCGGTTGTGGAATCCTTAGCCACAACAAGCATTTCCTCCAACAGTCCCACCGGAGGCTAGCGGTCTGACACAACCCAATTTTCCGGTTGCCGGGCCAAACCGGTCCGGCCAAAGACCACGCCAGCCAAAGGCCTGCCACAACGCAGCCGACAACCAGAACGCCACTGACAACCAGAACGTCACCAAGGACGTTCCCTGCAAGAAATGACTGCGACTGGTCGCCCGCTTCTCAGAGCGTCGGTTGGGATCGACAAGGTCATTGACCAACTGACCTCCACACCTGCTTGCTCTCCGCGCTGGCCGATACCCGACCCTGAAGGTGTTCACAGCACTGCCATGGAGGATGTTTCCTCCAGACATCCAGAAACGGCATTACAGGAAACAGGCCTACGAAAAAAGGCGACTGCCTGATTTGAGGCAGCCGCCTTCGCGGCATGGCAAGCTTCGTGTTCAACAGTCATAGCCGCGGCGACATTCAGAAAGCTTCGCGTCCAGCGTCTCAATAGTAGCAGCCGTAATAGCCGTAGGGACGATAGAAGCCGACTCGGACGGAGACACTGGGAAACGACCGGAATCCAAAGCCGTGGCGATACCCGTAATAACTTCGGTACCCATAGAACGGGCGTCGGAAGGCATAGGTCCGGAAGCCGTAGTAGGGCCGGTAGCTTCGGAAGTACCGCGGTCGATGGAAGTGAGTGTAGTAGCGAAAGCGTGGGGAGAAGGACCGCCGAAAACCGTAGCGGTAGCTCGTGAAGCGAAACGATGGTCGCCGGTAGTAGCGTCCAAACCCTCGATGGCTTCGAAAGTAGAAGCGTCGAGCGGCTGTCTGCAGCTCTGGGGTCTGGTTGGCAATTTGCAAGGCCGTGGCCACAGACACTTTGTCGTCGGCGGCAGGATCATCACCTGCAAACGCCAGTGCAAGCGGGCTCGGATCGTCCAGCGCCACCACCGCTGGGTCGAAAAGAACCGGTCCCTGCAGAGGCCGAGCATCTTCTGCTGGCATCTCATGATTGGTGGGCTCAAAAGGGTCTGCCAAGGCTGGTTCGGCAGCAACACCGAATGGTCCCAAAACAGGACGAGAATCCTCCTGGGCTTGCATTGAGCTTCCCAAGAGAAGAAGAACAGCCGCCGCGAGGGCCGTTGCACGTACCAATGATGTCATGGCTTTTCCTCCGATGGCCAGATCGGCCAAGATGTCGCTGCTTCAACGCAGCAGTTGGACAGGTGAATCACCCCCACCAAGTGTTGCATCTGCCACACCCTATAATTTAGGCCTCACAAGGCGTGGCCGTCAAGATTCCGCAGATTCTACGAAGCCCGTCGATCTCCTCCTGACCAGGACATTCCAACAGCTCACAGAGCTTCCATTGCACACAGCTTCAAGCTCACACAGCTCTAGGCTCACACAACTTCAAGCTCAGGGGGCCCCGGTTGAGAGGGCCCCAACCTGAGAAGGAAACAAGGACTCAAAACCGGTCTTCCAGGTCATCTGCGGCGTCTTTGATGTCCTCGCTGCAATCGGCAAGACGTTCAGCGAGATGCTCGGCTGCAGGGTGGCGAGTGTCCTCAGCTCGATCCTCAAGCTCCTCCGTGATTCTGTCGAGCACCACAGTGGCCCGATAAAGCTCCCGAACGGCTGCCCGAAGTGAGCCGCGTGTCCGGGGAAGCCCTTGAGCGAGCCGGTCGACCTCGTGGCTGCAGGCAATCACCCGTTCGACCGACGCTTCGAGTGGGCCACAGTGGATGAACTGCCCCAGCACTTGAGCCTGCGCCCGAAACGGAATCAACTGGGTGCGGATTTTCCGTGTGATGCCACAGATCCGGGCGACTCGGGCTGGATCCGGTGGGACAATCACCGGCGGCTGCCCGAGGACCGGCGGTTGTGTCACAGCCGGAGGCAATAGCGCACCAGGGGGATCAAGCGACTGTGCCTCTGGTGGGCCGAACAGACCATAATCCTCGAATCTCGAGGGAGGTTCGCTGCCTTCCCCTCCTTCCAGGGGCTCTTCTGGAAAAGACAGGTCATCCGGACGGTACAGACCGTATTCCTCGTAGCGTGGTCTAGGACTCGTCTGTTGCTGGAGTGGCTGTTGCTGGAGTGGCTGTTGCTGGAGTGGCTGTTGCTGGAGTCGGCCCTGCAACTGGCGATCTTGGGGTCGCCCTGCCACCGCTGGTGCTCGAAGACCGGCAGAGTCGTCTTGCCGGATGGACCGAGGGTCGATGGATCTGGGGTTGGTCCTTTGGGGGCCACTGTACCGGGGACCAGTATACCGAGGGTCAGTATACCGAGGGTCAGTATACCGGGGATCAGTGTGCCGGGGATCAGTATACCGAGGATCAGTGTACCGGGGATCTGGATAACCCGTTGCTGGAGGTTGAATGGCGAAACGCGGGGTTTGGTAGCGGGGTCGGGGAGGATCGACCGCGCGGACGATCTCGCGAGCGATGCCCAAAATCCGCCGGAGTCGCTCTTGTCCCTGGGCTTGACTTGGTGGCATGCAACAACCGACGGCCACGACGAAGCCAACCAAGGCCAAACTCGGATGGGGCCAGTGATGTGTGATCATGATGCTCTTCCTCTTCCGGCAAAATCCTGAAGTGCTGACTTCCGTTGACGCTGTCAGTGGTCTGATGGTCGTTTCTGGACTGCATGGCGATTGTGTGAGTATTGCATTGCTAATGCATTGAACGTGCCAACCGAAGCAGACGCGTCAGAAAGTTCTGCCCAACTCGTGATTATTCGCCAACTTACCTAAGCCAGCCAGGGCCCAGCAAACAGCCCCGCATCCGTCCGCGACCAAGTCAGAGTGATGACAATGTCATCGCATTGACGACAGCTTCACCTCAACACGAACTGGCTCTGATGGCCATCCAGGTAGATGATGAGCGAACAGTTGGATCGGTTTGCCGGCTCGATTTTAGGGCAAGCGTTAGGCGATGGCCTGGGGGCTCCTCTTGAGGGGCTTCCCAGTGGTCATATCTTTCAGATGTTTGGCAGTGCTCAGGAGGTGTTGGCTGCACCTCCGGTCAAGAAGTTACGGTATACTGACGACACGGAAATGCTCATCGGGGTTGCCGAGAGCCTGATCGAGTTCGGCGAGATTGTTTCCGATTCCCTGGCCAAGCGGTTTGCAGAGAACTATCACCCGGAGCGAGGTTACGGACCTGGGGCCACCCGCATTTTGGAGGGCATGCTCGCTGGTGAGGACGTTAGCGAATTGGTTCAGACGATCTTCCCAGGGGGTTCGCTGGGCAACGGGGCGGCCATGAGGGTGGCTCCTGTGGGTTTGCTGTTTCATCACGATTTGGAAGCGGTCGCTCAGCAAGCCCGCTTATCTGCTTTGCCAACGCATGTGCACCCCTTGGGTATTGAAGGAGCTGTGTTGCTGGCGACTGCTGTGGCGTTGGCGGTCCGGCTTCCCCCAAGCTCGGGGCAGCGGTTTGACCGCCAGGCCATGTATCGCCAGTTGCTGCCTTTGGCTGAGCACGAGGAGTTTCGCTGGGCCCTGACAACAGCCAGCCGGCTGCGTCTCTCGGATTCTCTCTCCAGCTTGGGCAGCGATCTGCAGGCCCATCGATCGGTGGTCACCGCGATCGCTTGCTTTGCCACCAATGCTCACTCTTACGAAGATACCGTAGCCACAGCGATTAACCTGGGCCATGATGTGGATACCGTCGCTGCGATGGCTGGGGCGATCAGCGGTGCCTACTTGGGCACCGCTGGCCTGCCGTCACGATTGCTCAACATGTTGGAAGATGGTCCGCGGGGGAGAACTTACCTAGCACAGCTGGCTGAGAAGTTGTCCCAGAGGTGGCAGAAACTGCAAGAACAGCAATAGCCTGGGCTGTTGGAGTTCTTGAACTCGGGCGGTTACTTTTCCGCTGGAGGGTCTTGCTGCGGGGTCAGAAGATCGAGGATGGTTGCTGCCGAGGTGGTCACCCCGATCCTCAAGGTATCCTCAGCATCTGGGTAATATTGCGGCGAATGTAAGGAGGGAGGAGGAAGCCCACGGCTTTGGTATCGGTCCAACCGGGAGGCATCCACGCTTCCAAGCCGGAACATGAAAATCGGCACCCCGGCCAGCCCGTAGCGCGAAAAATCCTCGCCACCCATGCTTGGCTGAGCTTCCTGCAGATTCTCGCCTCCCACAATGCGTCGGAAGGTCGGCAGAACCTTTTGGACCAGTTTCGGGTCGTTCTTCAGGGCCGGAGTTCCCTCGGAGACCTTGATGATCGGCTCAGGAGCGTTGAAGCTTTGGGCGGTTGCCAGGGCCTTGCGTTTGATGGCCCCCAAGAGCTTTTCTCGAACTTCTGCTGTGTAACTCCGCACAGTCAACTGCAGATGACAGGTGTCGCCGATGATGTTGTGCTTGGTCCCTCCTCGGATACTGCCCACGGTCACCACAGCTGGATCTCGGGGGTCGATCTCACGGGCAACAATCGCTTGCAGATCGACAATCAAATAAGCCGCTTGAGCAACCGGGTCGATCGTTGTTTGTGGCGCAGAGCCATGGCCGCCTCGGCCCCGCACGGTGATATCCACGCTATCGACATTGGCCAAGGCATAGCCGGCTCGGTAGGCAAGCTTGCCAACAGCAAGATCGCTTCCCACATGCAGAGCCAGGGCCATGTCCGGTTTGGGAAACCGAGTAAACAAACCGTCTTCGAGCATGGCCTTGGCACCAGCCCCTCGTTCTTCCGCCGGCTGACCGATGAACATAACCGTGCCCCGCCAGGCATCCTTGTGAGCGGCCAGATAACGGGCCGTTGCAACCAGATTGGTGATGTGGATATCATGACCGCAGGCATGCATCACTCCGACATCCTGACCGGTGGCACTTTTGGTCCGGACCTTGGAAGCGTAGACCAACCCCGTATCTTCGGTCACCGGTAACGCGTCCAGGTCGGTCCGAAACATCAAGGTGGGGCCCTCGCCGTTTTTCAGCAGGGCGACCACACCATACCCGCCGACCTCGGTGGTCACCTCCGCTCCGAGGGCCCGAAGCTCTTCAGCCAGCCGAGCAGCCGTCCGTTTCTCTTGGAAAGACAGCTCCGGATGACTGTGAAAGTGCCGGTAGAGCTGGACGATCTCATCCAAGTGCCCCTTCACCCAAACTCCAGGTGTCTCTGCCAAGGCGAGTTCGGCTGCGAGCAAGCAGAAAACCGTTGGTGTTGTCAGGGCTGCCAGAATTAAGACAGAGCCCCTCAGAGGGTCGGTCGATCTCATCTCTTCAGGATGTTCCCAGATGTCTTCAAACTCTTGATCAAAAGCACGGCCAGGCGTTCAGACGCTTCTGCAGGGCATTATGGGGTTCAGCAGAATCGCGACGCCAGAGCGAAGCCTTGCTGAAGGAAAATTGTGGCCTCCTGCTCACCAGGTAAAATGATGCCCACAAGCTGAACCATCAAGCTAACCATCGGGCCGAAAAGCCCCTCAGACAAGAAAGCCCCTCAGACCTGTGAGCTGAGGCGTTCTGTCGGATTGCTGCCCGAGCCTTGTTGGCGTTGCAAACCGACTCAACTATTCTGCTGACCGATCATCGGCAGGAACTCTTTTCCTTGGCACCTCATGAGCGACCTGCTGAGACCAACCAAACGACATCTGCTTGACCTCCGCCCTGCTGAGTTGGCCGACTGGCTCAAGCAGCACAATCAGCCGGCTTTTCGCGCCAGGCAGATCCGCCGCTGGCTGTTCGCAGGACGTGCTGCCTCGATCGAGGCCATGACTGATTTGCCGGCCGCTCTTCGCCAACAGTTGGCTGCCGAGTTCTCACTCTGGAGCGCCTCGGTGGTCAAGCAGCTGACAACACAAGACGGCACCGAGAAGCTACTGCTGGGCTGGCCAGATGGACACCGCATTGAGTGCGTGTTGCTGCGAGAAGGCCTCCGCCGCAGCATTTGTATCAGCACGCAGGTCGGCTGTGCGATGGGCTGTGTCTTTTGTGCCAGCGGTCTGGATGGCGTCGCCCGTAACTTGACGACCGGGGAGATTTTGGAACAAATCCTCCGGCTTGATCGGCTCCTGCCAGCCGACGAACGTCTCAGTCACATCGTCATCATGGGGATGGGCGAGCCCCTGGCCAACCTCCAGCGGCTCTTGCCGGCCCTCTCAGACGCCACGGCCCAAGACGGCCTCAACATCAGCGCTCGACGGATCACCATCAGCACCGTTGGGCTTCCCGCAGCGATGAACCAACTGGCTGATTTGGACGTGCCCTATCACCTGGCCGTTTCTCTGCATGCTCCCGATGATCAACTCCGGAACCAGCTCGTGCCGGTCAGTCGCAAGATTGGCATTAGTCAGATCCTACAAGCTGCAGACCGGTTTTTTCAGGTTACTGGACGGAGGATCACCTATGAATACGTGCTTCTTGCTGGACTGAATGATCAACCCGCCCAGGCACGCAGACTGGCAACCTTGCTTCAGGGCAGAAATGCCTTAGTCAACTTGATTCCCTTTAATCCTGTTGAGGGGCTTGCTTACCAGACTCCATCTTCTCAAGCGGTTACCCGTTTTGTGAGGATTCTGGAACAAGCTCACGTGCAGGTTCAGATCCGCAAGCGAAAAGGTGACCGCATCAACGCTGCTTGTGGGCAGCTGCGTCGCAGCAGCACCCAAGAGGTGGCTTTGGCTCCTATGAGCCCTCAAAAGCAAGCATTAGACCGTCAAAAGGTTGGAGATTCTAAGGATTCCCCGAGCTCAGACCAAACGGTTGCCTCGGTTGACGTCCGGGTGTGGGATGGAGAATCTGAGAAGAGCGGAACTTCTGGCTAGTGGCCGGGGTTTTCTTTCTTGAACAGCACAGTGGTGCCGCTTGAATGGAGACCACTCCGCTCAAGACCGCTCTGGAATTAGGGAACACCTGGAATCCGGGAACACCTGGAATCCGGGAACACCTGGAATTAGGGAACACCTGGAATCCGGGCGACAGAGGCCCTCAGAGGCCCCGATGTGACGGGTGGCTATTCTCACAGTTCGAGGCTGCGTTGTCCGTCCAAGAAACACAAGCTCTGAGCAATTATCCAGCTCGCGACCCGGACGTGCGGCTGATGCTGGCGGTACGCGATGATGATGCGGCTGCTTTTGAGGAACTGGTGCTCCGTTACCAGAATCGTCTGGTTTCGGTTTTGGAGCACTTAGTCGGCCACCGAGAGCAGGCTGAGGATCTGGCTCAGGATGTTTTTCTCCGCGTCTATCGCAGCCGCAAACGCTACGAGCCGACGGCGAAATTCAGCACCTGGCTGTTTACCATCGCCAACAATGTGGCACTGAACGCGAGGCGAAGCCTTTCTCGTCGCAAGGAGGTCAATCTGGGGGTAGAAAGCTCCACTGAGAGCGGTCTGCAACCCCTGGCCCAGATGACCTCTGTCTCGAGCGGGCAACTCCCGGCACGCCAGCTGGATAAAGCCGAGATGCGTGACATCGTGCAGTTGGCAGTGGGAAGCCTGAACGAGCGGCAGCGGCTGGCGGTTCTGCTGAACAAGTTTGAGGAAATGAGTTACGCGGACATCGCCGAGGTGATGGATTTGAGTCCCAAGGCTGTCAAGTCACTGCTTTCCCGAGCTCGCGAGAACTTACGCCAGATTATTGAACCCTACCTCGATCGAGGGCAACGACCCTCTGACAAGGCCTCCCTTGAGGGGAATGTCCCTGCCGATGAGCTTGCTCGCACTCAGGCAGGGTCGCAAACCTGAAAGAGGCGTCACCTTGATGGCTTGCTGGAATGTGTTTGCGTTGAGACGTCGTTTTCGTCCGTAAGTTGTTGAGGCACAGATTGCCGGTGACGCAGTCCGCATGAGCACGACCCAAACCAATGCCAAGGCCCAGTCGCCCCAATTAGCAGAGACGGATCTGCTGCCGACGGTGGCCGAGGAAACCTGGCAGGATGTCCTGACAGCCTACCTGGATGGCGAGCTCGATGTGCACAGCAGCCGGCAGGTGGAGCAGCGGCTGGCCATCGATGCCCAAGCTCGCCAAGACCTCCAGCAGTTGGAAGCTGTCTGGGACGCATTGGATCAGTTGCCTCGTTCTGCCGCTGATCACGACTTTACCAAGACAACCGTTGACCTTGTCGCCCAAGTGGCTGAGGAAGATCTCCAGCAGGCCACCGCTGCGATCCCTCGCCGCAGAGCACGTCAGCGACTGTGGTCGGTCGGGGCATTCTGCGGAATCGCCCTGATCGCCTTTCTGGTTGTCCGTCTCTCCTGGCCGGACCCCGACCGAGCACTGATTATCAATTTGCCGCTGTTGGTGCGGATGGATGAATACCAGTTGATCGAGCACATCCAGTTTCTGGAGGAACTTGACCGCCGAGGGCTCTTCACCCCAGACGAACAGCCCCCTCTGAAGAATGTTCTCCCCCCTCGCCGGCCAACTCGGCCAGCTCAAGCCGGCCGCCAAAACGGTCAGCCCGCCCCAGAGCAGTCATCCCAAGCACAAGAATCCCAAGTCCAAGAATCTCAAGTCCAAGAATCTCAAGTCCAAGAGTCTCAGACACAATCAGTTCTGGGGGAACCTGTGCCGGAGGGCAGCGGTGCCGATGGGCAGCAATCAGCTGTCGGAGGTATCCCTGAGGAGATTCTCCAAGGTCGCGTGGAGGCCAGCTCCCTTTCGAGCGAAGACTGGGCGGTCAGGCGTGAGTTTGTTTCGGCCTTGGATCCGGCGGCAAAAGATCGACTGGCTCGGCAGCTGAAGTGGTTTCTGGAGCATCCCGATCAGCAGGCCGAGCTCCGTCAACTGCATCGATCGCTGGCGGACCATCCCGATTCCGACCGTCTCACCGAAATTATGCAGCTCTACGTGGAGTGGTTCCAAGATCTCCCGGAACACCGTCAGAGGGAGTTGAAGACGCATTCTCGAGAACAACGCCTCAACCGGCTGTGGCGGTTGGATCGGATCGAACTGGCGAGGGTTTTGCGTGTGGCATCGGCCCTCGGGCGGATGAGGGGGCCTTTCCCTCGGTTCCCCGGCCGTCAACTTCCTGAGTCGGCCTTGACCGAGTTACGAAAGAGTCTCTCCGAAGAGACCCGAGAACGTCTGGAGCAAATTGCCCCCAAGGACTCAGCAGCACAACTGCAACTGCTGCGGGCCTGGGTTGAGTTCTCCCTGACTTGGCAACTTCGTCACTTCCGGCGACCAACGGCCGACAAGTTGGAAGAGCTCTTCCTCAGCCTTCCCGCAGAAAAGCAACGGGAGCTAGAGCAACGCAGCCCCCAGGACGTCAAGGATCATCTGACCGAAATCTACAGGTCCCGCAGCCGGCCAAACCAAGGCCGGCCAAACCAAGGCCGGCCAAACCAAGGCCGCTCAAACCAAGGCCGCTCAAACCAAGGCTGGCCCAACCAATCCTGGTGGAATCAGGGCTGGCGGAAACATGGCCGGCCAAAGCCCGAGACATCAAAGCCTGACGCACCGAATCACCCAGGATCAAACAACCAAGAATCGAACTACCAGGGATCAAATAACCAAGGATCGAACTGGGGCGAGCCTGGCCAGCTGCCGAGCTTTCGTCCAGGCGCTGGGCGTTTTCCCGGATCTGCCAGAGCCGACCTGCCATGGTGGGAGGGGATGCCCTGGTTTTCGAGACGATGAAGTCACCGCCCGGCAGGTCCTGATGGCTTTTGGGGTGCTTCTCTCCGACTGCTTGACAGGCCGGAGATCTTTGATCCCTGCGGGTTTCTCCGTTCTGCCTGTCAACGTTTGGGGGGAAACACCAAAGAGCCGGATTGGCTGAGTGTGATGCGGTACAGGCCAAACCGCGGTGGTACGTTGGAGTCATCCGCTGGAGGAACTCCGGCGGTGATGTACAAAGTCTTCAGTTCGGGTCCTGCAAAGACACAGTTGGTCGGAACGCCAGCAACGGTGATCAACGCCAAAGGTTGGCCTTCCGGTGAGAAGACGTAAACGCCTGCGTTCGGGCCTGATCCGGCTGTGGCATACAGGTTGCCCTTTTGGTCGATGGCCATCCCGTCGATGCCACGACGGTTGGGGCCGAAATCCCACAAGATGCGCTTCTCCTTTAAGGATCCATCTGCTTGGATTGAGAAAGCTGTGAGGTGGTGGTTGCCTTGCGGATTGGAGTTGTTGTCGGCGATGTAGATCGTCTTCTGGTCTGGCGAAATGACGATCCCGTTGGGCTTTTGCAACTGATCGGTCGCCAGGGTGACCTGACCTTGCGGTGTTACTCGAAAGACTCCTTCGAAGTCCATTTCCCGAGGTTCGTCCCCAACGTAGCGAGGATCGGTGAAGTAGATGACCCCGGTTGAGGTCATCGCCAGGTCGTTGGGGCTATTGAATCGCTTGCCTTGATAGCGGTCGGCCAAGGTCCGGACGGTCCCGTCGGCCTCGGTGATCGAGAGTCGGCGTCCTCCGCCGTTGGCCCCTTCGCAGGCGACCAGCCGACCTTCTGGATCGAACATCAGCCCATTGGCCTTTCCGCTGGGCTCTCGAAACACGCTCACTTGAGTTGTGGCCGGATCGAAGCGGAGGATCCGATTGCCGATATCGGAAAACAGGATCTTCCCATCGGCGGCAGGAGCTGGCCCCTCAGTAAACTCCCCACCACGAAAGAGCACCTCCAGCAGGGAGCCGGTTGGAACGATTTCCCGCTGAGCAGTCGGACGAAAAGGTTTGACCCCTGCCGAAGCCAATTCGCCTCGCGACCCACAGGTTGTCAGGCTTAAGAGTCCAGCCAAGATCATCAAGCTTTTCTGCATGGGCAACGTTTCCCCCATTGTCTTAAAGGCCTGTAGTAGTGGTCGTCTGTCAAAGAACCTCAGTTGCCCGAGCAAGTCAAGCGGCTTGGGGAATCGCCTCTGCTCGGGCATCCCTGGCCGGTCGATTCCGGATTTTGGCTGCGGTTGGCTTTGAATCTTCTCTCGGTTGAGGTCTCAACAGGTGAGCCTCCGCCACAATCTGCAACACTCGAGCCAGGACAACGTCCTCGGTCCGTTTTGCTGAACCATTAGCAGCGTCTGCTCGTCCGCTTTGCAGCCCAAAACTGGCCTAGCGGTGGTTTGGCCGACAGCGCAAAATCCGCCCCGTTTTTGTCAGACCGCTCCAATGGCCTCGACGCACTTCTCAAGCGGTTTCTGTGAACCCTGTTCGCCTAAGTTGCCATGCCAACCAGACTGGCTGAGTCGGTCAGCCGCCAACGCCCGTCGGTTTGGCAGTGGTGGCTGCATCGCTTTGTTCTGCCGGCAGTCGGCTCCTTCACAGTTTCTCTGATGATGTTGGAGGTTCTCGAACCAGGGGTGCAGGCGGCGGGTCCGGCTTCGACTCAAGTGGCCGTCGAGCGTCCTCAGGGCGTCGTGCTAGCCCGGCAACCTCGACCACTCTCACCCACAGAATCGACGTCACACAACTCAGGAGACTCGGTCTCGCTGCTGAAGCGGCATACAGCAGAATCCCTGAGGGCTTTTCGGAAGACGCTGTGGATTTATCGGCAGAAGCAGTCGGCAGGGGCCGATGCTAGGCAGGCCCACCAGAACTTGGTTTGGTGCCTTTGGGGTCTGCTCCAGTCTGCAGAACTGGTCCAGCGAGGCGGGGACCCGTCCTCAGCGAGCCGGTTGCTTCAGGCTGCCTCTGCGGGATTGATGAGCTTGGCCGGCTCAAACGAACTGGATCCCGCCGAGTCAGTCTTTCAGCAACAAGCTCACCACCAACACGCCTACTCCAGCCAAGAGCCCCACCAGCATGCCCAAAAGCAGAGAGCTTCTCAGCCGAAGCTGATCAGACGGTTGGCTGCGGAACTGGCACGACGGGGACGCCTGCAGGCGGCTGTGGGGTTGGCTCTCCGCTTTGGCCATCTCGATGACCAGGATGCCGGTTTGCAAGGAGCCGTGGAGGGTTTGTTGACCGCTGGAGACCTCCGTGAGGCTTCCAAAGTCGCCGGATTGATCGCCAACCCCCTGAAACGCGGAAGAGCTTATGTGGCCATTGCCCGGCGGCAGATTCAAATGACTCGGCCTGAGCTTGCTCACGAGGACTTGTGGTTTGCCTTTCAGGCCGCCGATGAGATGCCTTCCGATACTGCCTTGGCTTGCTCAGATTTGCTGGTGGAATTGGCTGAAGCTGAGCTTGCCTTGGGTAACACTCCTGTGGCGTTTCGTTTGGCGGAGGCCTGTCAGCGGCCAGCCAGCCGGGTGGAGTTGTTTCTTGGGATTGCCGAGGTCGCTCGGAATCGCCCCGAAGGTCAGCAGGCAACGGACTCTCTGCTGCGGCGTATCGATCAGGAGATAGCTCAGAGGTCTGGCACGTTGGATCAGATCCACGGGCTGTTGGCCTTGGCAAGCTGGCACAGTCGGGCCGATCAACAACAACTCGCCTGGAAGCGACTGGAACAGGCTACGGATGTCCTTCTGGACGAGGAGAGTCTCGGCTGGGGACGTCGTTCTCTTCCGTCGGAGGAGCACCTGGCTGAGACTCTGGGGCTTCTGCTGCGGTTGGCAGCTGCCTGGTCAAAAGGGGGGCAAGAGCGTCAGTTGCAACGAGTCTCCCGCAGAATTCGGCAGCTTGTCGTCAGGCTGACCAACCCACGGATCCGCTGCGAAGTGATTTTGGCTGCTTTTGCCCAAGGCAGTCCGCCTCACGGGGATTGGCTGGAATGGCTTCTGGAAAACTTGAAGGCGTTGCCGCAGGGGGAACATCCCAGTGTGTTGCCTCGTTTGGGGGCCAGCTTGGCAACGTTGGCCTGGCAGGGAGATCGCATCAATTTGGCTCAGCTGACCTGCCGCGGGGTGACTGACCGTTTGCAGCAGCAACCGCAGCCTATTCGCCTTTGGCAAGTCGCCGCCTTTGTCAAAGACCTGCCTGAGGAATTGATCGTCAAGCTCAAAGAGGAGGCACTTGTCTTCGAAGCGCCAGTTCACACCAAGCGAGCCCTCGCCCAAGACACTCAGCCCTCGGCGTTTGCTGAAGAGCTGATCGCCGCCTGTCAGCGGGAACTGACCGCTCGTCGGTCTGCACCCGGCCCTGCCGGCCTCTCGCCCTTCTCAAGATCCTCAGTGGCGCAGCCGCAGCAAGCCGGATGGCCGGCGGCAGGGTGGCAAGTTTCAACCCAGAGAGAGCCTCCTCCGGTCGCGCGGACTGCCGAGCTGGGAGGTCGCCGGTCCACTGGTCAGGTCTTTCGGTAAGGGGCTGTGATGCGGCTTCTGGGTTTTCTTGGGCTCTTGGTCAGGAGCCGCCGGGCAGCCGCTGTTCCATCTGGCGGAACTGTTCCCAGCACTGTTGGTAGCGGGTCTGATCGATGGCATGCTGACCGAAATAGACCTGCTCAAAGGCCAGGATGTTCGGCTCCAACAGTGAGGCTAAGTCCGGGCGATGGCGGCGGAGTTCTCGCAGGTACTGGCGGTTGGTTTTGCCTCGCGAGAGCCGGATGAAATGGGCCTGGTCCAGCACCAGCAATTGGTGGCTAAACAAATAGATCAACGCTTGTTTGTAATCGCCGAGGCGAAAATGCTTCTGGCTTTCCTCGAGAAGATTGTCGCTTTTTGGGTCCAACTGCACCGGCAATGCGACAATCCGGTCTGCCTGAATCGAGAGGCGTCTTGGAACAGAGGATTCCAACGTTGGAGGAGGAGCCCTGTTGAAGGCCAGATACAACGGAATCCCTACCAGCAGGAGGCCCAAGACGATCAAAAAGACCCAAGCGAGCCAGGTGGTGGCCTGCGAGGCCGACTCTGAGCGTTTCCGAGGCTCCTCAGAAGGGAGCACCCGAAGCGGCCGCAGATCGTCGGTGGCCTCATCGTACCACCGAAAACCCCCGTCAGCTAAAGCCTGGCCTGCCTCGGCCACAGGGTCGGTCGAGCCATCCGTGGGTGGACCGACAGGCTGAGCTTGAAGCAGAGCGACCGGCATCGCCAGGGCCATGACAACCGCAACGCCGAACAACCGAGCCCAGTTCCCCCGAGCCCAGTTCCACCGAGCCCAGTTCCACCGAGCCCAGTTCCACCCACTGAAGGCGGACTGGCCCAAGGCGATTTGCACCGAGGCAATCCGGCCCAAGGCAATCCGGCCCGAGGCAATCCGGCCTAAGGCAATCCGGCCTAAGGCAATCCGGCCGAGGGCAATCTGGCCCAAGGCAATCTGGCCCAAGGCCAACAAGCCAGAATCAAACACAAAGGTTCTCCAACACGAGAAAGTCTCTTCTCAGGGCTTGAGGGGCTGGAGATCAGGTCAGCCTCGAGCCGAGCCGTTTGGCCTCGGCTCGCATTTTCAGCTCGATTTCCCATCCTTCTCGGCGGATTCTCAGGTCTAAATAGGAGAGAAACCGCACCACGCACAAGAAGCCGACCACCATCCAAATCGACAAGGGCAGCAGATAGCGGAAGCTGGCTATTTCCCGGCCACCGGTGGGGGACTGCGCGATCAACTGTCCTTGCAGGATCGTCAGCGACGCCCAGATGACCATCGTCAGCAGGCCAGCCCAGCAGATCGTCGCCAACCAACGCCCAAACAGCAATCCGCCACTGTTGCGGTGTAATGCCCGAGAACGCTTCCTGATCTGAGCGAGTTTCACGCGTTCCAGCAGAATGATTTCATTAAAATAGGGAGATATAAAGTAGGTCCGCCCGACGCCGAGTAATAGCCCCCCCAAGAAAAACCACAAGAGGGCATGCAACTTTGCGTCGGATTGGCAGCTGACAACCCCGAGGAACAACAGTGTAAGACTGCCTCGGAGCAAAAATTGGTAGACAGTCAAGCCTGGCAGGGCAGGAACCAGATCGCGTACAAGTTGGCGTGTTTTGGGCCGTTCGACAAACAAGGCCTGGCTGAGGTACAAGGTCATTGGGGCGGTGGCCAAGGGAGTCTGCACAAGGATGGCCAGCTGCAAAATGTAGTAATAGGACAATCGCTGATTGTCTAAGGAATCCTGTTCGGAGATCAGATAATCCGTTTCCAGGGTTGTGGTATTCAGCCAATCGATCGCCAAAAAGGGGCCGTTGATCGCCAGATCGTTGAGCACCAGGAAGGGGACGACCCCGAGAGCCCATGCTGCCAGTAAGGGGAGGGCATGGCCTCGAGTCACTTGCAGTGACAGCTCCAGGATATCGAGGTAGCTCCGTTCGCGGATGACCACTCGGGTCTTATCCAACTGCACGATCTTTGCTCCGTGTGTTTGCTGGATGTGCCGGCTGCGGATAACCGCCGTGCGGGTGATTGCCGTGCGTGTGACTGCCGTGCAGGTCACTGCTGTGTGGGACCGGACCGATCAGTGGCCGGAGAACCAGAATACCAATGCTCCGTTGCTGAGTGACCACAGCACGGACCCAGCGACACCACAAACGGCGATCAAGCGAGAGTGCCACGGTAGACAAGTCGGCAGGACTCGAAATGACTGCTCTTGGGGAACATTCTTGCTCGCCCAAAACGCCGCAACAGCAGAAGAACCATTCATGTCGCAGCCGTTTGGGAAGCCGGACGAGCCAAGATTGTCCCCAACCTCAGTGGGCTGTTGCTGGCTGAGTCGCGGATGGGGTGGTCGGTGGTGCCGGAGCGATGAAGCCCAAAATCAGTGCGTAGCTGAGCATGAGCACGGTGGAGCTGATGGCAACGGCGGCCTTGATCCAATAGGGCAGCGGCGATGGGGAAATCCAACCTTCTACACAGGCCGCCAAGGCGAACAGAATCCCCGCTAGGGCCATGGTTCCCAGTGATTGCTTGGCAGCGCGGACTAACGAAGCCATCCGGGTGTAGCCCCGTGTATCCACAAAGGAAAAGCCCAGCCGCATGCCGGCAGCTGCGGCTAAGACAACGGCAGTCAATTCAAACGGACCGTGAGCAGTCACAAAAGTAAAGAAGTTGTCTGATTGAGGGGTCGTGGCCATCCAGCCAAAGGAAGTCCCCAGTTGGCAAGCGTTCATCAACGTCATCCACAGACCCCCGACGCCGAAGATCAACCCGAAGAGAAACACCATCAGGCCGATGCTGGTGTTATTGGCGATGTAAACCCCGGTCATAAAGCCTTGGCTCTCCGCGTCTGGCGTGTTCTCCTGGGAGTACATCATCTGCAGAGCCGACATTTGCTCAGACCCCAGCACGCTGACTGCAAAGGACTCATCATCATAGGCCAACAAGGCTGAGGCGATGAACACCCCCCAAAAAAGCACATGGGCAAATAACACAAAGGGGTCCCGAATCAGTCTGTAGGGTATCCCATAAACCAACTCATAGCCCCAGGCCTGATAGTTAAATCGCCGACTTCGATAAAGTTGATTGTGAGCTCGGCCTACCAACTGATGGAGAAAATCAATGGTCTGTTGCGGCAGTTGATAGGCATCCGCCAGAGCCAAATCCGCACAGGCTGAGCGGTAGAGCCCCGAGAATCGCTCGATGACCTTCGCCCCGATCTTCCGCCGGTTCGACCGTTCCAGTTGACTACACAACCGATCCAGTTCCTTCCAACTGGCCAAGCGGCTTTCCAAAAGGTCAGCAACTTTCATCCAATCTCGTCCTCTCGAGGATGACCTGCCGAGGTAGGAAAAAACCTTGACTGGTCCGGTTTGATGGAAAGGCTGGCAGATCCGCGGTCAATCCAGTGTTTCCTGTATTTTAGAGGAGCAGGAACCCTTCCCAAAAGCAAAAAAGCAAAGATCAGGTGGCTCGAGCATTTGAGATGCTGTCCTGAAGGCTTTTGCTCTGGTCTGGATGACCCTCGGGAAATTCCTCGTGACGAACACACAAAACGCCGCCGAGAACCGGAACCCCACAGAGGACATCCCTTCCAGCAAGTAACTCCATAGTGACGCTGACTTTTCCCAAGCTGGCTGCTACTGACCTTCGGAGAAGTTTTCGACCCAGGGCTTTCCGTCTGCCCTTGTTTGT